>NZ_LGDD01000317.1 GCF_001279695.1 Streptomyces sp. WM6378
CCCCACCCCCGAAGAACACCCCCACGACGTCGTCGGCATCGGCATCGGCCCCTCCAACCTCTCCCTCGCCGCCCTCGCCCACGGCGTACCCGGCGGACTCGACACCGCCTTCTACGAACAACACCGCGCCTTCCACTGGCACCCCGGCCTCCTCATCGAAGGCGCCACCCTCCAAGTCCCCTTCCTCGCCGACCTCGTGACCCTTATCGACCCCGCCAACCCCTGGTCCTTCCTCAACTACCTCAAGCACCGCGAACGGCTCTTCCCGTTCTACTTCGCCGAAAAATTCCACATCCATCGCACCGAATACGACGCCTACTGCCGCTGGGTCAGCGAAAACCTCACCTGCCTCCACTTCTCCCACCAGGTCGACGCCGTCCGCTGGAACCCCGAACGCGCCCTCTTCGAAATCGACTTCACCCAACTCGACGCCCACGGCGAAGCCGAAGCACTCGGCCGCTCCTACGCCCGCAACCTGGTCGTCGGCGTCGGCACCGAACCCCACGTCCCCGAACCCCTCAAACCCCTCGCCGACGCCCCCGCCGTCCCCGTCATCCACTCCGCCGACTACCTCGACCACCGCGAACGACTCCTCACCGCCGACCACATCACCGTCATCGGCTCCGGCCAGTCGGGCGCCGAAGTCTTCCTCGACCTGCTCCGGGCCCGCCCCGCCGGCGCCGAAAAAATCACCTGGCTCGCCCGCACCGAAGCCTTCGCACCCATGGAGTACTCCAAGCTCGGCCTCGAACACTTCACCCCCGACTACACCCGCTACTTCCACGCCCTGCCCGAAGCCGTACGCGACCAGCTCCTGCCCCGCCAATGGCAGCTCCACAAAGGCATCGACGCCGACACCATGGCCGCCATCCACGACGAGCTCTACCGCCGCACCCAGCACGGCGCCTGGCCCGACGTCACCATGACCCCCGGCGTCTGCGTACGTACCGCAGGACGCGTCGCCACCACCAAGGTCGAACTCCACCTCGAACACACCCAGCAAGGCGTACGCGACCGCCTCACCACCGACGCCGTCGTCCTCGCCACCGGCTACCGCGAACGCCCCCTCGGCCACCTGCTCGCCGGACTCGACCCCTACATGCGCTACGACAGCGCCGAACGCCCCCGCATCGACGAGGAGTTCAAGCTCCTCCTCGACAACTCCGTCACCGGAAACGTCTACATCCAGAACGCCGAAAAACACACCCACGGCGTCGGCGCCCCCGACCTCGGCCTCGCCGCCTGGCGCAGCGCCACCATCCTCAACTCCCTCACCGGCAAAGAGCCCTACCCCCTGCCCACCCGCACCTCATTCACCACCTTCGGCCTCGCAAAAAAGAACCAGGCCCGCCCGGCACAACAGCCAGGGGGCCTGGTACCGCTCGTCGAACAGCGGTGACACACAACGAGCCGACGGCTCAGAACACGGCAACACCGTTCTGCGTCAGCTTCCAGTCCACCGAAGCGAACTCCGCCTGATCGATGACACCCTTCGCCTTCACCCACGCGATCATCGTGTTACGGATCTCGTCGGAGTTCGCCCACAACTGCTTGGCGGTGGCCACCCCCGGGAAATTGCCGCCACCATTGGCCCGGTAATTGTTCACTGCCAGCACGAACTGCGCCTTGTCGTCCAACGGCTTGCCGTCGAACATCACCTTCGAAACCCGCGAACCGGCCGGCTTCGCGATGTCCACCTCGTACGAAACGCCACTCACCACGTCGTAGTTGTAGTCCGGCGTACTGTTCGCGTTAGTGATCTTCGCAGGATCCACCGTGCCCGTCGTCTGCACGTAGTAGTTCGCCGAGAACTCCAGATACGCCCGCACCTGAGCACCCGTCAGAAGGCGTGCCTCCAACGTGTTCTCGTACACATACAGACCCGCCACATCCCTGATCGTCACCTTGCCGGCCGGAATCACCGCCGACCGCGAGAAACACGCCGCCTGCGACAGCACGGGCAGCGACTTGTACTCGGTCGACGCCAGCGCCGCCTTCACCGTCTCCGCCTGAATGTGATTGATCAGATCGATGATCGGCACATCCTTGTACGGAGCCTCCGTCGATCGCATCTCCGCACCATTGGTGCCCACCACCTGATTGACGTACGCCACGACCTTGTCGTGCTCCGCCTTCACCAGCCTCGACACCACCGGGTCCTCGGCCACCGCATTGGCATTCCGCACGTCCGCCGTCACCGACGTCACATGCCAACGCCCCCGCGAAAACTCAAGCGCGAAATCGAAGACGCTCAGCCGCATACCCCACATGTACGGCTCGGAAAGCACCACCGACTTACCGGTCTCCTTGTTCACCACCGTCCGCGACGCCACCTCCTTGTGCGTGTGACCCACCAGAATCGCGTCAATGCCCGGCACCTGCTCCGCCACCAACGACGACGCGTTCTCCGGATACGGCAACGCGTCCCCGTACGACGTGCTGCCGTCAAGACCCGAATGATCCGTACAGATCACCACATCACAACCCAGCGCCCGCAACTTCGGCACATAGATCTTCGCCTGCTCCACAAGACCCGGGAACGTCATCTTCCCCTGCACATTGGCCTTGTCCCAGATCGCGATCCCCGGATTCGTCAGACCCAGGATCCCCACCTTCACATCCGGCCCGTGCGGCACCTTCAGACGGCACACCGTGTACGGAGGAAAGGCCGGCTTCAACGTCTTCGCATCCAGTGCATTCGCCCCAAGGAGAGGGAAGTCGAGCTGCTCCTGGAACGCCCGCAGCGTCGGAATGCCGTAATTGAACTCGTGATTGCCGAGCGCGGCGGCGTCGTAGCGCATGTGGTTCATCGCCAGCGCCATCGGATGCTCAGGGCCCCGCTTGCCGCCCGAACCCGTGATCGGCTCCACCCGCGCGTAGTAGTACGACAGCTGCGTGCCCTGGATGATGTCACCCGCATCGATCAACAGCGTGTTGTGACGGCCCTTCTCCTTACGGACCTGATCCACCAACGTCGAGATCTTCGCCAGACCCACGTCGTTGTGCCCCGCGTCGTCGTACTCCTTGTCCGTGAAGTAGTCCCAGTTGAAGACATGGCCGTGCAGATCCGTCGTGCCCATCACAGAGAACGCGTACCGCTTCGGCGGACGTCCGTGCCCATGGGCCGCCACATCCTGGCCACGAGCCTCGGCCTCGGCGGGCAACGCCGTACCCCCCACAACGGCCACCCCGGCCCCTGCGGCGGCCGTAGTGCCCAGGAACGTCCTGCGGTTCAGCGGCATGGTCTTCTCCCTGAAGTCGTGTGACGCGCGTAGAAGTTGAGCAGACCGCGACGCGCGTAGAACCCACGGATTCTGACGCAACAGCAACCACCCGCAACACCCCCCGCAGGTTTCGATTCGATGACCGGCACCTGACAGAACGGGATGCCACAGTGAAGCCATGACCAACCCCCAGCCCTACGGCACACCCGACCAGCCACGCCTCGCCGTCCACGGCGAAGCCCACCTCGAAGTCGACCCCGAAATCGCCCGCATCAGCATCTCCATCACCACCCGCGGCCCCGACCGCCGCGCCACCCTCGACGACCTCACCCGCCGCAACACCCACGTCATCAACCTCATCAAAAGCTACGGCGACGCCATCGAAAAACTCGAAACCGGAGCCTTCTCCCTCACCCCCGAACTCACCCGCCACGGCCGCGGCGAACGCGTCCGCACCCACCACGGCACCGTCCACATCACCGCCGAACTCACCGACTTCACCGCACTCGGCGAACTCACCACCCGCCTCGCCGACCTCGAACTCACCCGCGTCGACGGCCCCTGGTGGTCACTGCGCCACGACTCACCCGAATACGGCAAAGTACGCCGCCAAGCCGTCCAGCAAGCCGTCGTACGCGCCCGCGAATACGCCGACGCCCTCGGCGCCACCCTCGCCGCCCTCGTCGAACTCTCCGACCCCGGCGCCGAAACCCCCACCGCCGGCTACGGCCGCCCCACCGGCGGCATGGCCTTCCGCGCCGCAGCCCCCGGCGCCGCCGAACCCGCCCCCGCCCTCGACCTCGAACCCCAACGCCAATCCATCCACGCCCGCGTCAACGCCCGCTTCATCATGACCCCGCCAAAACTCTGACACCCGAGCACACCCCGTAGCGCGGACACACGCCCGGCGCCCCGAAATGCTCATCGGAGCGCCCCCGCGCACAATTCAACACTTGTCAACCACCCTTCACGCAAAGGTTGTTGAGCAGTAACCCCAGCCCAAATCCCTACCCACCGGTAAGCCCTAGGCTCGAACCATGCGCCGAGCCAAAATCGTCTGCACCCTAGGGCCCGCCACCAACACGTACGACCAGATCAAAGCCCTGGTCGAAGCCGGAATGGACGTAGCCCGCTTCAACCTCAGCCACGGCACCTACGCCGACCACGAAGAGCGCTACCAACACGTCCGCAAAGCCTCCGACGAAACCGGCCACAACGTCGGCATCCTCGCCGACCTTCAAGGCCCGAAGATCCGCCTCGGACGCTTCACCGAAGGCCCCGTACTCCTTGAACGCGGCGACCAGTTCACCATCACCACCGAACCCGACACCCAAGGCGACCGCCACCTCTGCGGCACCACCTACCCCGGCCTCGCCACCGACGTCACCACCGGCGAACGCATCCTCGTCGACGACGGCAAAGTCGCCCTCCAAGTCACCGCCGTCGACGGACCCCGCGTCCACACCCTCGTCACCGAAGGCGGCATGGTCTCCGACCACAAAGGCCTCAACCTCCCCGGAGTCGCCGTCTCCGTACCCGCCCTCTCCGAAAAGGACCAGGACGACCTCCGCTGGGCCCTGCGCACCGGAGCCGACATCATCGCCCTCTCCTTCGTCCGCAGCGGCCGCGACATCGAAGACGTCCACCGCATCATGGACGAAGAAGGCCGCCGCCTCCCCGTCATCGCCAAAATCGAAAAACCCCAGGCCGTCGACAACATCGACGACATCGTCGCCGCCTTCGACGGCATCATGGTCGCCCGCGGCGACCTCGGCGTCGAAATGCCCCTCGAACTCGTCCCGATCGTCCAAAAGCGAGCCATCAAGCTGGCGAAACGCAACGCCAAGCCCGTCATCGTCGCCACCCAAATGCTCGACTCAATGATCGACAACTCCCGCCCCACCAGGGCCGAAGCCAGCGACGTCGCCAACGCCGTCATCGACGGCACCGACGCGGTGATGCTCTCCGGCGAGACCAGCGTCGGCAAGTACCCCGTCGAAACGGTGCGCACGATGGGCCGCATCGTAGAAGCGGCGGAAGAAGACGTCCTGGCCAAGGGCCTGCCCCCGCTCACCGAACGCAACAAGCCCCGTACGCAAGGCGGCGCGGTGGCCCGGGCGGCCGCGGAAATGGGCGACTTCCTCGGCGCGAAATTCCTGGTCGCCTTCACCCAGTCCGGCGACACCGTCAAGCGCCTCTCCCGCTACCGCTCCCCGATCCCGCTGCTCGCCTTCACCCCGGTGCCGGCCACCCGCTCCCAGCTCAACCTCACGTGGGGCGTGGAGACGTTCCTCGGCCCGCACGTCGAATCCACCGACGAGATGGTGGCCCAGGTCGACGAGATGCTCCTGAAGGTGGGCCGCTGCAAGAAGGGCGACGTGGTCGTCATCACGGCGGGCTCCCCGCCGGGGGTTCCGGGCTCGACGAACCTGGTCCGCGTCCACCACATCGGCGAGGACGACAGCCCCAAGTAACCCTGGGCCACGGCCCCTTGCCCCACCCTTTGCAGGGGGCCCCTGTGTTCAGTACTTGGGGCCTATGTGCTGGTCCATCAATGAGACGGAGCCCCGCTTGGCGACGGATATGTTGTACGGCTGCCCCTGGCGGGTGCAGTGCCGCCACTCGATGCCCAGTCGGTCGAGTGTGTCGGTGTAGAGCTGCCGTATGTCGTCCGACACATTGGTGAACCAGTAGCGCGGGTACTCGTAACGCTTCTTCTCGCCGCCGACTATGCGTGTGGCCCAGTTGGTGGCGCGACAGCCATCGGAGTGGATGAGCCCCCGGATGAACTCCCAGGGGTGGGCGTCGACGATGTCCTGCTGCCAGGGTTCGAGCACGATGCGTCGCTCGTGCTTCTTGCCGGGGCCATGCTGGGGGAACATGCAAGTCCAGTGCTTTGTAAAGGACTTGACCTCTACGCATCCCTTCCGCTGTCTCCTTGTGGTGCTGGGGAGCGGCATGACCGACCGCATCGCCTGTTCGGCAGCATCGATCAGGCCGGTCTGGGCGGCGTTGCAGAAGATGGACAGGTGGTGCTGCTTGGGCTTCGAGATGATGTGCCCGTCGCCCAGGTAGAGGCCCAGCAAGTAGGCGTACGCCACGTGGTCGAAATCGCGGCCGGTGCATATCGGGCAGTCAGTGGGGGGCTCGTACGTTTCGCCCCGGCGTCGGCGGTCCTCGTGGCGCCACCAGCCGACGGTGCCGCGGGGCACATTTAGACGTTCGGCTACGGCCCGGTTGGTCATGCCCTGACGCAGCAGGGTGACGGCTTCGTTACGTATCGAAGAGGTGTGCTGCTCCATGGCTGCCAGATTTGCCGCATGCGTGACCTGCGGCAGCAATTCGACCACGTGTTCACCAGGTCGAGTGAAGATCTCCAAACACTGGTAAACCTTGAAATCGAAGGAGAAGTGCCCCGAGTCGGATTCGAACCGACGCTGTATGGGTTTTGAATCCATGGCCTCTACCGCTGGGCTACCGGGGCCCCTTCGAAACGAAGGATACCGGAGACCCCTCGTGCCTCAAACATACAGGAGCTAGGTAGGCTCATGCAGCAGCACCTGCCTTAAATAAGGAGCCCCCGTGACCGCCCCCGAGTCGCCCCAGCCCATCGCAGACGACGACGATGCGACGCACGTCCCCCCGCTGACGACCCGCGTCGTCATCGCCGAGGACGAGGCCCTCATCCGGCTCGACCTCAAAGAGATGCTCGAAGAAGAGGGCTACTCGGTCGTGGGCGAGGCCGGTGACGGGCAGCGGGCCGTCGAGCTCGCCCGGGAGCACCAGCCGGACCTGGTGATCCTGGATGTGAAGATGCCCGTCCTGGACGGGATCTCCGCCGCCGAGCTGATCGCGAAGGAGTCGATCGCCCCCGTGCTGATGCTGACCGCGTTCAGTCAGCGGGACCTGGTCGAGCGCGCCAGGGATGCCGGTGCGATGGCGTACCTGGTGAAGCCGTTCTCGAAGAGTGATGTCGTGCCGGCGATCGAGATGGCGGTGTCGCGGTTCACGGAGTTGAAGGCGCTGGAGCAGGAGGTCGCGGACCTCTCGCAGCGTTTGGAGACGCGGAAGTTGGTGGACCGGGCGAAGTCGGTGCTGCAGACGCAGTACGGGTTGTCGGAGCCGGCGGCGTTCCGGTGGATCCAGAAGACGTCGATGGACCGGCGGATGTCGATGCAGCAGGTGGCCGAGGCGGTTATTGAGGACGCCGAGGAGAAGAAGGCGGCGAAGGGGCAGTAACCCCCGTACATGAATGAGAGTGGCCCGCGTCCGGCACCCCCGGACGCGGGCCACTCTCGTATGTACCCAGAACTCAGTCTTCGCCGAGGTAGGCCTTGCGGACGGATTCGTCGTGGAGGAGGTCCTGTCCGGTTCCGGAGAGGACGATTTTGCCGATTTCCATGACGTGTCCCTGGTCGGCGAGGGAGAGCGCGGCTTGGGCGTTCTGTTCGACGAGCAGGATGGTGGTGCCTTGGGCTTTGAGTTCGCTGATGGTGGCCATGATTTTCTGCATCATGATCGGCGAGAGGCCCATCGACGGTTCGTCGAGCATCAATAGCTTCGGTTGGGACATCAAGGCGCGGCCCATGGCGAGCATCTGCTGCTCGCCGCCGGAGAGGGTGCCTGCGGCTTGTTTGCGGCGTTCTCCGAGGATGGGGAAGAGGTCGTAGGCGCGCTGGATGTCTTTTTCGATGCCTGCTTTGTCGTCGCGGAGGTAGGCGCCGAGGCGGAGGTTGTCCTCGATGGTCATGCGGGGGAAGATGTGGCGGCCTTCGGGGGAGTGGGCCATTCCGAGGGCGACGATTTTGTGTGCGGGGACGTTCTTGAGTGGTTTGCCGTCGAATTTGATGTGGCCGGCGAGGGGTTCGAGGAGGCCGGAGAGGGTGCGCAGGGTGGTGGTCTTTCCGGCGCCGTTGGTGCCGATGAGGGTGACGACCTGGCCTGCTTCGACGCTGAAGGAGATGCCTTTTACGGCTTCGATTTTGCCGTAGGCGACCCGGAGGTCCTCGACTTCGAGGAGTGCGGTCACGGGGTGTCTCCTTCGGTGCTGGTGGTGCTCTGCGCCGATTCGGCTGCCTCTACTTCGGCGAGTTCTTCGTCTCCGGGTGCGCCTTCGAAGGGGGTGCCGAGGTAGGCGGCGATGACGCGTTCGTCGGCCTGGACGATGTCGGGGGTGCCTTCGACGAGTTTTTCGCCTTGGACGAGGACGGAGACGCGGTCGCAGAGGTTCATGATGAAGCGCATGTCGTGCTCGATGACGAGGACGGCGATGCCTTGGTCGCGGATGGCGAAGATGAGTTCTTCGGCGGCGCGGGTTTCTTGGGGGTTCATGCCGGCGGTGGGCTCGTCGAGGAGGAGGAGTCCGGGTTCGCTGGCGAGGGCGCGGGCGATTTCGAGCTTGCGTTGTTCGCCGTAGGGGAGGTTGCGGGAGAGGTGGTCGGCTTTTGCGGCGAGGCCGGTGAACTCCAGGAGTTCCATGGCTCGTTCGCGTGAGGCGTTCTCCGCTTTTTTGAATCCGGGGAGCCTGAGGAGTGCGGACCAGAGGCCTTCTTTGGTGCGGGTGTGGCGGCCGACGAGGACGTTTTCCAGGACGGTCATGTTGGGGAACAGGCGGATGTTCTGGAAGGTGCGGGCGACGCCGGCTTTGGTGACGAGGTGGGGCTTTGGGGGGAGGACTGTGTTCTTGTACGTCACCTTTCCTTCGGTGGGGACGTACAGGCCGGTGAGGCAGTTGAAGAAGGTGGTTTTGCCTGCGCCGTTGGGTCCGATGAGGCCGATGATTTCGCCGCTGTTGACGGTGAGGTCGACGTTTCGTACGGCGGTGAGTCCGCCGAAGCGCATGGTGACGCCGCTGGCGTGGAGGACGGTGTTGGTCGTGGTGGTCATGCTGGTCACGCCCCCGCCTTGGTGACGCCGACGGGTGTGTCGGTGAGGCCCTCGTCGGGTACGTCGAGTTGGCCGGTTTCGTGGAATTCGAGCTTTTTCCTGCGGTCGGCGACGATGCCTTCGGGGCGCAGGCGCATGAGGACGATGAGGGCGACTCCGAAGAGGAGGAGCTGGTAGTCCTGCATGAATTGGAGTTTGGCCGGGATGAGGTAGAGCAGTGAGGCGCCGATGAGGGGTCCGCTCATGGTTCCCATGCCGCCGAGGATGACGGCGGCGAGGAGGAAGGCGGAGTTGGGGGGTACGGAGCCGGCGAATTGGTACTGCTCGGGGGTGACGGTGCTGGTGAGGTGGCCTTGTACGGTGCCGGCGAGTCCGGCGAGGGTGGCGCCGAGTGCGAAGGCGATGAGTTTGACGCGGAAGCCGTTGATGCCCATGGCGGTGGCGGCGGTTTCGTCTTCGCGGATGGCGACCCAGGCGCGGCCGATGCGGCTGTCGGCGCTGCGGCGGAAGACGGTGACGACTACGAGGGTGATGACGAGCATCAGGAGGTAGTAGTTGCCGGGTTTGCCGAGGGTGAAGCCGGCGACGTCGTGGGGGACGCCGAGGTCGTATCCGAAGATGGTGATGTCGGGGATGGCGGGGATGCCTCGGGAGCCGTTGGTGACGTTGGGTCCGCTGTTCCCGTTGAGGTTGTTCATGGTGATGCGGAAGATCTCACCGAAGCCGAGGGTGACGATGGCGAGGTAGTCGCCGCGTAGCCGCAGGGTGGGGGCGCCGATGAGGACGCCGAAGATGAGGGATGCGCCGGCGCCGACGAGGATGGCTGCCCAGAACGGGAAGTGGACGCCGAGGCTGGATTGGCTGGCGCCGGAGACGAGGGCTGCGGCGTAGGCGCCGACGCCGAGGAAGGCGACGTAGCCGAGGTCGAGGAGTCCGGCGAGGCCGACGACGACGTTGAGGCCGAGGGCGACGGTGGCGAAGATGAGGATGTTGGCGCCGATGAGGGCGTATTCGTCGCTGGACTGTGTGAAGGGGAAGCAGATGGCGGCGACGAAGGCGGCGCTGAGGGTGACGGTGCGGTGTTGTGCGGTGAGTGCGGAGAGGCGGGCGAGGAGGCCTGCCTGGGTGATTGCGGCGAACGTGAACACGGCGGTGATGAGGAAGCCGATGAACAGTTCGGTGTATTCGGTGTCGATGCCGTACGCGAAGACGTAGAGGCCGATGGCGAAGGCGGCGACGATGATGAGGATGCCGGCCCAGTCGGGGATGGTCTTGGCGGTGCGGGGGCTGGGGGCGGCGAGGGTGTGGCGGATGCGCTGCCAGGCGTTGTCGCCGGTGGTGTCGTTGCCGGGGGTGTCGCCGGGCAGGGCGAAGGCGGCGACGAGGGCGATGAGGGAGCCGATGCCGGAGACGTAGGCGCCGGGTTCGAGGTTGACGATGCCGCCGAGGTCGCTGGATATCGCGCCGAGGGTGTAGCCGGTGGTGGCGAAGGTGGCGAGGGCGAGCAGGCGCAGTGGTGCGTTGGTGCCGGCGGGGGTGAGCCAGCGCAGTCCCTTGACGCCGTAGGCGGAGAGGGCGAACAGGAGGGTGAGCAGCGCGCCGGTGAGGGTGAGGAGCTGGAGGCCGCCGGGGTAGCCGTCGACGGTGAGGTCGCCGGGGAAGTCGCTGGTCCAGGTCCAGGCGAGGAAGGTGCCGATGAGGGCGATGGCGGCGCCTGCGGTGACGGCGTGCCGGGCGAGGGTGGTGGGCAGCAGCGGGATGAGCGGGGTGCCGCTGTCGTTGGTGCGCGTGGTGGTTTCGGTCATGGTGTTCACGCCCTGTCCGCGACGCGTTCGCCGAGCAGGCCTTGGGGTCGTACGAGGAGGACGACGATGAGGAGGACGAAGGCCCATACGTCCTTCCAGGCGCCGCCGCCGAAGAGTTCCATGCTGGGGATGTTGCCGATGTAGCCGACGGCGAGGGATTCGGCGAGGCCGAGGACGATGCCGCCGAGCATGGCTCCGTAGATGTTGCCGATGCCGCCGAGGACTGCTGCGGTGAAGGCTTTGAGGCCCATGATGAAGCCCATGCGGAAGCCGACTTGGCCGTTGTGGAGGCCGTAGCCGACGGCTGCGATGGCGGCGAACGCGGCGCCGATGGCGAAGGCCATGACGATGATGCGGTCGGTGTTGATGCCCATGAGCTTGGCGGTGTCGGGGTCCTGGGCGGTTGCTTGCATGCCGCGGCCGGTGCGGGTTTTGGTGACGTAGAACCCGAGGGCGATCATGCAGACGGGGGCGGCGATGAGGATGAAGAGGTCGCCGCGCTGGATGTTGGCGCCGAGGACGTGGAAGGGGCTGCCGTCGAACTGGGGGAAGGAGCGGTCCTTCTTGGCGTCGGGGTACCACTTCCATACGGCCTGCTGGAGGGCGAGGGAGAGGCCGATGGCGGTGATGAGGGGGGCGAGGCGTGGTGCGTTGCGCAGGGGCCGGTAGGCGAAGCGTTCGGCTGCGGTGGCGACGAGGACGGAGACGATGACTCCGCCGATGATCATGAGGGGGATGGCGGCGAGGAGGGAGAAGCCTGCCGGGAGTGCGAGGAAGACGGTGAGAGCCCCGAAGCCCCCGACCATGAATATCTCGCCGTGGGCGAAGTTGATGAGCTGGACAATGCCGTAGACCATCGTGTAGCCGATCGCGATCAGTCCGTACATCGCGCCGAGGATGAGTCCATTGGCCAGCTGTTGCGGCAGTTCGTGCACCGCGGGGCCTCCGTGAAGTGATCGGATATGGCACCGCGCGGGAGCGCTGGTGGCGCTCCCGCGCGGTCCTTTGAGTGCTGGGGCGGGATGTCGCCGGGTTACGGCTTGTAGGCCTCGCTGAGCTCGGGCTTCCAGGCGCCGTCGGTGACCTTGTAGGCGGTCATCATGGTGTTGGTGGTGTCGCCGTACTGGTCGAAGGAGACGGGGCCGGTGACTCCGTCGAACTTGACCTTGCCGACGGCGTCGAGGACCTTGGCGCGCAGGTCGCCGCTGGGGAGCTTGCCGCTGTTGGCGGTGACGACGTCCTTGACGGCCTGGATGATGGCCCAGGTGGCGTCGTAGGTGCCGCCCCCGTAGGCCTCGTAGGCGTCCTTGTAGCCGGCTGCCTTGTAGTTGGCGATGAAGCTCTTGGCGGAGTCGAGCTGTTCGACGGGCTTGCCGACGGAGGTGGCGAGGTCGCCGTTGGCCTTCTTGTTGAGCTTGATGAAGTCGGCGCTGTAGATGCCGTCGCCGCCCATGAGCGGGATGTTGGTGCCGCTGTCCTTGAGCTGCTGGCTCAGGGGGCCGGCGGCGGGGTATTCGCCGCCGTAGTAGAGGGCCTTGGCTCCGGTGTTCTTGACCTTGGCGACGATGGCGTTGAAGTCGCGGTCGTCGGGGTTGATGTGGTCGGAGCCGACGATCTTGCCGCCGAGCTTGGTGAAGGTGTCCTTGAAGGACGCGGCGAGGCCGGCGCCGTAGGTCTTCTGGTCGTCGATGAGGTAGACCGAGTCGATCTTGGCGTTGTTGAACAGGTACTTGGCGGCGAAGGCGCCCTGGACCTGGTCGGTGGTGGCGGTGCGGAAGAAGGTCTTGTAGGGGCGGACCTTGTTTCCGGTCTTCCAGCCGTCGCCCTGGGTCAGCTCGGTGCCCGTGTTGGCGGGGGAGATCTGGGTGAGGCCCGCGTCGTTGAGCGGCTTCTGCATGGACTGCGAGACGCTGGAGTTGAGGGGGCCGACGACGCCGACGACGGTCTTGTCGCCGATGAACTTGGTGGCGTTCTGCTGGCCGACGGACGGCTGGGCCTGGTCGTCGAGCGGCTGGGTCTTGAACTCGACGCCGGGGACGAGGTTCTGCTTGTTCGCCGTCTGCGCGGCGAGGTCGGCGGAGTTCTTGATGCCGAGGCCGAGGGCGGACAGGTCACCCGTGAGGGGTGCGTCGACGCCTATGACGACGGTCTGCTTCTTGCCGCTGCTGTTGTCGCCGCCTTTGTCGCGCGAACCGCAGGCGGTCAGTGTGAGTGCGCCTGTGGTGAGCACTGTGGTGAGGATGAGCAAGGAACGGTGTCGCACGATGGGTCCTTTCCCTGGCGCGGCCTCCTCGTGTGCGAGGTGCCGTGTCGGTCGCCGGGCCGTACTGGGTGGTAAGGGCCGTGCAGCAGTCGCACCCGGCGGCGCGGTGACTGGCCGTGACTCTAAGCGCAGCCGACGGGGGTGGGGAGCGGCCGGGACAGGATGTGACTTTCTTGTTATGCCAAGGCCAAACCTTGATGGTGCAGGGCTGACAATTTGTACATTCCGGGGCACTGGGATTTCTCGCATGATGAGAACGCCCAGTTCCGCTAAGGGGCTTGAGGGGATCATGGTGCTGACAGGCCGTGGTGCGTCCGGATGTCGGTCGATGGCCGGGAAGCTGCCGTCCGGTAGCTCGAAGTCGCCCTCCATGCTCCGTGCGATTGTTACGGAGCGTTACGGCGATCCGGAGGGGGTCGGCTGCTTCGTCTGGGCCCAAGGGTCCGTCGTCGGGGTGCCGTTGCGGTAGCGCTCGGCACAACCCTGCTGTGCCTGCTGGTCGATGAGCCGGTCGCCGGCGGCCGCGCCGTGCGCCGCGCGCTCCTTGCGGGCCGCGGCCAGGGTGGCCAGGAGGATCTCGTTCTGCCCGTCGGACAGGCCCTTCTCCTGGTAGTCGAGCCCGGAGCCCTGACCTGCGTCCAGCTCCTGCTTCGCCCAGTACGTGATCAGGTGCGTGCAGAGCTCGGCGGGTGAAGTGGTGTGCGGGGAGGGGGAGTTGAGGGTTGAGGGGGACTGGCTCGGGGTGCTGCCGGGCGGGGAGCCGTGCCCGGCCGAGCAGCCCGCGAGCGCGGCCGACAGGGCGAGCGCGCCCGCCGCCGCGAGCCGTATCCGTACTCGGGGCCGCGCTCGGGTCCTCATGACACGACGTTAGGGCCCGGTCCGCGACATGACAATGGCCGGTGAGTCATCGACTCACCGGCCACCGGGGACTCAACTCGCCTGCGGCGAACCGGACTTGAAGCGTCCGCAGCTGTGCCGCAGTGAGCCGCCTCGCACGCGCTGGTCGTGCTGCCGGGGCTCAGCCCTTGAGGCCCTCCGCGTCGCGCAGCAGGCACGTCAGGCGGGCGGTGCAGACCCGCTTGTCCTGCTCGTCGGTGATGACGATCTCGTACGTCGCCGTCGAGCGCCCGCGGTGCACCGGGGTGGCGACGCCGGTGACCAGGCCGCTGCGCACCCCGCGGTGGTGGGTGCAGTTCAGGTCGACACCCACCGCGATCTTGGTGATGCCGCCGTGCAGCATCGAGCCCACCGAGCCGAGCGTCTCGGCGAGCACCGCGGAGGCGCCGCCGTGCAGCAGCCCGTACGGCTGGGTGTTGCCCTCGACGGGCATGGTGCCCACGACGCGCTCCGCCGAGGCCTCGATGATCTGCACACCCATGCGGGTGCCCAGGTGTCCGGCGGAGAACATGGCGGGCAGATCGACGCCGAGGGCCGCGTACTCGTCGACGACTTCCTGCGGGAACTTCACGCTGCTCTGCTCGCCCATGGGCTCCGGCTCCGTTCATCTGCGGTCACTGTGCTGGTGTCCGCACCGTCATACCAGATGCCTGAGCAAACGCTTAGGACCCAGCTCTCATTCCCCGACCCCGCCTTCCCGCCCGGCGCTCTCGAAACGCACGATCACCGACTTGCTGGCCGGGGTGTTGCTGACGTCGGCCGTCGCACCCAGCGGCACCAGGACGTTGGTCTCGGGGTAGTACGCGGCGGCGCAGCCCCGGGCCGTCGGGTAGTGGACGACGCGGAAGCCGGGCGCACGCCGCTCCACGCCGTCCTTCCACTCGCCGACCAGATCCGTGTACGAGCCGTCGGCCAGGCCCAGTTCGCGGGCGTCCTCCGGGTTGACCAGGACGACGCGGCGGCCGCCCTTGATGCCGCGATAGCGGTCGTCCAGGCCGTAGATGGTGGTGTTGTACTGGTCGTGCGAACGCAGGGTCTGGAGCAGCAGCCGGCCCTCGGGAAGCTCCGGGGCCTCGACGGGGGCGGCCGTGAAATTGGCCTTCCCGGTCGCCGTGGGGAAGCGGCGCTCGTCGCGCGGCGCGTGCGCCAACTGGAAGCCGCCGGGGTGGGCGACCTTGGCGTTGAAGTCCTCGAAGCCGGGCACGACGCGCGCGATGCGGTCGCGGACGGTGGCATAGTCCTTCTCGAACTCGGCCCAGTTGACCACGGACTTGGCGCCCAGCGTCGCCTGCGCCATGCGCACGACGATCGCCGGCTCCGACAAAAGGTGGGGGCTCGCGGGCGTGAGGTTGCCGCGGGAGGCGTGCACCATGCCCATGGAGTCCTCGACGGTCACGAACTGCCGCCCGCTCTTCTGCACGTCCTTGTCGGTGCGGCCCAGGGTCGGCAGGATCAGGGCCCGCCGGCCGGTCACCGCATGCGAACGGTTCAGCTTGGTCGACACGTGCACCGTCAGCGAGGCCCGGCGCATGGCGGCCTCGGTGACCTCCGTGTCGGGAGTGGCGCCCACGAAGTTGCCGCCCATCGCGAAGAACACCTTGGCCCTGCCGTCGCGCAGCGCCTCGATGGACCGTACGACGTCGTAGCCGTGGTGGCGCGGCGGGGCGAAGCCGAACTCCTTCTCCAGGGCGTCCAGGAAGGCGGGCGCGGGGCGTTCGAAGATGCCCATGGTGCGGTCGCCCTGCACGTTGGAGTGGCCGCGCACCGGGCAGACCCCGGCGCCCGGGCGGCCGATGTTGCCGCGCAGCAGAAGGAAGTTGACGACCTCGCGGATCGTCGGTACGGCATGCTTGTGCTGGGTCAGGCCCATCGCCCAGCACACGATGGTGCGCCTGGATGCGAGCACCATGGCGAGGGCCTGCTCGATCTCGGTGCGGGTCAGGCCGGTCGCGGCGAGCGTCCGGTCCCAGTCCGCCTCCCGGGCCGCGGCCTTGAACTCCTCGTATCCATGGGTGAGTTCGCGCACGAACAGCTCGTCGACGGCGCCCTCGGTCTCCACGATCAGCTTGTTCAGGAGGCGGAACAGGGCCTGGTCGCCGCCGATGCGGATCTGCAGGAACAGGTCGGTCAGCGCCGCGCCCTTGATCATGCCCTGCGGTGTCTGCGGGTTCTTGAACTTCTCAAGTCCCGCCTCCGGCAGCGGATTCACCGAAATGATCTTCGCTCCGGCGGACTTCGCCTTCTCCAGGGCAGACAGCATCCGAGGGTGATTGGTGCCCGGATTCTGCCCCGCGACCACGATCAGATCGGCCTGGTGGAGATCCTCCAAAGAGACGCTGCCCTTGCCGACGCCGATGGTCTCCGTCAGCGCCGAACCGGACGACTCATGACACATGTTGGAGCAGTCCGGCAGATTGTTCGTGCCGAACTCGCGGGCGAAGAGCTGAAGCAGGAACGCGGCCTCGTTGCTGGTGCGCCCCGACGTGTAGAAGAGGGCCTCGTCGGGAGAGCCGAGCGCCGTCAGCTCCTCGGCGATGACCTCGAAAGCCCGCTCCCAGGTGACCGCCTCGTACCGCTCGCCGCCCTCGGGCAGATACATCGGCTGCGTGATCCGGCCCTGCTGACCCAGCCAGTACCCACTGCGCGTCGCCAGATCGGCCACCGGGTGCGCGGCGAAGAAGTCGGGCGTGACCCGGCGCAGCGTCGCCTCCTCGGCCACGGCCTTCGCCCCGTTCTCGCAGAACTCCGCCGTGTGCCGCTTGTCGCCCTCCGGCCACGCGCAGCCAGGACAGTCGAAACCGTCCTTCTGGTTGACCTTCAACAACGTCTGCGCCGTGCGCCGCAGGCCCATCTGCTGCTGGGCCATGAGCAGCGTGTGACCGATCGCGGGGAGCCCGGCGGCGGCGTGCTTGGGCGCTTCGACCTGCGGCGCGTCCTGGACCGGATCACCTGTGGGCGGCTTGCTGGCCATGGCGCTGCTCCCCTTCGAGCGAACACGTCGTGCGGGTACGAGGTGTGTACGTACTCGATCCTGCCACGCGGCACCGACAGCCGCGCCGGGCAGGTCGGACCCGTCCGGGCCGGGCGGCCGGGGCCGGGACTGGCCAGGATTGTCAGTGGGGCGTGGCAGGATCGGGGGCATGGCTGAGACAGCATCGAAGAAGACCCCGGACAACCGACCGCGCCTGCTCCTCATGGACGGGCACTCCCTGGCGTACCGGGCGTTCTTCGCGCTGCCCGCGGAGAACTTCACCACCGCGACGGGCCAGCCGACCAACGCGGTCTACGGCTTCATGTCCATGCTCGCGAACACACTGCGTGACGAGGCGCCCACACACTTCGCGGTGGCGTTCGACGTGTCCCGCAAGACGTGGCGCTCCACCGAGTTCCCCGACTACAAGGCGAACCGCTCGAAGACCCCGGACGAATTCAAGGGCCAGGTCGAGCTGATCGGCGAGCTCCTCGACGCCATGAACGTGGACCGGTTCGCCACCGACGGCTTCGAGGCCGACGACATCATCGCCACCCTCGCCACCCAGGCCGAGGCGGCCGGCTTCGAAGTCCTGATCGTCACCGGCGACCGCGACTCCTTCCAGCTGGTCTCCGACCACGTCACCGTCCTCTACCCCACCAAGGGCGTCTCCGAGCTGACCCGGTTCACGCCGGAAAAGGTCGAGGAGAAGTACGGCCTGACCCCGCAGCAGTACCCGGACTTCGCGGCGCTGCGCGGCGACCCGTCGGACAACCTGCCGGGCATCCCGGGCGTCGGCGAGAAGACCGCCGCCAAGTGGATTAACCAGTTCGGTTCGTTCGCGGAGCTCGTCGAGCGCGCCGAAGAGGTCAAGGGCAAGGCCGGACAGAACTTCCGCGACCACCTGGACGCCGTGAAGCTGAACCGCCGCCTGACCGAGATGGTCAAGGACGTCGAGCTCCCCAAGGGCCCCGCCGAGCTGGCGCGCGCCCCCTACGACCGCACCGCGGTGACCGGCGTCCTGGACGTCCTGGAGATCCGCAACCCGTCGCTGCGCGAGCGCCTGCTCGCCGTCGACCCGGGCGCCGGCGAGCAGGAGGCCCCGGCGCCCGCCGCCGGCCTGGAGCTCGACGGCACGGTCCTCGGCGCCGGCGAGCTCGCCCCCTGGCTGGCTGAGCACGGCGGGCAGCCGCTGGGCGTGGCCACCGTCGACACCTGGGCGCTCGGCACCGGCAGCGTCACCGAGATCGCGCTGGCCGCGGCCGACGGCGCCGCCGGCTGGTTCGACCCCGCGCAGGTCGACGAGGCCGACGAGCAGGCCTTCGCCGCCTGGATCGCGGACGCCGACCAGCCCAAGGTCATGCACAACGCCAAAGCCGCCATGCGGGTCTTCCCCGAACACGGCTGGTCCATCGCCGGCGTCACCATGGACACCGCGCTCGCCGCCTACCTCGTCAAGCCGGGCCGCCGCTCCTTCGCCCTGGACGCCCTGTCCATCGAATACCTCGGCCGCGAACTCGCCCCCGCAGGAGCCGCCGACGGCCAGCTCGCCTTCGGCGCCGACGACGAGGCCGAGGCCGACGCCCTGATGACCCAGGCCCGCGCCGTCCTCGACCTCGGCGGCGCCTTCACCGAACGCCTCAAGGAAGTCGGCGCCGCAGACCTCCTGCACGACGTCGAACTCCCCACCTCCCTGCTCCTCGCCCGCATGGAGCGCCACGGCATCGCCGCCGACCGCGCCCACCTGGAAGCCATGGAGCAGCAGTTCGCGGGCGCCGTCCAGCAGGCCGTCAAGGAAGCACACGCCTCGGTGGGCCACGAGTTCAACCTCGGCTCGCCCAAGCAGCTCCAGGAAGTCCTCTTCGGCGAACTGGCCCTGCCCAAGACGAAGAAGACCAAGACCGGCTACACCACGGACGCCGACGCACTGGCCTGGCTCGCCGCCCAGACCGAGCACGAGCTGCCCGTCATCATGCTGCGCCACCGCGAGCAGGCGAAGCTGCGGGTCACCGTCGAAGGCCTGATCAAGACGATCGCGGCCGACGGCCGCATCCACACCACGTTCAACCAGACCGTCGCCGCGACCGGCCGCCTCTCCTCGACCGACCCCAACCTGCAGAACATCCCGGTCCGCACCGACGAAGGCCGCGCCATCCGCCGGGGCTTCGTCGTCGGCGAGGGCTACGAGTCGCTGCTCACCGCGGACTACAGCCAGATCGAACTGCGCGTGATGGCCCACCTGTCCGAGGACGAGGGCCTCATCGAGGCGTTCACCTCCGGCGAGGACCTCCACACCACCGTCGCCTCCCAGGTCTTCGGCGTCGCCAAGTCCAAGGTCGACCCGGAGATGCGGCGCAAGATCAAGGCCATGTCGTACGGCCTGGCATACGGCCTGTCCGCCTTCGGCCTCTCCCAGCAGCTGAACATCGAGGCGGGCGAGGCACGCGGCCTGATGGACACGTTCTTCGAGCGCTTCGGCGGCGTACGGGACTACCTCCAGCGCGTCGTCGAGGAAGCCCGCGCCACGGGCTACACGGAGACCATGCTCGGCCGGCGCCGCTACCTGCCCGACCTCAACAGCGACAACCGCCAGCGCCGCGAAATGGCCGAGCGGATGGCGCTCAACGCCCCCATCCAGGGCACCGCGGCGGACATCGTGAAGGTCGCGATGCTGAACGTGGACCGCGCCCTGACCGAAGCGGGCCTCACCTCCCGCCTGCTGCTCCAGGTCCACGACGAAATCGTCCTGGAAATCGCCCCGGGGGAGCGAAAGAAGGTCGAGGCGCTGGTCCGCCACGAGATGGCCGGAGCGGTGGAGCTCCGTGCCCCGCTGGACGTCTCGGTGGGCGCGGGCGACGACTGGGAGTCGGCGGCGCACTAGGGGTCTGTCCGGCGGTCAGGCCCTAACGCGTGCCTCCGCCCCGTTGGGCCCGGGTGACTTTTCGCCCGGGCCCAACGGGGTCGGGAGCCGCGGGGTTCGCGGTTCGGCCGAGGCGGCCTGACCTCCACACCGCCGCATAGGCCAGCAGGCCGAGGGTCAGCCCCGTACCGCCGCCGAAGCAGGCGCTCGGGATGAGGCCCAGGACGGACGCGTCGCCGTAGAAGGCGTACCAGCGCAGACACCGGTACACCGCGACGGCTGCCGTGCACAGTGCCAACAGGCCCAGAACGACGGGGAGTTGACGCGGGGTGAGGCCGGGCGGGACCGCTGCCGCGTTCGTGGGGGCGGGGTTGGCCCGGCGCAGTGCCGTCACCGTGAACCAGCCGATTCCGGTCAGCGCCAGCGCCGACCCGCCGTACTGGGCATACCAGTACAAAGGGAACCCGGCGAGCTTCTCGCCGAGCACGGGCAGCACCCGCATCCCCCAGCGGTCGAAGTGGGTGAACGCATCCCACACCACATGCGTGGCGGAACCGATCGCCGCCGACAGCGCGAACCAGCCGGCCGGCGCCCAGGACCCGGGCCGCCGCCACACCTCGCCGCGCACGACCGCGTATACCCGCGAACGCCAGGACGCCCTCGGCAGCAGCGCGAGCAGCGGTTCGCGCAGCAGCACCCACAACGCGACCAGCACGCATGTCGTCGCGACGTCCACGGTGACGACCCCGAGCGCGGAGTGCGTGACCCGGCCGAACGGCATCGCGGCCGGCGCGACCGTCGCCACGTAGTACGTCACATCCGGCGCGAACGATCCCGCGACGAGAGCGGATGCGACCAGCCGGCCGCGCCCGGTGCCGTCCCTCCGGATGCCCGGCAGTACGGCCGCGGCGTGGCTCAGCGTGAACGGCATGCACGTCCCCTCGATTGATTGGGCTGTCTGTCCGTAGTTGTTATGGTTCGTCAGCTGCCGGTTGTCGGCCGATACCCGTTAGCCGTCCGTTAGCCGTTGACGGTTAGATGTCGGTCGGCACCTGGAAATCTGATGGCCCATGACCGCGGGCCGACAGCAGACGACAGACGACCAATCGCCAATGACAGATTTCAACCTTCAGCTGACAAACACCATTTACCCGTCAGTGATCATCAACGTTCGGTATTCGGCACCGGTTCCCCCACCATCAACCGGCAACGCGCAAGTGGCGAATCAGTGAAAACCGGTCAACCCGCGGTGTCCTGGCGCCGGTGGTTGCCGTAGTGTCACGTGAGTCTCGCGCTGGGGAGTGCGGACAGCCGAGTACGGGGAGGGACTTGACGTATGGCACCGCACATGGGCCGACGACTGCGTAAGGGAGCGGGCACCACGGCGGTGGCCGCGCTGGCGGTGGCGGCGCTTTCCGCCTCGCAGGCGCCGGGAGTCGTGCACGCGAGCACCCCGACGGATCAGGCGGCTTCCGATGTGACGCCGCCCCCCACCCCCGACGCCCCGGCCTCCGGCAACTCCCCGTACTACACGGACCTTCCGCCGCTCGCGTCGCCGACGCCGCCGAACGCGTCGACCGGCACGCTTCCGATCGGTGACCAGCAGGGCATACCGGCCACCGTCCTCGACGCGTACAAGAAGGCGGAGGCGGCGCTCGCCACGGACCGGCCCAACTGCCACCTCCCCTGGCAGCTGCTCGGCGGCATCGGCAAGGTCGAGTCGGGCCATGCGAACGGCGGCCGGGTCGACGCCAACGGCACCACCCTCACCCCGATCCTCGGCCCCGTGCTCAACGGCGCCGGGTTCGCCAACATCACCGACACCGACGGCGGCGCGTACGACGGTGACAAGGTGCACGACCGGGCGGTCGGGCCGATGCAGTTCATCCCGTCGACCTGGGCGACCTCGGGCCGCGACGGTAACGGTGACGGGGTCAAGGACCCGAACAACGTCTACGACGCGGCGCTCGCCGCCGGGTTCTACCTCTGCGGCAACGGCCGCGACGTCGCGGTGAAGGCCGACCTCGACAAGGCGATCCTGAGCTACAACCAGTCGCAGGAGTACCTGACCACGGTCATCACGTGGTTCGACTTCTACCGGCGCGGCACCCACGAGGTCCCCGACGGCACGGGCTCGCTGCCCAGCCGCCGCAGCGACCAGACCTCCCCCAAGCAGCCGCCGGTCACACCGAAGGCGCCGCCGAGCCAGAAGCCGTCGCCGAAGCCGACGCCGACCCCGCCCGCTCCGCCGGTGAAGCCGACGGTGCCGCCCACCAAGCCCGACGGCGGCGGCACTCCGACGCCGACCGTGCCGCGGGCGACGACGTTCGAGGGCGTGGGCGCCAAGGAGCTGACGGCGTTCGCCGGCGGCGCGTTCGGCGGGCAGCCGACGGCGCGGGTGAAGGACGCGTCCGGCAAGGCGATGGCCAAGGTGTCGGTGAAGTTCGAGATCGTCGGCGACACCGACACCCGCTTCACCGGCGGCGCCACCACCGTGACCGTGGCCACCGCGGCCGACGGCACGGCCGCCGCCCCCGCGCTGAAGGCGGGCGAGAAGACCGGCACGTTCACCGTGCGGGCCACCGTCACCGAGGCCGGTCTGTCCGCCGTCGAGTGGAAGGCGACCGTCGTCGCCCGGCAGGCCGACGACCTGGTCCGCAGCGACACCAAGGAGCTGACGGCCGCGCCCAGCGGCGAGTTCGCGAACCCGGTGTCGGTCAAGGCGACCTACAAGGGCGCCGTCGCCTCCGGTGTGGCGGCATCCGCGACCATGATCGTGACCCCGGCCGCCGGCGCCGACCCGAAGGCCGCGCCCAAGGTCAACGACAAGGGCCCGTACTTCAAGGACGCCAAGGGCAACCCGATCCGCGAGCTCACGGACCTGAAGACCGACGCGAACGGTGTCCTGGTCCTGCCGAAGATGTACGCGGACACCCAGACCGGCACGTTCCTGCTCCGCCTCACCACCGAGGGCGGCGCCACGCTCACCCTCGAACTCAAGGTGGCCGCCGCCTCCTGAGGAGCGCCCCGGTCCCGTTGTCCCCAGCAGCCCCTCTGCCGCCCGACGGCAGAGGGGCTGTTCCACGTGTTCTCATCTCGGCCGCGCGTTGCTACGGTGCCCACTCCTGACGACCCATCAGCTCTACGGAGGCCGAGCATGCGCGCCCTCATAGCCGCCGCGATCGGTCTTGCCGCCGCCCTCGCCCTCGTCCTGACCGTCTCCGCCATCGGCGCACCCGAGGGCAAGACCTCACCGAAGCCGCTGCTCACCACCGTCCCCAGCGCCCCGGGAAAGATCACCCAGACCAAGTAGAGCCAGCCAGGAGAGCCGGGCCGAGCAAGACCAAGCGGCCCCCAAGCAGCGCCCAAGCAGCACCCCAAGTAGAGGGAGAGCAGGTCCATGCGACGCAAAGCCAGTCTCGTCCTGCTCGCCCTTGCCGTGTTCTTCGGCGCCCTGTCGCCCCTGTTGCGCTGGTACGCCTTCCCCCGGCTGGCGAAGATCCCGCCCAGCCAGTACCAGGAGGCGGTCCTCGAAGCGAAGAACGCCACCCTCATCGACTACGGCACCATGCAGTCCAAGACGGTCCCCAAGGTGACGGTCGTCCAGACGCTGAAGGGCAACGTCGAGGCGGCCAAGGAGATCGAGAAGAGCGCCGGCAGGGACGTCGTGGTGTGGGACACCCTCTCCTATGTCCAGGGACCCGACGGCAAGATGGTTTCCCAGATACCCGAGCGCTACATCTTCGACGCGCACAGCCAGGCGCCCGTCCACGCCACCGGTGAGATGGTCGACGGCGACCCCGTGCAGCGCAAGGGCATCGAGTTCAAGTGGCCGTTCCTGACCGAGAAGCGGGACTACGAGTACTTCGACTTCCAGGCCCGCACCTCCGCGCCCATCCACTACAAGGGCACCCAGAAGTTCCACGGCCTCGACGTGTACTACTTCGAGCAGACCATCCCGTGGACCAAGGTGCCCTACCCGAAGAAGATGCCGCTGCCCGGCATCGACTCCAGCACCCTGGAGAAGACCACCGGCACCTCCCTCTGGTACACCACCACCCGCAAGTTCTGGATCGACCCCGTCACCGGCGCCCCGGTCAACGGCGAGGAGCTCAACCAGGAGGAGATGCGCGGCGGCACCCTCCTCGGGGGCCGCGACAAGGTCACCGTGTTCGCCGGAGACGTCAAGATGCGCGACGACTACGTCAACTACACCGTCGACCTCGTCAAGAAGAACCGCGTCCTGGTCCTGCTGCTCACCTCCTATCTCCCCTGGGGATTCCTCGGCCTCGGGCTCGCGCTGCTCGCGCTCTCCCTCTGGCTGGAGGCGCGCAGCCGCCGCCCCGGAGATCCGCCTCCCGCCGTCACCGAGCAGCTCGCCCCCGTCATCGCCTGAGCCGCTCCCTGTGAGCCGCTCCCTACTGTTTGAGCCGCGCCTTCGTGAACCGGGTCGCCTCCGCCACGGTCGGATCCTCGGGCCACGGGTGCTTGGGGTAGCGGCCGCGCAACTCGGCGCGCACCGCCCGGTACCCGTCGCGCCAGAAGTTCGAGAGGTCCGCGGTGACGGCGGCGGGCCGTCCCGCGGGGGAGAGCAGATGGACCAGCACAGGCACCCCGGCCACCTCCGGCGTGCCGTCCAGGCCGAACATCTCCTGCAACTTGACGGCGAGGACGGGCTGTTCACCCCCGTACTCCACCCGTATCCGTGAGCCGCTCGGGACCTGGATGCGTTCGGGGGCCAGCTCGTCGAGGCGGGCCGCCTCCCCGGTCGCCCACGGCAGCAGCCGGCTCAGTGCCGCGCCCGCCTCGATCCGCCCGAGGTCGGCCCGGCGCCGGGCCCGCGAGAGCTCGGGCTCCAGCCACGCGTCGGCCCGGGCGAGCAGCGCCGTGTCGGACACGTCCGGCCAGGGCTCCGCGAGCACCCGGTGCAAGAACGCGAGCCGCTCGCGCAGGCCCTGCGCGTCACGGGTCCAGCGCAGCAGGCTCAGCCCGTCGCGCGCCAGGCCGTCGAGCAGCGCGTCGCGCACCAGGGCCGGCTCCGGGTTCTTGAGCGGGCGTACGGACAGCTCGACCGAGCCCAGCCGGGCCACCCGGCGGGCCACCACGTCACCGTCCTCCCAGTGCACCTCCTCGCCTTCCGCCAGCAGATGTCCCGCGGCGAGCCGGGCGGTCGCCTCGTCGATGACGGCGGCCAGGCGGACCCGGGCGGAGGCCGCTTGCACGGGCCGGTCGGCGACGGCCACCGCCAGCCAGCCCGCCGTGGCAAGGCCGGAGCCCTGGGCCACCTCGGCGCCGGTGCCCGACGCCATGAGGAACGAGCCGCCACCACGGGCCCGCGCCACCCGCTCCGGGAACGCCAGCGCCGCGACGAGCCCGGCGGCGGCCTCGGCGGAGCCCTTCTCGGGATGGCTCCCGGCGAACGAGGCCAGGCGCCGCACCTCCTGGAGCCAGCGGCCCGCGTACCCGTCCCCGCCCCGGCGCGCCGTGCGCCAGGCCGCCGCCAGGTCGTCCCCGTACTCCCGCGGAGGCTCCTCGCTCAGCAGGGCCACCACTTCGGCGGCCCGCCGGCCGCCCACCTCCGAGGCGCCGTCGAGGAGCGCCCGGGCGAGCCGGGGATGCAGTCCGAGCCGGGCCATGCGGGCGCCGCGGCCGGTGGCGCGGCCCTGGTCGTCGACGGCGCCGATCGCGGTCAGCACGGCACGGGCCGCGGCCATCGCGCCCGCCGGCGGCGCGTCGAGCAGGGCGAGGCCCTCGGCCGACGGGTCGCCCCAGCAGGCGGCCTGCAGGGCGAAGGCGGCCAGGTCGGCGACCTTGATCTCGGGGGCCGGGAAGCGGGGCAGGCGGACGTTCTCCGCCTCGGTCCAGCAGCGGTAGACCGCGCCGGGGGCCTCGCGCCCGGCGCGGCCCGCGCGCTGGCGGGCCGCCGCCTGTGAGGCCCGTACCGTCGTCAGCGCCCCGAGCCCCCTGGCGTGGTCCACCCTCGGCTCGCGGGCCAGGCCGCAGTCCACGATCACCCGCACCCCGGGCACGGTCAGCGAGGACTCGGCGACCGCGGTGGCGAGGACCGCCCGCCGGCCGTCGGATCCGGCGAGCACCGCGTCCTGCACGGAGGCCGGGGCCCGGCCGTGCACCTGGAGCACCTCGACCCCGGGCAGATCGCCCAACTGCCGTGCCACGCGGGCGATTTCACCCACGCCGGGCAGGAAACAGAGCACATCGCCGTCCCGCTCGGCCAGCGCCCGGCGCACCGTGGCGGCCACGTGCGAGAGCAGGGCCGGGTCCACGCGCATGCCGTGCGGCGGCCGGACCGGCTGCGCGGGCGGCGCCCACACCACCTCGACCGGGTGTGCGACCCCGGCCGCCTCGACGACCGGTGCGTTCCCGAGCAGCTGGGCCCAGCCCTCGGCGTCCGTCGTCGCGGAGGCCGCCACCAGGCGGAGCTCGGGCCGCAGTGCGGCCCGTACGTCGAGGAGGAAGGCGGCGACGGTGTCCGCGTCGAGATGGCGCTCGTGGCATTCGTCGAGGACGACGACGTCGATCCCGGTCAACTCCTGGTCGCGCTGCAGGCGTTGGAGGAGCACACCGGTGGTGACGACCTCGACGACGGTGTCCGGGCCGACGGACCGCTCGCCCCGCACGGTGAAGCCGACCTTCGCGCCGGTTCGCTCGCCGAGCAGCCAGGCCATCCGGCGGGCGGCCGCCCGGGCCGCGATCCGGCGCGGCTCGGCGACTATGACCCGCCGCGCCGGGCCGTCCCCGACCAGGCCCGCGAGGACCAGCGGTACGAGGGTGGTCTTGCCGGTGCCGGGCGGGGCGCACAGCACCGCCGTCCCGTGCTCGTCGAGCGCGGCCAGCAGCTCGGGCACGGCCTCACGGACCGGGAGGGCGTCGAGTGCGTCGGTTCGGATCATGCGCTCAGTGTCGTACGTCCCGCCGGACCGCGTGACGCTCTGTCCACAGGGGCGGTGGTCTTGTATGACTAATCCCGGGGAGTGCCTGCCCGGGCCAGGTCAGGCCCGAGGCGCGCTCGGCCTCGTACGAGCGTCAGCCCGGCGCCGCACCTCGGTCCCGCACCGGCCTCAGTCCCGTACGCACACGAAAATCGCGGTCCCCGGGATCAGATTGCCCCGCAGCGGGGACCAGCCGCCCCACTCCTGGGTGTTCCAGGACGGCCATTCCGGCTCGACCAGGTCCGCCAGGCGGAAGCCGCCCGCGACCACGTCCCGCACCCGGTCGCCCAGCGTGCGGTGGTGCTCCACGTAGACCGCGCGGCCGCTCTCGTCCTGCTCGACGTACGGCGTGCGGTCGAAGTAGGAGGCCGCGACGGACAGGCCCTCGGGGCCCGGCTCGTCGGGGAACGCCCAGCGGATGGGGTGGGTGACCGAGAAGACCCAGCGGCCGCCGGGGCGCAGCACCCGGCGCACCTCGCGGAAGACCTTCACCGGGTCCGCCACGAAGGGGACCGCGCCGTAGGCCGAGCACGCCAGGTCGAAGGAGCCGTCCGCGAAGGGCAGGGCGCAGGCGTCCGCCTCGACGAGTGGGAAGGCGCCGCCGTCGATGCGCAGCGCGTGCTGGAGCTGGCGGTGCGAGAGGTCCAGGGCCACCGGGCGGGCGCCCTGGGCGGCCAGCCAGCGCGAGCACTGGGCCGCGCCGGCGCCGATCTCCAGGATGTCGAGCCCCTTCAGGGACTCCGTCGGGCCGAGGAGCCGGGCGTCCGCCTCGTCCAGGCCCTCGGGGCCCCACACGAACCGGTCGTCCCCGAGGAACGCTCCGTGATCGGTCTGGTACTCGTCGGCGTTCCGGTCCCACCAGCCGCGGCTGGCCCGGCTGCTCTCCGTGTCGTCGGCGGTACGCCTGGTCGCCTCGGGCTCGGAATCGGACCCGTTCTCGGACTCGTACGCTTGGATCTCTTGGCTCATCGTGTCCGTCGTTGTAGTTTGCGCGGAACGCGACCTCGTGTTCCGAAGGTTCTCGAAAGAGGTCCGCGGGCCCCACCGTGGCCTCGGGGAACCTTAGTTGTGCCGGGAATGCGGGGATCCGCCCCGGGTGTGCGCCTTCGCGCATTGACCGTGTCCGGCTGCCCCCGTATGCTACAAGTTGCGCTGCGAGCCTGCGCACCTCAGACGTAGCAGGCGCGCTTCCATCTGTTGTATGTCCCCTCGGTTCTCGAGGCGCCATCCGGACCGACCCGGATTGGCGCTTCCCAGGCTGTCCGGCTTCTGCAGAGGCGATACGGGCTCTCGGCGTGGCAGTACCTACGACTTTCTGTCCGTAACCGGAGCCCTTTCCCACATGACGAGCAGCACCGAGACCACCTCTACCACTCCGCAGGTAGCGGTCAACGACATCGGTAACGAGGAAGCCTTCCTCGCCGCGATCGACGAGACGATCAAGTACTTCAACGACGGCGACATCGTCGACGGCGTCATCGTGAAGGTCGACCGGGACGAGGTCCTGCTCGACATCGGTTACAAGACCGAAGGCGTGATCCCGAGCCGTGAGCTCTCGATCAAGCACGACGTCGACCCGAACGAGGTCGTCAAGGTCGGCGACGAGATCGAGGCCCTGGTTCTCCAGAAGGAGGACAAGGAAGGCCGTCTGATCCTGTCCAAGAAGCGCGCTCAGTACGAGCGTGCCTGGGGCACGATCGAGAAGATCAAGGAAGAAGACGGCATCGTCACCGGTACCGTCATCGAGGTCGTCAAGGGTGGTCTCATCCTCGACATCGGCCTCCGTGGCTTCCTGCCGGCCTCTCTCGTCGAGATGCGTCGTGTCCGCGACCTCCAGCCCTACGTGGGCAAGGAGCTCGAGGCGAAGATCATCGAGCTGGACAAGAACCGCAACAACGTGGTCCTGTCCCGCCGTGCCTGGCTCGAGCAGACCCAGTCCGAGGTTCGCCAGACGTTCCTCACCACCCTGCAGAAGGGTCAGGTCCGCTCCGGCGTCGTCTCCTCGATCGTCAACTTCGGTGCCTTCGTGGACCTGGGTGGCGTCGACGGTCTCGTCCACGTCTCCGAGCTGTCCTGGAAGCACATCGACCACCCGTCCGAGGTTGTCGAGGTCGGCCAGGAAGTCACCGTCGAGGTCCTCGACGTCGACATGGACCGCGAGCGCGTCTCCCTGTCGCTGAAGGCGACGCAGGAAGACCCGTGGCAGCAGTTCGCCCGTACGCACCAGATCGGGCAGGTCGTCCCCGGTAAGGTCACCAAGCTCGTTCCGTTCGGTGCGTTCGTGCGCGTCGACGAGGGCATCGAGGGCCTGGTCCACATCTCCGAGCTGGCCGAGCGCCACGTGGAGATCCCGGAGCAGGTCGTCCAGGTCAACGACGAGATCTTCGTCAAGGTCATCGACATCGACCTTGAGCGTCGCCGGATCTCGCTGTCCCTGAAGCAGGCCAACGAGTCCTTCGGTGCCGACCCGGCGTCGGTCGAGTTCGACCCGACCCTGTACGGCATGGCCGCGTCCTACGACGACCAGGGCAACTACATCTACCCCGAGGGCTTCGACCCCGAGACCAACGACTGGCTCGAGGGCTACGAGACCCAGCGCGAGGCTTGGGAGGGCCAGTACGCCGAGGCGCAGTCGCGCTTCGAGCAGCACCAGGCCCAGGTCATCAAGTCCCGCGAGGCCGACGAGGCCGCCGCTGCCGAGGGTGCTGCCGCCCCGGCCGGTGCCCCGGCGGGCGTCTCCGGCGGTTCGTACTCCTCGGAGTCGGACGACAACTCCGGCGCCCTGGCGTCGGACGAGGCGCTGGCCGCCCTGCGCGAGAAGCTGGCGGGCGGCCAGAGCTGACGCTCTGACCCCAGCTGGTAGATAGCTGAAAGTAAGGCCCGCTCCCCCTGGGGAGCGGGCCTTACTTCATTCCCGGCGGCCATCCTCGCTTCGTCAACTCGGCTCCTGCGTCGCCGAGTTGACCGATGTCGCGTTCAGAGCCGGGTTCCGCCCGGCAGACTGGAAGTCCGTCCCCGCGAGGTTTTCCCGGCCCGGCAAGGCTTTCCGTGAAAGCGGCGGCGGCGGGAATGCCCGCGTCCTGGCGGTCGTTCTTCCTGATGAACACGAGGAGGAGCGGTAATCGTGCTTGATCCGCAGGGTTTGTACGAATGGGAGCCGAAGGGCCTGGCCGTCGTCGACATGGCGCTCGCGCAGGAGTCGGCCGGCCTGGTCATGCTGTACCACTTCGACGGCTACATCGACGCGGGTGAGACCGGCGAGCAGATCGTCGAGAAGCTCCTTGACACGCTGCCCCACCAGGTGGTGGCCCGCTTCGACCACGACCGGCTCGTGGACTACCGCGCCCGCCGCCCGCTGCTGACGTTCCGGCGCGACCGCTGGACCGACTTCGAGGTGCCCGCGCTGGAGGTCCGCCTGGTGCAGGACGCCACGGGCGCGCCCTTCCTGCTGATGTCGGGCCCCGAGCCGGACGTCGAATGGGAGCGCTTCGCGCTCGCCGTGCGCCAGATCGTCGAGCGCCTCGGCGTGCGCCTCTCGGTCAACTTCCACGGCATCCCCATGGGCGTGCCGCACACCCGCCCCGTCGGCCTCACACCGCACGGCAACCGCACGGACCTGATGCCCGGCCACCGTTCGCCGTTCGACGAGGCGCAGGTGCCCGGCAGCGCCGAGTCGCTGATCGAGTACCGCCTGATGGAGTCCGGCCACGACGTCCTGGGAGTCGCCGCGCACGTCCCGCACTACGTGGCGCGCTCGGCCTACCCCGACGCGGCGCTGACCGCCCTGGAGGCCGTCACGGCAGCAACGGGCCTGGTCCTGCCGAGCGTTGCGCACGGCCTCCGTACGGAAGCGCAGCGCACCCAGACCGAGATCGAGCGGCAGATCGGCGAGGGCGACGAGGAACTGGTCAGCCTGGTCCAGGGCCTTGAGCACCAGTACGACGCGGTGGCGGGCGCCGAATCCCGCGGCAACCTGGTCGCCGAACCGGCGGACCTCCCGTCGGCGGAGGAACTGGGCCGCGAGTTCGAACGCTTTCTCGCCGAGCGGGAGGGCGACGCATAGGGTGAGCAGCCTAAGCTTCCGCTCATGCTGAAGGTGGGCCTGACCGGCGGTATCGGCGCCGGCAAGAGCGAAGTGTCACGGCTGCTCGTCTCCTACGGAGCCGTACTGATCGATGCGGACAGGATCGCGCGGGAAGTCGTCGAGCCCGGAACTCCGGGCCTGGCGGCGGTCGTCGAGGCGTTCGGCCCCGGCATCCTGTCCGCGGACGGCACGCTCGACCGCCCCAAGCTGGGCGGCATCGTCTTCTCCGACCCCGAGAAGCTCGCGACCCTGAACAAGATCGTGCACCCGCTGGTCGGAGCGCGCTCCGCCGAGCTGGAGTCGACGGCGGGCCCCGACTCGGTGGTCGTCCACGACGTACCCCTCCTGGCGGAGAACGGCCTCGCGGCGCTGTACGACCTGGTGGTCGTCATCGACGCGACGCCCGAGACCCAGCTCGACCGGCTGGTGCGCCTGCGCGGCATGACCCCCGATGAGGCCCGCGCGCGCATGGCCGCCCAGGCCGACCGCGCCCAGCGCCTCGCCGTCGCCGACCTCGTCATCGACAACGACGGCCCCTTGGAGGCGCTGGAGCCGCAGGTGCGCAAGGTGTGGGAGGAACTGGTGGAGCGGGCCGCTGCCTGAAGGGCGCGCGGGGCTGCCTGAAGGCGGCGGCGGTGCGCGGCCGTCAAGAGCGCCTCGTGGACCGTGACCCGCGCCCTGGGCTCACCGGGGGGCGCGAACCCGGTATGCCGGTGAACCGGCGCGTATCCGAACCGTACGGATTCCCTCATCATGCTGGGTTTCCACGGCTTGGCCCGCGGCATATGGCCCGGGCGGATTACGATCCGACTGTGCTCTTCGTACTGGCGGGATTCACGGTGCTCGGCGGCCTGGTGGCGCTGCTCGCCGGGGCGTACGGGCTGCGGGAGACCCGGCGAGTGGAGCGGGCGGGCGCGTTCGCGTGGGCGCTGGTCAAGCCCGCGCCGCAGGGCTCGGCGCGGCCCCTCCTGCAGTTCGAGACGGCCGATGGCCATGTCCTCGAACTCCCTTCGCCGGTTCCTCCGAGCCGCCGCGAGCCGCTCCCGCCGGGCGCCAGCGTCCGGGTGTCCTACGACCCGGAGGACCCGCGCACCATCGTCCTGCTCGGCCGCCAACGCACCGCCCTGGACCGGGCATTCATGGCGGCGGGCGCGGCGATCGTGCTGCTCGGGCTGACCCTGGCGGCGGCTTCGCTCTGAGGCATGCGGCTCCGGGCGCGGGCGGGTCCGGATGCGTACGGAATACCGGAGCTGGGCATGGCGTTGACAACGCGCAGCGAGGGAAAGGACAGGTACGTGGCCGAAAGCAACCCCGAGACGCACGTGATCGACTTCCGCGCGGCCGAGCACCTCTTGGCCGCCCGGGACCCGCGCGGTGCCGTCAAACTTCTCGACTCGGTCGTCGCCGCCCACCCCGAGAACACCGCGGCCCGGCTGCTGCGGGCCCGCGCCTTCTTCGCCTCGGCCCAACTCCGGTCGGCAGAGCTGGAATTCCAGCTGGTCCTGGAGCGCGAGCCGGACAACGCCTTCGCGCACTTCGCCCTGGCCCGCACCTACGAACGCCAGGCCCGCCCCGACCAGGCCAAGCGCCACTTCCGGCTGGCCGCGGCCCTGGACCCGAAGCCGGAGTACCTGGCGTCGGCGCGGTTCGAGGACGAGGCCGAGTAGCGCGCGAGATCACCGCCGGCGGCTCACGGCCGACGGGTGCGCGGCGGTTCGTACGGCGGGATGTCGCGGCCCGGCTGATAGTGCGGGCCCTGCCGGATATGGCGGATGATCATGAACAGATCGACGATGATCACCGCGGCCAGGGCCGCGCAGGCAGCCATCCAGCCCGGCCGCCCCTCCAGGCCGAAGCCCACCGTGCCGCCGGCGGCCCAGATCAGGCCCCAGATGCTCAGCCACAGCCGCATCCGCAGGGGGCTGCGGGCGGTGATCGGTTCGTTACCGGTGCGCAGCATGATGATCGCCTCTATAAAGGGGTGTACCCGCTGGGGCGCAGGTGAAAGCCACACGGTGCGGCGAATCCGTACGCCGCGCCACGGGTACGTCCGCGAGAACGCGGTGCGCGCCGCGTCCGCAAATGCGGCGGCGCAGGAGGAACGGGCTGGCTAAGGTGACGCGCATGCTGCTCCTCGACGACCTCCCCGAGACGCTGCTCGACCTCGCCGTACCGCACGAGGACATCAACGAACTGACCTCACTGGCCGCCCGGTTCACCACCGAACCCGAGCTCGGCGAGCTCCTGGCGGAGTCGGTGCGGGTCCTCGTGCAGGACATCGGAGCCGTCGGCGTCCATCCCGAACTGCCCGCCCTGCCCGAGGGGTTGGGGGACATCGAGCGCTGGTTCCCCGTGTACGTCGCCGTCGCCGCGCTGCCGCACGTCAGGGCGTACCACCGGGAGCGGGGCATCCCCGAGGACATCGCCCGCCGTACGCTCGCCGACCTGGGGCGGCACATCGCGCTGCACCACAGGCGGCGCGGAAACGGCGGTCTCTCCGTGCCCGGCTGGCTGCGGCTGCACTTCCGGGGGGAGATCTACCAGCTGGGCCGGCTCCAGTTCCAGCGCTCACGGCTCGGGGAGCGTACGGGCCGGGCCGTCCGCGAGGCGGGCATCGACGCGGAGCCCGGCGACCTCTGCCTGGACCTCCATATCCCCGACTACCGGGGCCCGTTGACGCCGCAGGCGTGCGCCGACTCCATCGCCCGGGCCAGGAAGTTCTTCGCACGCCACTTCCCCGAGGAGCACTACCGGGTCGGCGTCTGCCACTCCTGGCTGCTCGACGAGCAGTTGCGCGACTACCTTCCCGAGAATTCCAACATTCTGCGCTTCCAAGGTTTGTTCCGTACCGCCTACAAAGACGACGAGCCGTCCGACCGCGAACCCGTCGGCTTCGTCTTCGGCAATCCGGAACTGCGCGTGGCGGACCTCCCGCAGCACACCGCCGTGCAGCGCGCCGTCACCCGGCACCTCCTGGGCGGCGGCCACTGGTACCTGGGCCACGGCTGGTTCGAGCTGTAGGAGCGGCCGGCTCAGTGCACGAAGCTGTAGCTGCGCCAGGGCGCGGCCTTCGGGGCCACGTTGTTGGCGAGCCTGCTGCCGATGTACGTCGTGTCCTTGCCGGTGCAGTCGGGCGTCCGGTACATGACCATGTCGACCAGCGTGTTGTTGTAGAGGTCGGTCGTCCCGGACGGTGGCAGCTTGTGGCAGCCCCGCACTTTCGGGCTGGTCAGCATGACGGACGTCTGGGGGCCGATCGAGTAGGTGATGGTGCCGACCGACGTCCGCCCGAGGCTGGAGCAGGCCGTGGTGGCGAGGGTGAGCAGCACGGCTCCGGCGGCGAGCCGCGTCCGGCGACGGCGACGGCGGCGCGACGTGCGGGCGGGGGACTGGGACGCGGGCACGGACATGAGCGGTCCTCGTCTGTACGGCAGGGCAGCGGCGGTCAGTGCCGCCAGCCTGCCCCGTGCCCGCTGTTCCGGCATCCGGTGTGCGCCGTGGATAGCCCGCCCGGGCGAAGGGACGCCGACGCACCACATTTCCCCTTCGCCCTGTGTGGTGCGCACCCATCACCCCGGTGGGCGCGCGCTGCCTAGCGTCTACGCGGACAGGGGCAAGGCTGTCCACGGTGTTGCTTTGCCGAGGCTGGGGGGATCGGATCGTGCGCTGCTCGGCGCCGTGCCCGGCTGGGACGGCACCCCGGCCCAGCCGATGCTCGCCCAGACCCGCCACGCGCCGGGCCTGTACGCCCGGGCCGGTGGCAGGGTACGAGAGATTGCGGTGCCCGGAGCCGGGCATGCGGTCCATGTCGAACGTCCCGAGGAATTCGGCGCGGCACTGCTCGAAACCCTGTCGGAAGGCGCACGAACCTGATGGAACCCATTCGTACGACCCACCAGGGCGCGGTGCGAGGCCGGCTCGTCGCCGACGACGTGGCCGCCTTCCTGGGCATCCCGTTCGCCGCGCCCCCCTTCGGGGAGGCACGCTTTCGCGCGCCGGGACCGGCCGCCCCCTGGGACGGCGTGCGCGAAGCGCTCTCCTATGGAGCGAGCGTGCCCAGAGCCCCCTACGCGCCGCCCTTCGACGCCCTCATCCCGGACGACGGCCCCCAGGGGGAGGACTGCCTCAACCTCAACATCTGGACCCCGCACCCGGCCTCCGGCGGTCTGCCGGTGATGGTGTGGATGCACGGCGGGGCCTTCGCCAACGGCTCCGGAGCCACGTCGGCGTACGACGGAAGCACCTTCGCCCGCGACGGTGTGGTGTACGTGAGCATCAACTACCGGCTCGGCGCCGACGGCTTCCTGAGGCTGCCCGACCGGCCGGACAACCGCGGGCTGCTCGATCAGATCGCCGCCCTGGAGTGGGTCCGCGACAACATCGAGGCCTTCGGCGGCGACCCCGGCCAGGTGACGGTCTTCGGCGAGTCGGCGGGCGCCATGAGCATCGGCGCGCTGCTCTCGATGCCCCGCGCGCGTGGCCTGTTCCGCCGCGCGATCCTGCAGAGCGGCGCCGCCCACCACTTCCTGCGGCCCGCCTCGGCCGACCTGATCACGGCCAGGCTCGCCGAAAGACTCGGCATCGAGGCGACCGCGGAGGAGTTCGCCGCCGTCCCGCTGGACGCGCTGCTGCCCGCGCAGGCCGGGCTGCGGGGCGAGATCGGGGCCCGCCCGGACCCCGCGCTGTGGGGCGAGGCAGCGCTCAACATGATGCCGTTCGAGCCCGTCCTCGACGAGCTGCCGCTGCCCGCCGCGGACTGCGGCGTGGAGCTCCTGACCGGCAGCAACCGCGAGGAGTACCGCCTCTTCCTGGTGCCGACCGAACGCCTCGACGTCCTGCCGCGGGCCAAGCTGCGGACCGTGACGGCGGCGTACGGCCTCGATCCGGACACAGCACTGCCCGTGTACGCGGCGCGTCGCCCGGACGCCGTGCCCGGCGAGCTGTTCGACGCGGTCACCACCGACTGGTTCTACCGGATCCCGGCGCTGCGCGTCGCCGAGGCGGTGCCCGGCTCATACGTGTACGAGTTCGCCCGGCGCTCTCCGGCCCTCGGCGGCCGGCTCGGCGCCAGCCACGCCTCCGAGCTCGGCTACGTCTTCGACCGGCTCGACGACCCGGCCTACGCCCCGATCCTCGGCGAGAAGCCCCCGCAGTCCCTCGCGGACGCGATGCACGGTGCCTGGGTGGCCTTCGCGAAGACGGGCGACCCGGGCTGGGCGCCGTACGACCGCGAGACCCGGACGACCATGGTCTTCGACACCGTGCCGAGCGTCGAGTCCGATCTTCGCGGCGAGGAACGTGCCTTGTGGGAGGGGGTGCGCTGAGGGCGTGGGACCCATTGTCAGACCTCGCCCGTAAGGTCGTAGATCAGTCGCGGACCACGCGACGCGTCATGACCGTGCGGACGAAGGGAGGTGACCGGCGATGGACCGGCCGACACCGATGCGACGCCCCGAGCGGGAGCCGGTGACCTCGTGGATGCCGGCGTCCGCCTGGCGTGAGCATCGCGAGCACGCCTACCCGCCGGCGGAGCCGGGGCGGCCGCACGAGGCCGCGAGCGCACCGGCGCCCACGCCGTCCACGGGCCCCGCGCTGTCGGCGGCCGCCGTGTTCCTGCCCGCCGGGCTGCCGCGCGACGGAAAGGTCGCCTTCTGGGACCCGGACCAGGGGCCGGTGCCCCAGGGGCCGCCCGGGGCGGAGTTGACCGAGCTGACCGTGGTGCGCCGCCACGGCGGGGGAGCCCGCAGCCGCAAGGTCGCCGCCCTCCTCGTGCCGGTCGCCGATGCCCTTCCGGCGCTGGTCAAGGCCCGCCGGCACCCCGCCGCACACCCGGCGGCGGCCTGCTGGGGCGCCGCCGCGCTGCACGCCCTGCACCTCGTCGCGCGCGGCAGACTGCTGCCCGGGCTCACCTCCACCCACCACGACGCGTGGCGGGCCGGGCCGCTGGACGCCGACGACATCGCCCAGCTCCGCGCCATCGCCGCCGCCATGCCGTACGAGGCGTACGCCGTCCCCGTCCCCGGCCGGGGCGCCCTCCAGCTCCCGGAGCCGGACGCCCTGGTACGCGCCTTCCTGGACGCGGTCGCGGACACCCTGCCGCGCACCCCGGCCGCCGCCCACGCGGCGGGCGCGCCCTTCGCCGCGGCCGCCGCCCAGCACCTGCCCGCCGCCCGCGCCTGGGCCGCGGAGGCGGCCGCCGGCATGGACGCCGGTGTACGGGTCTCGCTGCGCCTGGACCTGTCCGGGTACGAGCTGTTCGACACGGCGTCCGAAGAGGAGGGCGAGGCCCGGCGCGCGGGCTCGGCGATCGTCCAGGTGCACAGCCTCGCCGACCCGACTCTCGTCGTCGACGCGGCCCGCCTCTGGTCGGACGACGAGGGCGAGGGCGGGGACCGGGCGCCAACGGGCAGCGCGCGAAGCGGAGTTGACGCCTTCGGGCCGCGCGCCCGGATCGACGCGCTGCTCGCGCTGCGCCGGGCCGCCCGCGTCTGGCCGTCGCTCGGGCTGCTCCTGGAGCGCAGCGTTCCGGACGTCCTGCCGCTCACCGAGACCGAGCTGTACGAGCTGCTCGGCGAGGCGTCGGCGCGCCTCGCCGCGGCGGGCGTCGCCGTGCACTGGCCGCGCGAACTGGCCCGTACGCTCAGCGCCACCGCCGTCGTGAGGCCGGCGCCCGGCTCGGCGACCGACGGCACGTCCTTCTTCGACGCCGAGGAACTCCTCGCCTTCAACTGGCAGTTGGCGCTCGGCGGGGAACCGCTCAGCAACGCCGAGATGGATGTCCTCGCCGAGTCCCACCGCCCGATCGTGCGGCTGCGCGACCAGTGGGTGGTGGCCGACCCCGAACTCGTCCGCAAGGCCAGAAAGCGTGACCTGGGCCTGCTCGACCCGGTGGACGCGCTGTCCGTCGCACTCACCGGCACCGCCGAGGTCGACGGCGAGACGGTCCAGGCGGTCCCGGCCGGAGCGCTCGCGGTGCTCCGCGACCGGCTCCTGGAGGGGCCCGCCACGGCCGAACAGCCACCGGGCCTCGACGCCACCCTGCGCGACTACCAACTGCGGGGCCTGGCCTGGCTGGAGCTGATGACCTCCATGGGCCTCGGCGGCTGCCTCGCCGACGACATGGGCCTCGGCAAGACCATCACCGTGATCGCCCTGCACCTGCGCCGGAGCCGCACCGAACCCACGCTGGTCGTCTGCCCGGCCTCGCTGCTCGGCAACTGGCAGCGCGAGATCGCCCGGTTCGCGCCGGGCGTCCCCGTGTGCCGCTTCCACGGCAGCAGCCGCAGCCTGGAAGGCAGCGGGGGAGGCTTCGTCCTCACCACGTACGGCACCATGCGCGGCAGCGCGCCCCAACTGGCCGCCCACTCCTGGAACATGGTGGTCGCCGACGAGGCGCAGCACGTCAAGAACCCGTTCTCGGCGACCGCCAAGGCGCTGCGCACCATCCCGGCCCCGGCCAGGATCGCGCTCACTGGCACCCCCGTGGAGAACAACCTCTCCGAGCTGTGGGCCCTGCTCGACTGGACGACGCCGGGGCTGCTCGGCCCCCTCAAGGCGTTCCGGGCCCGGCACGCCCGGCTGGTGGAGAACGGCGAGGACGAGGACGCGGCGGCTCGCCTCTCCCGCCTGATCCGCCCCTTCCTCCTCCGGAGGAAGAAGTCCGACCCGGGCATCGTGCCCGAACTGCCTCCGAAGACGGAGACCGACCATCCCGTGCCGCTGACCCGCGAACAGGCCGCCCTCTACGAGGCGGTGGTCCGCGAGGCGATGGCGGCCGTCGAAGCCTCCGAGGGCATCGCCCGCCGCGCCCAGATCATGAAGCTGCTCACCGCCCTGAAGCAGATCTGCAACCACCCCGCCCAGTACCTGAAGGAGGATGCCCCGCGCCTGCCGTCCCGCTCGGGGAAGCTGGCGCTGCTCGACGAGCTGGTGGACACCATCCTCAGCGAGGACGGATCGGTCCTCGTCTTCACCCAGTACGTCGCGATGGCCCGCCTGCTCTCCAGCCACCTGACCGCCCGCGGCGTGCCTTCCCAACTGCTCCACGGAGGAACGCCGGTGGCCGAGCGGGACCGGCTGGTCGATGCCTTCCAGAGCGGCGAGGTGCCCGTGTTCATCCTCTCCCTCAAGGCGGCCGGCACCGGCCTCAACCTGACCCGCGCCGGCCATGTCGTCCACTACGACCGCTGGTGGAACCCGGCGGTGGAGGAACAGGCCACCGACCGCGCCTACCGCATCGGCCAGACCCAGCCCGTCCAGGTCCACCGCCTGATCGCGGAGGGCACCGTGGAGGACCGCATCGCCGACATGCTGGAACAGAAACGCCGGCTGGCCGAGGCCGTCCTCGGCTCAGGCGAGAGCGCCCTGACCGAACTCACCGACCGCGAACTGGCCGACCTGATCTCCCTGCGGAGGGCCCCATGACCCCCCGCCCGTCCATCGGCACCCCGCGCCACGACGACCGCCGTCGCACCTACCCCGCGCTCGGCGCCCGCTCCGAGCGGACCGGCACCTGGTGGGGCGACGCCTGGGTGGCGGCGCTTGAGGAACTCGCCCTGGACTCCGCCCGGTTGGCGCGCGGCCGCGCCTACGCCGAAGCCGGAAAAGTCGACGCGATCACCGTCACGCCGGGCCGCATCACGGCCTACGTACACGGTTCCCGCCCCCGCCCCTACCGTACGGAGCTGCGGCTGCGCACCCTGCCCGACCAGGTGTGGGAGGACTTCCTCGACACCGCGGCCCAGGAGCCCGCCCACATCGCCGCGCTGCTCGACAAGGACCTGCCGCACGCGCTGGCCGACGAGGCGGCGCTGCTGCCCGCGTCGGGCGACCTGATCCCCGACTGTTCCTGCCCCGACGACGGCTATCCCTGCAAGCACGCGGCGGCGCTCTGCTACCAGACCGCCCGTCTCCTGGACGAGGACCCGTTCGTGCTGCTCCTGATGCGGGGGCGCGGCGAACAGGAGGTGCTCGCCGCGCTCACCCGGCGCAACGCCACCCGCATGGCCGTGGAGCGGGCGGCCCCCCTCCCTCAACTCCCCACCGTCCAGGCCCGTGTGGCGGTCCAGCCGCGTACGCTCCCGCCCCTGCCGCCGCCGTTCCCCACGCCGCCGCGGCCGGGCCACCCGCCCGCCTTCCCCGAGGTGCCCGGCGGGCCCGACCCGCTGTCCCTCGACCTTCTCGCCACCGAGGCAGCCATCCGCGCCCACACGCTCCTGACCACCGGAGAGGATCCGATCGCCCCCCTCTCGCCCTGGCAGGACGCGGTCCGCCTCGCCGCCGCGCACCCCGGCTCCGGCCTCACCTCGGCCACCCGCGCCCTCTACACCTCCCTGACCCGGGCCACCGACCGCACCCCCACCGATCTGGCGCGCGCGGTGGCCGCCTGGCGGCAGGGCGGCATCGAGGCGCTCGCCGTCCTCGAACTGCCCTGGGACCCGCCGGCGGGCCCCTTCGACCGGGCCCGCCCGGCGCTGAGCGCCGCCGGATTCCCGGACTTCCGCCCCAGCCGCAACCGCCTCTCCACCCCCACCACCCAGCTCCGCTACGGCCGCGACGGGCTCTGGTACGGATACGAATCGGATCCGGGACGGGAGGACTGGTGGCCGCGCGGCACCCCGGACGCGGATCCGGTGGGGGCGCTCACGGCCCGGCTCGGCGGCTGACACCAGGAGGGGGCGACGAGGCCCACCGGGGCCTCAGTCGCGGGCCGTGACCGCCTTGGCGCGCTGTGCCGGGCGCGGCTGTTCCAACTGCCTGACCACGCCGGCGTGGAACAGGTCGACGGCCGCGTCGACACCGCGGATGAACCCGGTCTCAGCGTTGCCGCGCGTACTGCCCACGCCCCTGGAGAGCGACAGCCGGAACCCGGTGATCCGCTCGGACCCGCGCGGCAGCAGGTCCCCGGGCTCGCGGCGCAGCCTCTCCAAGGTGCCGCGCGGGCCGACCGCTTCCCCGTCGAGGAGGGCCTGCACATGAAGGTCGGCCGGTGCCTCGCCGAGCTGCTTCAACAGCTTCTTCACCCAGGTGAGCGGATAGCCCTGTTCGGGCGCGGGGACTTCGATGGAGGTCCTGAGCCGCCCCATCCGCAGATCGGCGACGATGGCGAGATTGCCGGGTGCGCCCTCGACCCGGATCTCCGCGTGCAACTGGCCGTCCACGCAGAGCCGGCCCGCCAATTGCGCCCGCCGCGACTGCGGGTCGGTGCCGCGCTTGGCGCGCTGCACGGGCACCACCTTCGTACCGAGCTCACCGCCGAGCCGCAGACAGACCTGGCGGATCAGCCGCTCCCAGCTCTCGACGACCTGCACGGTGCGCGGATCGCCCGGCGACAGGGTCTCCTCGTCGATCCCGTGGCGGACCGGGACCCACGCCGGGCCCATGTTCTGGAAGCCGTGGCAGCCGGAGTTCTCGTGCTGGAGGTAGTGCAGGAGCTCCTGGAGGAGCCAGGCGTGCGCCTCGTTGCGTACGCCCTCGTGCCGGATGAGGAGCTGCGCCTGGTGCGTGACCTCGGCCCAGGACAGATGCCACAGGGCGACCTTGTGCTTGAGCCGCCCGTCGGTCTTCACCTCGACCGGGGAACTTCCTTCCAGGGCAACGTCGTTGGACAGGGTGATGACCGCTTCGTAGCCCCGGCGGGCGGCGATGTCCATGTAGTCCTGGATCTGCTCGCTTTTGAGGGCGTTGCCGTTGGTCTTGGTCTCGACGAGCGCCGTCCACAACTTCCCCGCGCGCTCCACGCGGATGACCCCGTCGGGCCGCTTGGAGGTGTCGCCGTTGGGGAGCGAGACCTCGGTGAAGGTCTCCATCCGCCCGGCGGGCGCGCCGAAGGCGGCGGTCAGCCGACGGCCGAACTCGGGAACCTGCGTCATCACGGACAGGAGCACGGACGTCGCCCGCATCTCGCGCTCCCGGTCGCTCTTCAGCGAGGACGCGGGGAACAGCCGGGCGGCGCGCCACGCCTCGTTCTCCGCGAGCGAGACCTTGGGCGCCTTCGGCAGCGTGACCTTCTTCTTGGCCGTACGGAGCCGTCGCGCGGGCACGGCGGCGGGTGCCTCGGCCGCTACCGGGTCGGCGCCGCGCTGAACGGGCACACCGGCAAGAGGCGATGCGAGTGCCACAACGGCGGCCTGGGGCAAGGGGGTTGCCATTACCATCTCGACGGCGAGGCCCCCGCCGTTCTCGACGGCGGAGGCAGCGGAGGCGGCGGGTTCGGCAGGTTCGGCGGGTTCGGCGGGGGCGCAGGCTTCGCCGTCCTGGTCGCTGTCGTCGTCCTCGTCGATCTCGATGCCGTAGTCGGTGGCGAGTCCGGCCAGACCGGAGTCGTACCCCTGGCCGACGGCCCGGAACTTCCAGGCCTCCTCGCGCCGGTAGATCTCGCCGAAGACGAACGCGCTCTCCGTATTGGCGTCCGCAATGGAGAAGCCGAGAAGGCTCTCGCCCGAGCCGTCCGTCAGAGCGAGCCTAATGTTCTCCAACTCGCTGAATTGGGCCCGCTGATGGCGACTGGCCGCGATGATGATCCGGTCGACTTCACCGGGAATTGCAGTCAGATCAAGCTGAATTCTGTCCTCGCTGCCGTTCTCCGTCGGAGCCGGGCCGAGGAGCTGCACCGTTCCGTCCGCCGCGGCCGGGTTGTTGTAGAAGTAGAAGTCCCCGTTGCTCCGCACCTTGCCGTTCGCGCCGAGCAGCAGTATGGAGACATCGGCGTCACCTTCACCGCTCGGGCTGCTCCAGCTCAGGCTGACGATGACGGAGCCAGTGGTCTCGCTCAGAGACGCCAGGCCCACGTTGGCGCCTTTGATCATTTCGTGCATACGAAATTCCCCCCACGGGATGGAGGGCTGCACGGGCATGACCGAACTGCCCTCTGTTCACGGAAAGTTAATGCTTTCCCCGGAAACGCGAAAATTCAGCCTACTCGTCGATGGGCTCGCCGCTAGGGGAAGAGGCAAAGGCGTAGAAGAAACGGACGCCCTGGCAGGAGTGTGGGGTTCACGTGGTGGCTGCCCACTGGGCCAGTTTCCTGAAGTCCCTCTCCCGTAGCCCCCGTCGTGGATGCACGCGCACCATCAGCGCGGGCGAATCGTGGTTGTCGCGCACATAGGTCTCGTCCAGATCGGTGATCATGTCGTCGACCCAGGCGAACGGGCGGCCCGCGGCCCAGTTCAGCAGCGGTCTGGTCTTCCAGTACAGGCCGTCCGGGTCGGTGGCGAAGAGCTCGGGCCAGGCGATGTACGGGAGGTCCGGCGGGAGGCCGATGGCGGGGGCGATCATTTCGTTCGCCTCGTTCATCCACGTGGTGGCCCAGGCCAGTTCGTACGGCAGGGAACGCAGCCGGGGGCCGTGGGCCGGGTTGAGGTGGACGCGCAGGCCGCGCCGGTGCGGTCGGGAACCCGGGGTCTGGCGCGAGAGCCAGCACGACGGGTGGAGCCGGTGGGTGCGGTAGCCGCGCAGCTGGGGGAGGCGGGCTCCGTACGGGTTGAGGGGGCCGTCCACGTCGAGGAGCAGCAGGGGGCGGTCCGGCGCAGTCGTCATGGGGGAGGGATACCCATACCGGTGGCCCAAGTGGCTGGCTGCGCGGGGCAGTTGTGGAGGTCAGGCGTCCGCTGGCGATACCGACGAGTCCCGCTCCGGGCCCTCGGTCGCCCGCGTCCGTCACCGACTCCCGCTTCCCTGGGGGCTCGGCCGCCCCCGTCCGTCACCGGCTCCTGGCTCCCCGGGGGGCTCAGCCGCCCGAAGTCGTCACCGACTCGCGCGTCTCCGGGGCCCACGCCAGCGACACCAGCATCCCGACGAGGAGGACCGCCGCCAGCCAGTACATCGAGCCGCTCAGGCCGAGGTGCTCCAGGCTCACCGGCAGGATGAACGTGCCGATGGCCGAGGCGATGCGGCTCGTTCCGTTGAGGAAGCCGACGCCGGTGGCGCGCAAATGCGTCGGGTAGAGCTCGGCGGGATACACCTGGGTGAGGTTTGAAGCGCCGGCCATCACAAAGGTGTAGACGAGGAACGGCACCATGAGCGCGATCGTCGACGCATGGGCGAAGGCGCCCATCAGGGTCAACGCCGCCGTCATGATGCCGAATGTGACGATCGTCAAGGGGCGGCGGCCGGTTTTCTGGAGGAACCAGAGACCTATGACGCCGCCGCCGAGCAGGAAGAGGTTGAGCAGCAGGTTCTGCAGGTCGGGGTCCGGGACGTGCAGTGCGGCCAGGATCGTCGGCATGAAGGTGTAGATCGCGAAGTACGGGAGCACCTGCGCGCTGTAGAAGACCGTGCCGAACCAGGTGCGCCTGGCCTGGCCGGGCGAGAAGAGCTCCCGGTACGCCCCGGTCGTGCCGGTATCCCGCTCGGCCGGGGCGGCCTCGGCCGAGCCCAGCTCCGCCTTCAGGTACTTCCTGGCGATGTCCCGCGCCTCGGCCACCCGGCCCTGGCTGATCAGCCAGCTCGGCGACTCGGGAGTTCCGATGCGGAGCAGCAGGACCAGGAGCGCGGGCACCGCGCCGGACGCGAGCAGCAGGTAGGCGGCGCCCTCCGACTTGCCGAGGTAGGTGCCGAGGATGCCCGCGATGACGTAACCGACGGTCCACATCACGGTGAGGGAGCCGAGGAGTACGCCTCGGAGCCTGCGGGGTGCGAACTCCGACAGCATCGTCGGGCCCACCGCGTAGTCCGCGCCGAGCCCGAAACCGATCAGCAGGCGCAGGGTGAACAGCAGCGCCGGATCCCTGGCCCAGAGCTGGAGCGCGGAGGCGATGGTGATCAGGACGAAGTTGTAGATGTACAGCTTCTGGCGGCCGATGATGTCGCCGACCCGGCCGAGCACGATGCTGCCGAAGAAGAGGCCGATCAGCGCCGACGCGCCGAGCAGGCCCTGCCAGACGCCGGAGAGGTGCCGGGCGTCGGTGAGGGTGGCGAGGACCGCGCCGATCATGCCGAGCGCGTAGCCGTCGGAGAAGTTCGCCCCGAACGTCGTCGCCGTCACCCGCAGGTGGAACGGGCGCAGCGGGGCCTCGTCGAGCGACGGGGCGAGCTGCTCGGATGTGGTGGATGCCACGGTGGCCGGCTTCGGCATCGGCTGCTACCTCGCCTTGTGCATGGGCCCGCCCGGGGTGGCGGGGGATGGACGGCTTGGGTCGAGCGCAGCCATCCTGCCCTGCCGGAGCGCCGCGGGGGAATCGTTCTATGCGAAAGAACTGTGAGTGAATGGAATTCTTACGTAACAGGAGGCTGGTCTTCCGCGACCCTGGAGGCTACCTCGTCGCACCCGTCCGCCGCCCACGAGGCCAGTACGGCGTCGATCGCGGCGGCGACCCGGGCCCGCGCCCGGTTGTGCGGCACCCGCGCCATGAGCAGCGCGTCGTACTCGGTGTCCAGATGGCGGACGGAGGCCCGCACGGCGGCCGTCACCGCGAACTCGTCCAGCGCCCGGCCCGCCGCCGACCGGCCCACCCGGCCGCTGCCGCGCACCGAGCTGTGCTCGGCGATGTCGCGGGCCCGCTCGGCAGGGCAGCACGGAAACAGGCGCAGGATCTCGGCGGTCAGCGCCGCGGTGAACCGCACGTCCTCGGCGGCCCGGCGCCCGGCGTCCCGGGCCCGCCTCCGAGCCCGGGCCTCCGCGTCGGCCAGGCACGCGGCCTCCGCCGCGGCGAGGGCGGCCTCCTCGACGAAGACGCCCTGGCGCTCGTAGCGTCGGCGGCGCCGGTTGAAGCGGACCACGACGGCGGAGAGCGAACTGCCCGCGCGGGCCCGGCGGGTGAGCGCGGTGTCGCCGCGCGGCAGGAAGACCAGATGGCCCAGATCGGCGCAGTCCAGGCAGAGCGGGGCGCCGGACTCCAGCACGATGTGTCTGAGCGGGGCGCGATCGCAGTCGGCGCAGCTATGGTGGCGCCGGGGTTGTATGACGAGAATGTGGCAGCCCTCCTTGCCGTAGTCCCGGGGTGTGTCCTTCCCTTCTCTGATTCCCCGCTCAATAACCGGTGGAACAAAGCGGATTGGGCTTGCTACGTTTCCACACGTGGCGAAACTCAATCAGATCATCGCAGTCGAAAAGGGAATCAAGTCGAAGTCCCACCAGGACCTGACGGCCGCTCAGTACGGGCTGCAGAAGCCCGCGTTGCTGGCCGGAATCTCCCGTACCTATCAGCCCAAGGACGAGGAGGGCGAGCAGCTGCCGCCCGAGTCCACCCGGGTACAGGTCAGGTCCGAGGACGTGCTGCGCGAGACGGCCGCCACGCTGACCCGGCTGTTCGACGTGACCGCCACCAAGGACTGGGCGAACTGCGAGGCGCGGGCCGACGTCACCGTGGACGGGCGGGTCCTCGTGGCCGCCGTACCGGTCTCGTACCTGCTCTTCCTCGAAAAGCAGCTGACCGACATCAACGCCTTCGTGCGCCGGCTTCCCGTGCTGGACGCCGCCGAGTCGTGGGTGCAGGACCCTTCCACCGACTCCTGGAAGACCGAGCCGGTACGGACGCTGCGCACGAAGAAGGTGCCGCGCAACCACGTCAAGGCGGAGGCCACCGACAAGCATCCGGCGCAGGTCGAGGTGTACTACGAGGACGTACCCGTCGGCTACTGGACGACCGTGAAGTTCTCCGGCGCGCTGCCCGCCCGGCGCATCAACGAACTCATAGGACGCGTCGAGAAGTTGCAGCAGGCCGTGAAGTTCGCGCGCGAAGAGGCCAACGGCATCGACGTCACCGACCAGCGGGTGGGCGACGCCGTATTCGGCTACCTTTTCGGGTGAGCACGCATTACCCATTGAACTCCCGGTCGTGCTCAGCGCGGCCGGGTGCGCGAGGAGCGCAAAGCTGAAGCTGAAGCTTGTCGTGACGGTGCGGCCGCACCTCAGCGTGCCGCCATCAATCTCAGACTCTCGCTCCAGACTCAGCATGCGCCACCGATCGCCGGAACCAACCGGGCTCAGGCCCATGTGCGTCGAATTGCCGGTTCGAGTCCGGCCCGCGGAGCTCCAGTCGAGTTCCATCCCGATCCGCGGTGGTCCAAAGGCAGGACGCGACGGCTTAAGACTGACCTGGGTTCTCAAGCGGACCGGCGTGTGCAGTCGCGGTGGCATCACTCAGGGCCCGGGGGCCGGCTACGCCTCCGGGCCCGCCCCCGTTCACGGACCCGCTCCGGCCGGGACGTTCGCGCTCCGCGCATGATGGGGGCGTGCGATTCGAAGCGATCACCTGGGAACGGCTGACCGACGCCCTCGCCGAACGGGCCATGGACCTGAAGGCCGCCGACGGCAGCCCCTGGCTGCGCATCGGCATCGACGGCGCCCCCGCGGCCCGCCCCGAAGAGCTGGGCCGACGCGTCGCGGAAACGCTCCGGCTGCGCGGCAGGTCCGTCCTCGCCGTCTCCACCGAGGGCTTCCTGCGGCCCGCCTCGCTGCGCTACGAATTCGGCCGCGAGGACCCGGACACGTACTACGACGGCTGGTTCGACACGGGCGCGTTGTGGCGCGAGGTGTTCGGGCCGCTGGAGCCGGGCGGCACCGGCCGCGTGCTGCCCGACCTGTGGGACCCGGCGACCGACCGGGCCACCCGGAGCCCCTACCAACTGCTCCCGGAGGGAGGCGTGTTGGTGCTATACGGCCCCCTGCTCCTGGGCCGCTGGTTCCCCTTCGACCTCACCGCGCACCTGCGTCTGTCGGCGCCGGCCCTGCGCCGCCGAACCGAAGAGAGCGCCCGCTGGACGCTCCCCGCGTTCGAGCGGTACGAGGCGGAGGTGGGGCCGGGCGAGGCGGCTGACGTCGTGGTGCGGGTCGACGATTTTCGGCATCCGGCGTGGGGAGTAGCGGACAGAGGATGACGGATGTCAACTGGCGAATGGTGTCCGGCGCTTGAGCCGCCTTGAGCCAGTCTGATCCCTTGGGCCCATGAGCCCAAGGGCCATGACAGATGACGGTCATCGGCTGACGGACTCTGATGTCTGACATCTGTCCGTCAATCGTCACCTGTCCGTCAATCGTCACCGCCTCTACTCCACCGAGGGTCGCCCTCCCACCACCCCCACTGCCAGCGCCCCCGCCCGGCACCCCGCCTCCGCGGCCTCCGCAGGGGACGCGCCCCTCAGGCGGGCGGCGAGGAAGGCGCCGGTGAAGGCGTCGCCCGCGCCCGTGGAGTCCAGGGCCGCCACCTCCGGCGCCGCCACCCTCGCGATGACCTTCCCGTCCGCGGCCACCAGTGCCCCGGCCGCGCCCAGCGTGACCGCGACCAAGGGGAACTGCCGGCTCAACTTGGCCGCCGCGTCCGCCGGCTCGGGCAGGCCGGTCACGAAGGCCGCCTCGTCCGCGTTGGGGAGCAGCACGTCCACCCCCTCGGTCATCGTCAGGAACCGTTCGACGCCGAGGTCCGCGATGAAGCCGGTGGAGGCCGGGTCCAGGCTCACGGTGACACCGGCCCGCCGGGCCGACTCCCCTGCCGCGATGGCTAGTTGGCGGCACTGGTCGGCGAACAGCAGGTAGCCCGATAGGTGGAGGTGGGCGACGCCGTCGAGCAGGGCGGGCGACCAGTCGGCGGGGCTCATGCGGTGGACGGCGCCGCTGTCGGTCAGGAAGGTGCGTTCCGCCGTCGCCGTGTCGACCAGCGCGATCACGGTCGCGGTGGGCGCGTCGGCATCCGGGATCAGCAGGGGACGTACGCCGGAGCGGCGCAGCCGGAGGTCGTGCCAGGCGGCCGCGTCCCGGCCGACCCGGGCGAGCAGGCGCACGTCCGGGCAGCCCGAATGGGCCGCCCAGCAGGCCGCGTTGGCGCCGGCCCCGCCCGGCACCGTACGGATGTCGGCCGCGGTGTCCGTGGCGGGTGCGAGCGGGCCGCGGTGGCGGGCGACCACGTCGGTGACCACGTCCCCGACGACGAGGAGCCCGCCGCCCGCGCGGTCGCCCCCGGCACCGCTCACAGCGCCGCCGCGATGTCCGCCGCCAGCCGGACGTTTCCGCGGACCGCCGCCACGTTGGCCTCCAGGGACGCGCCGCCCGTGTGCTGGACCACGTAGTCCAGGAGGAAGGGCGTGACCGCCTGGCCCGTGATGCCCGCGGCGCGACAGGCGGCGAGGCCCGAGGAGAGCACCTCGTCGTGCAGGCTGGGGTCGAGCTGCTCGGCCTCGGGCACCGGATTCGCCACGATCACCGCCGAGTCGAGCGCGAGCGAGCGATGGGCCCGCAGCACGTCCGCGGCCTCCTGCGGTGTCCGTACCGTCCAGTCGACCGGCTCGCCGGAACTGGACAGGTAGAACCCGGGGAAGTGGTCCGTGCCGTAGCCGACCACCGAGATCCCCAGCGTCTCCAGGCGCTGGAGCGTGGCCGGTACGTCGAGGATCGACTTCACGCCCGCGCACACCACCGCGATCGGCGTCCCGGCGAGGAGCCGCAGGTCCGCCGACTCGTCCTGTGTCTCGGTCCACTCGCGGTGTACGCCGCCGAGCCCGCCGGTCGCGAAGACGCGCAGGCCCGCTCGCGCGGCCAGGAACGCGGTGCCCGACACGGTCGTTGCCCCGCTCGCCCCGGTCGCCAGGGCCATCGGCAGATCGCGGTGCCCGAGCTTGCGCAGCTCCTCGTTGGCGACCCGCTCCAACTGCGCCTCGTCGAGGCCCACCCGGGGCTGCCCGTCGAGTACGGCGATCGTCGCGGGAACGGCGCCCCGGGCCCGTACCAGCTGCTCCAGTTCGGTGGCGACCCGCAGATTGCGCGGCCGGGGGAGGCCGTGGGAGATGATCGTCGACTCCAGGGCGACGACCGGCCGCCCCTCGTCAAGAGCCGTCCGTACTTCTTCCGACACCTTGGTCTGATCAGGTACGTCGTCAAAGGGCATGTCCCATCCCTGGCACGCCCGGAAGCCGGGTAAACGTTCTGCCGGACGGACCGGCCCAGGCGGTGCGGGCAGCCGGGACGTGCGCCGCGACGGCTCAACTCCGCTTCGGTGCGGCCGGTTTGACCGGCGGAGTACGAGGTGAGGGGACGCGCTGGACAGACTGTCGCGGGAGGGCGCCCAGACCTGGCCGGACTGTCGGTCAAAAGCCGCTGCCCGGCGCGGCTAGATTGACCGGCCATGAGCACCATGGATCAAGCCTCCGCCACCCCCACCGGCCCCGCCCCGCTCGACCCGGGCCCCCTCGCGCCCGCCTCCTTCGCCGTGCGCGTCCTTGACGCCGAACTGGAGCCGGAGCCGCTCGATCCGGAACAGATCGTGTCCGGCGCCCCCGAGGTGACCGGGAAGGTGCTGTGGGAGTCGGCGGACGGGAAGCAGATCCGGGGCATCTGGCAGATCACGCCGGGCGTGGTGACCGACATCGAGGCCGATGAGCTGTTCGTCGTGGTCAGCGGGCGCGCCACCGTCGAGGTGGCGGGCGGCGACACGCTGGAGATCGGTCCTGGCGACGCCTGTGTGCTGCGCGAGGGCGACCGCACCACCTGGACCGTCCACGAGACGCTGCGCAAGGCCTACCACATCAGCTCGTAGGCGCGGCCGGGCCCGCCTTCTCCGTCCTGTGCCGGCGGGACGTGAACAGGGCGAGGCCTGCCATCGGCAGCAGCAGCGAGGCGCCCGCCGCGTTCAGCCAGCCGTAGCCCGCGCGGGCCACGATCAGGCCGGCCGTGAGGCCGCCGAGGCCCGCCGCCACGTTCATCGTCAGGTCGCACAGGCCCTGCACGGCGGCGCGGGCGGGGCCCGGCACCGAGTCGGTCAGCAGGGCCGAACCGGACACGAGCCCCGCCGACCAGCCGAGGCCGAGCAGGAAGAGCCCGGCCATGGTCTGCCCGTGGCTCGCGCCCGCCGTGCCCGCCAGCAGGGCGGCGCAGCACAGCAGTCCGGCCGCCAAGCCGATCACGGAGAGCCGCCCGAGCCGGTCCGCGAGCCAGCCCATCACCGGTGAGAACGCGTACATCCCCGCGATGTGGATGCTGATGACCAGGCCGATCAGCTCGATGTCCGCGCCGTGACGGGTGAGCGCGACCGGCGTCATCGACATGATCGACACCATGGCGGTGTGCGACACGGCGACGGTGACGAGCGCCAGGCGGGCCCGCGGGGACTCCCTGACCGCCCTGACCCCGGCCCGCAGCGAGCGGGCCGCTGCGGACTGCGCCGCGCCGCCGTCCAGCGCGCGGGCGGTCAGCAGCGGATCCGGCCGGAGCAGTACGCCGACCAGCACGGCGGACAGCAGGAACACCCCGGCCGCCCACACGAACGGGCCCGCGGCCGCCGGTATGCCGAAGCGGGTCACGCTGTGGCCGGCGGGCGCGGCTATGTTCGGCCCCAGCACGGCGCCGATCGTCGTCGCCCAGACCACGGTGGAGATGGCCCGGGCCCGCCGTTCCGGCTCGGCGAGGTCGGCGGCGGCGTACCGGGCCTGGAGGTTGCCCAGCGAGCCGGCGCCGAAGACGGCCATGCCGAACAGCAGCAGCGGGAAGCTGGCGAGCACGGCGCCGGTGACCACGACCGCGGCGCCGACCACCCCGAGGAGATAGGCGAGCACCAGGCCGGGGCGGCGGCCGCGCCGGGTCATCAGCGCGGCCAGCGGCATCGCGAGGAGCGCGGGCCCGGCCACCATCGACGCGGAGGCGAGCCCCGACAGGGCCTGGCTGCCGCTGACCTCGGCGGCAAGCACCGCGGCCAGCGCGATCCCCGTGGCGTTCGCGAGCCCGCCGAGTATCTGGCTCGCGATCAGCACGGCGGTGATGCGGCGCCGCAGCGCGGGCAGGGCCGCCGGATCGGGCACCGCACGGCCGGTGTCAAAAGCGTCGGGGAGCGTAGTCACCGGCGCAGTGTGCCAGCCCTTGTCCGCGTGCGAAATGGGCGGGTCAGGACAACGGCGCTGCTCAGAACAGCGGCTGGGGCAGCACCCCTTCGAGCGCGAGCAGCTGCCGCTTGGTCTCCAGGCCGCCGCCGAATCCGCCGAGGCCGCCGTCGCTCTCCACCACGCGATGGCACGGCACCACCACCGGCAGCGGGTTCGACCCCATGGCCGCGCCCACCGCCTGGGCCGCCCCGGGCTGGCCGACCCGGCGGGCCAGATCGCCGTAGCCCACCACCGTCCCGTACGGCACTCCAGCCGCCAGCTCGCGCAGCACCTGCCGGTTGAACCCGGACGACAGCGACCAGTCGAGCGGCAGCGTGAACTCCCGCAGCCCGCCCGCGAAATAGGCCTTGATCTGGCGTATGGGCTCCTCCAGGGGGCCCGCCCGGCCGGGCACCGCCGGGGCCGGCTCGGTGGCGAACCGGGTGGCGAGCGCCCGCACGGCCCGGTCGCGGACCGCTTCATCGGCGTGGAACACCACGTTCACCAGACCCTGCCCGGTCGCGGCCAGGAGCAGCGGGCCGATGTCGCTCTCGACGACGGCCCACTCGACGAACTGCGCATTGCTGTCCATGGCGACCACCGTACGACCGCCCACTGACAACGCGGCCCGCCCGCCGGGCCCGCCGGGCGGGGAAACCGGCCCCGCCAGGGCAGTGAAACGGCGGCACCAAAGCGTACGAATCAACCCACAAGGGATCGCCCGGCTTGCCGGGAGTCGATAAATTGCCCGGAAAATGTTTGCCTGTCGCGCAGCGAGCCCTAATGTCGCCCCGAACCAGGGCCGCAATCAGGAGTAGGGCCTCTTCAGTCGGTACGGGGTGAAGGGCACAGGGGTATGCACGGGACGGTCGACGGATTCAACTACGGCCTGGTGACGCCGGTGGCGGCGTTCATCATGGCCTGCCTCGGTGGAGCGCTGGGCCTGCGCTGCACCGCCCGGTCCGTGCGGACCGAGCGCTCCTTCAAGGCCGCCTGGCTGGCCCTCGGTGCCACCTCCATAGGCTCGGGCATCTGGACCATGCACTTCATCGCGATGATGGGCTTCGCGGTCCACGAGGTGCCGCTCGGCTACGACCGGGGCGTCACCTTCGCCAGCCTCGCCGTCGCGATCGTGATGGTGGGCGTCGGCATCTTCATCGTCGGCTACCGGGGCGCCACCCCCATGGCGCTGGTCACCGGGGGCACCATCACGGGTCTCGGCGTGGCCACCATGCACTACCTGGGCATGGCCGGGATCAGGATGAACGGGGAGTTCGAGTACAACACCGTCGTCGTCAGCGTCTCCGTGGTGATCGCCGTGGTGGCCGCCACCTCGGCGCTGTGGGCCGCGGTCTCCGTGCACGGCTTCCTGGGCAGCCTGGGCGCCAGCCTCGTCATGGGCGTCGCGGTCAGCGGCATGCACTACACGGGCATGGCCGCGCTCAGCGTCCGGCTGCACGGCAGCGCCGCCACTGCCGCCACCACCGCGGCCGGCGGGGAGTCGCCCGCCTCCCTGCTCGGGCCCATGCTGATCGGGCCCGTCGCCTTCCTGATCCTGGCGGGGGTGGTCGTGATGTTCGACCCGCTGGTGGTCATGGGCAAGCCGGACTGGGAGAAGCGTCCGCCGCGCGCGATCCCCGCGCCCCGGCACCGCCCGTCCTTCCCGGAACGCACCAGCTGGGCGGCGTCCGAGCCGCCGCGCGAGGGGTCCGCATCGCCGCACGACTGGTGACCGGAGCGCGATCGGACCCCGGTTGTCAGTGGCGGGTCGTACGGTGGTTGCATGCGGCCCGTTTCCAAGATCGAACGTACGGTGGCGCCCTTCGAGGTCGTCAGTCCCTACCAGCCCAGCGGTGACCAGCCGGCGGCCATCGCCGAGCTGGAGAAGCGCATCCGTGCAGGTGAGAAGGATGTCGTCCTCCTCGGCGCGACCGGCACCGGAAAGTCGGCGACGACTGCCTGGATGATCGAGAAGCTCCAGCGCCCCACGCTCGTCATGGCGCCGAACAAGACCCTGGCCGCCCAGCTGGCCAACGAGTTCCGCGAGCTGCTGCCCAACAACGCCGTCGAGTACTTCGTGTCGTACTACGACTACTACCAGCCCGAGGCGTACGTCCCGCAGTCGGACACCTACATCGAGAAGGACTCCTCGATCAACGAGGAGGTCGAGCGGCTGCGCCACTCGGCGACCAACTCGCTGCTCACCCGCCGTGACGTGATCGTGGTCGCGTCCGTGTCCTGCATCTACGGTCTGGGCACGCCGCAGGAGTACGTCGACCGGATGGTGCCGCTCAAGGTCGGCGACGAGATCGACCGTGACCAGCTGCTGCGCCGCTTCGTCGACATCCAGTACACCCGCAACGACGTGGCGTTCGCCCGGGGCACCTTCCGGGTGCGCGGCGACACCATCGAGATCTTCCCGGTCTACGAGGAACTGGCCGTCCGCATCGAGATGTTCGGGGACGAGATCGAGGCGCTCTCGACCCTCCACCCGATCACCGGCGAGATCATCAGCGAGGACCAGTCGCTCTACGTCTTCCCCGCCAGCCACTACGTGGCGGGCCCGGAGCGCATGGAGAAGGCCGTCAACGGCATCGAGAAGGAGCTGGAGCAGCGCCTGGCGGAGCTGGAGAAGCAGGGCAAGCTCCTAGAGGCCCAGCGGCTGCGCATGCGCACCACGTACGACCTGGAGATGCTCCGCCAGATCGGCAGCTGCTCGGGCGTGGAGAACTACTCGATGCACTTCGACGGCCGCGAGCCCGGCACCGCGCCCAACACCCTGATCGACTACTTCCCCGAGGACTTCCTGCTGGTCCTCGACGAGTCTCATGTGACCGTGCCGCAGATCGGCGCGATGTACGAGGGCGACGCCTCCCGCAAGAGGACGCTCGTCGACCACGGCTTCCGGCTGCCCTCCGCGCTGGACAACCGGCCGCTGAAGTGGGAGGAGTTCCTCGGCCGCATCGGCCAGACCGTCTACCTGTCGGCCACTCCCGGCAAGTACGAACTCTCCCGCGGCGACGGCTTCGTGGAGCAGATCATCCGCCCGACCGGCCTGGTCGACCCGGAGGTCGTGGTCAAGCCGACCGAGGGCCAGATCGACGACCTGGTGCACGAGATCCGGCAGCGCACCGAGAAGGACGAGCGCGTCCTGGTCACCACGCTGACCAAGAAGATGGCCGAGGACCTCACCGACTACTTCCTCGAACTGGGCATCCAGGTGCGGTACTTGCACAGTGACGTCGACACGCTGCGCCGGATCGAGCTCCTGCGCGAACTGCGGGCCGGCGAGTACGACGTGCTGGTCGGCATCAACCTGCTGCGCGAGGGCCTCGACCTGCCCGAGGTCTCCCTGGTGGCGATCCTCGACGCCGACAAGGAGGGCTTCCTGCGGTCGGGCACCTCCCTGATCCAGACCATCGGCCGTGCGGCGCGAAACGTCTCCGGCCAGGTCCACATGTACGCCGACCGCGTCACCCCGGCGATGGAGAAGGCCATCGAGGAGACCAACCGGCGCCGCGAGAAGCAGATCGCGTACAACAAGGAGAAGGGGATCGACCCGCAGCCGCTGCGGAAGAAGATCAACGACATCGTCGCGACCATCGCGCGCGAGGAGATCGACACCGAGGAACTGCTCGGCAGCGGATACCGCAAGGGCAAGGACGGCAAGGCGGCCAAGGCGCCGGTGCCCTCGCTCGGCGGCAAGGCGGCGAAGGCCGGCAAGGGCGCCAAGAAGGAGCTCACCGACCGGCCCGCGGCCGAACTGGCCGGAATCATCGAGGAGATGACCGACCGGATGCGGGCGGCGGCTGCGGACCTGCAGTTCGAGGTGGCGGCCCGGCTGCGCGACGAGGTCGGCGAGCTGAAGAAGGAGCTCCGCCAGATGAAGGAGGCGGGCCTCGCCTGACCGGCCGGCCGCGGGGGCCGATTCCGTGCGTGGGCGGTGTGTTGCAACACCGCCACAAAAAGCCCCCGCGTGGTGGCGCGGCCCCCGCCACTGCGTAGGGTCGGGCGCGAGAACGTACAACAACGCAAAGCATGTCAAGAACGACACATGGGGAGAGGGGACAGCGCGTGACGGTCAATCTGTCCAAGGGTCAGGCCATCAGCCTGGAGAAGCAGGGTGGCGGCACCCTGACCGCGGTGCGGATGGGGCTCGGCTGGCAGGCGGCACCGCGCCGGGGCCTGTTCGGCAAGCGGACGCAGGAGATCGACCTGGACGCGTCGGCGGTGCTCTTCGCCGACAAGCAGCCCGTCGACGTGGTCTTCTTCCGCCACCTCGTCAGCGACGACGGCTCGGTCCGGCACACCGGTGACAACCTCGTGGGCGGCGCGGGCCAGGGCGGTGACGACGAGTCGATCCTGGTCGACCTCTCGCGCGTGCCGGTCCACATCGACCAGATCGTCTTCACGGTGAACTCGTTCACCGGCCAGACCTTCCAGGAGGTGCAGAACGCGTTCTGCCGCCTGGTCGACGAGACCAACGGCCAGGAGCTGGCCCGCTACACGCTGGACGGCGGCGGCCAGTACACCGCGCAGATCATGGCCAAGGTGCACCGCGCGGGCGCCGGCTGGCAGATGACCGCCATCGGCAACGCGGCCAACGGCCGCACCTTCCAGGACCTGATGCCGGCGATCCTGCCGCAGCTCTGACCGCGCCGCGGTACAGAACACCGCAGTACTGAACAACGCAGTACCGAACACCGCAGCTCCCGGAGGCACGAGGCCGCCGGGAGCTGCACCGCAACCGCATACGCAGCCCACGCACCACCATCAACTCGACGAGGGGACAGAGTCGATGACGGCCGAGCTGGTACGGGGACAGAACCATCCCCTGCCCCAGACCCGACTGGAGATCCGGGTGTCGGCCGGCACCCCGGTCGTGGCCGGCGCCACGCTCGGCGACGAGCAGGGCAGGGTGCGCGGGGCGGAGCGGGTCGCCCACCCCGGCGCGCCGAGCCTGCCCGGCCTGGAAGTCTCCCGGCAGGCCGCGGCCGACCATCGCCTGGCCGTGGACCTGGAGGCGCTGGGCGAGGGCGTGCACCGGGTGAACGTGCTCCTCGCGCTGCCGCTCGGGACGCCGGGGCCCAGCCGGTTCGCGGCGGTCGCCGCCCCCTTCGTCGCCGTCACCGGCCTCGACGGCACCGAGATCGCCAGCTACACCATCACCGGGCTCGGCGCCGAGTCCGCGGTCGTGGCCCTGGAGCTCTACCGCCGCCAGGGCGCCTGGAAGATCCGCGCCATCGGCCAGGGGTACGCGGGCGGCCTCGCCGACATGCTGGCCGACCAGGGTCTGGCCGAGGCGGGGCAGCTGGCCGCCGCCATCCAGGACGCGATCGCGCTCGGCGTCTCCCGTTCGGTGGCCGCGCCCCCAGCCCGTACGAGCGACGACGCCCGGGTGCGCGCCGCCGGGCCGGGAGCGTCCGGCGGGGCCGCACCGGCCGATGCCGAGGCGCCCGTCACCCCGCCCCAGCAGGCGGTCGGCGACGGCGGCCCCATCAACTACGCGCACCCCCGGCGCCAGACCAGCACGCCCCCGCCGCCGGCTCCGGTCGCACCGCCCGCCGCCCCCGGTGAGCCCACGCAGCCCGTCGCGGGCGATGCCAGCGGCTGGTCCATGGACGAGCGGCTCTACAACCAGGTGTGGGGCATGTTCGAGGACCTGGCCCGCGCCGTCGCCGCCTACCGCAGCGCCGTCGACTTCGCGGATTCGCGCATGGAGCAGGAGCTCGACCGCGCCCTCTCCGACCCGCGCGGCCGCATGGGCTCCGCCGGCGACCAGGCGCGCGAGCAGGCCCGCGCCAAGCGGGAGGAACTGGTCGACAGGGCCAGGGCGGCCCTCGACCGCGACCTCGCCCAGCTGATCGCCGAGTCCGAGGTCGTCGAGCCCGCCCTGCCGCCCGCGTACGCCCGCTGGGACAATCCGGTGTGGCACGCCTACCGGGTCCCGATGGAGCTCCCCATGGCCGTGCGCATCGGTGATCTGCAGCTGCCCGAGCAGCCGGAGCTGCGCATTCCGATGCTGGTCCGGCTGCCCCTGGAGCGCGGCCTGTGGATCGACGCGGGCCGCGGCGGCTCCGAGGCGGCCGCGTTCATGGACTCCGGCCAGGTCAAGGGCCTGGCGGTGGACACCGCGGTGGCGGTCGCGGCCCGGCTGCTCGCGGTCTACCCGGCCCATGAGTTCGCCGTCCACGTCATCGACCCGGCGGGCTCGGCCGCGGCCCGGCTCGCCCCGCTCACCCGGGCCGGAGTGCTCGCCGCGCCCCCGGCGGCGGGCGCGGCCGGGGTGGCCGAGGTGCTGGCCCGGCTCACCGAGCGCGTGGACCTCGTACAGATGGCGGTACGGGCAGGGGCGGGCGCCGACGCGCTGCCGCCCGGCATGGACACCGCCGAGCAGCTCCTGATCGTCAACGACTTCCCGCACGGCTTCGACGACCGCGCCCTGAACCAGCTGCGCTACCTCGCCGACGAGGGGCCCTCGGTCGGCGTGCACCTCCTGATGGTCGCCGACCGCGAGGAGGCCAGCGAGTACGGACCGGTCCTCCAGCCGCTGTGGCGCTCGCTCCTTCGGCTGACCCCGGTGCCCGACGACCACCTGGCCGACCCCTGGGTGGGCCACGCCTGGACGTACGAGCCGCCGCTCGCGCCGCCCGGCAGTCGCGTCCTGGAGCAGGTCCTCGGCCAGGTCGGCGAGGCCCGCGCCGCCTGGCCCCGTTAGCGTCCCCCGCCCGATCGGAAACGGTCCGGGCGGCTCCGCCATAGGGACCAGACCAAACACCACCGACCTGGTCTTTTGGTCGATCTTTACCAATCTCTTTACCTTCTCTTGGCTATTCGGGTAGGCTGCCTCCAGCGGAGGGGAGTACTCCCGACTGCGGCGTTCCCGTCAATACGGATCCACGGGACGGGTCCCGGGGCGTCGGCCCGCGGCGCGAGGGAAGGCGCCCGGGTGGAAGAGACCTCCGGCAGCGACGACGCTGATCAGTAGCCGTACGACGCCGGAGGCGCAGTGGACGTTTCAATGACCCTGTGGGTGCTGACCATTCTTGGTCTGTGTGCCCTGATCGCGGCCGACTTCTTCATCGGGCGCAAGCCCCATGACGTGTCGGTCAAGGAAGCCGGCATCTGGACCGTGGTCTGGATCGTGCTGGCCGCGCTCTTCGGCCTCGGCCTGCTGTTCTTCGGCAACAGCCAGGCGTCGGGCGAGTTCTTCGCGGGCTTCATCACCGAGAAGTCGCTCTCCGTCGACAACCTCTTCGTCTTCATCCTGATCATGGCGAAGTTCTCGGTGCCCTCGCACCTCCAGCAACGGGTGCTGCTGTTCGGCGTGTTGATCGCCCTCGTACTGCGCGCGATCTTCATCGCGGCCGGCGCAGCGGTGATCGCCAACTTCTCCTGGGTCTTCTACATCTTCGGCGCGTTCCTGATCTACACCGCCTGGAAGCTCATCCAGGAGGCGCGCTCCGGCGAGGAGGAAGAGGAATTCGAGGAGAACCGCCTCCTGAAGTCCGTCGAGAAGAAGTTCGGCGTCGCCGACAAGTACCACGGCACCAAGCTGTTCGTGGAGAAGAACGGCAAGAAGATCCTGACGCCGCTCATGGTCGTCATGCTCGCCATCGGCACCACCGACGTGCTCTTCGCGATGGACTCGATCCCCGCGATCTTCGGCCTCACCCAGGACCCGTACATCGTGTTCACCGCCAACGCCTTCGCGCTGATGGGTCTGCGCCAGCTGTACTTCCTGATCGGCGGACTGCTCAAGAAGCTGGTCCACCTCAGCTACGGCCTGTCGGTGATCCTCGGCTTCATCGGCGTGAAGCTGGTGCTGCACGCCCTGCACGAGAACGGGGTGAACGTTCCCGAGATCTCCATCCCGGTCTCGCTCGGCGTGATCTGCGGCGTGCTGGTCATCACCACGATCACCAGCCTCATCGCCGCCAAGAAGCAGACGGCGGCCGAGGAGCCCCAGAAGGACAGCATCGGCGCCTGACCAGCGCGGAGGAGGCCCCTTACACCGGGGCCGCCTCCGGCTCCGCCCCGGGACCCGGCTGCGCCACCGGCGCGGGCCGGGTCTCGGGGAGCAGCACGAAACAGCCCAGGCTCAGCAGCCCGATCCCGGTCAGATACGCGGCGACCCCCCAGGGCGGTCCGTCGCTACGGGCCAGCGCCGTCGCCACGATCGGGGTCAGCGCGCCGCCGAACACCCCGCCCAGGTTGTAGCCGACCGCGGCGCCCGTGCAGCGCACCCTCGGCTCGTACAGCTCCGACAGATACGCCGCGATCACCGCGAACATCGAGATGAACGCCAGCATCGTGCCGAGGAACCCGGCGAACATCCACAGCGGCTCGGCGGTCGAGAGCAGCGCCACCATCGGGAACATCCACACCACCGTCGCCGCACAGCCCACCAGGCACAGCGGCCGCCGTCCATAGCGGTCGCCGAGCAGCGCCGCGAACGGCGTCAGCGCACCCATGATCGCGACGACCGCCATGATGACGACGAGCATCACCGTGCGGTGGACCCCGAGCCGTTCCGTGGCGTACGCGAGCGACCAGGTGGACACCGTGTAGAAGACGGCGTACCCGATCGAGAGGGCGCCCGCGGTCAGGAGCACCAACCGCCAATGGCCGCGCGCCACTTCGAGCAGCGGCAGCCTGGCCGGCTCGCCCATCTCGCGGAACTGCGGCGTCTCGGCGAGCGAGGTCCGCAGCAGCAGCCCGCCAAGGGCGAGCAGCCCGGCGCCCCAGAACGGCACCCGCCACCCCCAGTCGCGGAACTGGGCGTCGCTCAGCCCGGCGGACAGGGCGAGGACGATCCCGTTGGCCAGCAGGAACCCGATGGAGGGCCCGATCTGCGGAAAGCTCGTCCACAGCCCGCGCCGGTGGGCAGGCGCGTGCTCGGCGGTGAGCAGCACCGCGCCGCCCCATTCGCCGCCGAGCCCGAGCCCCTGGAGGAAACGCAGCGCCAGGAGCAGCGAGGGCGCCGCGATGCCGATCGAGGCGTACGAGGGCACACAGCCGACGGCCACCGTCGCGAGCCCGGTCAGTGTGAGCGAGGCGAACATGACGGGGCGGCGTCCGTAGCGGTCGCCGATGTGCCCGAAGAGGACCGAGCCCAGGGGGCGGGCCAGGAAGCCGATACCAAAGGTGCCGAAGGCGGCCAGAGTTCCCGCGAGCGCGGAAAATGTCGGGAAGAACAGCGGGCCGAGGACCAGGGCGGCCGCCGTCCCGTACACGAAGAAGTCGTAGAACTCGATGGCGGTGCCCGCGAGCGAGGCGGCCGCGAGACGGATCATCGAGGGGGGAGCGGGAGGGACTGGGGCAGTTGTGGTGCTCATGTCGCGCCAACTACCCGCGGTGATCATCCGTTACGGGGGCGCGCGGAAGCTCACCGGACGGCGGGCGGGCGCACGCGTGGACCGTCGATTGTCAGTGCCGGGTGCCACGATCGAGGCATGGACTTCCACGGCGCACCGAACGGACCGGTTCTCTCGACGGGACCGGCGGCCCAGTGGGCCGCCGGGCGGCGGCTACCAGCCCCGTGCGTGCCACTCCGGCAGGTGCGGGCGCTCGTCGCCCAGGGTGGTGTCGTTGCCGTGGCCGGGATAGACCCAGGTCTCGTCCGGCAGGGTGTCGAAGAGCTTGGTCTCGACGTCGCGGATGAGGCTGGCGAACGCCTCGGGGTCCTTCCAGGTGTTGCCCACGCCGCCCGGGAACAGGCAGTCGCCGGTGAACACGTGGGGGTGGCCGTGCGGGTCGTCGTAGACCAGGGCGATCGAGCCCGGGGTGTGCCCGACGAGGTGGCGCGCGGTGAGCTCGACGCGGCCGACCTTGATCGTGTCTCCGTCCTCGACGGGGACGTCGGTCGGGACCGGGATGCCCTCGGCGTCGTAGCGGCCCGCGTAGGTGCGGGCGCCCGTCGCGGCGACGACCTCGGCGAGCGCCTGCCAGTGGTCGCCGTGCCGGTGGGTGGTGACGACGGACGCGATGCCGTCGTCACCGATCAGCGTGAGCAGCGTCGCGGGGTCGGCCGCCGCGTCGATGAGCAGCTGCTCGCCGGTGGTCCGGCAGCGCAGCAGATACGCGTTGTTGCTCATCGGCCCGACCTCGACCTTGGAGATCATCAGGTCCGTCAGCTCGTGCACATCGGCCGGACCGCCGGCCTTCACCGCTCCGCTGTACGTCATGGGCTCAGCCTATCGCCGGGATCACAGCGGGGGCAGGGCGGGCAGTGCGCCGCCGGTCGTCTTCAGGGCGGCGCCGTCGCGCCGGCCCGCGAGCCAGCCGACGAGGTCCGCGGCGGGGCCGCTCACGCCGAGGGGCTCGCCTTCGGCGCCGCCGCCGGTGGTCCAGGTCCGGCCGGCGTCGTCGCTGAGGCCGATCGAGGGGAGGCCCTTGTGGCCGGCGAAGCGCTCGGTGAGGAAGTCGATCTCGCGGCGGACGAAGTCGTCGGAGAGATCCTCCAGCTCATAGCCGATCCCGAGGTCCACGTGGTGCAGCTCGACCTCGACGAGGCGGCGGAAGGGCACGCGGGCGGCGGCGTCGGTGACGCCGTTGCGCAGTTCGACCGTGCGCGACCAGTCGGCGGGCAGCTCGCCCTGCGCCTGGAAGCCGGCCGCGCTCTCGCGCACGTCCGTGAGCTGGGCGTCCAGCGGGCGGGGCGCGTCGCGGTCGATGTCCGCGTCCCGGGCCTCGGCGCTCGGATACATGGGCCGCCCGGCCAGCACGTTGACGAGCGCATCCGCGTTCCGTGCGATATGGGCCAGTACGTGGCCGCGGCTCCAGCCGGGCAGCCGTGACGGCTCGGCGACGGAGGCGTTGTCCAGTGCGGAGGCTGCGGTGAGCAGCCGCTCGGTGGCTTCGCGTACAGAGACCAGGTCGCGCGCGTGATCAATCATGGCGCCGACGATAGCCCCGCCACTCGTCCGGGTGAAGGTGGCTGGACGAGTCCGTAAATCGAATGCGCGTGCTATACGCTCGTAGTCGGTTCCCTTCTCCGGATGCGGTTCGGAACGTGTCCGGATTCATCCAAGAATCAACAACATCACCGAGGCGTCCCCCATACCCTGGGACGGGGGCTCCTGGAGCTCCCTCGCTCTCTCTAGAAAGGTGCGGACCGGCGTGGCCGACCGTCTCATCGTCCGTGGCGCGCGCGAGCACAATCTCAAGAACGTCTCGCTCGACCTGCCGCGCGACTCCCTCATCGTCTTCACCGGGCTCTCGGGGTCGGGCAAGTCCTCCCTCGCGTTCGACACGATCTTCGCCGAGGGGCAGCGTCGCTACGTCGAGTCGCTCTCCTCGTACGCCCGCCAGTTCCTCGGCCAGATGGACAAGCCGGACGTCGACTTCATCGAAGGTCTCTCGCCCGCGGTCTCCATCGACCAGAAGTCGACCTCGCGCAACCCGCGCTCGACGGTCGGCACCATCACCGAGGTCTACGACTACCTGCGCCTGCTCTTCGCGCGCATCGGCAAGCCGCACTGCCCCGAGTGCGGCCGGCCGATCTCCCGCCAGTCGCCGCAGGCCATCGTCGACAAGGTTCTCGAACTGCCCGAGGGCAGCCGCTTCCAGGTGCTCTCGCCGCTGGTGCGTGAGCGCAAGGGCGAGTTCGTCGACCTGTTCGCCGACCTCCAGACCAAGGGCTACAGCCGGGCCAGGGTCGACGGCGAGACCATCCAGCTCGCCGAGCCGCCCAAGCTGAAGAAGCAGGAGAAGCACACCATCGAGGTGGTCATCGACCGCCTCACGGTGAAGGACAGCGCCAAGCGTCGGCTCACGGACTCCGTGGAGACCGCGCTCGGCCTGTCCGGCGGCATGGTCGTGCTCGACTTCGTCGACCTGGCGGCCGACGACCCCGAGCGCGAGCGGATGTACTCGGAGCACCTGTACTGCCCGTACGACGACCTGTCCTTCGAGGAGCTGGAGCCGCGCTCCTTCTCCTTCAACTCGCCGTTCGGCGCCTGCCCCGACTGCACCGGCATCGGCACCCGCATGGAGGTCGACCCCGAGCTGATCATCCCGGACGAGGACAAGTCCCTCGACGAGGGCGCGGTCTCGCCGTGGTCGCTCGGCCACACCAAGGACTACTTCGCCCGCCTGGTGGGCGCGCTCGCCGACGAGCTCGGCTTCCGCACCGACATCCCCTGGGCCGGGCTTCCGCAGCGCGCCAAGAAGGCGCTGCTGTACGGCCACAAGACCCAGATCGAGGTCCGCTACCGCAACCGGTACGGCCGCGAGCGGGCGTACACCACCTCCTTCGAGGGCGCCGTGCCGTTCGTCAAGCGGCGCCACTCCGAGGCGGAGAGCGACGGCGCCCGCGAGCGCTTCGAGGGCTACATGCGCGAGGTGCCCTGCCCCACCTGTGAGGGCACGCGCCTGAAGCCCCTGGTCCTCGCGGTCACCGTGATGGAGCGGTCCATCGCCGAGGTCTCCGCGATGTCGATCAGCGACTGTGCGGACTTCCTGGCCGAGCTGAAGCTCAACAGCCGCGACAAGAAGATCGCCGAGCGGGTTCTGAAGGAGGTCAACGAGCGGCTGAAGTTCCTGGTCGACGTCGGCCTGGACTACCTCTCGCTCAATCGCGCGGCCGGCACGCTCTCCGGAGGCGAGGCCCAGCGCATCCGGCTCGCCACCCAGATCGGCTCCGGCCTGGTCGGCGTGCTCTACGTCCTGGACGAGCCGTCGATCGGGCTGCACCAGCGCGACAACCACCGCCTCATCGAGACGCTCGTACGCCTTCGCGACATGGGCAACACCCTGATCGTCGTCGAGCACGACGAGGACACCATCAAGGTGGCCGACTGGGTCGTCGACATCGGCCCCGGCGCCGGTGAGCACGGCGGAAAGGTCGTCCACAGCGGCCCGTTGAAGCAACTGCTCAGCAACAAGGAGTCGATGACCGGCCAGTACCTGGCGGGCAAGAGGTCGATCCCGCTGCCCGACATCCGGCGGCCCATGGACCCCACGCGCCGGCTCACCGTGCACGGCGCGAAGGAGAACAACCTCCAGGACATCGACGTCTCGTTCCCGCTCGGCGTGCTGACCGCCGTCACCGGCGTCTCCGGCTCGGGCAAGTCGACGCTGGTCAACGACATCCTCTACACGCACCTGGCCCGCGAGCTGAACGGGGCGCGCAGCGTGCCCGGGCGGCACACCCGGGTCGACGGCGACGACCTGGTCGACAAGGTCGTGCACGTCGACCAGTCGCCCATCGGCCGCACCCCGCGGTCCAACCCGGCGACGTACACGGGCGTCTTCGACCATGTGCGCAAGCTCTTCGCGGAGACCATGGAGGCCAAGGTCCGGGGCTACCTCCCCGGGCGGTTCTCCTTCAACGTCAAGGGCGGCCGCTGCGAGAACTGCTCGGGCGACGGCACCATCAAGATCGAGATGAACTTCCTGCCGGACGTGTACGTCCCGTGCGAGGTCTGCCACGGGGCGCGCTACAACCGGGAGACGCTGGAGGTCCACTACAAGGGCAAGTCCATCGCCGAGGTCCTCGACATGCCGATCGAGGAGGGCCTGGAGTTCTTCGAGGCCGTCCCGACGATCGCCCGTCATCTGAGGACGCTGAACGAGGTTGGGCTCGGGTACGTCCGGCTCGGGCAGTCCGCGCCGACCCTGTCGGGTGGTGAGGCCCAGCGCGTGAAGCTCGCCTCCGAGCTCCAGAAGCGGTCCACGGGGCGGACGGTGTACGTGCTCGACGAGCCCACCACCGGGCTGCACTTCGAGGACATCTCGAAGCTGATCAAGGTGCTTTCGGGCCTGGTCGACAAGGGGAACTCGGTGATCGTCATCGAGCACAACCTGGACGTCATCAAGACGGCGGACTGGGTCGTCGACATGGGTCCCGAGGGCGGCAACGGGGGTGGCCTCGTCATCGCCGAGGGCACGCCCGAGCAGGTCGCCTCGGTGCCGGCCAGCCACACGGGCAAGTTCCTGCGGGACATCCTGGGGGCGGACCGGATCAGTGACGCGTCCGTTCCGGTGCGCAAGCCGGTGAAGAAGGCGGCGGCCAAGAAGGCGGTTTCCGCGGCGAAGGCCGCGCCCGCGAAGAAGACGGCCTCTGCTCGGACGGCCTCCGCGGCGAAGAAGGCGGCCCCGGCGAAGAAGGCGACCCGGGCTCGCAAGGCCTGAGTTCCCCACCCCGCCCCTTCCCGAGACCCTCCGGGGGTCGGGAAGGGGCGGGGGAGGTTCGCCTCCTGGGGCTTCGCCCCAGACCCTTCTGGGGGCTTCGCCCCCTAGACCCCCACGAGGACCTCCGCCCCTCGAACCTTGCGAGGGCTCTGCCCGCCGCACCCCCTCTTCGAGGGCTGCCCCCGGCCTCTCCTGCCGGGCCGAGCACCTTCACTTCACGGCGGCTGGACTCGCTGCCGGGCTGCCCGGCCGTCGCTCCCCGGAATTCCCGGAAGGGGGTGAGCTCCGCCGCGATGCTCAGGTCCTTTCCAGCTCCTCCGCGGTGGGCGGCTGCGCGCCCTCTCTCGTGCAGGTCAGGCCCGCTGCCCTCGCCGCGTGGCGGAGCACCTCCGGCCAGTCCGCCGAAGCGAGAGCGTCCAGGTCCGCGAGCCGGTGCAGCAGCGCGGCGTTGACCGTGTCGCCCGCGCCGATCGTGTCCGCCACCGTCACCCGCTCGGCGGGGACCGAGTGCTCGGCGCCCTGGGACGTGAAGGCCGTCAGTCCTGCCGCGCCTCGCGTGACCACCACCGCTTCCGGGCCCGCCGCCAGCCATTCCGCCACCTCGCCGCCCAACCACGCCGCGTCCTCCTCCGAGAGCTTCAGGAGGGACACGTACGGCAGCCAGCTTCTGAAGCGGGCCCGGTAGGCGTCCGGGTCCGGGATCAGGCCGGGGCGGACGTTCGGGTCGAGGAGGGTGAGGACGCCCCGGGCGGATTCTCTGCGGAGCAGCGCCTCGTACGCGGTCGCACCCGGTTCGAGCACCAGGGAGCACGTGCCAAGGGCCAACGCGCTTACCGTGGGCGGGAGTTGAGGGGGAAGTTCGAAGAGGCGGTCGGCGGTGCCGTCCGCGTAGAAGCCGTAGCGCGCGGAACCGTCCGGCGTGAGGCTCGCCACGGCCAGCGTCGTCGGTTCCGGGCCGCGCTGCACCAGGGACGTGTCCACCCCGGCCGCGTGCAGGCCGCCCAGGAGGGCCTCGCCGAAGCCGTCCGTGGACACCCGGGAGCAGAAGGCGGCCCCCGCGCCGAGCCGGCCCAGGGCGACCGCGGTGTTGTACGGGCCGCCACCGGGCCGTGGCGCCAGCGGCCCCAGCGGGTCCTCGGGGTGCTGCGGCACCAGGTCGATGAGGGACTCTCCGGCGACGACGATCACGGCCCAGAACGTAACCCATCCCACCACCGCTCCGGCAGCCCCGGCGAAGGGCGGGCGATCTGCGCCGGTATCGTCGATGGCGCAACCCGGGTCGGTTGCGCGCGACGACAGCGTCGGCCGCGCAGGCGACCGGCCAGACCAGTGATCAGTGGAGTACCCATGACCGGCCAGCCCGCCGCCCGTCGCACCGTGCTGAAAGGCGCCGCCCTCGCCGGGGCCGCGGGGGTCGGCGTAGCGGCCTGCTCCACCGAGTCCAAGCTCGGCCACGCCGAGACCCCGACCCCGACCGCGCCCGAACCGCTCGGCTCGCCCGACGCGGTCCCGGTCGGCGGCGCCAAGCTCTACCGCGAGCAGCGGGTCATGGTGTCCTGCCCGGCCAAGGGCGAGTACCAGGCGTTCAGCGCCCAGTGCACGCACGCCGGCTGCCTCCTGGAGAAGATCGAGGACGGCCACGCGAACTGTCCCTGCCACGGCAGCCGCTTCAACGTGATGACCGGCAAGCCCGTCCAGGGCCCGGCCACCGTGCCGCTGCCCAAGGTGCCGGTGAAGGTCAAGGACGGCCAGCTGGTCGCCGGGCCGGACGCGTAAGACGCCCGGCCCCTCAAGCGCTCACTCCCAGTCCCAGTCGATCCCCAGGATCCCCGGCCGCACCCCCTGCTCCACCAGGTGCACCGAGCGGTGCCGCCCGCTGAGGGTGAGGTCGCTGCGGCCGGAGCGGGTGGCGCCCGTGGAGGTCTGGGCGAAGCGGCGGCAGCGGGCCGGCAGGGCCCGCTCGTCGAACCGCACCTGAAGCACGTACTGGCCGCCCGCGAAACTGAAGCCGCGCACGTACTCCCGGCTCGGACCGCCCGTACCGTCCTCGAAGCCGTATCCGAACAGGTACGTCTCGCCGGCCCGCAGCCGGGTGTCGAAGAGCAGCTCGGCGACCAGGACCCCGGTGGCGCCGTCCCAGCGGACGCGGCCGGTGCGGCAGTTCTCGCCCGCGCGCACCTCGACCCGGGCCGGATCGCATCCGGCGTCCCCGCGGTGGATGGCCAGATAGCGGTCGACGCCGTCGCGGTGGGCCCGTACGACGTGCTGCGAGTCGCGGCCGAGCAGTTCCCGGGCCGCGCCGATGCGGATCCGCTCGTGGTGGCCGACGGTGTGCAGCCCGCCGTCCACCGGGGACTCCAGCTCGCCGATGAGCTGCTCCACCACCCCCGACGCCTCGACGAGGGAGCGGTAGGAGCGTCCGGCGGGGCGCTCGACCTCGGCGGCGGAGGTGTCGTCGAGGAGGCGCAGCAGGGAGTTCGCGGGCAGGCCGAGCACCTCTTCGAGGCCTCGCACCGCGCGCAGCGACTCGGGCCGCTGGGGCCGGCGCGCCCCCTGCTGCCAGTAACTCAGGCTGGTCACGCCGACCTTGATGCCGCGCCCGGCGAGATGGTGCTGGACCCGCTGGAGCGGCAGGCCCCGGACGGACAGCGCGGCGCGCAGTGCCAGGTGGAACGGGCCGGTGTGCAGCACCTGCGCCAGATCGGCCTCGGTGTGGAGCATGGGGGACTCCTCAGTGAACGTTCACGGTGGGGGGTGGGCGCGAGGCGGCGTCAGGTCGGGGAAAACCTGGTGGTGGCAGGGGAGTTGTTCACACTCCGGCCACTTCGTTCACACCCGCGTCCCACCCCGCATTGAAGCGCGTTGACCTGTTCTCGACAACGTCCGATGCTCAACCACAAGCGTCCGGACGCGATCCTCCACCATCCCCAACCCCCCCCCCCGCCATGGGAGGAACGCGATGCGCAGCAAGAAGAGACGGCTGTCCGCCCTCACCCTCGTGGTGGCGGCCCTGTTTGCCGCCCCCACGGCAACGGCCACCGCCGCCCCGCACAGCGACAAGCCGGTGCCCGCCGCAGCCGCCGCGGCGAGCTCCAAGAGGCTCAACATCACGATGCAGTCGCAGCAGAAGGACAACTGGTGCTGGGCCGGCAGCGGCAACACCATCGCCACCTGGTTCGGCCGCAACTACACCCAGAACCAGTTCTGCAACGCGGCCTTCGGCCGGGCGCAGGGCTACGACTGCCCCAACTGGCAGGCCGACCTGGGCAATGTGCAGAACGCCCTGGACTGGGCCGGCATCAACTCGGGCTCGTACGTGACCGGTTGGCTGCGCTACTCGACCGTACAGACCGAGATCAACAACAACCGTCCGATCGAGACCCGCATCCAGTGGTCCAGCGGTGGCGGTCACATGCACGTCGTGTACGGCTACGACGACGCCAGCAGCTGGGTGTACTGGGGCGACCCATGGCCATCGAGCACCCGCTACAACTGGGCGTCGCACGACTGGTACGTCGACAACAACTCCTTCTCCTGGACCCACTCGCTGTACCGGATCGGGGCGTGACGACGATGAAGTTGACCCGCCTCGCTCCCGCGGCCGTCGCCGCCGCGCTGATCACTCTCGCCGCCCCGCTCGCCTTCGCCGACCAGGCGCCGCTCGCCTCCGCCGAGTCGAAGGCCGCGGCCCGCCAGGCCGCGTCCGCCCCCGCCACCCTCGACACGCTCTCCCGTTTCTTCGCACGGGACGGCAAGGTGGCGCTGAAGGCCGCCGCCCCGCACATCGAGGGCGACGCGGTGCCCGTCTACGCGCTCTCCCCGCAGTTCGTGGCGGGGAAGGCGGGCGCACCCGTCGCACAGCTGGAATACCTGGCCTCGACGGCCGTCTCCTCGGACGGCCAGAAGGCCTCGCTGTGGACGGTTCAGCAGGGCGCCTCCTGGAAGGTGGTGAACATAGCCACCGGCGACGACGAGTCCCGTTACGCCGCGGCCGGGGCCGCGAAACTCCCCGGCGGCACCGTGTTCCAGGAGCCGCAGATCAACGCCTGGTACGTCGAGAAGGGCAGCCAGGTGCTGCCGCTCGACGAGGACGCCGTCAAGGCGATCGGCGCCAGGGGCACCACGCTCGCCGCCTACCAGAAGCGCGTCGCCAAGGCGTACGGCGACAAGCTGCCGGGCTCGGCCTACGACAGGTCGGGCAAGGCCGGCGGCTACGGCGAGACGGCCGCGGAGACCAAGGCCCAGGCCGCCCAGGCCGCGGCCGTCGCGGCCGGGCACCACGACGGCCCGTTGCCGGTGGTCTCCACCGTGGTCGGCGCGGGCGCGCTCCTCGCGCTCGGCCTCACCGGCACGGCGGCGCTGCGCAGGCGCCGCCGCCCGGCCGGGCAGGCGTAGCACCGGGACCGGTGCGGGGGGCTGCGACGGCGCCCCCCCGCACCGGTCCGTTCACCGCCCGACCCCATGGGAGAGGCCGCGTTGTCAGCCCCCGCCAGTAGGGTGGTGGACATGGCAGACCCCTCCAGCTACCGCCCCAAGCCGGGACAGATCCCCGACTCGCCGGGGGTCTACAAATTCCGCGACGAGCACCGCCGGGTGATCTACGTCGGGAAGGCGAAGTCCCTGCGCCAGCGCCTCGCCAACTACTTCCAGCCGTTGACGAGTCTGCACCCGCGCACGGCCACGATGGTCACCACGGCCGCCTCCGTGGAGTGGACCGTCGTCGCCACCGAAGTGGAGGCGCTCCAGCTCGAATACTCCTGGATCAAGGAGTTCGACCCGCGCTTCAACGTCAAGTACCGCGACGACAAGAGCTATCCGTACCTCGCGGTGACGATGAACGAGGAATTCCCGCGCGTCCAGGTCATGCGCGGCGCCAAGAAGAAGGGCGTGCGCTACTTCGGTCCGTACGGGCACGCCTGGGCGATCCGCGAGACCGTCGACCTGATGCTCCGCGTCTTCCCGGTACGCACCTGCTCGGCGGGCGTGTTCAAGCGCTCGGCCCAGATCGGCCGGCCCTGTCTGCTCGGCTACATCGGCAAGTGCGCGGCCCCCTGCGTCGGCCGCGTCGCCCCCGAGGAACACCGCGAACTGGCCGAGGACTTCTGCGACTTCATGGCCGGCCGCACGGGGGCGTACCTGCGCCGCATCGAGCAGCAGATGATGGCCGCGGCCGAGGACATGGAGTACGAGCGGGCGGCCCGCCTGCGCGACGACATAGAGGCGCTCAAGAAGGCCCTGGAGAAGAACGCGATCGTCTTCAACGACGCCACCGACGCCGACCTGATCGCGGTCGCCGAGGACGAGCTGGAGGCGGCCGTCCAGATCTTCCACGTGCGCGGCGGCCGGGTCCGCGGCCAGCGCGGCTGGGTCACCGACAAGGTCGAGGCGGTCGACACCGCGGGCCTGGTCGAGCACGCGCTCCAGCAGCTGTACGGCGAGGAGACCGGCGACTCCGTGCCGAAGGAGGTCCTCGTCCCGGCGCTCCCCGAGGACGCGGAGGCGGTGAGCGGCTGGCTCGCGAGCCGGCGCGGCTCGGGCGTCTCGCTGCGCATCCCGCAGCGCGGCGACAAGAAGGACCTGATGGTGACGGTCGCGCGCAACGCCCAGCAGGCCCTCGCACTGCACAAGACCAAGCGCGCCTCCGACCTGACGACCCGCTCGCGCGCCCTGGAGGAGATCGCCGCGGCCCTGGAGCTCGACAGCGCGCCGCTGCGCATCGAGTGCTTCGACATCTCCCACCTCCAGGGCGACGACGTCGTGGCGTCCATGGTGGTCTTCGAGGACGGCCTGGCGCGCAAGAGCGAGTACCGGCGCTTCCAGATCAAGGGTCGTGTCGGAGACACGCAAATCTGGCACGGCGAGGGCCAGGACGACGTCCGGTCCATGCACGAGGTGATCAGCCGCCGCTTCAGGCGCTACCTGGCCGAGAAGGCGCGCACGGGGGAGTGGGTCGAGGAGGAGGGCCGGGACGGCGGCGAGGCACCCGGCCAGGAGGCCGGCGTGGTGTCCGGCGAGGTGTCCGCGCTCCAGGAGGAGGACGGCCGCCCCAAGCGGTTCGCCTACCCGCCGCAGCTCCTGGTCGTCGACGGCGGCCAGCCGCAGGTCGCCGCCGCCAAGCGGGCCCTGGACGAGCTGGGCATCGACGACATCGCGGTGTGCGGGCTCGCCAAGCGGCTCGAAGAGGTCTGGGTGCCCGAGGAGGACGACCCGGTGGTCCTGCCGCGCTCCAGCGAGGGGCTCTACCTCCTCCAGCGGGTGCGTGACGAGGCTCACCGGTTCGCCATCACCTATCAGAGGGCCAAACGGACGAAGCGCTTCAAGGCGGGGCCGCTGGATGCCGTGCCCGGCCTCGGCGACACCCGCAAGCAGGCTCTGATCAAGCATTTCGGCTCGGTGAAGAAGCTCCGGTCGGCGACAATCGACGAGATCTGCGAGGTTCCCGGCATAGGCCGCAAGACGGCCGAGACTCTGGCCGCGGCCCTCGCCGAAGCGGTCCCGGCCGCGCCCGCCGTGAACACGGCGACAGGAGAGATCATTGAAGAGGACGACGGGGGCACGCCATGACTGAGCAGCACGAAGAAGACCGAGAAGCGGGAGTACACGTGAGTACGGGCACGACGATCGAGGCCGGCGGGGCCGATGCGCCCATCCCCGAGCTGGTGATCATCTCCGGTATGTCGGGCGCCGGGCGCAGCACCGCAGCCAAGTGCCTGGAGGACCTCGGCTGGTTCGTCGTCGACAACCTGCCGCCCGCGCTGATCCCCACCATGGTGGAGCTCGGCGCCCGCTCCCAGGGCAACGTGGCGCGCATCGCCGTCGTCGTCGACGTGCGCGGCCGGAGGTTCTTCGACAACCTCCGCGAGTCGCTCGCCGACCTCGACGCCAAGGAGGTCACCCGGCGGATCGTTTTCCTGGAGTCCTCCGACGACGCCCTGGTGCGCCGCTTCGAGTCGGTGCGCCGCCCGCACCCGCTGCAGGGCGACGGCCGGATCGTCGACGGCATCGCCGCAGAGCGTGACCTGCTGCGCGAGCTGCGCGGCGACGCCGACCTGGTGATCGACACCTCCAGCCTCAACGTCCACGAGCTGCGCGCCAAGATGGACGCCCAGTTCGCCGGCGACGAGGAGCCGGAGCTGCGCGCCACCGTCATGTCGTTCGGCTACAAGTACGGCCTGCCGGTCGACGCCGACCTGGTGGTCGACTGCCGCTTCCTGCCCAACCCGCACTGGGTGCCGGAGCTGCGTCCGTTCACCGGCCTCAACGAGGAGGTGTCGGGCTACGTCTTCAACCAGCCCGGCGCCAAGGAGTTCCTCGACCAGTACAGCGAGCTGCTCCAGCTGATCGCGACGGGCTACCGCCGCGAGGGCAAGCGGTACGTGACGATCGCGGTGGGCTGCACCGGCGGCAAGCACCGCTCGGTCGCCATGTCCGAGAAGCTCGCCGCCCGCCTGGCCTCCGAGGGGATCGAGACCGTCGTCGTCCACCGGGACATGGGGCGCGAGTGAAGGTGTACCGCCGGCGCACCGCCGGACCGGTGCTGCGCACCGGCCGCAAGCGGGGCGCCCAGCCCAAGGTCGTCGCGCTCGGCGGCGGCATGGGCCTGTCCGCCTCGCTCGCCGCGCTGCGCCGGATCACCGGCGACCTGACCGCCGTCGTCACCGTGGCCGACGACGGCGGCTCCAGCGGCCGCCTCCGCGACGAGCTGGGCGTGCTGCCGCCGGGCGACCTGCGCAAGGCGCTGGCCGCCCTGTGCGGCGACGACGACTGGGGCCAGACCTGGTCCCGCGTCATCCAGCACCGCTTCCAGTCCAAGGGCGACCTGCACGAGCACGCGGTGGGCAACCTGCTGATCGTCGCCCTGTGGGAGCAGCTCGGCGACCATGTGCAGGCGCTCGACCTGGTCGGCAAGCTGCTCGGCGCCCAGGGCCGGGTCCTTCCGATGTCGGCGGTCCCGCTGGAGCTGGAGGCCCTCGTACGGGGTCACGACCCGGAGCGTCCCGACGACGTGGACACCGTGCGCGGCCAGGCCACGGTGGCGCTCACGCCCGGCGAGGTGCTCTCCGTGCAGCTGGTCCCGCACGACCCGCCGGCCGTCCCCGAAGCGGTCGCCGCGGTGCTCGACGCGGACTGGGTGGTGCTCGGCCCGGGCTCCTGGTTCTCCTCCGTCATTCCGCATCTGATGGTGCCCGAACTGCTCGACGCGCTCACCGAGACCAAGGCCCGCAAGGTCCTCTCGCTGAACCTCGCGCCACAACCGGGTGAAACCGATGGCTTCTCTCCGCAGCGTCATTTGGAGGTTTTGGGACGACACGCCCCTAAACTCGCCTTCGACGTGGTGCTGGCCGACGAGGCCGCCGTGCCCGACCGGGGGAGCCTGACCGATGCCGCGAAACGGCTCGGAGCCGAGGTCGAGCTGGCGCCGGTGGCCAGGCCCGATGGTTCTCCGAAGCACGATCCGGAGCTGTTGGCCGCCGCGTACGACCGTATTTTCCGGATGCATGGAAGGATCGGCCCATGGCGATGACGCCGGCGGTGAAGGACGAAATTTCCCGGCTGCCCGTCACCCGGACCTGCTGCAGGAAGGCGGAGGTCTCGGCGATTCTTCGGTTCGCGGGCGGGCTGCACCTGGTGAGCGGCCGCATTGTGATCGAGGCGGAGCTGGACACCGCGATGGCGGCACGCCGGCTGAAGCGGGACATTCTGGAGATCTTCGGGCACAGCTCCGAGCTGATCGTGATGGCTCCGGGCGGCCTGCGCAGAGGCTCTCGCTTCGTCGTGCGGGTCGTGGCGGGCGGCGACCAGCTGGCCCGCCAGACCGGGCTCGTCGACGGCCGGGGCCGGCCCATCCGCGGCCTGCCGCCCCAGGTGGTCTCGGGGGCCACCTGTGACGCCGAGGCCGCCTGGCGCGGCGCGTTCCTGGCGCACGGATCACTGACCGAGCCGGGCCGCTCCTCGTCCCTGGAGGTGACCTGCCCGGGCCCGGAGGCGGCCCTCGCCCTGGTCGGTGCCGCCCGTCGGCTCCAGATCGCGGCGAAGGCCCGCGAGGTGCGCGGTGTGGACCGGGTGGTCGTCCGCGACGGCGACGCGATCGGCGCGCTGCTCACCCGCCTCGGCGCGCACGAGTCGGTGCTGGCCTGGGAGGAGCGGCGGATGCGCCGCGAGGTCCGCGCCACCGCCAACCGCCTGGCCAACTTCGACGACGCCAACCTGCGCCGCTCGGCCCGCGCGGCGGTGGCCGCCGGGGCCCGCGTCCAGCGCGCCCTGGAGATCCTCGGCGAGGAGGTTCCCGAGCACCTCGCGGCGGCCGGCCGGCTGCGCATGGAGCACAAGCAGGCCTCCCTGGAGGAGCTGGGCGCGCTCGCCGATCCGCCGCTGACCAAGGACGCGGTCGCGGGCCGGATCCGCCGCCTGCTCGCGATGGCCGACAAGCGGGCCCAGGACCTGGGGATCCCCGGGACCGAGTCCAACCTGAGCGAGGAGATGGCGGACGGCCTGGTCGGCTGATCCCGCCCGCTCCTCAACTCGGCTTGCCCGGCGCCCACTTGGTGGGCGCCGGTTCCGTTTCCGGCCCGTACCGGCGCGGGGCTCGCGGTATTGACATGATCATGAAGTGTCATGAGCCTGGCGTCTGTCCACTTTCGTGGCAGACAACTGCAAGGGGGGCTCATGAGACGCAGAGCGAGAGCGATCCTCGCCGCCGCATCACTACTGACGGCCGGACTGGTGGCGGCACCCGTCGCCCAGGCCAGTCAGGGCGGAGCGGACGGCGAGGGCATCGTCGTCTGGAACGCCCAGGTCAGCCGCGCACAGCTGCCGCTGCTCCTGGAGGCCGGTGCCGACGCCCAGGAGCTGGGCGCCCGGCTGCCCGCCAAGGGCTCGGCCGGAGTCGAGCTGTACCTCACCAAGACCCAGGCCGCGGCGCTGAGCGGCAAGGGCGTGAAGCTCACCGAGCACAAGGTCTCCGCCCAGGCCCAGAGCCGCCTCAAGGCCGCGGGCGACGGCGTGTTCCGCCCGTACAGCGGCCCGAACGGGCTGAAGCAGGAGATCCTCGACACCGGCAAGGCCAACCCGTCCCTCACCAAGGTCGAGTCGATCGGCAAGACCGTCAACGGCCAGGACATCCTCGCCGTGAAGCTCACCAAGGGCGCCAACAAGTCCAAGGACGGCTCCAAGCCCGCCACGCTCTACATGTCCAACCAGCACGCCCGCGAGTGGATCACTCCCGAGATGACCCGGCGGCTGATGCACTACTACCTCGACAACTACGGCAAGGACCCGCGGATCACCAAGATCGTGGACTCCACCGAGCTGTGGTTCGTGATCTCCGCCAACCCGGACGGCTACGACTTCACGTTCACGCCCGGCAACCGGCTGTGGCGCAAGAACCTCCGCGACAACAACGGCGACGGCAAGATCACGGTAGGCGACGGCGTCGACCCCAACCGCAACTTCCCCTACAAGTGGGGCTACGACAACGAGGGTTCGTCCCCCGATCCGGCGAACGAGACCTACCGCGGCCCGAGCGCGGGCAGCGAGCCCGAGACGAAGGCGCTCGACTCCTTCGAGAAGCGGGTCCACTTCAACTACGCCATCAACTACCACTCCGCGGCCGAACTGCTCCTTTACGGAGTGGGCTGGCAGGTCGCCACGCCGACCCCCGACGACGTCATCTACAAGTCGCTCGCGGGCACCCCCGACAAGCCGGCCATCCCCGGCTACCTCTCCGAGGTCTCCTCCGCGCTGTACACCACCAACGGCGAGGCCGACGGCCACGCGGCGAACGTCAACGGCACGATGATGTTCACCCCCGAGATGTCGACCTGCACCACCGCCTCGAACGTGGACCCCAATGACGAGTGGAACGCGGCGGACTGCCCCTCGGACTTCAACTTCCCCGACAGCGAGAAGCTGATCCAGGGCGAGTTCGAGAAGAACATCCCCTTCGCGCTCTCGGTCGCCGAGACCACCGCCCACCCCGACCAGCCCTCCTCCTCGGTCGGCATCGACGCCCCCGACTTCACGCCGGACACCTTCGCCACCTCGTACACCCGCGACGACGACCAGGAAGTCGCCGTCACCGTACGCAAGTCGGTGCGCGACAAGACCCTCAACTACCGCATCAACGGCGGCCGTACGCAGACCGAGGACCTGGAGCCCTGGAAGGGCGGCGAGGTCTACGGCGGGCACGACAACCTGCGCTTCGACCAGTACCGCGCCAAGGTCGAGGACGCCGACGCCGGCGACAAGGTCGAGGTGTGGTTCACCGGGCGGACGGCCGCGGGCAAGAAGACGGCCAGCACGCCGTTCACGTACACCGTGGCCGACCGGCCGAAGGCGGACACCCTGGTGCTCGCCGACGAGGGCGGTACCGTCCCGGCCAAGAACGCCGCGCTCTACACCAAGGCGCTCGCCGACAACGGCAAGAAGGCCGCGGTCTGGGACGTCGCCACCCAGGGCGCCCCGAGCGCGCTCGGCGTGCTCAGCCACTTCAAGAACGTCGTCTGGTACACCGGCGCCGCCCAGCCCGCCGCCGCCACGATGTTCGCCGTACGCGACTTCGTCAACGAGGGCGGCAAGCTGGTCAACGCGGGTGAACAGGCAGGCGGCAGCGTCGACTTGGGCGGTGGCGCCCTGTCCGACGACTTCTCGCAGTACTACCTCGGCGCCTACAACAAGGCCGGCCTCAAGTCCCCGCCCGCCTTCGCCGGCACCGGACAGCTCGCCGGAGCCAAGGCCTCCCTGGCCGCCGCCCCCGGCAGCCCGCTGACCGCGGCCGGTGCGTACACCGTCACCTCCGACACCCTCAAGCCGCAGCAGTTCCCGCAGTTCAAGAGCGCGGCGGCCGGTGACTACCCCGGGGTCCGCTCCCCGTTCGAGCCCGCCGAGGGGTCCTGGTTCGCCGCGGCCAAGCACCAGGACAACGCCTATATGCGGCTCGCCCGCACCGTCGACCTGACGGGCACGGCCGCCACCGCGAAGCCGAGCCTGGACTTCCAGCTCAGCTACGACACCGAGCCCGGCTACGACCAGGTGATCGTCGAGGCCCACACCGTCGGCCAGGACGACTGGACGACCCTGCCGGACGCCAACGGGGGCAGCACCACCAGCGTGCCCAGCCAGTGCGAACAGGGCTTCCTGCTCCAGGAGCACCCCTTCCTCGCGCACTACCTCACACTCGGCTCGCCCGCCTGCACGGCGACCGGAAGCAGCGGGAGCTGGAACCGCTTCACCGGCTCCTCCAACGGCTGGCAGCAGGTCGCCGTCGACCTCAGCAAGTACGCGGGCAAGCAGGTCGAGGTCGCCGTCTCCTACGTCTCCGACCCGGGCACCGGAGGCCTCGGCGCGTTCGTCGACGACACCCGCCTCGTCATCGGCGGCACCGCGCAGGGGGCCGAGGGCTTCGAGACCTCGCTCGGCCCCTGGAGCGTGCCGGGACCGCCCGCCGGCAGCCCCGGAACCAGCGGCGACTGGGCCCGTTCCCAGGCGCTCTTCCACTCCTCGGCCGCCGTCACCACCCGTAACACCGTCCTCCTCGGCTTCGGCCTGGAGAACGTGCCCGCGGCCGCCGACCGCAAGCAGGTCATGGGCAAGGCGCTCAGCGCACTGCACCGCTGACGCCGCGTAGTGGGGCCGAAAGTCCCTGGTGGCCCGTACCCGCAGGTAGGTACGGGCCTCCGGGCTTGCCCGGGCGGCATTTCGGAACCATCCGGACGCGCTCGATGTCACCCGGGCGTCCCCGGGGAGGTAGGGTCGTAACCGGTCGGGGACATCCCATACAACTCGCCGGCGTCGAGAACCCGGCGTACCTAACGAGGAGATCGGTTCGTGACGATCCGCGTAGGCATCAACGGCTTTGGCCGCATCGGGCGCAACTACTTCCGCGCGCTCCTTGAGCAGGGTGCTGACATCGAGATCGTGGCTGTCAACGACCTCGGTGACACCGCGACCACTGCGCACCTGCTGAAGTACGACACCATTCTGGGTCGTCTGAAGGCCGAGGTCACCCACACCGCCGACACCATCACGGTCGACGGCCACACCATCAAGGTCCTCTCCGAGCGCAACCCGGCCGACATCCCCTGGGGTCAGCTGGGCGTCGACATCGTCATCGAGTCGACCGGCATCTTCACCAAGAAGGCCGACGCCGAGAAGCACATCGCGGGCGGCGCCAAGAAGGTCCTCATCTCGGCTCCGGCCAAGGACGAGGACATCACCATCGTGATGGGCGTCAACCAGGACAAGTACGAGCCGGCGAACCACCACGTCATCTCCAACGCCTCCTGCACCACCAACTGCGTGGCGCCGATGGCCAAGGTGCTCGACGAGAACTTCGGCATCGTCAAGGGCCTGATGACGACGGTCCACGCGTACACCAACGACCAGCGCATCCTGGACTTCCCGCACTCGGACCTGCGCCGCGCCCGCGCCGCCGCCGAGAACATCATCCCGACCACGACCGGTGCCGCGAAGGCCACCGCTCTGGTCCTCCCGCAGCTCAAGGGCAAGCTCGACGGCATCGCGATGCGCGTGCCGGTCCCGACCGGTTCGGCCACCGACCTCGTCGTGGAGCTGCAGCGGGAGGTCACCAAGGACGAGGTCAACGCCGCGTTCAAGAAGGCCGCCGACGACGGCGACCTCAAGGGCATCCTGTTCTACACCGAGGACCCGATCGTGTCCTCGGACATCGTGAGCGACCCGGCCTCCTGCACCTTCGACTCCTCCCTGACCATGGTCCAGGAGGGCAAGTCGGTGAAGATCCTGGGCTGGTACGACAACGAGTGGGGCTACTCCAACCGACTCGTCGACCTGACCGTCTTCGTCGGCGGCCAGCTCTGACCTCGGTCCGGTAGGCACCTGATGTGAGCTACAGGGCTCGGGCAGCGCAATGACGCGCTGTACGGGCCCTGTCGCCTGTCCAGACCGTCCGTCACGTACCTCCCAAGGAGTCACCCTTTATGAAGACGATCGACGAACTTCTCGCCGAAGGGGTCGCGGGCAAGCGGGTATTCGTCCGCGCCGACCTCAACGTGCCGCTGGCAGAAGGCCTCATCACCGACGACGGCCGCATCCGCGCCGTGCTGCCGACCGTCAAGGCGCTCGTCGCCGCCGACGCCAAGGTCGTCGTGGCCTCGCACCTGGGCCGCCCCAAGGGCGCCCCGGACCCGCAGTTCTCGCTCCTTCCCGCGGCCGAGCGGCTCGCCGAACTCCTGGGCGCCCCGGTCGCGTTCGCCCAGGACACCGTGGGCCCCGCCGCGCACGACGCGGTGAACGGGCTGCAGCCCGGCCAGGTCGCGGTCATCGAGAACCTGCGTTTCAACGCCGGTGAGACGGCCAAGGACGACACCGAGCGCGGCGAGTTCGCCGACCAGCTCGCGGCCCTGGCGGATGTGTACGTCGGCGACGGCTTCGGAGCCGTGCACCGTAAGCACGCCTCCGTCTTCGACCTCCCGGCCCGCCTGCCGCACTACGCCGGCTACCTCATCGCCACCGAGGTCGGCGTCCTCAAGAAGCTCACCGAGGACGTCAAGCGCCCCTACACCGTCGTCCTCGGCGGCGCCAAGGTCTCCGACAAGCTCGCCGTCATCGACGAGCTCCTCGGCAAGGCCGACCGCCTCCTCATCGGCGGCGGCATGGCGTACACCTTCCTGAAGGCCAAGGGGCACGAGGTCGGCATCTCCCTCCTTCAGGAGGACCAGATCCCGGTCGTCCTGGAGTACATGGAGCGCGCCGAGAAGAACGGCGTCGAGCTCGTGCTGCCCGTCGACATCCTGGTCTCCAAGGACTTCCCCGACCTGAAGACCAAGGCCCCGGCCGACTTCGAGACCGTCGACGCGGACAAGATCCCCGCGGACAAGGAGGGCCTGGACATCGGCCCCAAGTCCCGTGAGCTGTTCGCCTCGAAGATCACCGACGCCGAGACCGTCTTCTGGAACGGCCCGGTCGGCGTCGCCGAGCACCCCGACTACGCCGGCGGCACCACCGCCGTCGCGCAGGCCCTGCTGGACAGCAAGGGCTTCACCGTGGTCGGCGGCGGCGACTCCGCCGCGGCCGTCCGCAACCTGGGCTTCGACGAGTCGAAGTTCGGCCACATCTCGACCGGTGGCGGCGCGAGCCTCGAATACCTCGAAGGCAAGACGCTTCCCGGCCTCGCCGCACTGGAGGACTGAACACCCGTGAGCACCCGTACCCCGCTGATGGCGGGCAACTGGAAGATGAACCTCAATCACCTTGAGGCCATCGCGCACGTCCAGAAGCTCGCCTTCGCGCTCGCCGACAAGGACTACGAGGCCGTCGAGGTCGCGGTCCTGCCGCCCTTCGTCGACCTGCGCTCCGTGCAGACCCTCGTCGACGGAGACAAGCTCAAGATCAAGTACGGCGCCCAGGACATCTCGGCGCACGACTCCGGTGCCTACACCGGCGAGATCTCGGGCCCGATGCTGTCCAAGCTGAAGTGCACCTACGTCGCCGTGGGCCACTCCGAGCGCCGGCAGTACCACGCCGAGAGCGACGAGATCTGCAACGCCAAGGTGAAGGCCGCCTACAAGCACGGCCTGACCCCGATCCTCTGCATCGGCGAGGGCCTGGACGTCCGCAAGGCCGGCCAGCAGGTCCAGTACACGCTGGCCCAGCTCGACGGCGGCCTCAAGGACATCCCGGCCGAGCAGGCCGAGTCCATCGTGATCGCGTACGAGCCCGTGTGGGCGATCGGTACCGGCGAGGTCGCCACTCCCGAGGACGCCCAGGAAGTGTGCGGGGCGATCCGCGGCCGCCTGGCCGAGCTGTACTCGCAGGAGCTCGCCGACAAGGTGCGCATCCAGTACGGCGGCTCGGTGAAGTCCGGGAACGTCGCCGCGATCATGGCCCAGCCCGACGTGGACGGCGCCCTGGTCGGCGGTGCCGCACTGGACGCCGACGAGTTCGTCAAGATCGTCCGCTTCCGCGACCAGTAAGTATGCGGTAGCGCGGATCCGTCGTACCCTTGCGGGGGCCGGGACAGGGATTGTGGAATGTCCCCCCGGCCCCCGTCGCCATATCAGTCCTAGGAAGTTGGTCCAGCCGTGATTGTCGGGTTCTCGATTGCCCTGATCGTCTTCAGCCTGCTGCTGATGCTGCTGGTGCTGATGCACAAGGGAAAGGGTGGCGGCCTCTCCGACATGTTCGGCGGTGGCATGCAGTCCTCCGTCGGCGGCTCCTCGGTCGCCGAGCGCAACCTCGACCGCATCACCGTCGCGATCGGTCTGTGCTGGTTCGCGTGCATTGTCGTACTTGGTCTGCTGATGAAGCTCAAGTAAGCCGTCGTCGTTCGGCGTTTCGGGGGTGGGGTGTAACTCCAATCACTGGACGCGCGTTGGGCCTTACGTAGACTGGGGCATCTTCGAGCACCATCACGCAGGGAGTTACGACCGTGGCAAGTGGCAACGCGATCCGGGGAAGCCGGGTCGGAGCGGGGCCGATGGGGGAGGCAGAGCGCGGCGAGTCCGCGCCACGCCTCCGCATCTCCTTCTGGTGCTCGAACGGGCACGAGACGCAGCCGAGCTTCGCCAGTGACGCACAGGTTCCGGAGACGTGGGACTGCCCGCGCTGCGGATTCCCCGCAGGACAGGACCGGGACAACCCGCCGGACCCGCCGCGCACCGAGCCGTACAAGACGCACCTCGCGTACGTGCGCGAACGGCGCAGCGACGCGGACGGCGAGGCGATCCTCGCCGAGGCACTCGCCAAGCTCCGGGGCGAGATCTGACAGTTGAAGGGCCCACAGGGTGAACTCGGTTCATCCAGAGGGCCCTTCGGTGTATCCGGGCTCGCACCGCGTCCGCTCCAACGGGTGAAACCGCAGGTCAGCCCCGATTGTCAGTGGCGCCCTCTACCTTGTGAAGCAGCCGATCACGAGGGGGAGTTGTGGCAGTGGTGGGGGCCGTGGAGGGCGCGCCGCCGACGAAACCGGCCTGGCGCGGGGGGTTCGGCAGGCTGTGGACGGCGGCCGTCGTCAGCCGTTTCGGTGATTCGCTGCGCACCGCCGCGCTGCCCCTGCTCGCCACCACCCTCACCACCGATCCGTTCCTCATCGCGCTCGTCACGGCCTGCGGCTATCTGCCGTGGCTGCTGTTCGGCCTCCTCGGCGGGGCGATCGCCGACCGGGTGGACCAACGCCGCGCCATGTGGGCCGTCGACCTGGTCCGGGGCGCCCTCGTCGCCGCCTTCGCGGTGGCCGTCGGCGCGGGCCACGCCTCCATGCCCCTGCTGATGGCGCTCGCCTTCGCGCTCACCACCCTGGGGACGCTCTTCGACAACGCGGCCACCGCCCTGCTGCCCTCGCTCGTGCCCAGCGGCGCGCTGGGCAGCGCGAACGCCCGGGTGATGACCGGGCAGCAGATAGCGGGCGGCTTCCTGGCGGCCCCGCTGGTGCCGGTGCTGCTCGCGGTCTCCGTGGCGGCGCCGTACGGGGCGGACGCGGCCAGTTACGTACTCGCCGCGGCCCTCGTCGCCTCGCTGCGGCCGGCCGCCCCGCGGCGGGCGGCCAGGAAGCCCGGGTCCACGCTGCGCGCGGAGACGGCCGAGGGGCTGCGGACGCTCTGGGCCGACCGGGCGCTGCGCGGCCTGTGCGCGGCCACCACCGTGTGCAACATCGGCATGGGAGCCCTCATCGCGACCCTGGTCCTGCACATCACCGGCTGGCTGGGCGCCGGGCACAGCGGCTATGCCGCGGCCATCACGGCGTACGGGGCCGGGAGCGTGGCCGGCGGGCTGCTCGCGCAGCGGCTCGCACGACGGCTCGGGCGAATACGGAGCGTGCTGGTCGCCGGGGCCGTCCAGACCGGCTGTCTGGCGGCCATGGGCACGGTCCGCGCGCTGTGGGTGACGATCGCCGCCATGGCGCTGTTCGGGCTGATGGGCATGGTGTGGAACGTGAACCTGACGACGCTGATGCAGGAGCGCGCGCCGGAGGCGATGCTGGGACGGGTGAGCGCGGCGTTCCGCACGCTGGCCGTGGCGGGCGCCCCGCTGGGCGCGCTCGTGGGAGGTGCTGCGGCGGCCTCCTGGGGCCTCAACACCCCGGCCCTGCTGGCGTCCGGCTTGTTCGTGGTCGCCGTCGCCGCGCTGATTCCTGCCCGCACCGCCTGATCAATTAGGTTGGAGGGGCAGCGGGGCAGGTACGCAAGTACGAGAAGAAGTGGGCTGATGTCGGAGATGAACGCAGGAAGCCGTACCAGGCTCAACCAGATGCCCGAGTGGATCGCACTGGGCAAGCACCGGGAGCAGTTGGGCGACACCCATCTGCGTCAGCTGTTCGCCGCCGAGCCCGGCCGCGGCACCGCATACACCCTGCAGGTCGGCGATCTCTATCTCGACTACTCCAAGCACCTGGTGACCGACGAGACCCTCGCGCTCCTTCGCGAGCTGGCCGCGGCCGCCGACGTCGCCGGACTGCGGGACGCCATGTTCCGCGGAGACAAGATCAACACGACCGAGGACCGCGCCGTGCTGCACACCGCGCTGCGGGCCCCGCGCGACGCGGTGATCGAGGTCGACGGCGAGAACGTGGTGCCGGACGTGCACGACGTGCTCGACAAGATGGCCGCGTTCTCCGGGAAGATCCGCTCGGGCGAGTGGACCGGCCACACCGGCAAGCGCATCAAGAACGTCGTCAACATCGGCATCGGCGGCTCCGACCTCGGTCCGGCGATGGCGTACGAGGTCCTGCGGTCGTTCACCGACCGGGAGTTGACGGTCCGTTTCGTGTCCAACGTGGATGGCGCCGACCTCCACGAGGCCGTCCGCGACCTGGACGCCGCCGAGACGCTGTTCATCATCGCGTCCAAGACGTTCACCACCATCGAGACCATCACCAACGCCACCTCGGCGCGCGACTGGCTGCTCACCGAGCTGAAGGCCGGTCAGGACGCCGTCGCCAAGCACTTCGTGGCGCTGTCCACCAATGCAGACAAGGTCGCCGAGTTCGGCATCGACACGGCCAACATGTTCGGCTTCTGGGACTGGGTCGGCGGCCGTTACTCCTTCGACTCGGCCATCGGCCTCTCCCTCATGATCGCCGTGGGGGCGGACCGGTTCCGCGAGATGCTGGACGGCTTCCACCTGGTCGACGAGCACTTCCGCACGGCCCCCGCCGAGTCCAACGTGCCTTTGTTGATGGGCCTGTTGGGCGTGTGGTACGGGGCGTTCTTCGACGCCCAGTCGCACGCGGTGCTGCCGTACTCGCACTACCTGTCCAAGTTCACGGCGTACCTCCAGCAGCTGGACATGGAGTCCAACGGCAAGTCCGTGGACCGCGACGGCAACCCGGTCGAGTGGCAGACCGGGCCGGTCGTGTGGGGCACCCCGGGCACCAACGGGCAGCACGCGTACTACCAGTTGATCCACCAGGGCACGAAGGTCATCCCGGCCGACTTCATCGGTTTCGCCGAGCCGGTCGCCGACCTGCTGCCGGGCCTGGTCGCCCAGCACGACCTCCTGATGGCCAACTTCTTCGCCCAGACGCAGGCGCTGGCCTTCGGCAAGACGCCGGACGAGGTGCGCGCCGAGGGCGTGGCCGAGGAGCTCGTGCCGCACAAGACGTTCCAGGGCAACCACCCCACCACCACGATCCTCGCCAAGGAGCTGACCCCCTCGGTCCTCGGCCAGCTGATCGCCCTTTACGAGCACAAGGTGTTCGTGCAGGGCGCCATCTGGAACATCGACTCGTTCGACCAGTGGGGCGTCGAGCTCGGCAAGGTGCTCGCCAAGCGCGTCGAGCCCGCCCTGACCGAGGGTGCGGACGTGCCGGGCCTCGACGGGTCGAGCAAGGCGCTGGTCGCCAAGTACCGCTCGCTGCGCGGCCGTTGAGATCTTCAGCTGTTGAGACCCTGAGGGCATAGAACACTCCGGCCCGGTCCACCCCCGAAAGGGGCGGGCCGGGCCGGATGCGTCAGGCGTCAGGCGGACGCCGGGGGGTACAGCGACCGCGGCAGCTGGGACGCGGCTGCCGAGTCCAGGAGCCACAGGGTGCGGGCCCGGCCGTAGGCGCCGGCCGCCGGGGCCTGCACCTCGCCCGCGCCCGACAGGGCTATCGCCGCGGCGTGCGCCTTGTCCTCGCCGGCCGCGAGCAGCCAGACCTCGCGCGCCGCCCGGATCGCCGGGAGGGTGAGCGAGATCCGGGTGGCCGGCGGCTTCGGCGCGCCGTGCACCCCGACGACCGTCCGCTCGGTCTCCCGCACCGCGGGCAACTCCGGGAAGAGGGACGCCACATGGGTGTCCGGGCCGACGCCCAGCATCAGCACGTCGAACGTGGGCACCGGACCGTGGTCCTCGGGGCCGGCGGCGGCTGCGAGCTCCGCCGCGTAGGCGGCGGCCGCGGCGTCCGCGTCCTTGCCGTACGCCCCGCCCGAGGCGGGCATCGGGTGCACCCGCTTCGGGTCGAGCGGCACCGCGTCGAGCAGCGCGGCTCGCGCCTGCGTGTAGTTCCGCTCCGGGTCGTCCTCGGGCACGAAGCGCTCGTCGCCCCACCACAGGTCCAGGCGCGACCAGTCGATCGCGTCCCGGGCCGGCGAGGAGGCAAGCGCCGCGAGCAGCCCGTTGCCGTTGCGGCCGCCCGTGAGGACCACGGACGCCGAGCCGCGGGCGGCCTGGGCGTCCACGACCTTAGTGATCAGCCGGGCCGCGGCGGCCTGCGCCATCAGCTCCTTGTCGCGGTGGACGACGAGCTGAGGCGTGCTCACTTGGCCGCCGCCTTCTTGGCCGGAGCCGCCTTCTTCGCGGGAGCCGGCTTGGCGGCCGAACCCTCCGCGTCCTCCTTGGCGGCCGGTACGACCGTGGCCTCGACGCCCTCGTCGAGCCGGTCCACGCCGAACTTCAGCGCCGACGCGTAGGTGTCGTCCGGGTCGAGGCGGCGCAGTTCCTCCGCGATGAGCTCGGAGGTCTCGCGGCGCTTCAGCGCCACCGCACGGTCCGGCTGGCCCTGCACGGAGAGCGTGGCGAGCGAGCCGTCGGCGCGGTCCAGGACGATCGGGCCGCCGGACGTCTCCAGGCGTACGGCGGTGAGGCCGGGGCCCGAGGACAGGGAGCGCTTGACCGGCACGTGCAGCCGGTCGGCGAGCCACATGCCGAGCAGTTCGCAGCTCGGGTTGAACTCCTCGCCCTCCACCTCGACGCTGGTCACCTTGCAGGCGATCTGGTCGAGGGCCGCGGCCAGCATCGAGCGCCACGGCGTGATGCGGGTCCACGACAGGTCGGTGTCGCCGGGGGTGTACGCCTCGGCGCGGGCGGTCAGCTCCTGGATGGGGTGCTCGGCCGCGTAGGTGTCGGTGACACGGCGCTGGGCGAGCGCGCCCAGCGGGTCCTGCGCCGGGTCGACCGGCGCGTTCACCGGCCACCAGACGACGACCGGCGCGTCCGGCAGGAGCAGCGGCAGGACCACCGACTGGGCGTGGTTGAGCACCTCGCCGTACAGCCGGAGGACCACCGTCTCGCCGGTGCCCGCGTCCGCGCCGACCCGTACCTCGGCGTCCAGGCGCGAGGTCGTGCGGTCGCGGGGCGAGCGCGAGACCCGCTTGATGACGACGAGGGTGCGCGAGGGGTGCTCGCGCGAGGCGTCGCTGGCGGCGCGCAGGGCGTCGTAGGCGTTCTCCTCGTCGGTGACGATGACGAGGGTGAGCACCATGCCGACGGCGGGCGTGCCGATGGCCCGGCGGCCCTGGACCAGCGCCTTGTTGATCTTGCTGGCCGTGGTGTCCGTAAGGTCGATCTTCATGGCCGCCGCCAGCTCCGTCCGTCTCGTGCGAGCATTTCGTCCGCCTCGTGAGGACCCCAGGTCCCCGAGGGGTACTGGGCGGGCTTGCCGTGACTGTCCCAGTACTGCTCGATCGGGTCGAGGATCTTCCAGGACAGCTCGACCTCCTCCACGCGCGGGAAGAGGTTGGAGTCGCCGAGCAGGACGTCCAGGATGAGGCGTTCGTAGGCCTCGGGGCTCGACTCCGTGAAGGACTCGCCGTACGCGAAGTCCATGGAGACGTCCCGGACCTCCATCGAGGTGCCGGGCACCTTGGAGCCGAAGCGCACGGTCACGCCCTCGTCCGGCTGCACCCGGATGACCAGGGCGTTCTGGCCCAGCTCCTCCGTGGCGGTGTGGTCGAAGGGGGAGTGCGGGGCGCGCTGGAAGACCACTGCGATCTCCGTGACGCGCCGGCCGAGCCGCTTGCCGGTGCGCAGGTAGAACGGGACGCCCGCCCAGCGGCGGTTGTCGATCCCCAGCTTGATCGCGGCATAGGTGTCGGTCTTCGACTTGGGGTCGATGCCGTCTTCCTGGAGGTAGCCGACCGCCTTCTCGCCGCCCTGCCACCCGGCCGCGTACTGCGCGCGCACCGTGTCCTTGCCGAGGTCCTTGGGCAGCCGCACGGCGCCGAGGACCTTGGTCTTCTCGGCCGCGAGCGCGTCCGCGTCGAAGGAGGCGGGCTCCTCCATCGCGGTCAGCGCGAGCAGCTGGAGCAGGTGGTTCTGGATGACGTCGCGGGCCGCGCCGATGCCGTCGTAGTAGCCGGCCCGGCCGCCGATCCCGATGTCCTCGGCCATCGTGATCTGCACGTGGTCGACGTAGGAGCGGTTCCACAGCGGCTCGAACATGGTGTTCGCGAACCGCAGGGCCAGGATGTTCTGAACGGTCTCCTTGCCCAGGTAGTGGTCGATCCGGAAGACCTCGTTGGGCGGGAAGACCTCGTGCACGACCTGGTTGAGCTCCTTGGCGGAGACCAGGTCGTGCCCGAACGGCTTCTCGATGACCGCGCGGCGCCAGGAGCCGTCCTTCTGGTCGGCGAGCCCGTGCTTCTTGAGCTGCTGGACGACCTTGGGGAAGAACTTCGGCGGCACCGAGAGGTAGAAGGCGAAGTTGCCGCCCGTGCCCTGCGCCTTGTCGAGCTCCTGGATCGTCGACTTCAGCGTCTCGAACGCGTCGTCGTCGTCGAAGTCGCCCTGGACGAAGCGCATCCCCTGGATGAGCTGCTGCCAGACCTCCTCGCGGAACGGCGTACGGGCGTGCGCCTTGACCGCGTCGTGCACCTCCTGCGCGAAGTCCTCGTCCTGCCACTCGCGGCGGGCGAAGCCGATCAGCGAGAAGCCCGGCGGAAGCAGACCCCGGTTGGCGAGGTCATAGACGGCGGGCATCAACTTTTTACGGGACAAATCGCCCGTGACGCCGAAGATCACCAGGCCCGACGGCCCCGCGATGCGCGGGAGCCGTCGGTCTGCGGCGTCACGCAGCGGATTGCTGCTTGACAAGATTTACGCCTCCGAGGGTGCGAGGCGCTTGAGCTCCGCCTCGGTGGACTTGAGCAGGTCGTTCCAGGCGGCCTCGAACTTCTCGACGCCCTCGTCCTCAAGGAGCTGCACGACCTCGTCGTAGGAGATCCCCAGCTTCTCGACGGCGGCGAGCTCGGCGCGGGACTGCTCGTAGGTGCCGGTCACCGTGTCGCCGGTGATCTGGCCGTGGTCGGCGGTCGCGTCGAGCGTGGCCTCCGGCATGGTGTTCACCGTGTTGGGCGCGACCAGGTCGTCCACGTACAGGGTGTCCTTGTACGCCTTGTCCTTGACGCCCGTCGAGGCCCACAGCGGGCGCTGCTTGTTGCCGTGCGCCTTGTCGAGCGCGGCCCAGCGGTCCGAGGAGAAGACCTCCTCGTACGCCTCGTAGGCGAGCCGCGCGTTGGCCAGACCGGCCTTGCCGCGGGCGGCCTTGGCCTCGTCCGTGCCGAGCGCGTCGATCCGCTTGTCGATCTCGGTGTCCACGCGGGACACGAAGAAGGACGCCACGGAGTGGATCTTCGAGAGGTCCAGGCCGCGCTCCTTGGCCTTCTCCAGGCCGGTCAGGTAGGCGTCCATGACCTCGCGGTAGCGCTCAAGGGAGAAGATCAGCGTGACGTTGACGCTGATGCCAAGGCCGATGGTCTCGGCGATCGCCGGCAGACCCGCCTTGGTGGCCGGGATCTTGATGAGCGTGTTCGGGCGGTCCACCAGCCAGGCCAGCTGCTTGGCCTCGGCCACCGTAGCCCTGGTGTTGTGCGCCAGGCGCGGGTCGACCTCGATGGAGACCCGGCCGTCCTGGCCCTCGGTCGCGTCGAAGACCGGGCGCAGGATGTCGGCGGCGTCCCTCACGTCAGCCGTCGTGATCATGCGGATGGCTTCTTCGACGGTGACCTTGCGGGCGGCGAGGTCGGTGAGCTGCTGCTCGTAACCGTCGCCGCTGCTGATCGCCTTCTGGAAGATCGACGGGTTGGTCGTGACGCCCACCACGTGCGACTGGTCGATCAGCTCGGCCAGGTTGCCGGACGTGATCCGCTTGCGCGACAGGTCGTCGAGCCAGATCGCGACGCCTTCGTCGGAGAGGCGCTTGAGTGCGTCTGTCATGAGAATTGCATCTCCTACTAGTTCGTATACCGGCGTCAGCGCGCGGCGGCTTCGAGAGATTCCCGGGCCGCGGCGGCCACGTGCTCGGCGGTGAAGCCGAACTCCTGGAAGAGGACCTTGCCGTCGGCCGAAGCGCCGAAGTGCTCCAGCGAGACGATGCGGCCCGCGTCACCGACGTAGCGGTGCCAGGTCAGACCGATACCGGCCTCGACCGCGACCCGCGCCTTGACCGAGGGCAGCAGGACGCTGTCCTTGTACGCCTGGTCCTGCTCCTCGAACCACTCGACGCACGGCATCGAGACCACGCGGGTCGGGATGCCGGCCGCCTGCAGCTGCTCGCGCGCGCCGACGGCGAGCTGGACCTCGGATCCGGTGCCGATGAGCACGACCTGAGCGTCACCGCCCTCCGCGTCGAACAGGACGTAACCGCCCTTGGCGGCATCCTCGTTGACCTCGTACGTCGGCACACCCTGGCGGGTCAGCACGAGGCCGTGCGGGGCCCCCTTGCCGAACACCTTGGTGTAGCGCCCCAGGACCTCGCGCCAGGCGATGGCCGTCTCGTTGGCGTCCGCGGGGCGGACCACGTTGAGGCCCGGGATCGCGCGCAGCGAGGCCAGGTGCTCGACCGGCTGGTGGGTCGGGCCGTCCTCGCCGAGGCCGACCGAGTCGTGCGTCCACACGTACGTCACCGGCAGGTGCATCAGCGCGGACAGGCGCACGGCGTTGCGCATGTAGTCGGAGAACACCAGGAAGGTGCCGCCGTAGATGCGGGTGTGGCCGTGCAGCGCGATGCCGTTCATCTCCGCGGCCATGGAGTGCTCGCGGATGCCGAAGTGCACGGTGCGGCCGTACGGGTCGGCCTCCGGCAGCGGGTTGCCGACGGGCAGGAACGACGACGTCTTGTCGATGGTCGTGTTGTTCGAGCCGGCGAGGTCGGCGGAGCCGCCCCACAGCTCGGGCATGACCGCGCCGAGCGCCTGGAGGACCTTGCCCGAGGCGGCACGGGTGGCGACACCCTTGCCGGTCTCGAAGACCGGGAGGTGCGACTCCCAGCCCTCGGGCAGCTCGCCCGCGTTGATGCGGTCGAACTCGGCGGCGCGCTCCGGGTTGGCGGTGCGCCAGGCGGCGAACGACTTCTCCCACTCGGCCTTGGCCTCACGGCCGCGGTCGAGCGCCTCGCGGGTGTGCGCCAGGACCTCGTCGGCGACCTCGAAGGTCTTCTCCGGGTCGAAGCCGAGGACGCGCTTGGTGGCGGCCACCTCGTCGTCGCCGAGCGCCGAGCCGTGCGCGGCCTCGGTGTTCTGGGCGTGCGGCGCGGGCCAGGCGATGATCGAGCGCATCGCGATGAACGACGGCTTGTCGGTCACCGCCTTCGCGGCCTCGATCGCGTTGTACAGCGCCTCGGGGTCCAGGTCGCCGTCCGGCTTGGGCGCCACGCGCTGGACGTGCCAGCCGTACGCCTCGTACCGCTTGAGGGTGTCCTCGGAGACGGCCGTCTCGGTGTCACCCTCGATCGAGATGTGGTTGTCGTCCCACAAAAGGACCAGGTTGCCGAGCTTCTGGTGACCGGCCAGCGAGGACGCCTCGGAGGAGATGCCCTCCTGGAGGCAGCCGTCACCGGCGATCGCGAACACGAAGTGGTCGAACGGGGAGGTGCCGGGGGCGGCCTCCGGGTCGAACAGGCCGCGCTCGTAGCGGGCGGCCATCGCCATGCCCACCGCGTTGGCGACACCCTGGCCCAGCGGGCCGGTGGTCGTCTCGACGCCGGTGGTGTGGCCGTACTCCGGGTGGCCGGGGGTCTTGGAACCCCAGGTACGGAACGCCTTGAGGTCGTCCAGCTCCAGGCCGAAACCGGCCAGGTACAGCTGGACGTAGAGGGTCAAGGACGAGTGGCCGGCGGACAGGACGAACCGGTCGCGGCCGACCCAGGCGGCGTCCGCCGGGTCGTGCCGCATCACCTTCTGGAAGAGGGTGTACGCGGCCGGGGACAGGCTCATCGCCGTACCTGGATGGCCGTTGCCGACCTTCTGTACAGCATCCGCGGCCAGTACGCGGCCGGTGTCTACGGCCCGCTGGTCCAGCTCGGTCCACTCGAGGTCTGTGGTGGTCGGCTTGGTGCTCACCCTGAGTCAGGGCTCCTCTCCACATGTCGAATCCCGGTGACTGAGGGCGCACCGGGCGCTGTCGAGCCTACCCCCGCCGGAACGCTCATTTTTTCGACTGACTGCACGTTGAGACAGACACCTCCAGGGTGCCGGGGAGGGGTGAAATCCGCCTCCCGGCGAACCACCCCCAACACGACCCCACCCCCGGGGATGGCGGCGTATGGGCAACGTCTAGAGTGGCGTGGTACGCGCAAGTCTTTACCGGGCCTTCACGTCCGGGAACGTCCCGGATCACCGGGGACTTGCTGGGAATTTCTCTGTCAGGGGTGTGCGTGACGGCCGTCGAGTCCCGACCCGCAGGGGTCATCTTGACTCCCAGCCCGGGGGGCCATCGGCCATTCGGGGCCCGCGTCAAGGCCTTTGTGATGCTGACCAAGCCGCGGATCATCGAACTGCTCCTCATCACCACCATTCCGGTGATGTTCCTGGCGGAGCAGGGCGTTCCTCCGCTGTGGCTGGTGTTCACCACCACCCTTGGCGGTTACCTCTCCGCGGGTGGCGCAAACGCGCTGAACATGTACATCGACCGCGACATCGACGCGCTGATGGACCGCACCTCCCAGCGTCCGCTGGTGACCGGCATGGTCTCGCCGCGCGAGTGCCTGGTCTTCGGCCTCTCGCTGGCCGTCGTCTCGACCCTGTGGTTCGGCCTGCTGGTCAACTGGCTCTCGGCGGCCCTGTCGCTGGGCGCGCTGCTCTTCTACGTCGTCGTGTACACGATGATCCTCAAGCGCCGGACCTCGCAGAACATCGTGTGGGGCGGCATCGCGGGCTGCCTGCCGGTGCTGATCGGCTGGTCCTCGGTCACGAACTCGATGTCGTGGGCGCCGATCATCCTGTTCCTCGTCATGTTCTTCTGGACGCCGCCGCACTACTACCCGCTGTCCATGAAGGTCAAGGAGGACTACGCGCGGGTCGGCGTGCCGATGCTGCCGGTGGTCGCCTCCAACAAGGTCGTGGCCCGCCACATCGTCCTCTACAGCTGGGTGATGGTCGCCGTCTCGCTGCTGCTCACCCCGCTCGGCTACACCGGCTGGTTCTACACGGCCGTGGCGCTGGCCTCCGGCGGCTGGTGGCTGTGGGAGGCGCACGCGCTGCAGAACCGCGCCAAGTCCGAGGCGACCGGCACCAAGCTGAAGGAGATGCGGCTGTTCCACTGGTCGATCACCTATGTGTCGCTGCTGTTCGTGGCCGTCGCGGTGGACCCGTTCCTGCGCTGACCACACCGTTGACGCGGCAAAGGGGCCAGTGGCGCAAGCCACTGGCCCCTCTTGTCGCTCCCGGGGCTACCCGCTAGTAGCATCGCGGCATGGCAGACACCCAGGTTGACGAGAAGCAGGCCGCCAAGGCCGAACGGCGGGCGGACAAGCTGGCCCGGCAGATCGGCTCCTTCGCCAAGGAGCACGGCGGCGCCGAGGGGCAGATCGCGTACATCGGCCAGCGCGGCGCCCGCATCGTGCTCGTCGGCGAGGACGGCGGCTGGGGCGACCTCGTGGCCCCGAGTCACGCCGTCGCGCGGAGCGCGGTCGAGAAGTCCGGGATCACCGTCCACGAGGACTTCGACGGGGAGTTCGCGGCCAAGGTGAAGACCGGCCCGTACGAGTGGACCCGCATGGCCGGCATTCAGCTCGGCGGCCCGAAGAACGGCTGAGCGGCCCGCCGAGCAACACCGATCCGGGGCTCACCCGTTAGGAGTGGTGGAATCGCGTCCACCGCTGGGAGCCCCGGATGATCGACACCCCGACCCTGGTGGACCAGTACTGCCACGGGGTCCTGCGCACCGAGCTGGGCCTGGGCACCTTCGAGACGGCGCTCGGCCGCACCGGAACCCTGCCCGCGACCGGCACCACGTTCTTCGACACCCAGACCGGCTTCGCCGTACGCCGCTGGTGCCCCCCGCTCCTCGGCCTCGAACCGCACTGCCCCCCGGCCCGCTATCTGGCCCGCCGTCGTGAACTCGGCGTACTCGAATCGGGCAGGCGCCTGCTGCGGGGCTCCGGGATCTCCACGTATCTGGTGGACACCGGGCAGCCCGGGGACCTCACTGCCCCGCACGAGATCGCCGCGGCCGGCGCGGCCGACGCCCACGAGATCGTCCGCCTCGAACTCCTCGCCGAGCAGGTCGCCGACACCTCCGGCACCGTCGAGTCCTTCCTCGCCAACCTCGCCGAGGCCGTGCACACCTCGGCCGCCTCCGCCGTCGCCTTCGCCTCGGTGGCGGGCGTGCGCGAAGGGCTCGACCCGGAGCCGCCAGGGCCGGGAGAGGTGCGCGGGGCCGCCGGGCGGTGGCTGGCGGGCAGACGCAAACACGGGCGCCTGGAGGACCCGGTGCTCCTGCGCCATCTGCTGTGGAGCGCGGTCGCGGCCGGGCGTCCGCTCCAGCTCCAGGTGGGCATGGCCGACCCGATGCTGCTCGCCGGATTCGCTTCCGCGACGGCCGGGCTCGGCACCGATCTGGTGCTCCTGCACGGCTATCCGTACCACCGCCAGACCGCCCATCTGGCCAGCGTCCACCCGCATGTGTACGCGGATGTCGGGCCCGCCCTGGTGCGGACGGGGGCGCGGGCGGCCGCAGTGCTCGCGGAGATCCTGGAGCTGGCCCCGTTCGGGAAGCTGCTCTACTCCAGCGGGGCGCGCGGGCTGCCCGAACTGCACGTGGTGGGCGCGCGGCTGTTCTCGGAGGCGCTCAGCCGGGTGCTTGGCGGCTGGGTCGGCGACGGCGCGTGGTCACGCACGGACGCGCAGCGGGTCGCCGGGATGATCGCGGCGGGCAATGCCCGCCGCGTCTACGGACTGTCAGGCGTGGCTGAGCGCTGAGTCGGACCGCGCCGGGACCTCGGCCGAGATCACCGGGCGCTCACGCAGCGAGAGCAGGACGCGCAGCACCGCGATCCACACCAGGCACGAGCCGAACATGTGCAGGCCGACCAGGATCTCGGGCGTCTTCAAGAAGTACTGGACGTAACCGATCACACCCTGGCCCATGAGCACCAGGAACAGATCGCGGGCCCGGGCGCGCGGCCCGGCCGGGGCGTCGACGGCCTTCAGGACGAACCAGAGCGCGACGGCCAGCGCCACGACGACCCACGCGAGGTCCGCGTGCAGCTGCGTGATCATCGTCCAGTCGAGCGGGATGCGCGGCACGTCCTTGGAGTCGCCGGGGTGCCGCCCGGTGCCGGTCACGACCGTGCCGACCGCGATCAGCGCGGCGGAGGCTGCCACCAGGAGCCAGGTCAGCTGCACAACCGCCTTGCCCACCAAGGGCCTTGGCGCGCCGTCGCCCTCCTGGGCGCGCTGCCAGGTGACCACCGCGACCGCGATGAGCGCGCTGGAGAGCAGGAAGTGGGCGGCCACCGTGTACGGGTTGAGGCCGACCAGGACGACGATGCCGCCCAGGACCGCGTTGCCCATGACCACCCAGAACTGCACCCAGCCGAGCCGGGTCAGCGGGCGTCGCCAGGGCTTCGCCGAGCGGGCGGCGATGATCGCCCAGCCGACCGCGGCGCACAGCACGTACGTCAGCATCCGGTTGGTGAACTCGATCGCGCCGCGGAAGCCCATCTCGCTGGTGGCGGTCAGGCTGTCGCTGGTGCACTTGGGCCAGGTGGGGCAGCCGAGCCCGGAGCCGGTGAGCCGGACCGCGCCGCCGGTCACCACGATGGCGACGGACATGACGAGGGCGGCAAGGGCCGCGCGCCGCACGATCGTTGGGGAGGCGGTCCACCGCTCCGCGATGTAGAGGAGCGGATTGCGGGCCGCCGCTGTCACATCGGCACGGGTCACTTTCGGCATGCGCCCTATCGTAGGCGCCCGTTTGTGCATGTTTTCACGAGGGGGGTCCGCCCGGCCGGGCCGAGCCCCCGGCCTACTCCCAGCGGAAGAACTTCGCCGCCGCGCCGAGGCCGAGGACGGCCCACACCGCGAGGATCCCGAGGTCCCCCCACGGCATCGACGCGCCGTCCCGGAGAACGTCGCGCAGCCCGTCGGAGAGGGCCGAGATGGGGAGCAGGTTCAGCGCGGACTGCACGCCGCCGGGGAACTTGTCCATCGGCACGATCACCCCGCCGGCCACGAGCAGCAGCAGGAACACCAGGTTGGCGGCGGCCAGCGTCGCCTCGGCCTTCAGCGTGCCGGCCATGAGCAGCCCGAGCCCCGAGAACGCGGCGGTGCCCAGCACCAGGAGGAGCAGCACCGCGAGCGGGTTGCCGTGCGGGGACCAGCCGAGCGCGAAGGCGATGACCGTGAGCAGGACGACCTGGAGCACCTCGGTGACGAGGACGGCCAGCGTCTTCGACGTCATCAGCGCCCAGCGCGGCAGCGGCGAGGCGCCGAGCCGCTTGAGCACCCCGTACCGCCGCTCGAAGCCGGTCGCGATGGCCTGGCCCGTGAACGCGGTCGACATCACGGCGAGCGCGAGAACGCCGGGCGTGAGGAAGTCGACGGACTTGCCCTTCCCGGTGTCGATGATGTCGACGGTCGAGAACAGCACGAGCAGCAGACTCGGGATGATCACGGTGAGCAGCAGCTGCTCGCCGTTGCGCAGCAGCATCCGCGTCTCCAGGGCGGTCTGCGCCCCGATCATCCGCCCCAGCGGAGCCGCCCCCGGCTTCGGCGCGTACGTACCGGCGCTCATGCGCGCAGCTCCTTACCGGTCAGTTCCAAGAAGACGTCCTCAAGCGTGTGGCGCTCGACCGAGATGCCGTCCGGCATCACGCCGTGCTGGGCGCACCAGGAGGTGACGGTGGCGAGCAGCTGGGGGTCGATCGTGCCGGTGATGCGGTACGCGCCCGGGGTCAGCTCGGCGGCGGCCGAGCCGTCCGGCAGGGCCTTGAGGAGCGAGCCGAGGTCGAGGCCGGGGCGGCCGGTGAAGCGCAGCGTGTTCTCGGCGCCGCCCTTGCAGAGCTGCTCGGGGGAGCCCTGGGCGACGACCTTGCCCGCGTCGACGATGGCCACGTCGTCCGCGAGTGCCTCGGCCTCGTCCATGAAGTGCGTGGTCAGGACCACCGAGACGCCGTCGGCGCGCAGCTCGTGCACGAGGTCCCAGGTGGCGCGGCGGGCCTGCGGGTCGAGGCCCGCGGTCGGCTCGTCGAGGAAGACGAGTTCGGGGCGGCCGACGACGGCCATCGCGAGCGCGAGGCGCTGCTGCTGGCCGCCGGAGAGCCGGCGGTAGGTCGTACGGCCGCAACTGCCGAGGCCCAGGCGCTCGATGAGGGCGTCCACGTCCAGCGGGTGCGCGTGCAGCCTGGCCATGTGGCGGAGCATCTCGTCGGCGCGGGCGCCGGAGTAGACGCCGCCGGACTGGAGCATCACGCCGATGCGCGGCTTAAGGCGCTCGGCGTCGGTGACGGGGTCGAGGCCGAGGACGCGGACGGTGCCCGCGTCCGGTCGGCGGTAGCCCTCGCAGGTCTCGATGGTGGTGGTCTTGCCGGCGCCGTTGGGGCCGAGGACGGCGGTCACGGCGCCCGCGCCGACCGTGAGGTCGAGGCCGTCCACCGCCGTCTTGGGGCCGTACCGCTTGACCAGGCCGATCACCTGGACGACGGGCTCGCTCTTCATGACCGGCAAGTCTAGGCGGGGTACAAGGTCCCTCCGGCGCGGGGGCCCGGGTCCCCACACCGGTGACCTTTTCGGACGGTCGCGGTCGTTTGCGGACCGTAGCGTCGAAGGGTGATAACCCTCGCGGAGAACGTCGAAGAGACCACGGGACAGGCCGCCCACAAGGCGCACGACCTGGGGAATCCGCCGCGCTACTTCGTCTCCGCGATGCTGGCGGGCGCCTACATCGGGATCGGCGAGGTGCTGCTGCTCGTCGCGATCTCGCCGTTCGTCGCCGCGCACTCGGCGGCGACCAGGCTGCTCGAAGGGGCGGTCTTCCCGATCGCTCTGACGATCGTGATGTTCGCCGGGGCGCAGCTCTTCACCTCCAACGTGTTGGTGATGCTGATGGGCGCCCTGTCGGGGCGTACGGGGCCGAAGGACCTGGTGGCGAGCTGGGGGCTCTCGCTTGCCGGGAACCTCGCCGGGGCGCTGGCCTTCGGCGCGATGGTGCACGCCTCGGGGGTCACCTCGGCCGGCTCGGCCCGCGCGATGCTCGCCGAGATGCTGGCCGCGAAGAACGCGCTGGACGGCGGGCAGCTGTTCTGGCGGGCGGTGCTCTGCAACATGCTGGTCTGCCTGGGCATCTGGATGTTCTCGCGGGCCAAGGGGGACGGCGCGAAGGTCTTCGTGCTGTGGCTGCCGGTGCTTGTGTTCGTGGCCGTGGGCTTCGAGCACTGCGTGGCCAACATGGCGCTGTTCGGCCTCGGCGTCTTCGAGGGGAGCGCGAGCTTCGGGGAACTAGCGCGAGCTTCGGGGAACTGCTGCGGAACCTGGCGTTCACCGTGCCGGGGAACATCGTCGGCGGCGGGGCCCTGGTGGCGGGGACGTACTGGTTCACCAGCGGGTCGCGCCGGGCCTGAGCGCCTGGGTCCTACTGCCTCACTCCTCGCGCGGGCGGTGGATCGCCAGCCACCGCTCGGCATAGGCGACCGCGTCCCGGACCGGGAACAGGCGAGCGGCGGCGGCGCCCACCGTGCCCCGCACCACCTCCCGGTCCCGCTCGAAGTCCGCGCCCAGCTCGTCGAAGCGCTCGCTCGTGATGGACGTGTCCCGGACGGTCAGCCACTTCCGGCCCTCGGGAGCCGTCGCCGCGAAGGAGACCTCCGCCAGCGGCCCCGGTATCCGGTATTCCGCCAGGTGGAAGGACGTACACGAGTCGTACCCCGCGCCGAGCAGCAGCACTCGGGCGCCCGCGTCCTCCAGGCGGGCCAGTGGGCTGCGCTCGCCGAGGCGGCAGTCGAGGGCGTGGCCCTCGGTGATCCGCGCCGCGCCCGGGCCGACCGCCGCGAAGGAGGTCTGCGGATGGGCGCTGCGCAGGGCGCCCGGCCAGGTGCGGACGGCCTCCGGGATCACCCCGATGCCCCGGCTCGGCGTGGTCAGCGGGTCGTAGGCCGGCGTCGTGGCCCGGATCTCCTCCCACCACTCCTCGGGCACCGGAGGGCGCCCCCAGTGCGCGGGGTCGGAGTTGTCGCCGGAGTGCGTGGGGACCACGAGCGTGCCCGTTTCGCCCAATGTGTCGAAAAATGCCTGAACGACCGCGACGGCGCCTCCGCAGACCCAGCCGAGCGACTTCAGGGAGGAGTGCACGAGGAGGGTCTCGCCGGGTCGTACCCCGAGCTCGCGCAGGTCCTCGGCGAGCGAGCCGCGCGTACACAAAGGGCCGGTCACAGGGGGTGTGGGCATAGCAGAGGAGTCTGCCGGAACCCCGTTCGAGGGGCCACCGAATTCACGGTGAAACGATCGATCAAAGATCGTTTCCGCAGGTCAGCTTAGGTATGCCTAAGTGATGCACCGCACCGGCCGGTGATCGGGACGTGGGTTGTCAGGCTCTGAGGAATTACGCAACAATGGCGTTGTGAAAAACATCGGCGAGGCTCCGCAGGAGGAACTCGCGACCGGTGAGCGGTCCACCCGCAACCGGGTCGCGCGATCCATCCTGGACCACGGGCCCTCGACCGCCCTGGACCTCGCGAACCGCCTCGGCCTCACCCAGGCCGCCGTCCGCCGCCACCTCGACGCGCTGGTCGCCGACGAGGTCGTGGCACCGCGCGAACAGCGCGTGTACGGGGCGCGGACCCGCGGCCGACCGGCCAAGGTCTTCGCGCTCACCGACTGCGGCCGGGACGCCTTCGAGCAGTCCTACGACAAGCTCGCCGTGGACGCCCTGCACTGGATCGAGCAGTCGGCGGGCGGCGGCGCGGCCGGCGAGGAAGCCGTCGCGGCGTTCGCCCGGGCCCGCATCGAGGCTCAAGCGGGGGCGTACAGGGACGCGATCGAGGCCGTACAGCCTGAAGAGCGCACCCAAGCCCTGGCCAAGGCCTTGAGCGCCGACGGGTACGCTGCTACGGCGCGCAGCGCGCCCCTTCCGCAGCGGGGTGAGCAGCTGTGCCAGCACCACTGCCCGGTCGCCCACGCCGCCGAGCGGTACCCGCAGCTGTGCGAGGCGGAGACGGAGTTCTTCTCCCGCCTCTTGGGAACGCACGTGCAGCGCCTGGCGACCATCGCCCACGGCGACGGCGTCTGCACCACGTTCATCCCGCACGGCGCGCCACCACAGACCACACATCAGCAAGCATCTGCAAGCACGGCCGGGAGGAACCCCGCATGACTCTCCCCACGGAGACTGCCCACCCTGAGCTCGAAGGCCTGGGCACGTACGAATACGGCTGGGCCGACTCCGACGCGGCCGGCGCCGCTGCCAAGCGCGGTCTTTCCGAGGCTGTCGTGCGCGACATCTCGCAGAAGAAGAACGAGCCCGAGTGGATGCTGAAGCTGCGCCTCAAGGGACTGCGGCTCTTCGACAAGAAGCCCATGCCGAACTGGGGCTCCGACCTCTCCGGCATCGACTTCGACAACATCAAGTACTTCGTCCGGTCGACGGAGAAGCAGGCGGAGTCCTGGGAGGACCTGCCCGAGGACATCAAGAACACGTACGACAAGCTCGGCATCCCCGAGGCGGAGAAGCAGCGCCTCGTCGCGGGCGTCGCGGCCCAGTACGAGTCCGAGGTCGTCTACCACCAGATCCGTGAGGACCTGGAGGAGCAGGGCGTCATCTTCCTCGACACCGACACCGCGCTGAAGGAGCACCCGGAGCTCTTCCAGGAGTACTTCGGCACGGTCATCCCGGTCGGCGACAACAAGTTCGCGTCGCTGAACACCGCGGTGTGGTCGGGCGGCTCGTTCATCTACGTGCCCAAGGGTGTCCACGTCGACATCCCGCTGCAGGCCTACTTCCGCATCAACACGGAGAACATGGGCCAGTTCGAGCGGACGCTGATCATCGTCGACGAGGACGCCTACGTCCACTACGTCGAGGGCTGCACCGCCCCGATCTACTCCTCGGACTCGCTGCACAGCGCCGTCGTCGAGATCATCGTCAAGAAGGGCGGCCGCTGCCGCTACACGACGATCCAGAACTGGTCGAACAACGTCTACAACCTGGTCACCAAGCGCGCCGTGGCGTACGAGGGCGCGACCATGGAGTGGATCGACGGCAACATCGGTTCCAAGGTCACCATGAAGTACCCGGCCGTCTACCTGATGGGCGAGCACGCCAAGGGCGAGACGCTCTCCATCGCGTTCGCGGGCGAGGGCCAGCACCAGGACGCCGGCTCCAAGATGGTCCACATGGCGCCGAACACCTCCTCCAACATCGTCTCCAAGTCGGTGGCGCGAGGCGGCGGCCGCACCTCCTACCGAGGCCTCGTCGAGATCGGCGAGGGCGCCCACGGCTCCAAGTCGAACGTGCTCTGCGACGCGCTCCTGGTCGACACGATCTCGCGCTCGGACACGTACCCCTACGTGGACGTCCGCGAGGACGACGTCTCCATGGGCCACGAGGCGACCGTCTCCAAGGTCTCCGAGGACCAGCTCTTCTACCTGATGAGCCGCGGTCTGACCGAGTTCGAGGCGATGGCGATGATCGTGCGCGGCTTCGTCGAGCCGATCGCCAAGGAGCTCCCCATGGAGTACGCCCTGGAGCTCAACCGGCTGATCGAGCTGCAGATGGAGGGCTCGGTCGGATAACGACCGCCCCCCGTACGGCAGTTGAGCAGATTCTGATCTAGGAAGAGAGCACTACGACAGCCATGGCTGAGGCTCAGAATATCCCGGTGGGCAGCACCACCGCCGGTTCGATCGCGGTGGCCGCCGAGTCGACCGTCGCCACCCGCATGAGCGCCCCCCCGTCCTTCGACGTCGCGGACTTCCCGGTCCCGCACGGCCGCGAGGAGGAGTGGCGGTTCACGCCGCTCGATCGGCTGCGCGGGCTGCACGACGGCACCGCCGTCGCCACCGGTGACGGTGTGAAGATCGTCGTCGAGGCCCCCGAGGGTGTCGTCGTCGAGACCGTCGGGCGCGACGACGCCCGGCTCGGCAAGGCCGGCACGCCGGTGGACCGCGTCGCGGCCCAGGCGTACTCCTCCTTCGCCAAGGCCTCCGTCGTGACCGTCCCCAAGGAGACGGTGCTCACCGAGCCGATCCGGATCGCCGTGCACGGCGAGGGCGGCGTGGCCTACGGCCACCAGGTCATCGAGCTCGGCGCGTTCGCCGAGGCCGTCGTGGTCATCGACCACACCGGCGACGCGGTGCTCGCCGCCAACGTCGACTACCTCCTCGGCGACGGCGCCAAGCTGACCGTGGTCTCCGTACAGGACTGGGACGACAAGGCCGTCCACGTCGCCCAGCACAACGCGCTGATCGGCCGCGACGCCACCTTCAAGTCCTTCGTGGTCACCTTCGGCGGCGACCTCGTGCGGCTGCACCCGCGGGTCGCCTACGCGGGCACCGGCGGCGAGGCCGAGCTCTTCGGCCTGTACTTCACCGACCAGGGCCAGCACCAGGAGCACCGCCTCCTGGTCGACCACAACACCCCGCACTGCAAGTCCAACGCCGTGTACAAGGGCGCCCTCCAGGGCGACGACGCGCACGCCGTGTGGATCGGTGACGTCCTCATCCAGGCCGCGGCCGAGGGCACGGACACCTACGAGATGAACCGCAACCTGGTTCTGACCGACGGCGCCCGCGTCGACTCGGTGCCGAACCTGGAGATCGAGACCGGCGAGATCGCCGGCGCCGGTCACGCGTCCGCCACCGGCCGTTTCGACGACGAGCAGCTCTTCTACCTGATGTCCCGCGGCATCCCGCCGATGGAGGCCCGCCGCCTGGTCGTGCGCGGCTTCTTCGCGGAGCTCGTCCAGCAGATCGGTCTGCCGGACGTCGAGGAGCGCCTGCTCGCCAAGATCGAGACGGAGCTGGAGGCTTCCGTCTGATGGCCTTCGTCAAAGCCTGTGCGCTGAGCGAGCTGGAGAGCGACACCCCCAAGCGGGTGGAGATCGACGGCACGCCGGTGTCCCTCGTCAAGACCGAGGGCGGGGTGTTCGCGATCAACGACATCTGCTCGCACGCGAACGTGTCGCTCTCGGAGGGCGAGGTGGAGGACTGCTCCATCGAGTGCTGGCTGCACGGCTCCAGCTTCGACCTCCGCACCGGCAAGCCGTCCGGCCTTCCCGCGACGCGCCCCGTCCCCGTGTACCCCGTAAAGATCCAAGGGGACGATGTGCTCGTCTCCGTCACCCAGGAGTCCTGAGTTCCCCATGGCAACGCTTGAAATCCGCGACCTGCACGTCTCCGTCGACACCGAGAACGGTACGAAGGAGATCCTCAAGGGCGTCGACCTGACCGTGAAGCAGGGCGAGACCCACGCCATCATGGGCCCCAACGGCTCCGGCAAGTCGACCCTGGCGTACTCGCTGGCCGGTCACCCCAAGTACACGATCACCAGCGGCACCGTCACGCTCGACGGCGAGGACGTCCTGGAGATGTCCGTCGACGAGCGCGCCCGCGCCGGCGTGTTCCTCGCCATGCAGTACCCGGTCGAGGTCCCCGGCGTCTCGGTCTCCAACTTCCTGCGTACGTCGGCGACGGCGATCCGCGGCGAGGCCCCCAAGCTGCGCACCTGGGTGAAGGAGGTCAAGTCCGCGATGGAGCAGCTCCAGATGGACCCGGCCTTCGCCGAGCGCAACGTCAACGAGGGCTTCTCCGGCGGTGAGAAGAAGCGCCACGAGATCCTCCAGCTGGAGCTCCTCAAGCCGAAGATCGCGATCCTCGACGAGACCGACTCGGGCCTCGACGTCGACGCGCTGCGCCAGGTCTCCGAGGGCATCAACCGCGTCCGTGAGAACGGCGAGGTCGGCACCCTCCTGGTGACCCACTACACGCGCATCCTGCGCTACATCAAGCCCGACTACGTCCACGTCTTCGCGGGCGGCCGCATCGTCGAGTCCGGCGGCGCCGAGCTCGCCGACAAGCTTGAGGCCGAGGGCTACGAGTCGTACACGAAGGGCGGCGCTTCCGAGTGACGTTTCTGCCGGGCCTCCTCGACACCGAGGCGATCCGCAAGGACTTCCCCTTGCTGGACCGTGTGGTCCACGACGGGAAGAAGATCGTCTACCTCGACTCCGCGGCGACGTCGCAGAAGCCGCGCCAGGTGCTCGACGCGCTCAACGAGTACTACGAGCAGCACAACGCCAACGTCCACCGTGGCGTGTACCTGGTGGCCGAGGAGGCCACGGCGCTGTACGAGGGCGCCCGTGACAAGGTCGCCACGTTCATCAACGCGCCGAGCCGCGACGAGGTCATCTTCACCAAGAACGCCTCGGAATCGCTCAACCTCGTCGCCAACATGCTGGGCTGGGCCGATGAGCCCTACCGCGTGGACAGTGACACCGAGATCGTCATCACGGAGATGGAGCACCACTCCAACATCGTGCCGTGGCAGCTGCTGGCGCAGCGCACGGGCGCGAAGCTGAAGTGGTTCGGCCTGACCGACGACGGCCGGCTCGACCTGTCGAACATAGACGAGATCATCAACGAGAAGACGAAGATCGTCTCCTTCACGCTGGTCTCCAACCTGCTCGGCACCCACAACCCGGTCGAGGCGATCGTCCGCCGCGCGCAGCAGGTCGGCGCGCTGGTCTGCATCGACGCCTCGCAGGCCGCCCCGCACATGCCGCTGGACGTGCAGGCGCTGCAGGCCGACTTCGTGGCCTTCACCGGCCACAAGATGTGCGGCCCGACCGGCATCGGCGTCCTGTGGGGCCGCCAGGAGCTCCTGGAGGACCTGCCGCCCTTCCTGGGTGGCGGCGAGATGATCGAGACGGTCTCGATGCACTCCTCCACCTACGCTCCGGCGCCGCACAAGTTCGAGGCGGGCACGCCCCCGATCGCGCAGGCCGTGGGCCTCGGCGCGGCCGTGGACTACCTGTCGGCGATCGGCATGGACAAGATCGCCGCGCACGAGCACGCGATCACCGAGTACGCGGTCAAGCGCCTCCTTGAGGTGCCCGACCTGCGGATCATCGGCCCCACCACGGCCGAGGACCGCGGGGCTGCGATCTCCTTCGTGCTCGGCGACATCCACCCGCACGACGTGGGCCAGGTCCTCGACGAGGAGGGCATCGCCGTCCGCGTCGGCCACCACTGCGCGCGCCCGGTCTGCCTCCGCTACGGAATTCCTGCGACCACGCGAGCGTCTTTCTATCTGTACTCCACGCCCGCCGAGGTCGACGCCCTGGTGGACGGCCTGGAGCACGTACGAAACTTCTTCGGCTAGGGGTTAAGCGACGTGAAGCTTGATTCGATGTACCAGGACGTCATCCTGGACCACTACAAGCACCCGCACGGCCGGGGCTTGCGGGACGGTGACGCCGAGGTGCACCACGTGAACCCGACGTGCGGCGACGAGATCACTCTCCGGGTGAAGTACGACGGTTCGCGGATCGAGGACGTCTCGTACGAGGGCCAGGGCTGCTCCATCAGCCAGGCCAGCGCCTCGGTCCTGAACGACCTGCTGGTCGGCAAGGAGCTGGAAGAGGCTCGTCAGATCCAGGAGACGTTCCTGACCCTGATGCAGTCCAAGGGCCAGCTGGAGCCCGACGACGCGATGGAGGAGGTCCTGGAGGACGCGGTGGCCTTCGCCGGCGTCTCCAAGTACCCCGCCCGCGTGAAGTGTGCTCTGCTGAGCTGGATGGCCTGGAAGGACGCGACGGCCCAGGCTCTGGGCGAGCTCGCCGAAAGGAAGACGGCATGACCGAGAACGCACAGGCGGCGATCAAGCCGGCGACCGAAGAAGAGATCCGCGAGGCCCTGTACGACGTCGTCGACCCCGAGCTGGGCATCGACGTCGTCAACCTCGGCCTCATTTACGGCATCCACATCGACGACTCCAACGTCGTCACGCTGGACATGACCCTGACGTCGGCGGCCTGCCCGCTGACCGATGTGATCGAGGACCAGGCGAAGTCCGCGACCGACGGCATCGCCAACGAGCTGAAGATCAACTGGGTCTGGATGCCGCCGTGGGGCCCGGACAAGATCACGGACGACGGCCGCGAACAGCTGCGCGCGCTGGGCTTCAACGTCTGAGCCCCGCTTGCCAGTTGAGGCCCCCGGCACCGATGGTGCCGGGGGCTTTTCGTCGTTCCTAGCGGCGCCGTTTGACGGCATCCGCGAAGACGCGGAAGGCGGCAACACGCTGGCTGCCACGCAGGCCTCGCAGCGTTGCGAGGTGGCCGATGAGCAAGGTGATGATCACCATCAGTGGCACGCCGGCCAGCAACAAGAGCTCATGAGCGAGGGGCATGGAACCGAACCTTCCCGTAGGGAGCTGATCGCTTGGGCCCTACGCAACCGCCTGTCGGGCACACTTGCGACAGTCCGGTCGGCGAGGGTCGGCTGACAGGCAGGTCAGGATCGGTGGGCGGGATTTCCCGGCGGGACGCGAGCCCTATCGGCGAAAGCCTCGTTCCGGGTCGCGCGCTTTGTTCGAGCGGAAGGGTTCAAACCAGTCCTCCGCTTCCAGGTTGGCGATGCCGAGGTGCTGGTTCACGAAGTTGTCGGAGTCTTCGATTCCCTGTGACCACGGCTCGTACAGGAACAGCACGTCGGTGTCCTCCAGGAGTACGTCCAGGCAGAGGTCCCAGTCCCAGTCGTCGTGGTGCGCGGGGATGTCCTCCACCCATGGGGCAACGAGTTCGGGCTCGTCGGTCACCATGCTCGAGGCATGTTGGACAGCGATGTGCAGAGCCATCTCCTCGCCCGTGCACGTGGGGGTGGGCCACTTCCCCGCCCCGATGTCGGAGGCCAGATCGTCGAAGCAGCGTACGAATTGACGACGCCAACGGGCATCCATGCGCCAGGTCAGTACCGGCAGATCGCTGAAGATGAAGGCGTACTTCTCCCTCAGGTTGATCCGCCGGTCCCCGATCTCCTCCAGCTGGTCATAAGCCATGTCTGCCGCGATTTCGAGTGCGGCCTGAAGAACATGGAGAGTGCGGCCGGACGGGCCGTAGTAGCGGTCTCCGTCCCAATCCTCTTCCTCGTCCTCGAAATCGCTGACGGGGGCTGCCGGCGGTTGGAGTTCCTCCGGTATCGGGCTGCTGTGCACTCTTGGCTCGTTGTAGTAGGACTGCGAGACTTCGTCCCCGGCCTCGGCTGCCTTCCAGTACCAGTCGCTCGCCGCCTCCCTGTCTTGACCGCGGAAGTGGAGGTTGCCCATGAGCCGCAGAGCCAGGACATCGCCGGCATCGATCGCCAGCTGAAGCCACCTGGCAGCCTCTTGCCTGTCACTGCGTTCGCAGAGAAGGCCCAAGGTGCGCAGTGCGTCGACGTCTCTGACCTCCGTAAGTGGCAGCAGGGCTCGTCGCCCCACGTCCATGCGGTCGTTGGCATGAGCGGCCAGGGCTACGCTGAAGCGTTGGTGCCTCCGGGAGCCGAGTGACAGCGCTCTCTCCCAGATACGTTCGGGGATCAGCTCGGGCGACGGTCCTCGATCCCGAAGATGAGCGTCGAGAAGATAGTCGAATGCTCGAAGCCCGTCGCCTTCGGGGATCAGCAGCCTCGTCATGGCGTCACGGGGGCGGCTGGCCCAGGACAGTGCTTCGTCAAAGGGCTCGGGGCCGATCAGCTGCTTGTTGCGGCCCGGGAGGTACTCCTCGTGCAACTCCTTGAGCAGGTCTAGGGGAAGGGGCTCGATCAGTCCGGCCAAGGACAGGTCGATGGCGGCCCACACCAGGGCGGCTCCCCGCGGGTTGCCGTTCACGACCGAGGCGCCGCACAACTCCCGCCACAGCTGTGGGCCCGTGGCCAGTGTTTCCGCGACCCCGAAATCTTCGGCCTGGTCGAGGGCCAGGCGGAGTCGTTGGTCACGGTTGGACCGTAGCTGTTCCCGGGCGCGTTGCAGCTCCTGCGGGGACCACAGCCGAGGGACCTCGAACTCCTCAGCGAGTCGGATGAGTTCGTTGGACGGGAGGTCCTGGCGGATCCGGGAGCGCATCGTGCCGAGGATCACGGTTCCTGCCGAGCGCAAGACCCGTATGTCGTGGAGGCTCAGGCCGCCGAGCCCGAGGAACTGCTCCATGTCGTTGAGCCAGAGAACACATCGGGTGCCGGCCCTGTCGGCACGGACGGCTTCTGTGACAGCGTCCGGGATCTCCGTCACGTGACGTGGAACGATCAGCAAGTGGTCGGGAAGCACCGAGGTCATAGCCTCGTAGGCGCAGCGGGTCTTGCCCGCCGTTGAGGCTCCCACCAGCAGTAGCACGCCTCCGCCGTCACTGATTCGGGAGAGCGCTGTCCGAACCGGCGCGTCGATGTCACGGGGGACGTAGTCCGGTACGGCATTCCCGGTCCCTGTTGTACGCGCCCGGTGCACCTTGAGTTCGAGCGGGTCCGCGTCGCGCACGAACAGTGTTGCGATTCGTGCCGACTGCGTTGGGGGTGGCGTGTCCTTCGCTTCTTTGTAGAGGCGCTTCCAGTGTTGACGATCGAACTTCCCACGCGGAAGGGCGGCGGCCTCTTCCAGGGCAGTGAGGAACGATTCCAGGACGGACCATTCGGCTGGAATCCTGCCGCCCTTCTTCCAAGCACTGATCGTCGAGGTGCTCAACGTCGGAAGTTTTCCCCCTTTGGAGGCCCTGGCGATGCTCGCCAGCGTGGGCTTCGCCTTGCCCTCACGCGCCGATTCGGCGAGGACGCTCGCCACGGCACGGGCGAATTCCGCCCGAGTGTCGGCGTCGAATGCAGTGTGCTCCATGCTGCGATGGTGCCTGACAGCACTGACAATCAGCCTGAACCGCTTGTCACTCGTGGGTCAGGGCGCACTGGGCGCATGCCCATTTTCATGGATCACCTCGTGGTGGACGCCCACGACCTCCCCGCCTTTGCCCGCTTCTGGTGCCGACTCCTCGACTGGAAGGTCTTGTTCGAGGACCCGGGGGGGGCGTCATCGGAGCGGGCGGGACGGCGTATCCGGGGATGTGCCTCTGATCGGCTGACGTTCGCCTGTCGTACGGATTTCGTACGCCTCCCATTGGCGGGGTGACCGGAACCTACTCGACGACACCCGCCGACGAGAGGCCAGCCCCGTGCCGCATCACCCATCGCTCCGCCGTGCCAGGACCCTTGCCGCCGCGTCCGGAGTGCTCACGCTGGCCGTCATGGGACTCAACTGCCCGGCGCAGGCGGCGAGTTACGGGACGCCGACCATCGGGCTCTCGGCCTCCTACCTGTCGGGGGCCGTCGGCGCCACGGGGGATCCGGTGGTCACGGTCACCGTCGGGCAGAGCGGGGCCGGCGCCTCGGCGCTCACCGTGGCCGCCTCCGCCAGCACGAAGTCGTCCGTCGCCGGGACCGGGGACGTTGTCGTGAGCGGGAGCGGGGCCAGTCGGCAGCTGAGCGTCGCCGCGCACGCTCGTGGCTACACCGACCTCACCATCAAGGTCACCGGGCTCGGTGGGAAGACCGCCACCAAGACGCTGCACTACGCCGCCTCGGCCGCCGTGCACAACGCCGCCGACACCCGCTACTTCACCGGCTCCAGCGACGCCTCGGCGGCCGTGGACGTGGGCGGCGGGTACGTGGTCGTCGCCGACGACGAGTCCAACACGCTGCGGATGTACGACCGTTCGGCCTCCGGCGCGCCCGTGAAGACCTGGGACTTCAGCTCCCAGCTCGGGGTGTCCAAGGAGATCGACATCGAGGGCGCGGCCCGCGTCGGCAACACGATCTACTGGACCGGCTCGCTCGGCAACAACAAGGACGGCGAGTACAAGGCCGACCGGAACACCGTCTTCACGACCACCGTGAGCGGGTCGGGAGCGAGTACTCAGCTCGCGCTCGGCGGCTCGTACAAGAAGCTGCGGGACGACCTCGTCGCCTGGGACCACGCCAACGGCGACCGGTACGGGTTCACCGCCGCCACCGCCTCGGGCCAGGTGCCCAAGCAGATCGACGGGTTCAACGTGGAGGGCCTGGAGTTCGCGCCCGGCTCCACCAGCACCGCCTACGTCGGGTTCCGGGCGCCGCTCGTGCCGCCGAAGACCGGCGGCAAGGCGCTGATCGTGCCCGTCACCAACTTCGACAAGGTGGTGGGCAGCGGGGCGAAGGCCGTCATGGGCACGCCCATCGAGCTCGACCTCGGCGGGCTCAGCATCCGCGACATCCGCAAGAACGCGGCCGACCAGTACCTGATCGTCGCCGGATCCTGGGCCGCGGACGACAACTCCGACCCGTACGCGGTCTACTCGTGGGACGGCGTCGCCGGGCACGCCCCCGTCAAGCGGGCCGACCTGCCGACCAGCGACCCGGGCGGCTGGGAGGCAGTCGTCGATGTGCCCGACCTGAACCAGGCGGGCGCCCGGGCCCAGTTCATCACCGACGACGGGTCCGCCGACCTCTACGGCGACGGCACCGAGGCCAAGGACCTCACCCACCCCGAGTGGAAGAAGTCCCGGGCCACGTGGTTCACCGTCACCAACTGATCCGGCGCTACCAGGTGCCCACCGGCGGGGCACCCACCGGTGGGACACCGGCCGCGTCGGCCAGCGCCGGGGCGAGGTTCTCGCGGCGGATGCGCTGGTCGACGTAGAGCAGGCCGGTGGCGAGCTGGGGCAGGGTGGTCGACAGGAACTGGCTGATCACCGTGCCGATCAGGTAGAGCACCGCCATGATGACGATGGCCGTGATCTTGGGGGCGACCGCGTCGTCGCTGGACAGGGCCAGCGGCATGGCCGCGAAGAGCCCGCCGTAGGTGAACGGTATCTGGACGAAGTAGCCGATCACCCCGCTGATCATGCCGACGAGGAGCAGGCTGCCGAAGGTCCGCCACCAGGCGTCCTTCACCAGGCGGGCCGAGCGGCGCAGCGCCTCGACGGGCCGCTGGTTCTCCAGGACCGCGGCCGCCGGCGCGAAGCCGAAGCGGATCCACAGCCAGATGCTGACCGGGACAAGGGCGAGGAAGACGACCACGAAGACCGCGATCAGCGCGGGCGGCGGCTCGTGGTGCGAGCTCGACAGGATCGTCACCAGCATCAGCGTCACGAACAGGAGCAGCGCGCCGATCATGGCCGCCCACTGGATCGCCAGCGCGCCGAGCACGGCAGGGAACCGGGACCAGGCCTTGCGCCACACCGGGCCGAACGTGGTGCGCCGGCCGAGGACCGCGTCCTGGAGCACGGCCGGGACGGCCGCGTACACCATCGCCATCGCGACGAGCCACATGGTGATCGCGACGACGAACACGACGAAGCCGGCGATCACCACCGGCTGCACGTCGGCGCGGACCGGGTCCACTCCGTGGGGCTGGTCGAAGACGGGGTCGAGGTGGTCGTGCACGGCGGCCAACGCGATCGCGACGGTGCCGCCGACGGCCAGCGCGGCGATCCCGTACGCGACGAGGGCCACGCCGAAGAGCTGCTTCCAGTGGCGGCCCAGGGCCGAGAAGGCCCCGCCGAGTATGTCGCCGAGCGTCAGCGGCCCGAGCGGAATCACGCCCGGCTTGGGCGGCGGCGGCATCCAGCCACCGCCCCAGCCGGGCCCCCACCCCGGCGGCGGTCCGGGAGGCCCGCCCTGGGCACCCGGGCCCCACCCCATGTCCTGCGTCACGGCAACCTCGCACTTCCCGTACGTTTCCGCACGTCCCGTCCCCTGATCGATCAGCTTTACCGTAGCCCGCACGGCCCACGGGTACGGTCGGGGGCATGCTCTGTGACCAGGCCGGAACAACCGGAAGCCGCTGATGGCCCGCCGTTACGACCCCGACCGGCGCCGGCGCATCATCGACGCGGCGATCCGGGTCGTCGCCGAGCGCGGCATCGCGGGGCTCAGCCACCGCACGGTCGCCGCCGAGGCCGATGTGCCGCTGGGCTCGACCACCTACCACTTCAAGACACTCGACGAGCTGCTCGTCGCGGCCCTGCGCCAGGCCAACGAGGGCTTCGCCACGGCGGTGCGCGACTGTGTGCGGCTGGAGGACCCCGACGCGGATCTGGCCGTCGAACTGGCTCGGCTGATGGGCGAGTGGCTGACCGGGGACCGGGCCCGCGCCGAGCTGGAGTACGAGCTCTACCTCGCGGCCCTGCGCCGCCCGGCCCTTCGCCCGGTCGCCGCCGAGTGGACCGACTCGGTCGCCGAACTGCTCGCCCGGCACACCGACCCGGTCACCGCGCGCGGACTCGTCGCCGCGATGGACGGCATCTGCCTCCAGGCCCTGCTCACCGGCGGCGCGTACGACGAGCGGTACGCGCGGGACCTGCTGGGCAGGCTGCTGCGGTAAGGGCTGGGGCAGATCGCGGCCACCGCGTTATGTACGGGCGTACGCATCCCCGGATATCCTGGTCCGCATGCCCTACGTCCTGCTCGCCTGTGCCATCGGCTCGGAGATCGCCGCCACTTCCGCGCTGAAGTACAGCGAGGGCTTCACCAGGCTCTGGCCCTCGCTGATCACCGGCGTCGGCTACCTGCTCGCCTTCTTCCTGCTGTCGCTGACGCTGAGGTCCATGTCGGTGGGCACCGCGTACGCGATCTGGTCCGGCGTGGGCACGGCCGTCATCGCCGCCGTCGGCATGCTGTTCATGGGGGAGGCGATGACCGCCGCCAAGATCGCCGGGATCGCCCTCGTCATCGGCGGAGTGGTGCTGCTCAACCTCGGCGGCACGGCGCACTGAACGCGGGTTCAGGCACCGGCTCGTGAGCGCGGGTTCAGGCGCCCGCCCGGAGCACCGCCGCGAGCGCGGCTCGCACGCTCGCCTCGATGTCGGTGATCGGATAGAGCGCCTCGATCACCGTACGGTCCCGGTCGACCACCAGGGTCAGCCGCTTGAGCCGGCTCACCCCCGCCGTGCGGAAGGTCGGCAGGCGCAGCGCCGCCGTCAGGTCGAGCCCGGCGTCCGAGAGCAGCGAGAAGCGCAGCGCCTCCTTGTCGGCGAACGCCCGCTGCTCGTCCGGGCGTTGGGTGGAGACGCCGTGCACGGTGGCTCCCGCGTCCGTGAAGTCGGCCAGCTGGTCGCGGAAGGTGCAGGACTCCAGGGTGCAGCCGCGCGCGCCGGGAATCCCGGCCCAGCCGGGCGGGTACGACTCGGCGCGGGCGTAGGCGCCGGGGAAGCAGTACAGGACCGTGTACGGCGTGGACGCGGCGACCGGGTCCCTCAACTCGCCGTCGAAATCGGTCAGTTGAAGATCCGGGACGCGGGTCCCGATCAGCTCGCGGACCCGCTCGGTCTCGCCTGACGTCTCAGTCGAGGTGGCCATGGTCTCTCCTTCCCCCAGCACCCAGGTGTCTCCCCAGTCCTGGAGTGCGATCAGTACGGGCAGCAGGGCGCGGCCGCGCGGGGTGAGCCGGTACTCGTGGCGCACCGGGCGCTCCTGGTACGGCTCGCGCACCAGGACCCCGCACTCCACGAGCAGCTTCAGGCGTTCGGCGAGGACCTTGCGGGACATGCCGAGCTCCCGCTGGAGCGCGTCGAACCGGTGCACGCCGCGGGCCGCGTCGCGCACGATCAGGAGGGTCCACCAGTCGCCCACCACGTCCAGGGCCTGGGCGATGGCGCAGTGTTCGTCGTCCAGTCGGGTGCGTTGGGGCATGGGCCCATCCTCTCGCGATGCAGGCAGGTCAACCGACCCCCGTCCGGTTGACCTGCCGGGACCATGCTGCCATAGTCCGTTCCCATAAGGAACTCACTTGATTTCGGGGGGCCGAGTGAAGACACTGCGCGAGGTGCCGAGGACGGTTCGACTGCTGTGCTGCGGCATCTTCTTCAACGCGGTCGTCAGCTTCACCTTCATCTATCTCTTCGTATGGCTGACCGGACCGCGTGGGCTCACCGTCGCCCAGGCCGGGGTGATCAGCGGCATCGGCGGCGTCGGCCTGGTGGCCGGGAACTTCACGGGTGGCTGGTTCGGTGACCGCCACGGCCACCGCCGGGCTCTGCTCGCCGGCGCCGCCGTCAGCGGCAGCGTGCTGTGCGTCATCGCGCTGCTCCCGGTCGCCGCGCTGTACGCGGCGCTGCCGCTCGCGCAGTACGCCTCCGGAGTGGTCAGGTCCGCGAACTCCGCGCTCGTCGCGGTCAGCGTCCCCGAAGGCAGCCGCCGCCAGGGCTTCGCCGTCATGCGCTTCGCGAGCAACGCGGGATTCACCGTCGGGCCGCCGCTGGGCGCGTTGGTCGCGGCCCGGTTCTCGTACGGCTGGCTCTTCGTCGCCGACGGCATCGGCACTCTGCTCTTCGCGGCGTACGCCTCGCGGGTGCTGCCCGCCCACGGCGCCGTCCAGTCGCCCCGGCCGCGCGCCGCCGACGCGCCCAGCCTCCGCCGCGAACTGCGGGCCCGGCCGGCCGTGCTCGTGCTGCTCGCCGCGATCGTCTGTGTCGACCTCGTCTACCGTCAGCAGTACTCCACCCTGCCCGTCTTCCTCGGCGACCACGGCCTCGATGCCCGGGTGTACGGCTGGCTCATCGCCATCAACGGCGGCGTCATCCTCTGCCTCGAACTCCCGGCCGCGCACGCGCTGCGCCGACGGGCCCCGCTCTGTGTGGTCGGCTCGGGGCTGCTTCTGGTCGGCCTCGGGTACGCGGCACTCGTGCCCAGCGCCTCGCTCGGCGCGGCCGTCGCCCTGATGGTGTTCCTCACCCTCGGCGAGATCCTCTACAAGACCACGGCCACCGCGTACGTCGCCGACCAGGCGCCCGCCCATGCCCAGGGGCGATTCCAGAGCCTGTACGCGGGCGCCTCCATCAGCGGACAGGTGCTGGCCCCGCCGCTCGGCGGCGCCCTCTACGCCTTGGCCCCCGGGCTGCTCTGGCCGCTGTGCGCGGCGCTCGCCGCACTGGCCGGTCTCGCGGTGCTGTGGGCGCGGCGGCTGCCGGGTGCGCCGGCCGGGGCGGACACGGGACCGTCACTTGAGACCGGTTCGCCGCGGCGGGCCGCGGCCGGTTAGGTTTTGGGGCATGACCGACACGACTACTGCTACGACCGGCGCCGCGGCCGCCGGCCTCGCCACCATCGCCGCCGACGGCACCATCCTGGACACCTGGTTCCCCGCCCCCGAGCTCGTGACCGTCGCCGAGCCCGGCCCCGCCGGCACCGAGCGCCTCTCCGCCGAGCGCGCCGCCGAACTCCTCGGCGCGGGTGCCCTCAAGGCCGTCGGCGCCGACGAGCGCCGCGGGGTCGAGGTCGTCGCCGTCCGTACGGTCATCGCCTCCCTCGACGACAAGCCCCTGGACGCGCACGACGCCTACCTGCGCCTGCACCTCCTCTCGCACCGGCTCGTCAAGCCGCACGGCCAGAACCTGGACGGCCTCTTCGGGCTGCTCTCCAACGTGGCGTGGACATCGCTGGGCCCGGTCGCGGTGGACGACGTCGAGAGGGTGCGCCTGAACGCCCGCGCCGAGGGGCTGCACCTCCAGGTGACGTCCATCGACAAGTTCCCGCGCATGACGGACTACGTCGCGCCCAAGGGCGTACGCATCGCCGACGCCGACCGGGTGCGCCTGGGCGCCCACCTCGCCGAGGGCACCACGGTCATGCACGAGGGCTTCGTGAACTTCAACGCGGGCACGCTCGGCACGTCCATGGTCGAGGGCCGCATCTCTGCCGGCGTCGTCGTCGGCGACGGCTCCGACATCGGCGGCGGCGCGTCCACCATGGGCACGCTGTCCGGCGGCGGCAACGTCCGCATCGTCATCGGCGAGCGGTGCCTGGTCGGCGCCGAGGCGGGCGTGGGGATCGCGCTGGGCGACGAGTGCGTCGTCGAGGCGGGTCTTTACGTCACGGCCGGCACGCGGGTGACGATGCCGGACGGGCAGATCGTCAAGGCCCGGGAGCTGTCGGGGGCGTCCAACATCCTGTTCCGGCGGAACTCGGTGACCGGCGCGGTCGAGGCTCGGCCGAACAATGCGGTGTGGGGCGGGCTGAACGAGGTCCTGCACGCGCACAACTAGCCGGGGTCGCCCGGCAGCCCGGGGTCCGGGGGCGCCGCCCCCGGACCCCCGGCGGTTTGCCCACCCTCCCGCCCGTGCAAGGGGTTGGATGAGCTGAGCCCTGGGGCTGCGCCCCAGACCCCATTCGCGCCTTGAGGGCGCTCGTCCTCAAACGCCGGACGGGCCAAAGATGCCCATGTGGGCCAGCGCATCCCGCGCCGCCCGCAAGCGGGACACCTCGTCCGGGCCCGCCGGCTGCAAGGGCGCCCGCACCGGGTAGCCCAGCAGGGCCTTCGCCGTCACCGTGCCCGGCAGGCCCGACGTCATCATCAACTCCGTCAGGGGGGTGGCGAGTTGGTTGAGGCGGGCCGCCTCGGTGACGGCCCCCGCGTCGTGCGCGTCGAGGACCGCCCTCAGCTCGCGCGGCGCCACGTTCGCCACCGTGCTCACATAGCCCGCCCCGCCCACCGCGTACAGCGGAAGGTTCAGCTCCTCCGCGCCCGAGTAGTACGCCAGCGACGTACCGCCGATGACCTTGGTCGAGCCGAGCAGGTCGTACGCGCAGTCCTTCACCGCCACGATCCGCTCGTGCTCCGCGAGCCGCAGCATCGTCGCGACCTCGATGCGCGTGCCCGTGCGGACCGGGATGTCGTACAGCATCACCGGCAGCGCGGTCGCATCGGCCACCGTGCGGAAGTGGGCCTCGACGGCGGACTGCGGGGGCCGGCTGTAGTACGGGGTCACCACCAACAGGCCGTCCGCGCCCGCCCGTTCGGCCTCCCGGGCCAGTGCGACGGTGTGCGCGGTGGAGGCGCTGCCCACCCCCGCCACGACCGCCGCCCGGTCGCCGACCGCCTCCACCACCGCCCGTACGAGCGCGGTCTTCTCCTCGTCGGAGGTCGTCGGCGACTCCCCGGTCGTGCCGTTCAGGACCAGGCCGTCGCACCCGTTGTCGACCAGGTGCGCGGCCAGCTTCTGCGCGGCCGGGAGGTCCAGCTCGTACGACTGAGTGAACGGCGTGACCATGGCGCACAGGGCGCGTCCGAAGGGGCGGAAGGGAGAGTGGAGTGGGCTTGATGTCGTCATGCGACAGTTTTGCCCGGGCCGAGAGTTAACGTCTACTTAGAGTTTGTGGCGACTCGCCGTAGTGCTGCTGAATCAATAAGTCGGCCCGTCACTGCGAAGTGGTGTGCTCCGGGCGTACGACCAGGACGACCCGGTGCTCGGCGTCGCCCACCGGGGCCTCGTACTCAAGCCCGTACCGCTTGGCCAGGACGTCGAAGAACGCGCCCGTCGGGTCCGGCTCGATGCGCTCGACCGTGCCCCGGACCTCCAGGTAGCGGTAGGGCTGGTCGGGGTCGTTGACCGAGACGGAGACCCTGGGGTCCGCGGTGACGTTCTTGCACTTGCGGCGGGTGGTGGTCGTGGTGAAGCGCAGGAACTCGCCGTCCCATTCCTGCCAGACGGGGTTGACGTGAGGGGTGCCGTCCGGGCCCTTGGTGGCGAGGTGCACGAAGAGGGGGCGGGTCAGCAGATCGGCGTGGCCGGCCGGGACAACGGGTTCGTTGATCGCGGTGGCGGCGGCGCCGTTCGGGCTCGTCTTCTTCGATGTCGTCATGGCGCTGAACGTTATCAATGTATTGATGATGCGCAAGCTTTTTATGGGTGCGTCGTATTCTCGAAGCATGACCATGCCGCCCGAGGAGCGCCTCGGCTTCGACATCAAGCGCGCCGAGCAGGAGCTGATCGCCGCGAAGAGCGCGGCGGTGAAGGTGGCCGGGCTCACCGTGCCGCAGTACGCGGCGCTGTTCGGGCTCTCCGGCGCGCCCGGCATCTCGGCCGCCGCGCTGGCCCGGGCCTGCCTGGTCACCCCGCAGGCCATGAACGTCGTACTGAAGAACCTCGAAGAGCGCGGCCTGGTTGAACGCACCCCGCACCCCTGGCACCGCAACGTCCTGGAGACCCGGCTCACCGACGAGGGGGCTGCGGCACTGGCCGCCGCCGACGAACGGGCGGTGGCCATCGAGCGCCGCATCGAGCGTGAATTCACCGCAGAGGAGCGGGAGTTGCTCCGTTCGCTGCTCGGCCGGGCCGTCGCCGCGATCCGGAGCGACGGTACCGAGTGAGCCGGCCGGGGTGAGGTCCGCCTCCCCGGCCGGCCCGGCGGCCGCTACGGGTGGAAGCGGATGATCTGCGGGTCGTGGTCGCTGGTCTGGTTCGCGAACTCCGCGTTGATGTGCACGCTGTCGTAGTCGAAGTCCCGGATGGCGGGGCTGGTCAGGACCTGGTCGAGGACCTGGGTGTTGCCCTGGTAGACGTAGGAGTAGCGCTCCTTCTTCGGCAGGGTGCGGTAGGCAGAGCGCAGCGCGCCGCCGTCCTCCAGGGCCTTGGTCGTGCCCGAGAAGTCGAAGTCGTTGATGTCGCCGACGGCCAGCACGTCCGCGTGCTTGTCGGCCGCGAGCAGCTGCTTCACGAAGGCGTTGACGGCCTGCGCCTGCTGGAGCCGCTTGGCCTCCGAGGAGCGCGGCACCGGCTGGTGCTGCGAGACCAGGCTCTCGTCGCCGCCCTTCGACGCGAAGTGGTTCGCGATCACGAACACGGTCTTGCCCTTGAAGACGAACTCGCCGGCCAGCGGCTTGCGGCTGTCCGTCCACGCCGCGTTCGCCGGGTCGATCCGGCCGGGCGAGAGGGTGAGCGCCGGGTGGCCCTTGGTGCCGGTGACGCCGACGGCGGTCTTGTAGTCGCCGCCGGGACGGTCGGTGAAGGAGACGCGGGCCGGGTTGAAGAGGAAGCCCTGGCGGATGTTGCCGCCGGGCTCGCCGCCGTCCTTGTTGTTCTCCGGGTCGATCGAGCGCCACTGGTAAGCAGGGCCGCCCGCCAGGGCGATCGCGTCCGTGAACTTCTTCACGGTCGCCGAGGCGTCCACCGTGCCGTCGTTCTTCGCGCCGTTGTTGTCCTGGATCTCCTCCAGGGCCACGATGTCCGGCGAGGCGAGGTTGGTCACCACGCCCTGAGCCAGCGCGTCGAACTTCGACTGCGGGTCGCTCGGGTCCAGGTTCTCGACGTTGTACGTGGCGACCGCCAGCTCGCCCGTGCGCTGCTTGCGGGTGACCTCGCGCTTGAGACCGTTGTCCTTGACCGTGCCGAGCGTGCGCGCGGTGATCGTATAGCCGCCGAACTGGTTGAAGTCCAGCGGGCCTTCGGTGGTCCCGGTCAGGGTGTCGCCCACGTTCGCGGTGGGGAAGGCCTGCTGCGCGGTCGGGATCAGGCTCTGGATCTGGAGGCGGCCGGTGTTCTGGTCGTTGTACGAGGAGTAGAGCGAGCCGCCGCGCGGGGTCCGGTTCTCCTGCGGCTTCACCGTGACCCACAGCTCGGAATACGGGTCCGTGGCGCCGACCACCCGCGAGGTGCCGATGCGGACGTTCATGCCCTCCAGGGACTCGTAGTAGTCCGTGGCGTACTTCTTCGGCTGGAGGGTCAGGCCGTTGACGCTGCCCGCGGCCGCCGGGTCGCCGTTCGGCGTGTAGCGGTCGGGCACCGAGCGGGCCGTGATGACGACCGGCGCGGGCACCGCGTTGCCCGAGGAGACGACCGTGACGGTCGGCTTCGAGAGCTCGGTCACCGACTGGTTGCCGGAGGCCGGGCCGCCGGGCACGTACTCGGTCACGGTGGCGGAGACGCTCACCGCGTCGCCCACCGCGACGGTCGGGTTCGAGCCGGTGAAGACGAAGACGCCCTCGCTGGTGGCGGGGTTCTTGTCGGGCGCCGTGTCCTGGAACCAGAAGCCCTTGGAGGAGCCGTAGGCGCGCACGCCGGTGACGACGCCGGTCACGCCCGTGACCTGCTGGCCGGCCAGCGGGGATATCCGGGTGGTGCCCTGGATGTCATGGATCTTCGCCTGCACGGGGGCGGCGGGGGCCGCCTGCGAGGAAGCGGCGCAGACCAGGCCGGCGGCGAGTGCGGTGGCGACCACGGCGGACACGGCGGCGGTTCTGGGAACGGGCATTCAGGTACTCCGGAGGTGATGAGGGACGGAGATGAGAGAAACGTGCGTGCGGCGGTGCGGTTCTACGCGCGTCAATCTCTTGTCTGGGGTGGGGAGTTGTCAAGACTTCCCGGGTGGACGAAAACTGACGGGTACATGAACCCCCGGGGATGGGGCGCGGCCGACGCCGGGGGCGCGCCGCGGTGGAGCCGGGGGAAGCGGGGGCGGGCGCCGGGTGCGCACGACCGGCGCAGCGAAACCCGGTGAAATGCGTCTACGCTGGGTGCCGCTCAACCATCGCTGACCCAGCGCGACCCAGAGCGCCCAGACCGTACGGCCGAGGAGTACCCCCAGATGTCCGGAGACCGCCCCACCCTGCCGCCGGTACGGCTGAACTCCGAGGCGGAGCTGGCCCGGGACGCGCTGTCCGCCCCGCTGCTCGCCCGCGCGGTGCGGCTGGCCCGCTGGGCCGGGCCCGACACGCGGGTCGGCGCGGGCGGCGAACTCGTCGAGGAGCAGCTGCCCGCGGCCGCCGCCGAACTCGGCCTGGGCGACGACCAGGACGGCCCGGCGTACGCGAGCGAGGCCTGGCGGGTCGCGGTCGACACCGGCCTCGTCGACATCGAGGACGCCCCCGAGACGCCGAACTCCGCGGGTGAGGACGACGAGGACGCCGAGGGCACCGCCTCGCCCGGCGACAACCTCTCCGTGCTCACCTCCGGCTCGCCGCACGACGTGCTGGCCCTCTGGCTCGACGCCTTCGACGTCGTCTTCGCGGACGCCACCGCCCCGATGATCGACGACTTCGCCGACCTGGTCGGCGAGGACGGCGAGATCGACTTCGACCGCCTCGAATGGGACCCCGAGGAGGAGGCCGACTTCCTGGAGGGCGTCCTCGGCAACCTGTACCTGCTCACCGTCAGCGAGGGCGGCACCCCGGAGGGGCCGGTGCCGCTGCCCGCGCTCGCCGCCTCGATGATCGTCCCCGACGACATGGGCGAGCCCACCGACGACATCCTGGAGCAGGTCTCCGACGCGATGATGCGCCTCGACGACCAGTTCCGGCTCCTGGAGCCGATCGGCCTGGTCGAGTACGAGCCCGTCGACGAGGCCCTGATGGCCGAGGTCGGGGACGAGCCCGCCCCGCCGGTCGACGACGAGGACGTCTCCCGCTACGGCATGGTCCGCCTCACCCCGCTCGGCCTCTACGGCGTGCGTGCCCGGATGCTGGAGGCCGGCGTGGACGCCCCGGCCGTCGGCGACCTGGCCGACAAGGGCGCCGACGCGCTGCTCGACGGCATCGCCTTCTTCCCCGAGCTCTCGGCCCGCGCCGAGACCGAGCAGTGGCTCGCGCGGCGCGAACCGGCGGAGGCGGCAAGGGAGTTGCTCACCGCGGCCCGGGGCGGCGACGAGGGCGGCCCGCTGCGCCGGCTGCACTGCCAGCAGGCCCTCGCCCTGACCGGCGCCTTGGCCGAACCCGCCGTGCGCGAGGTGCTGCCCGACCCGGAACTGGGCGGTCTCGCCCGGGTCTGGCTCGCCGAGCGCGGCGCCCCCGACGTGCCGCCGCCGTCCGAAGCGATGATCTTCTGGCTGGCCATCGACACCATCGCCGCGCAGCTGGCGGTGGAGGGCGATCTGGAGGAGCTCCAGGAGCTCGTCGAGGGCCTGGTCGGCCAGCACAGCGGGTTCTTCGACGCGGCCTGGCGGGTGGAGCACCCCGCGACCGCCGACGTCCTGGAGGCGATGGGCCGCCTCCACCCGGACAAGTCCACGGCGAAGGAGGCCCGCAAGGCCGCCTTCAAGGCCCGCTCCCGCGCCTGATCCCTCACCGCACTCCATCCGCCCGGGGGCCGCACGGCCCCCGGGCGGCGGCATGTCCGACACTCCGTCACTTCTCCAACTGCGGCTGAAGGGCGGCCAGTCGAAGCCATGACCTCCTGCCGGGCCACGTAGCCCCCCGCGAAAATGCTTGGCGTGCCGTCCGGGCCGCCGCCTAAGGTCGAACTCGTCCGGACGCGCAGGCAGGACCTGCTTCCGCGGCACCCACACCTCATCAGTTCGTGCACCTCCCGGTGCGCAGGCAACGGCTCCTTCTTCCACGACAGCGCCGTCGCCGACATTCGATCTCGGGAGGCCATTCACCATGGCTCGGTTCAACCTGCGCGCCACCAAGGCGCGTACCACCTCGCCCGTGGCGTCCACCGGCGCCACCGCCCACACCCACGAGAGCGGCCCCGGCCACCTGCGGGACGCCCGGTCCGAGCTCTTCCTGCTCGCGGTCGCCAACTTCGTTTCCCAGCAGACCTTCTACGAGACCGGCGAGGCCCGCGACGACCGGTTCGCGGCGCTCGTGCGGAAGCTCGCCGTCGAGGACGCCGAGTGGACCGCGGGCCTGCTCGGCTGGCTGCGCGGCGAGGGCGGGATGCGTACCGCCTCGATCGTCGGCGCCGCCGAGTACGTCAAGGCGCGCCTCGACGCGGGCGCCGCGACCGGCCCGTCGAACCGGCAGGTCGTCGCCTCGGTGCTGCTCCGCCCGGACGAGCCCGGCGAACTCCTCGGGTACTGGACCTCGATGTACGGGCGGAACGTGCCCAAGCCCGTGAAGCGCGGGATCGCCGATGCCGTACGCCGCCTCTACAGCGGGAAGTCGCTGCTCAAGTACGACACCGCCTCGAAGGGGTACCGCTTCGGCGACATCCTCAACCTGGTGCACGCGGCGCCCGACCCGGCCAAGCCGTGGCAGGGCGAGCTCTTCCGGTACGCGCTGGACCGCCGGCACAACCCCGACACCGCGGTGCCGCCGGCCGGCGACCGGGTGCTGGCCGCGCACCGCGAGCTGATGGCGCTGCCGGTCGAGGAGCGGCGCGCGGTCGTGCTCGCTCCGGACGGGGCGGAGCGGCTGGCAGCCGCGGGCCTGACCTGGGAGGCGCTCGCGGGCTGGCTGCAGGGGCCGATGGACAAGGAGGCCTGGGAGGCGGTCATCCCGTCGATGGGCCCGATGGCCCTGGTGCGCAACCTGCGCAACTTCGACGAGGCGGGCGTCTCGGACGAGGTGGCGGCCGAGGTCGGCGCGAAGATATCGGACCCCGAAGTCGTCGCGAAGTCCCGGCAGTTCCCGTTCCGCTACCTGGCCGCGTACCAGCACGCGCCGTCGCTGCGCTGGTCGTACCCGCTGGAGAAGGCGCTCGGCCACTCGCTGGCCAATGTGCCCGCGCTCGGCGGCCGCACCCTGATCCTGGTCGACCGCTCGGGCTCGATGTGGTCGCCGCTCTCGGACCGCTCGAAGCTCAACCGGGCGGACGCGGCCGCGATCTTCGGTACGGCGCTCGCGCTGCGGGCCGCGGACGCGGACCTCGTGGAGTTCGGTACCGACAGCGCTCGGGTGAAGTACAGGGCGGGGGAGTCCGTCCTGAAGATCCTGGAGCGCTTCGGCGACCTGGGCGGCACCAACACCGCGGAGGCGGTCCGTAAGCACTACCGCCGCCACGACCGGGTGCTGATCGTGACGGACGAGCAGGCCTCGTACCACTACGGCGGCGACCCGACGGCGCTGGTTCCGGCGGACGTGCCGGTCTACACCTGGAACCTCGCGGGGTACCGGGTGGGGCACGGCCCGTCGGGCACGGACAACCGCCACGTGTTCGCGGGCCTGACGGACGCGGCGTTCCGCATGGTGCCGCTGCTTGAGGCGGGCCGCTCGGTCAACTGGCCGTGGCTGTAGGACTGAGAGCCCGGGTCCCATTCCGGTGGCCCCCTGATCGCTTGATCGGGGGGCCACCGGGCTGTGTGCGGCGCCGCCTCAAGTCCGCAGGTGGGACGCCCCGTTGAGGTCGAGCACCGCGCCCGACGACCACTGGGCGAGCGGCGAGGCGAGCCAGCGCACCGCCTCCGCGATCTCCTCGGCGGAGGCGACCCGCCCGAACGGCGACTGCGCCCGGATCGCCTCGCCCTCCGCTCCGCCGAGCCGCCCCGCGACGCGCTCCGTCTCGAAGAACCCGGGCGCGACCGAGGCGACACCGATCCCGTACGGGGCCAGCGACACCGCGAGCGACTGGCCGAGCGCGTGCACCGCCGCCTTGGTCGCCCCGTAGGCGGGGTGGTCGGGCTCCCCGCGGAAGGCGCCGCGCGAGCCGATGTTCACGATCCGCCCGCCGGTGCCCTGCGCGATCATCCGGGACGCCGCGAGATGGCTGAGGTTGGCGGTGGCGAGGAGGTTCACGCTCACGTGCCGCTGCCACAGCTCGGCCCACTGCTCGTACGGGGTGTCGGCGAGGGGATGGGGGAGGTTCACGGCCGCGTTGTTCACCAGGACGTCGATGCCGCCGAGCGCGCCGGCGGCGGCATCGGCGACGCGACGGGCCCCGGCGGGGTCGGTGAGATCGCCGCCGACCAGCGCGTGGCCCGACCCCTTCAGCGAGTCGAGAGTCTCGCGGGCCTCCTCCTCCCGGGACCCGAAGTGCACGGCCACGCGGTCCCCCTGGGCCGCGAACGCCTGGGCGACGGCGCGGCCGAGCCCCCGGGAGGCTCCGCTGACGAGGACACGGCGATCGGTGGCCGACAGATTCATGAACTCTCCCCGGGGTCACGGCGGTTGCACTGCCGTTTGGCTGCACTGCTGTTTATACGTGGTCACCCGTGGCGGGCGCTCGGCGGTGTCCCCGGGGTTCTCACAGGCTCTCAGGCCCGCCCGAGCACCAGGCTCACGTTGTGCCCGCCGAACCCGAAGGAGTTGGCGAGCGCCGCGTCCCAGGAGCCCTTGCGGTTCTCGCCCGCGGCCACGTCGAGCCGGACCGCCGGGTCGAGGTGGTCCAGGTTGCGGGTCGCGGGCACGATGCCGTCGCGCAGCGCGAGCAGCGCCGCGATCGCCCCCACCGCGCCGGACGCGCCCAGCATGTGGCCGGTCATCGACTTGGTGGCGGTGACCACCGGGTGCGTGCCGATGGCCTTGGCCACCGCCTCCGCCTCGGCGAGGTCGCCCGACGGCGTGGAGGTGGCGTGCGCGTGCACCACGCCGATGTCGGCGGGGCCCAACCCGGCGTCCCGCAGCGCCGATTCGACGGCCCGTACCTGGCCGGCCACGTCCGAGGCCGTGATGTGGTCCGCGCTGGACGTGACGGCCGCCCCGGCAACCGACCCGTACACCCGCGCTCCCCGGGCCCGCGCGAACTCGGCCCGCTCCAGGACGACCATCCCCGCGCCCTCGCCCATCACGAAGCCGCTGCGGTCCCTGTCGAACGGCCGGGACACCGACGCCGGGTCCGCGTCTTCGGTCGACAGCGCCTTCATCTGCGCGAACGCGGCGATCGTGAACGGGTGCAGACAGGCTTCGGTGCCGCCGGCCACCACCACATCGGCCCGGCCCAAGCGGATCAGGTCCAGGCCCATCGCGATGGCCTCGGCGCCCGACGCGCAGGCGCTGACCGGCGTGCGGGCGCCGCCCTGCGCGCCGAGCTCCATGGACACCCAGGCGGCGGGCCCGTTCGGCATGAGCATCGGCACGGCGTACGGGGAGAGCCGCCGGGCACCGCTCTGCTCGAAGGTGTCGTCCTGGCCCAGGGTGGTCAGCACGCCGCCGGTGCCGGTGCCGATCACCACGGCGAGCCGCTCGGGAGCGACCTCCGGGGTGCCCGCGTCCTGCCAGGCCTCGCGGGAGCTGATCATCGCGAGTTGTTCACAACGGTCAAGCTTGCGTGCCTCGACCCGGTCGAGCAGCGAGCGGGGGTCCACACAGAGCCCGGCGGCCACCCGGACCGGCAGGTCGGCCGCCCACTCCTCCTCGATCAGGCCCGCCCCGGACGTACCGGCCAGCATCCCGGCCCAGGTGGTCGCGGTGTCGGCGCCGAGCGGGGTGATCGCGCCGAGCCCGGTGACGAGTACTTCTCCAAGATCGCTCATGCTCCGACTCTGCCAGGGGAGGTGGCTCCGCGCGAATGGTAGGGAGGCAGCGATTTGTCCCGGGGGTGTTGTGGGGTTCCGACAGGGCGGTCGCGCGAGTGGGGCAGGGGGGCGCATGAGAGGAGGGCGGCGGGGCCCGTGACCCCGCCGCCCTCACACACCAGTGGTGGGCGCGCTACAGCGCCTCGGCCCCCGGCTTGACCATGCCGCGGGCGGTGCGGGACTTCACGAACGAGCCGAGCGCCGTCATCTCCCACTCGCCGGAGAACTGCTTGATGAGCTTGGCCATCATGACCCCGGTCTGCGGCTCGGCCCCGGTCAGGTCGAAGCGCACCAGCTCCTCGCCGCTCGCCGCGTCGATCAGGCGGCAGTACGCCTTGGCGACCTCGGTGAACTTCTGGCCGGAGAAGGAGTTGACGGTGAAGACCAGGCCGGTGGCCTCGGCGGGGATGCGGCCGAGGTCGACCACGATCACCTCGTCGTCGCCCGCGCCCTCGCCCGTCAGGTTGTCGCCGGAGTGCTTGATCGCGCCGTTCAGGATGGAGAGCTTGCCGAAGTAGCAGCTGTCCAGGTGGTTGCGCTGCGGGCCGTACGCGATCACCGACGCGTCCAGGTCGATGTCCTTGCCGCGGAACGCGGGCTCCCAGCCGAGGCCCATCTTGACCTGGGAGAGCAGCGGGCGGCCGCCCTTGACCAGCGAGACCGTCTGGTTCTTCTGGAGGCTGACCCGGCCCTTGTCCAGGTTGATCTTCCCGCTGCTCGCGGGGGCGGGCGCGGGCGCGGCCGGTGCTGCGGGGGCCGCCGGGGCCGGGGCGGCGAGGCGCGGGTCGGCCGGCGGGGCGGACGGCATCGGGGGCGCGGCGGCCGGTGCCGCGGGCTCCTCGACCGAGACGCCGAAGTCCGTGGCGATCCCCGCCAGGCCGTTGGCGTATCCCTGGCCCACCGCGCGGGCCTTCCACGCGCCGCCGCGCAGGTAGATCTCCATGACCACCAGGGCCGTCTCGACGCCGAGACCGGGCGGGGTGAAGGAGGCGATCACGCCGCCGTCGCCGTCGCGCAGGGTGGCCGTGGGCTCGATGCCCTGGAAGCTCTGGCCCGCCGCGTCCGGGCTCGCGGTCACCACGATCTTCTCGATGCCGGGCGGCACGGCGGCGGTGTCCACGACGATCGCGTCGGGCGCGGTGCCGCCGCCGGGGCGGTAGGTCACACCGGGGCCCTGCGGCTGGTTGTAGAAGATGAAGTCGTCGTCCGAGCGCACCTTGCCGTCGGCGGTGAGCAGCAGGCCCGAGACGTCGAGCCGTACGGGAGCGGTCACGTCCACCGTCACCCGGGTGGTCGGGAGCGGAAGGTTCGAGCCGGGGGTCATTGCGGTCATGCCCCGGAAACGAGCGGCGTCGCTTTACGGTTCCTTGAACCTCGCCCGAATGTCGGGGCCGCGTTCCGCGCGCTCCGCACCGGCTCAGTGCGGCCAGATCGGCGGGTCGGTGGTGAAGTGGCCGCCGAGGCAGGCGTGCTCGGGCTTGTCCGGGTCGAGCTCGCCCTGTTCGGCGAGCAGCTTCTCGGCGTACTGCTCGGAATCGTCCCGCGGCTCGTAACCGAGCGCCCGCGCCGAGGAAAGGTCCCACCACAGGCGGGTGTTGGCGGACGATCCGTACACCACGCTGTGCCCGACCCGCTCGGCCGTGAGCGCGGCGTGGAAGAGCCGGGCTCCGTCGCCGGGGCTCAGCCAGATCGACAGCATCCGTACGGAGGTGGGCTCCAGGAAGCAGGAACCGATGCGGACCGAGACGGTCTCCAGGCCGTGCCTGTCCCAGTAGAACTGCGCGAGGTCCTCGCCGAAGGCCTTGGAAAGCCCGTAGAAGGTGTCGGGCCGGTGCGCGGTGTCGACCGGAATCAGCGGGTCGTCCGCGCCCTGGGGGCGGGGCGTGAAGCCCACCGCGTGATTGGACGAGGCGAACACGATCCGCCGTACGCCCTCCTGGCGCGCGGCCTCGTAGAGGTTGTACGTGCCCTCGATGTTGGCCTTGAGGATCTTGTCGAAGGAGGCTTCGAGGGAGATTCCCGCGAGGTGGAGGACCGCGTCGACCCCGCGTACGGCCTCGCGCAGCGCGTCCTTGTCGGCGAGGTCGGCGGTGATCGCGTCCGGTTCACCGGGGATCGGCAGCACGTCCAGGAGCCGCAGCTCGTATCCGTACGCCGGGAGCAGCCCGCGCATCAGGGTGCCGAGCCCGCCGGCGGCGCCGGTGAGCAGGACGGTGCGGGGACCTGGCATGGGTTCTCCTCGGGGGTGCGGGGCCGTCCATGGGGACGCCGATGGAGGGGGTGACGGGTTGACGGATCACCGCATCCATAGACGTCATTCACATGTGTGGACACGCTAGGGAGCGCGGTCGGACCCCGTCAAGGGGGACGCGAAAGTGTCGAATCCGCCCGCGCGCCAAGGTCGTTCACCTTGACCGCCGCCAGGGCGCGGGCTTAGCGTGGCGCAGTTCAGAAATATAGACGACAGTCAGAATTGTGCACGACGGTCCTTGCCCAGGGAGCAGCCCGTGACCTCAGCCCCGCTCGCCGCCCGTCTCACCCACGTCAGCGGACCGCTGTTCTTCCCCGTGACCGCGTACGGGCCGGACGGCGGCCTCGACCTCGACGTCTTCCGCGTGCACGTGCGCGACGGCATCGAGGCGGGTGCCGCCGCGGTGTTCGCCTGCTGCGGCACGGGGGAGTTCCACGCCCTGACCCCGCAGGAGTTCCGGGCCTGCGTCGCCGCCGCCGTCGAGGAGAGCGCGGGCCGGGTCCCGGTGGTCGCGGGCGCCGGATACGGCACGGCCCTCGCCGTCGAGTACGCCCGCCTCGCCGAGGAGGCCGGTGCCGACGGGCTGCTCGCGATGCCGCCCTACCTCGTCGTCGCCGACCAGGCGGGCCTGCTGCGCCACTACACCGAACTGGCCGCGGCGACCTCGCTCGACGTCATCGTCTACCAGCGCGACAACGCGATCCTCACTCCCGAGACGGCCGTCGCGCTGGCCCGCGTCGACGGCGTCATCGGCTTCAAGGACGGCCTGGGCGACCTCGATCTGATGCAGCGGATCGTGAGCGCCGTACGCTCGGCGGGCCTGAGCCCGCTGTACTTCAACGGTCTGCCCACCGCGGAACTGACCGGCCTCGCCTACCGGGGCATCGGCATCACCCTGTACTCCTCCGCGGTGTTCTGCTTCGCACCGGACATCGCGCTGGCCTTCCACCGGGCCCTCGAATCCGGCGACGACGCCCTGGCCAACCGGCTCCTCGACGGCTTCTTCGTGCCGCTCGTCGAACTGCGCAACCAGGGCCGCGGGTACGCCGTTTCGCTGGTCAAGGCGGGGGTGCGGCTGGGCGGCCTGGAGGTGGGTGAGGTCCGGCCCCCGCTGAGCGAGCCGGACGCGGACCACATCAAACGGCTGGCCGCGCTGATCGAGCGGGGACGGGGGCTGTTGGCTTCGGGGGAGGACGGAGCGAGCGGAGGTGCGGCTGGTGAGTCCGGGGCTGAGGGCGAGGCCGGTCCGTCCGGGGCGGGCGCGTGAAGGCGTCCGCGTTCCTCTATCCCTGGGACGTGCTCGGCGACCCGGACGCCCCGGCCCGGATCGCGGACCTCGGGGCCAGGCAGGTGACGCTTGCCTGCGCCTACCACTCGACCCGCGCCCTCACGCCGCGCCACCCGCGCCACCGCATCGTCACGGCCGAGCACGCGGCGGTGCTGTACCCGCCCGATGAACTCGCTTGGAACGGGCGGGAGTTGAGGCCGTACCCGGCCGGGGCCTGGGCGCCGGGCGACGCGTACGGCGAGGCCGCCGAGGCGCTGGCGGGGGCCGGGCTCGACGTGCACTCCTGGGTGGTGCTCGCGCACAACTCCCGGCTGGGTGCGGAGCACCCCGGGACGTCGGTGGTCAACGCCTACGGCGACCGCTACCCCTGGGCGCCCTGCATCGCCCAGCCCCGGGTCCGCGCGTATCTCGTCGCCCTGGCGGCGGAGGCGGCGGTACGGCCCGGCGCCGGCGGCACCGAACTCGAATCCTGCGGCTGGTACGGGCTCGCTCACCTGCACGGCCACGACAAGATCGCGGGGGTGGCGCTGGACGACACCGCGGAATATCTGATGTCGCTCTGCTTCTGCGCGTTCTGTGAGCGGGGGTACGGCCAAATCGGCCTGGACGCGGGCGAGTTGAGGATACGGGTGCGAGAGGCGCTGGAGCCGGTGTGGCGGGGCGGGGCGGTGCGGGCGTCCGGTGCGGAACTGCGCGCGGGCACGCTGGAGTTCCGTACGCGGGTCGCTCGGGAGCTTCAGGAGGCGGTCGTCGCGGCGGTACGGGCCCGGGCCCGGGCGGGGTTTCGCGTGCTGCTGCACGCGGATCCGCGGCCGGAGCGGTGCGGGGCCAACGTGGGGGTCGACCCCGCGCACATCCTCGGTGTGGCCGATGGGGTGGTGGTGCCCTGTGCGGGCGGGACGGAGCTTCTCGAACCCTTTGCCGCGCGGGGCCCTTCGGGGGCTGTGATTGCCGCCAACTTCACGGTGGTGTCGGGGATGGGGGGCCGGCCGAGGGCGCTGGCGGAGGATGCGGCCCGGGCGGCGGCCCTGGGGGCGACGGAACTCCGGCTGTACCACGCGGGGTTGGCGTCGGGGGCGGACCTTGAGGCGGTGCGGAAGTCGGGGGCACTGGGGTAGCCGCCTGCGGCGCGCTTGCCCGTCCGGCAGCCGCGGGCCGACCCCGTATGGCAGGTGGACATCGCAGGCGGACGGAATGGACGGCTACGGCTCCGGCGGCGAGTTTCTGACCCCCCTTCCGCTCGACGGTGAGAGGGGAAGGGAGCACCCCTTGGGCACCCCTTGGGCAGAACGGTCGAAGGCCGTCGGCCGCACGCCGTGATCGCGCCTCGGCGGCGAAAGCGCCGAACTGATTTTGCGTGGTCCCGCCGTTATGGCGGCGAGCACCCGATGAACGCAGATGCCTAACGGTTTCACGGCCCTTGTTTCGCCTCGCCTCGATGCTTCTCGCGGCGCCCTCCCGTGGTCGGCTCGGGGAACCCAGGGGCGGAGCAAGGGGAGGGCGGGGGCATCCGGGAATGGGCGGGATCACCGCCCAAGAGGCGGAGGGGGCATTTAATCTTCCACGGGCGGGTGAAGACGAGCGTGTCCATTTGATGGGTCAGGCAGTTACAGGGGTGGCTCGAACGAGGCGTCGAGCCAGTCAAACTCCATTTCACAGCAGGGAGATCACTGTGCCAATTCTTGTCGTCCTTGGTGCTGTCGTGGGCGGGCTCCTCCACGTCGTAGGTGCCCTCCTCAAGGCCCTGCTCGGCTAGCGAGAGAGCCGGGAGAGGCGTACTCGAACCGCCTCTGTCGCCCGTTCGGGCCTGGTGACGAGCCGGGGCAACTCAGGGCAGGGTCCGGCACCCGCACCGCATCGCCGCCCCGGTACGAGCCGACTCGGCCCGCACCGGGGCGGAGCCGTGAAATCGGCGAGACGGAGTCATGCCGGAATTCCGCAGACTTCGGAGTCGAGCCCTATCGAGCTCCACGAGAAAAGCGGGGGCGCCAGGTATTCGGCCGTACGAGCGGTTAGTTCGATGAGCGGTTATTCGGGGTGAATGCCGGGGTAGCTTGGCGGCGACTTGTTGTCCTGGATGAGGAGAAAGCCATGCGCGTACGCAGAGCCCTGGCCATTGTGCTCGCCACACCTGTCCTACTCGCCACCATCGGAATGAATGGGGCTTCCGCGGCGCCTCCGCCGAGGGACACGGCCGGGGGTTCAACCACCCGGCTTGAGCCTATCCCCGGCAGTAAGCATCGCGACGCCTCCGACCGTAAGCACGGCAGGATCGAAATGTCGCCCGATGACGAAATGGACGGAGGCGTCCTCGGCAATATCGCAGGTGAACTCCTGGGCCGCGTTTAAGCGCCGCTCCGGCGCTTCTTGAGCTCGGCAATTCTCGCCCCGGGCGGGCGCACGCGGCCCACATTCGCCAGCGCTGCCGGTCGGCCCGATATCGCGGGGTGCGTGATGCGCGGGCGGCGAATTGGGCAGGCCTGTTGTATCGGGTGTCGTGGACTCCCGGCCGCGCGGGCCGGGTGGACCACTGTGCCGGGGGCGCGGCGGGGTCCGGGGCGGGCCTACCCCCGGTAGGACACAGTGCGGCAAAGATTTCCGCATTTCCCCTGGCGGGGCGCCATGTGATGCGCGTAGACAATGCCCATGCGCACTCTCACCAAAGCCGCAACCACCGCCGCCGCACTCGCCGTCACCGGCGTCGCCTTCTACGGCGTCGGAGCGGCCTCCGCCGACAACGCGGCGCCGAAGTCGGACCGCGAGATACCGAACATCACCAAGGTCGAAGACAAGATCAACGCGTACTACGGCGGTACCGCCGACGCCTCCGGGAACTTCCAGGCGTCGCCCAAGAGCAACTACGCCAAGCAGGTCGCCGACATCGAGGCCCGCGCCAAGCGGCAGATAAAGCACGCCGCCGAGCACCCCGGGCGGGACGGCCGTAAGCCCGCCATCGTGCTCGACGTCGACGACACGACGCTGCTCACGTACGACTACGAGAAGAAGAACGGCTTCGCCTACAACGCCGCCGCCTTCGACGCCTATGTGCAGAGCGCGCGGTCGATCGCCGTGTTCGGCATGCCGGACCTGGTCAACTACGCGGCCAAGAACGGTGTCACCGTCTTCTTCCTCACCGGGCGCGACGCCTCCCAGCGCACCGCCAGCGCCGCCAACCTCACCAAGGCGGGCTACAACGTGCCGGTCGACGCCGCGCACTTCTTCCTCAAGGACAAGGCCAACCCGCCGGCCTACCTGAGCTGCGGCAAGCCCACCTGGACCTGCTCGACCGTCGACTACAAGTCGGGCACCCGCAAGCACATCGAGTCGCTCGGCTACAACATCGTGGCCAACCTCGGCGACCAGTACACCGACCTCTCGGGCGGCTACGCGGACAACACGTACAAGATCCCGAACCCGATGTACTTCCTGCCGTAACTCCCGTACCCCGCCACCACTCCGGTCCGGGGCGCTCGTCCGTCCGCGCGCGCCCCGGGCCGGGCTTCACTGCGAGGCCAGGGCTGCCTTCATCATCGCCTGGGCTACCGGGCCCGCCAGGCCGTTGCCGCTGACCTCGGAGCGCTCGGCGTCGGAGTCCTGGATGACCACGGCCACCGCGACCTCCTTGCCGGTCTTCGCGTCCTTGGCGAACGAGGTGAACCAGGCGTACGGCTTCTTGGAGTTGTCCACTCCGTGCTGGGCCGTGCCCGTCTTGGCGCCGACCTCCATGCCGTCGATCTTCGCGTTGGACCCGGTGCCGTCGGTGACCACCGAGACCATCGCGCTGTACATCTGCTGCGCCGTCTTCGACGACATGATGCGCTTGCCGTCCGAGTCCGAGTAGGACTGGAGGGTGGCTCCCTTCGAGTCCGTCACCTTGGACACCAGGTGCGGCGACGACATCACACCGTCGTTGGCAATGGCGGCCGACACCATGGCCATCTGCATCGGCGTCGCGGTCACGTCGAACTGGCCGATGCCGGACAACGCCGTCGACGACGCGTTCATGTTCTTCGGGTACACACTCGCCTGGGCACGGACGGGAACGTCCAGCTCCGCGTCGTTGAAGCCGAACTTCTCGGCCATCGCCCGCACCTTGTCCTGGCCCAGGTCCACGGCCATCTTGCCGAAGACGTTGTTGCAGGAGTATTCGAGCGCCGTACGGATCGAGGCGTTCTCGCAGGGCGCGGACGCCGACTCGTTGCGCAGATCCGTCGTCGTGCCCGGCATCCGGTACGGGTTGGGGCTCGTGGTCTTCTCGTCGATCGAGGAGTAAAGGCCGTTCTCCAGCGCTGCCGACGCCACCACCAGCTTGAACGTGGAACCCGGCGCCAGCGGCTGGCGCAGCGCCCGGTTGAGCATCGGCTGGCTCTGGTCCTCGGACAACTGCTTCCACACGTCGCCGTCCGCCGACGAGGAACCCGCGATCTTCGACGGGTCGTACGAAGGCGTGGAGACCATGCCGAGGATGCGGCCGGTCTTCGGGTCCATCGCGACGGCCGCGCCCTCCTTGTTGCCGAGCGCCTGGAACCCGGCCTTCTGCACCGCCGGGTCGATCGTCGTCAGGACGTCGCCGCCGGGCGCGCGCTGCCGGGTGAGCGCGTCGAACGGGTTCTGCATGCGCGGGTCGCTGCCGTCGAGGACCTTGGAGTAGATCCCCTCCAGCTGCGTCGATCCGTACACCTGCGAGGCGAAGCCCGTGACCGGCGCGTACATCGGCCCGTCCTTGTAGCTGCGCTGGTAGGCGAGGTCGCCGCTCTTCGTCCTTTCCGAGCCGGTGACCGGCGAGCCGGCCACGATGATGTCCCCGAGCGGCTGCGAGTACTCCGCGATGGTGTTCCGCCGGTTCAGCTTGTCGTCCGCGAGGGCCTGGCCTTTGTAGAACTGCACATAGGTGGCTCGTCCGAGGAGGGCGAGCACCATCAGCAGACAGAAGACCGAGGCGCGCCTGATTGTCTTGTTCATCCCGTACGCAAGACGGACGGGCCCGAGCGCGGAGTTCCGGTTGTCCCGGTTTCTCAGGAAACCTTCATCGGGAAACCGTCATCGGGGCCGCACGAAGCCCGACTCGTACGCCGCGATCACCGCCTGGGTGCGGTCGCGCGCGCCCGTCTTGGCCAGGACCGAGGCGACATGGGTCTTCACGGTGGCGGGTCCCACACCGATGCGCCCGGCGATCTCCGCATTGGTGAGGCCCGTCGTCATCAGGCGCAGGACCTCCGCCTCGCGCTCGGTGAGCCGGGCGGTCCAGGTGGCCGTGCGGGCGGACGAGTGGCGGGCGGCCAGCTCGCGGACCTGCGCGGGGAACAGGAGAGAGTCGCTGCGGGCGACCAGGCGGACCGCCTGGATCAGCTCCTCGGCGGCGGCCCGCTTCAGGAGGAACCCGCAGGCGCCCGCACGCAGCGCGTCGTACACGTAACTGTCGTTCTCGAAGGTCGTGACCACCACGATCTTCGGCGGTGCGGCGAGCGTGGCCAGGATCTGTTCGGTGGCGCGGATACCGTCGATCTCCGGCATCCGGACGTCCATCAGGACGACGTCGGGGAGCTTGGCGCGGACGACCGAGACGGCCTCGGCGCCGGTGGTGGCCTCGCCGACCACCTCCAGGTCGGGCTCGGCGTCGAGGATCACCCGCAGCGCCGTGCGCACCATCCGCTCGTCGTCGGCGACCACCACCCGGATCGCGCCGCTCATCGCGCACCGCCGAGCGGGAGGCGCGCGCTGAGCCGCCAGACGTCACCCTCCGGGCCCGCCGAGGCGTGCCCGCCCAGCAGCACGGCCCGCTCGGCGATCCCGCGCAGACCGCGTCCGCCGCCCGGCCGCACCACCGGCGCGGCCCCGGACCGGGGGTTCTCCATCACAAGGACCAACTCTCCATCGGCTATGGCGACTTGCAGGGTGACAGGTGAACTTCCGCCGTGGCGAAGGGCGTTGCTCAGGCCCTCCTGGACGATGCGGTACGCCTCCCGGGAGACGAGCTCGGGCACCGAGGCCGGATCGCCCTTCAGGGAGTACGTCACCTTCAGGCCGGTGCGGGACAGCAGGCCCTCCAGGGCGGCGAGGTCCGGGGTCGCGAGATCGCCGTCGTCCTGGCGCAACAGGCCGAGCACGGAGTCGAGTTCACCGACCGTGCGCCGGGTCGTCTCCTCGATGGCGGCGAGCGCCTCGCGTACGAACTCGGGGTCCGAGTCCAGGACGCGGCGGGCCGCGCTCGCCTGGAGCGTCACCGCGCTCAGGGCGTGGCCCACCGAGTCGTGCAGCTCGCGCGCCAGCCGGTTGCGTACGGCGAGCTCCGCCGCGCGCTGCTCGGCGGCGGCCAACCTGTCGGCCGGCGACGGGCCGAGCAGCACCGGCGCGAGCCGGGCGAGCAGCGCCCCGGCCGCCGCCGAACAGGCCGCGAGGCCCAGCAGCATCGCGATCCCGGCGACCGGGGCGCACGCGATGCCCCAGCCGCTGGAGAGCGGCCCGCCGGTGCTGTACACGGTGTGGCGCAGGCCGGGGAAGGCGGGCAGTGCGATCAGGAACACCGTGAACGGAGGCAGCGCCAGGCTCATCCCGCTCAGGATCCCGCCGAGCGCGACATGCAGCGTGTACCAGGCGGCGGCGCGAAGGCGGGCGTCGCGGGAGCGGGCGGGACCGTCGGCGAGCGCCGAAGGACCGACCCCGCACAGCGCCCGCGCGCCGAACACGAGCAGCGGCCGGGCGATCGGCACCAGGCCGGTGACGGCGGCGAACGGCAGCGCGACGGCGAAGGTGACGAGCGCACGCGGGAACGAGTCGAAGGAGCTGACCCCGGGCGCGGAAGAGCCGACGATGACCGAGCCCACCAGGAAGTACGGCATCAACAGGGCCCCGCCGATGACCAGATGGACCCAGCGGTGCCGGGCCCGTATGCCGAACAGGGCCCGCATCACGGGGTACGGCCCGGGTGGCGGCGGCGCTCGGCGAAGAACCGGGCGCCCAGGGTGACGACCAGCGTCCCGACGATCATCTGCACAGCGTAAGTGAGGTCCATCAGCGCGGTGGGTCCGTCCGCCGCGCCGTCCGTGACCGTGAGAGCGGAGAGCCAGAGCCAGCCGCCCCAGCAGGCGGTGGCGCCCGAACCGAGCCAAGCCAGGGCCAGCGGTATCCGGAGCGGCAGCGATCGGCCGAGCCCGAACGCGACCATCAGCACACCTGCCGCGCCAAGGACGGCGAACGCCGCGAACACCGCCTCCACGACGTACTGGTCGGCCGTCCGCCCCTCGGCCAGGGACGGGCTCAGGCCCGCCGCCGACCCCGTCGACCACAGCAGATGCGTACCGGCCGGAAGGAGCGAAAGCACCGCCACGGCGCCGGCGGCCGTCCGCAGCGCGGGCCGCACCGTGCCGTCCGGGAGCTCGCCGAGCCGGCCGCGCCACAGGTGGCCCCAGCGGTCGCGGGCGTACAGCGCGAACAGGGTGCCGAGCGCGAGGCCCTGGATGATGAAACCGGTGTAGACGACGCCGAAGACCCACTCGTCGAGGAACGGAGCGCTCGCCGGGTCGGAAGGCTTGCCGACGGCGGTGCCGCTCAGCGCGCGCACCAGGAGCTGGAGGGGGTATCCGGTCATGACAGGCGCGAGCAGACCGGTGGCGAGCCACATCGGCAGCGCGAGCAGCCAGGCCCTCACCCGCAGCCCCCACGGCCGGGTCAGGAGCAGCGCGAGGACGATCACGCACGAGTCCATGAGCACCGAGGCGCTGTTGGCCGCCGCCATCGAGGCGCGGTGGGCGAGCAGGACGCTGTGGTCAGGGATGCCCAGGTGGCTGCCCGCGACCCAGGCGAACTTGAGGCAGAGGTAGGGCAGGCAGGCGGCGATGGCGGCGGCCCGCAGAGCGGGGCGGAGGGCGGGGCGCGGCGCGGCGACGGTGGTCATGCCCTCACGGTCCCGCGCGGCCCCGCCCCACCGCGTCCTGCGCCCCGACGATCCGCCTCCGCCGCGCGGGGGAGGCGGGGCGAGCCTGGTCAGAGGCGGCGGGTCGCCAGGGTCAGGCGGTCCCGTGCGTCGAACAGGGCGTCCTTCACCATCTGTTCGTGGGCCGGGGTGAGCCGGGCCACCGGCACCGAGCAACTGATCGCGTCGCGGGCCGGGGTGCGGTACGGGATCGCGACGCCGAAGCAGCGCAGGCCCAGCGTGTTCTCCTCGCGGTCCACGGCGTAGCCCTGCTCACGGATGAGGTGCAGCTCCTCGATGAGCTTCTCGCGGTCGGTGATGGTGTGCTCGGTGAGCTGCTGCAGGGTCTCCGGGAGCAGCTTGCGCACCTGCTCGTCGCTGTGGGTGGCGAGCAGCGCCTTGCCGAGCGAGGTCGAGTGGGCCGGCAGGCGTCGGCCGACCCGGGTGAACGGGCGCAGGTAGTGCTGGGACTGGCGGGTGGCGAGGTAGACCACGTTCGTGCCGTCGAGCCGGGCGAGGTGGATCGTCTCGGTGGTGTCGTCCGAGAGCCGGTCCAGGGTGGGGCGGGCCGCCGCCACCACCTCGTCGCCGTCGATGTACGAGGTGCCGACCAGCAGGGCCCGCACGCCGATGCCGTACCGGGTGCCCGTCGCGTCGGTCTCCACCCAGCCGAGCTCGACCAGGGTGCGCAGAAGCATGTACAAACTGGACTTCGGGTAGCCAACCGCTTCCTGGACCGCGGCTAGGGAGTGCATTCCGGGCCGCCCCGCGAAATACTCCAGCAACTCGACGGTCCGCACCGCGGACTTGACCTGTGCTCCACCTGAATCGGCAGCCGACATCCAGCACCCCGCTCCTTCTCGCCGAGGCTTCTTGCCAAGGCGGAACGCCCATCAATAGAGTCCCAGCATATTCAGCATCGGGAACTCTGTTCAGAATACCGAACAAGTCCTGGTGGGCGGCAGGAGCGGACCGGCAGTGGAAGGACAACGCGGTGAGCGCAGCAGCACCAGTCTGGAGTGTCGACCCCCGAACGGGGAAGCCGCGTGAAGAGGTTGCGGTCGAAGCCACGCCCGAAGAGGTCGACCAGGCCGTCCGGGCCGCCCACGCCGCGCGCGGTGCGCTGGCCGGCCTGAGCGTACGCGCCGTGTTCCTGCGGACCGCGGCCGACCTCCTGGACGCCTCGGCCGAGCACGTGGTGGAGGCCGCCGACGCCGAGACGGCGCTCGGCCCGGTCCGCCTGAAGGGCGAACTGGCCCGGACCACCGCCCAGTTGAGGGCGTTCGCCGAGGCCGTCGAGGACGGCTCCTTCCTCGACATACGCATCGACCACGCCGACCCGACCCGCACACCGCCGTGGCCGGACCTCAGGCGCGTCAAGATCCCGCTCGGCGTCGTCGCCGTCTACGCGGCCTCCAACTTCCCGCTGGCCTTCTCCGTGCCCGGCGGCGACACCGCGAGCGCGCTCGCGGCCGGCTGCCCGGTCGTGGTCAAGGCGCACCCCGACCACCCGGCGACCTCGGAGCTCTGCGTCTCGCTCCTTCGCCGCGCGGCGGCTCGGGTCGGCCTCCCCGAGGACGTCGTGGTCCTGGTGCACGGCTTCACCGCGGGCGTCGAGCTCGTACGTCATCCGCTGGTGTCGGCCGCCGGGTTCACCGGGTCGGTGCGCGGCGGGCGGGCGCTGTTCGACGCGGCGGCCGCGCGGCCCGTGCCGATCCCCTTCCACGGCGAGCTCGGCTCGCTGAACCCCGTCGTGGTGACGGCGGCGGCCGCCGAGGAGCGCGGCGAGCAGATCGGGGCCGGTCTCGGCGCCTCGATGACCATGGGCGTCGGCCAGTTCTGCACCAAGCCGGGCTTCGTGCTCGCTCCCGGGGGCGAGGCGGGCGACGCCCTGCTCAAGGCCCTGACGGCCGCCGTCAGCGACACCGAAGCCGGGGTCATGCTCGACCACCGGATGCGGGACGCGTTCGTCGCCGGGGTCGCCGAGCGGGCCGCGCTGCCGGGCGTCGAGGCCCCGGTGACGCCCGGCGCGGGCGGCGAGCACACGGTGAGCGGCGGATTCCTGACCGTACCGGCGGCGCTCCTTGCCGCGCAGGGCGAGCACGACCTGCTCCTGGAGGAGTGCTTCGGCCCGGTCACCGTCGTCGCCCGGTACGCGGACGAGTCCGAGATCGGCGCGGTGCTCTCACGCCTGCCGGGCAACCTCACCGCGACCCTCCAGCTGTCCTCCGCCGAGGCGGCAGGTGAGGGCTCCGGTCCTCAACTCCTCGCGGAACTGACCAAGTTGGCCGGTCGCGTGCTGGTCGACGGCTGGCCCACCGGGGTCGCGGTCGCCCCCGCCCAGCACCACGGCGGCCCCTACCCGGCGACGACCTCCACCTCCACGTCGGTCGGCGCCACCGCCGTGGAGCGCTGGCTGCGCCCGGTCACGTACCAGAGCACTCCCCAGGCCCTGCTGCCGCCCGAGCTGCGCGACGACAACCCGCAGGGGCTGCCCCGCCGCGTGAACGGCGCGCTCGGATGACGCTGCGCCTGCCCGAACTGCCCTTCCCGCTTGAGCAGTTCGGGCCGGCCATGCCCTGGACGTACGACGACGGCGTCCTCTCGGTACGCGCCGGAGCCCGCCAGGACCGGTTCGTGCCGCCGGCCGGGGAGGGCCCGGAGCCCGCCTCCGACGCGCCCCGGCTGCTCGGGGCCGCCCCCGCGGGAGACTTCCAGCTGATCGCGCGGGCGACCGTCTCGTTCGAGGCGCCCTTCGACGCGGGCGCCCTGTACGTCCACGTCGGTGAGCGGCAGTGGGCCAAGCTCTGCCTGGAGCTCTCGCCACGGCGGCCGACGATCTGCACGGTCGTCACGCGGGGGCTCTCCGACGACGCGAACTCCTGGGAGGTGGAGGGGGACAGCGTCTGGCTGCGGGTCAGCCGGACCGGCAAGGCGTTCGCCTTCCACGCCTCGACCGACGGCGAGCGCTGGATCTTCGTCCGGGTCTTCGCGCTCGGCACGGCTCAGGAGAGCGGGGTGGCACGGGTCGGGTTCTTGGCGCAGTCGCCTGCGGGCGAGGGGTGTGCGGTGGCGTTCGACTCGGTGGAGTTCCGGGGGTACGCGCCGAAAGCCCTACGGGATGGAACCTGACCCTGGTGGCCGTTCCTGGGGCTCCGCCCCAGACCCCGGTTGAACCCCCACTGCACCCCTTCCCGAGACCCGCCGGGGGTGGGTGGGGTTCGGCTGCGGGCCGTGCGTGGCTGGTCGCGCAGTTCCCCGCGCTCCTAACTACGCCGGGTACAGGCACCTCCAGCCCGTCATGGGGGTCCCCCCTGGCCCTTAAGGCCTTGGGGGAGCTTGAGGACGAGCTCCCTTGAGGCGCGATACGGGGTCTGGGGCCGAGCCCCAGGGTCCTTCACCCCCGGAGGGTCTCGGGAAGGGGCGGGGCGGGGATCACTTGGTCGGCCGCAGGCGCAGCGTCGCCAGCGCCGACAGCGCGAACAATCCCGCCGCAACCAGCAGACTCGCCCGCAGCCCCGGAACGAAACCCCCCTCGCCCGCGACCATCGTGCCGAACACCGCGATGCTCAGCGCCCCCGCGACCTGCCGGCCCGCGTTGAGGACGCCCGCCGCAAGACCCGCCCGCTCCTGCGGCAGCGCTTCCATCATCGCGGCGGTCAGCGCGGGCACCGAGATGCCGCAGCCCAGCGCGAGCGGGACCATCAGGAACGCGGCGAGCAGCGCGGGGGTGTGCTCGTCGGCCACGAGGAGCACCAACAGACCGGCCAGCGCGAGGAGTTGGCCGATCAGCATCGGGACACGCGGCCCGTACCGGTTCGACAGCTTCCCCGACAACACGTTCACCACCGGGATCAGTGCGGTCATCGGGAGGAACATCAGGCCGGCCGTCAGGGCGGATTCCCCGCGCACCCGCTGGAAGTAGAGGCTGAAGACGAAGATCACCCCGTAGAAGGCGACGCTGGCCGCGGCGCCCGCGCCGATGGCGACGACCACCGTCCGGTTGCGGAACAGGCCGAGCGGCACCACCGGGTGCGCGACGCGGCGCTCGATCAGCCAGAACGTCACCCCGGCGGCCAGCGCGATGGCGCCCGCCACGATCCGTACGGTGCCCTGCTCGATCACCGCGAAGGCGAGCGCGGCGAGCGCGATCGCCGCCGCCAGCTGGCCCGGCAGGTCGAGCGGCGCGGGACGTCGCTCGGTGCGCGGGGCGCGGGCGGTCAGGGCGAGGGCGGCGAGCCCGAGGGGCAGGTTGATGAAGAAGATGCCGCGCCAGTCCCACACCGTGGTCAGCGCGCCGCCCGCGACCGGGCCGAGCGCGACAGCGCCCGAACCCCCGGCCGCCCAGAGCGCCACCGCCCTGGCCCTCCGCGCCGGGTCCGGATAGGCCTGGCGGACCAGGGCGAGGGAGGCCGGCAGCACCACGGCCGCCGCCACGCCCTGTACGACGCGGGCGCCGATCAGTACGTCCAGGTTCGGGGCCAGGCCGCAGGCCGCCGAGGCCAGGGTGAAGACGACCGTGCCCAGCGCGTACGCCTTCGCCGAGCCGATCCGGTCGGCGAAGGCCCCCGTCGAGAGCATCAGCGCGGCGAACGCGAGGGTGTAGGCGTCCACCACCCACTGGAGCCCGGACATGCCGCCGCCGAGGTCGCTTCCGATCGCCGGCAGCGCCACGTTCACCACGGACGCGTCCAGGGTGATCAGCGCGAAGCCCAGCAGGGAGGCGGCGAGAGTGAGGGCGGGGGAGGCTCCGCGCGGCGGCTTCGGGGCCAACTGGCGGTCGGTGGGCGGGGCTTGGAGTGCGGCGTTCGGTGACATGCCCCCAGCCTGGCGAGGGTGAGCCGCGTACAGTAGTGGCCTGAATGCCATACGTCCGGAGGTTCTGGCCATGCCGCTGCACCGGGTCGCCGTCATCGCGCCCTCGCCCGTCTCGATGTTCAACCTCGCCATCCCCGAGCTGCTCTTCAGCAAGGTCGAGGTGGACGGCGGGCCCGGGTACGAGGTGGTCGTCTGCACCCCTGAGCCGGGCCCGATCGCCACGACCGCCGGCCTCGACCTGTACGTGGGCCGGGGCCTGGACGCGGTCGAGGGCGCCGACACGATCCTCGTCGCCGGTACCGGACAGCGCTACGAGCCCGACCCGCGCACGGTGGCCGCGGTCGCGAAGGCGGCCGCCGAGGGCGTGCGCATCGCGTCCATCTGCAGCGGCGCCTTCGTGCTCGCCGAGGCCGGGCTGCTCGACGGCCGCAGCGCCACCACGTACTGGGAGCTCGCCGAGGAGCTGCGCAGGCGCTACCCGGCGCTCGACCTCAAGGGCGATGTCCTGTACGTCCAGGACGGCAATGTCATGACCTCGTCCGGGTACGCGGCCGGGATCGACCTGTGCCTGCACGTCATCCGCACCGACTACGGCGCCGCCGTCGCCAACACGGTGGCCCGCAGGACGCTGGTCGCACCGGTGCGGCCGGGCGGGCAGACCCAGTTCACCCAGACCCCGCTGCCCGCCGAGCGCGGGGCGGTCTGCGCGGACACCCGGGGCTGGGCGATGCGCAACCTCGACAAGCCGCTCACTCTGACCGACCTGGCCCGGCACGCGGGCGTAAGCGTGCGCACCCTGACCCGGCGCTTCCACGCCGAGAGCGGCGTGAGCCCGCTCCAGTGGCTCCTTCACCAGCGCATCGAGCGGGCCAAGGAGCTCCTGGAGACGACGACCCTCGCCATGGACCAGGTCGCCGATGCCAGCGGCCTGGGCAGCGCGGACTCGCTGCGCGGCCACCTCGTGCGGCGCACCGGGCTCACGCCGAGCACCTACCGGGCCACCTTCAGCAGGCTGACGGCGGCGGCATGAGCCGGGAGGTTCCTCCGGGAATGGGCCGGGCGCCCCGCGCGTTGGCGTAAAACGTACGACCTTCAACAAACTGAGAGAAGTGACATGCGCGTCGAGATCTGGAGCGACATCGCCTGCCCGTGGTGCTACATCGGGAAGGCCCGCTTCGAGAGGGGCCTGGCGGAGTTCGCCCACCGCGACGACATCGAGGTGGTCCACCGCTCCTTCGAGCTCGACCCGAACCGGGCCAAGGGCGACGTCGGCCCGGTGATCCCGATGCTGGCCAAGAAGTACGGCCGCACCATCGAGGAGGCCCGCGAGATGGAGGCGCACGTCGCGTCCAACGCGCACGCCGAGGGCCTGGGGTACCTGGCCGACGGCCGCGACCACGGCAACACCTTCGACATCCACCGCGTCCTGCACCTGGCCAAGGCTCGCGGCCGCCAGAGTGAGCTGCTCGACCTCGCCTACCGGGCCAACTTCGCCGAGGAGCGCTCCGTCTTCGACGCCGAGGTCCTGGTCGACATCGCGGTCGCGGCCGGCCTGGACGCCGACGAGGTCCGTACGGTCCTCGCCGACGAGGACGCGTACGCCGACGAGGTGCGCGCGGACGAGCGGGAGGCGGCCGAGCTCGGCGCCAACGCCGTCCCGTTCTTCGTGCTCGACCGCAAGTACGGGATCTCCGGCGGCCAGCCCGCCGAGGTCTTCACGCAGGCCCTCGACCAGGCCTGGCAGGCGCACACCCCGGCCCTGAAGACCATCGAGGGCGACGCCGAGGCCTGCGGCCCCGAGGGGTGCGAGGTTCCCCGGTGAGGGCCCTTTCATAAGAGTTGCTTAGGGGCATCAGTCAATTTTGCCCAATTGACTTGGGGTTGGCGGGGATTCAGGGTGGAGTCATGGAACTGGACTCCCTCGCGCGCGGCGAATTCGCGCCGCAGACCACCTACCTCAACACCGCGAGCACCGGGCTGCTGCCCGCCCGGACCGTGGCGGCCATGGGTGAAGCCGTGGCCGCCTCGGCCGCCGGGGCGCCGACCGACATGTTCGGCGACGTGGAGGCGGCCCGCGCCGCCTACGCCCGGATCGCCGGCGTGCCCGTGCGGCGCGTCGCGGCCGGTGCGTCCGTCGCCGTCTACACCGGCCTCGTCGCGACCTCGCTGCCCGAAGGCTCCGAAGTCCTCGTCGCGGAGGCCGACTTCAGCTCGGTGGTGAACCCGTTCCACATGCGCCGCGACCTGAAGGTGCGCACCGCTCCGCTGGAGCGGCTCGCCGAGGCGGTGCGACCGGGCACCGCGCTGGTCGCGGTCAGCGCGGTCCAGTCCGCCGACGGTCGCATCGCCGACCTCGCCGCGATCCGCGAGGCCGCCCGCGCCCACGGCACCCGGACCCTGGTCGACGTGTCCCAGGGGGCGGGCTGGTACCCGGTCGACGCCGACGCGTACGACTTCACGGTGACGGTCGGCTTCAAGTGGCTGACCACCCCGCGCGGGGTCGCCTTCCTCACCGTCCCCGACGACCTCGGCGGCCTGAACCCGATCTTCGCGGGCTGGGTGGCCGGCGAGTACCCCTGGGACGCCTGCTACGGGCCCGTCGAGGAACTCGCCCACTCCGCGCGGCGGTTCGACGAGAGCCCCGCGCTCTTCTCGTACACCGGGGCCCGGCATTCCCTCGCGCTCGTCGAGGAGCTGGGCACCGAACGCATCCGCGCGCACAACACCGCACTCGCCGACCGCTTCCGCGCCGGGCTCGCGCCGCTCGGATACGAGCCGGTGGCCGCGCCGGGCTCGGCGATCGTCGCGGTGCCGGGGCTCGGCCACCGCCAGGAGGAGCTGAGCCGCTCGGGCATCGAGCTCTCCAACCGGGCCGGCAACCTGCGTGCGGCCTTCCACCTCTACACCTCGGCCGAGGACGTCGACCGGCTGCTCGACCTGCTGCCCGCCCGCTGAGCCGGAGTCGCGGCCGCGGCAGGGGCCGCTTACGGCCGGGGGGTCGGGGCTCCCCGGCCGCCCCGCCGTCAGCAGCCGCCGTCGCCCGCCGTAGGGCACAGATTGGCCTCGACCTTCCCCAACAGCCTTGTCAGCTCGGCCCGTTCGGCCGCGTCGAGGCCGGCCAGGGTCTGCTGCTCCAGCTCGTTCCAGGCCGCCTTCACCCGCTCGTGGAGTACGAGGCTGTCCTCGGTCGCCTCGACCAGCGAGGCGCGCCGGTCCTTCGGGTCCGGGCTGCGCCGCACATAGCCCGCCTGCTCCAGGCGCTGGAGCATCTTGGTGACCGTCGAGGGGTCGAGATCGAGCAGCCTGATCAGCTCGGACTGCCGGGTCGCCCCCGCGTCCCACAGGTGCATCATCAGGAACTCCTGGCCCGGGTAGAGCCCGATGGTGCGCAGCAGGCGGCCCGCGGTGAAGCGGTGAAGGCGGGCCACCCGGGAGACCGCGTGACTGAACGGGCCGCAGCTCGCGGCGCTCGGCAGGCGGGAGTACTCGGTACGGGCGGGGTCTTCGGAGATCATGCGTCAAGATTACCTTGGTCGGCCAATCATTGCGCTACAGTGGCTCTCGTCGACATTACTTGGCCGACCACATATTCCCCCCTCATGTCTCCCTGGAGGCCGTTGTGACCACAGCTTTCGATCCGATCGACCTGGCCGGCACCCGGCTCGCCAACCGCATCGCCCTGGCGCCGATGACCCGCAGCCGCGCCCACGGCCCGGGGAACTCGCCGACCTCCTCGACGGCCGAGTACTACGCCCAGCGCGCCTCGGCGGGGCTCGTCATCACCGAGGGCATCCAGCCCTCCGTGGTCGGCCAGGGCTACCCCGACACCCCCGGACTGCACAGCGCCGAGCAGATCGCGGCCTGGCGCAAGGTCACCGACGCCGTGCACGCCAAGGGCGGCCGGATCTTCGCCCAGCTGATGCACACGGGCCGGATCGGCCACCCCGATCTGCTGCCCGACGGGCTGATCAACGTGGCCCCGTCCGCGGTGGCCGCCGAGGGGCAGGTCTACACCCACGAGGGGCCGAAGCCGTTCGTCACCCCGCAGGCGCTGAGCGAGGACCAGATCCAGGTCACCATCGGCGAGTTCGTGTCCGCCGCCCGCAACGCCATCGAGGCGGGCTTCGACGGGGTCGAGCTGCACGGTGCCAACGGCTACCTCATCCACCAGTTCCTCGCGCCCAACTCCAATGTGCGCAACGACGGCTGGGGCGGCTCGGTCGAAGGCCGCATCCGCTTCGCCGTCGAGGTCACCAAGGCCGTCGTCGCCGAGATCGGCCCCGAGCGCACCGCCATCCGCCTCTCGCCCGGCAACCCGTACAACGACATCGCCGAGCCCGAGCCGCAGCCGACCTACACCGCGCTCGTCGCCGCCCTCGAACCGCTAAGCCTCGCCTACCTGCACCTCCTCGAAGGCAGCCCGGAGCAGCGGGAGTTCACGCTTCAGCTGCGCAAGTCCTTTTCGGGCACGTTCATCCTCAACGCGGCGACCGCTGGGCCGACCGGGCCCGACGCGCTCGCCCTCGTCGAGGACGGCACCGCCGACCTCATCTCCTACGGCGCCCTCTTCCTCGCCAACCCGGACCTGCCGGCCCGGCTCAGGGCGGGCGGCCCCTACAACACCCCCGACCGCTCCACGTTCTTCGGCGGCGACGACCGCGGCTACACCGACTACCCGGCGCTCGACGCGTGAAATCCGCTGGGCACGGCCCGGGAGGAGCATGCAGGATCGGGCCGTGACCAGTGACACCAGTGACACCGGGCGCGTGCGCGAAGCCGTCCGCAACAACGCCGAATGGTGCGCCGCGCTCTGCCGCGCGCACGGCATCGCGGGGGAAACGGGACCGTACGCCTGGACCAGCCCGCGCAGAACCCCGCTCTACTATCCGGACGCCGTGACGCTCACCCCCGAGGCCTCGCCCCGCGACATCGTCGGCCGTATCGACCTCGCGAACCCCGGCGCCTCGGTGAAGGACAGCTTCGCCTCGCTCGACCTGACCGGCGACGGCTTCGAGGTGCTCTTCGAGGCCGAGTGGATCCATCGCCCGGCCCCGCGAGCCACCGGCCAGGGCTGGCAACTCGTGCGTACCGAGGGCGAGTTGGCCGAGTGGGAGCGGGCCTGGTCCGACGGGGACAGCGAAATGCTCTTCCCGCCGGGACTGCTCGCCGAATCCGCCCACACCTTCCTGGCGGAGCGCGACGGGGAAGGAAAGGTGGTGGCGGGAGCCGTCGCCGGCAGGAGCGGACAGGTGGTGGGCATCTCCAACCTGTACGCGGTCGACGGCGACCAGGGCGCGGCCTGGGCAGGCTGCCTCGCCACCGTTGCCCGCCTCTGGCCCGGCCTCGCCGTCGTCGGCTACGAGAGCGGCGACGACCTGGCGGCGGCGCTGCGCGCGGGCTTCACCACGACCGGACCGCTCAGCGTGTGGCTGCACCAGGGCTGAGCGGTCCGGTCGTGCGAGTGCCGGGTGTCAGCTGAGCGGTTCGCCGTACCAGCGCCACTTGTCCGGGCGGGCCCGCCCCGGCAGATCCGCCCGGCCGGTGGCCCAGAGCAGCACCCGCCAGCGGTCCTGGTCGTCCGGCACGTCCCGGAAGAGCCGGGCGAGCACCCGGTCGCACAGTCCGGCCGGCGGGGTCCAGGCAAGACCGAGCCCCTCGGCCACGTCGTGCGTGTGCAGCAGGGTCTCCACGATGCCCATCGCCCCGAATCCCTCCGGGTCCGAGACGCCGAATCCGTGGTACGCCCGCACCTCCGGCGAGGTGGTGCGGACCATCGCGGTGAGCAGGGCGCCGCTCGCCTCCAGGGTCTGGAGCAGCCCGGCCGGCCCCGCCGCGCGGTCCGCGTGCACCGCGTTGCGGGGGCCGCCGTGACGTTTCGCCTCCCACAGGTACGGCACCTCGCCGTCCAGCGGCGGCTGGGCGGGACCGAGCTGCACCGCGTAGGCGAAGAGATCGTCCGAGAGGTGCTCGACGGTCTCCCAGCAGTCCCACTCCAGCGTTCCGGCCTTCACGCCCCAGTCCGCCGCGAGCCCGGCCCGCAGCGCGGTCACCGAAAGGCGCACGGAGTGCTCGACGTCGGCGGCGGTGACGGGAGTTCGCGAAGATTCATCGACCATGGACATGGGGGGACCGTACCAACGATCTCTGTGGGCGGGGCTTCCGGCCGCGGGCAGTTCGGCGTACCGGGAACCCCCGGCCGGGAAAGCGCTTCACCTCACCGGCTCACCGGAGTGAAGTCCCTCGCCCCGATGAACTCCGGTCGGCGGATCGGGGCCGCGAACGGCTCCTGCGCCGCGTTCTCCACGCTGTTGAAGACGATGAAGACGTTGCTGCGCGGGTACGGGGTGATGTTGTCCCCGGAGCCGTGCATCGCGTTGCAGTCGAACCAGGTGGCCGAGCCCGCCCGGCCGGTGAACAGCCGGATGCCGTGCCGGTCGGCCATCTTCGTGAGCGCCTCGTCGGACGGCGTCCCCGCGTCCTGCATCTGGAGGGACTTCTTGTAGTTGTCCTTCGGGGTGGCGCCCTCGCAGCCGAGGAAGTCCCGGTGCGAGCCGGGCATGATCATCAGGCCGCCGTTGGTGTCGTGGTTCTCGGTCAGCGCGATCGAGACGGACACCGCCCGCATCCGCGGCAGGCCGTCCTCGGCGTGCCAGGTCTCGAAGTCCGAGTGCCAGTAGAAGCCCGAGGCGCCGAAGCCCGGCTTCACGTTGATCCGCGACTGGTGGACGTACACGTCCGAGCCGAGGATCCGCCGGGCCGTGCCCACCACCCGCTCGTCGTGCACGAGCCGCCCGAAGAGCTCGCTGATCCGGTGCACCTCGAAGACCGAACGCACGGACTGCGACTGCGGTTCGATGATCGACCGCTCATCGGCACGCACGGAAGGATCGGCGATCAATCGCTCAAGTTCCGAGCGATAGAGCGATACTTCGTCGTCCGTGAGCAGATCTTCGATCGCGAGGAAGCCGTCCCGCTCGAACGATTCGAGCCCGGCGGACGGGCCCCAGACGACCGGGTCCTGGCGGGGCGTGATCACCTCGGCGGTGCCACGGGTGGGGTAGAGATCCTGGGCGGTCATGGTCAGCCCTCCTCGGGTTCGGTCAGCAGCGGGTAGACGCCGTTCTCGTCGTGGTCCTCCCGTCCGGTGACGGGCGGGTTGAAGACGCAGACGCAGCGGAAGTCGGTCTTGGGGCGCAGGGTGTGGCGCTCGTGGCCGTCGAGGAGGTACATCGTGCCCGGCGCGATCCAGTGGGTCTCGCCGGTCTCGTCGTCGGTGAGCTCGGCCTCGCCCTCGGTGCACAGCACGGCCTCGATGTGGTTGGCGTACCACATGGAGGTCTCGGTGCCCGCGTACAGGACGGTCTCGTGCAGGGAGAAGCCGACCTTCTCCTTCGCGAGCACGATCCGCTTGCTCTCCCAGGTGCCGGAGGCGGCCTTCACATGGCGGTCGGTGTTCTCGATGTCCTTGAACGAGCGGACGATCACGGTGAGTTGGTGCCTTTCTCTCTTCGCTGTCTGCGCAGGCTGTGTGTGTCGGTGGGGTGCGGGCCGGTCAGACGGTCGCGGCGACCGCGCGGGCCAGCGTCCGCAGGCCCTCGTCCAGTTCATCGGGCGTGATGGTCAGCGGCGGCAGCAGCTTGACCACCTCGCTCTTCGGCCCGGAGGTCTCCAGGAGCAGCCCGAGTTCGAAGGCGCGGGCGCAGACCTCGGAGGCGCGGGCCGGGTCGGCGAACTCCAGGCCCCAGACCAGGCCCCGGCCCCGGTAGCTCGCGCCGAGCCGGCCGTGCTCGGCGCACAGCGCGAGCAGCGCCTGCTCGACCTGCTCGCCGCGGGCCAGGGTGTGCTTCTCCATCTGGCCGTCGGCCCAGTACGCGTCGAGCGCGGCGGTCGCGGTGACGAACGCCGGGTTGTTGCCGCGGAAGGTGCCGTTGTGCTCGCCGGGCTCCCACACGTCGAGCTCGCCCTTGAACAGGCAGAGCGACAGGGGGAGTCCGTAGCCGCTGATCGACTTGGAGACGGTGACGATGTCCGGCACGATGCCCGCCTCCTCGAAGGAGAAGAACGCGCCGGTGCGCCCGCAGCCCATCTGGATGTCGTCGACGATGAGCAGCATGTCGCGGCGCCGGCACAGGTCGGCGAGCGCGCGCAGCCACTCGGCGCGGGCCACGTTGATGCCGCCCTCGCCCTGCACGGTCTCCACGATCACGGCGGCCGGCTTGTTGAGGCCGGAGCCCTGATCCTCCAGGAGCCGCTCGAACCACAGGAAGTCGGGCACCCGGCCGTCGAGGTAGTTGTCGAACGGCATCGGCGTGCCGTGCACCAGCGGGATGCCGGCCCCGGCCCGCTTGAAGGCGTTGCCGGTCACCGCGAGCGAGCCGAGCGACATGCCGTGGAAGGCGTTGGTGAAGGAGACGATCGACTCGCGGCCCTTCACCTTGCGGGCCAGCTTCAGCGCGGCCTCCACCGCGTTGGTGCCGGTCGGGCCGGGGAACATGACCTTGTACGGCAGGTCGCGCGGGCGCAGGATCACGTTCTGGAACGTCTCCAGGAACGCCCGTTTCGCGGTCGTCGCCATGTCCAGGCCGTGCGTGATGCCGTCTCGCTCGATGTAGTCGATCAACGCCCGTTTCAGTACGGGGTTGTTGTGGCCGTAGTTGAGTGATCCGGCCCCGGCGAAGAAGTCCAGGTAGCTGTGGCCGTCCTCGTCGGTGAGGCGGGCACCCTGCGCGCGGTCGAACACGGCGGGCCAGCCGCGGCAGTAGCTGCGCACCTCCGATTCGAGCGACTCGAAGACACTGAGGGCGGGCGGGGTGATGGTCACAGCGATTCTCCCTGGGGGTGGAGGGGGCCGATGCGGTAGAGGACTTCGGGCTGGTGCCCGTCGTCGGGGAACAGGCCCGCATCGAAGAGGAGTTCACGGTCGAGGGTGGCGCCGCGCCGCTTGGCGTACGAGGTGAAGAGCCGGTCGGAGGGGGTGTTGTCCGGCGACACCGTCGTCTCGACGCCGGTGATCCCGTGCGAGGCGCGCACCTTCGCGGTCAGCGCTTCGAGCAGCAGTCCGGCGAGCCCGTGGCCCCGGTGGGCGTGGTCGACGGCGACCTGCCAGACGACCAGGGTGCCGGGACGCTCGGGCCGTACGTAGCCGGTGATGAACGCGATCGGCTCGCCGGCGTCGTCGCGGGCGACGACGGAGGTCCCGGCGAAGTCGCGGCACCAGAGCAGATAGCTGTACGAGGAGTTGAGGTCGAGTACCTCGGAGTCACGGGCGATGCGCCAGATCGCGGCTCCGTCCTCCACTCGTGGGCTTTCGATACGGACTGCTGTTTGCGCGGCGGTCATGCCGAGGGAATTTACCGACCAGAAATTGAAATCGCATTCCCGTGAGGGGGTGTGCCAGAAGGTCATCCGTGTTATCACGCGAGCATGCGCGCGAACCGGTTTGTCCGGGAATTACCGGACAAAAGGGCAGGGTTGTGGAGTCGATCACACCCCTGTGACGGCCCCGGAACCTTGTTGAAACCTTTGTGTTTGAGGTCGGGAAGTCGGGGCAGAAGAAAACGGGAAGCTGCGATGGATAAGCAGCTTCCCGTTATGTGGATCGTTTTGCGGAATTCAGTTGTGATTTACCCGCCGGAGGAACGCGGAAAAAGTGTCACCAGGTTTCGGAAACGGCCTTGCGGGCAGCTTCCAGGTCCACCGCGATTCCGTACTCGCCGAGTGCCGCCCCCAGCGCCGCGAGCGAGGACTGGACGACGCCGCGCGTGGCGTCCACGCCGTAGTGGTTGACCCGGATCATCGTCGAGGCCAGTGCCCCGCCACCGGCGATCAACGGCAGCGAGGGGTCGGAGGCGAGCGCCTTGGCGACCAGCTCCGAGGCGTCGACTCTGGCCGGTGCGCGCAGAGTTGTGGCCACCGGGGCGGCGTCCGCGGCCTCGTGGACGTACGGGGTGAGCCCGCCGCCCAGCGCCACGGAGCCCGCCCGGGTCGCGGCGGCGGCCGAGGCGTGCCGGGCCGTCACCGCGGCCAGGCCCTCGGACTCGATGCGCTCCACACACGCCTCAAGGGCGAGCATCTCCAACTGCGCGGGCGCGTGCAGCAGGGCCTTGCGGCCGCCGTCGATCCAGCGCTGCTTCCAGTCCAGGAGGGAGAGGTAGGAGCGGCGCGGCGCGTTCGGGTTGGCGGCGATCCGCTCCCAGGCACGGGCGCTGACCGAGACCGCCGAGACGCCGGCCGGGCCGCCCATCGCCTTCTGCGCGCCGATCACGCACAGGTCCACGCCCCAGGCGTCGGGCAGCAGCGGCTCGGCGGCCACCGAGGCCACCGCGTCCAGCATGAACAGGGCGCCGTGCCGGCGCACGACCTCGCCGATCTCCGCGACCGGGTTCGTATTGCCGGTCGCCGCCTCCGCGTGAACGAGCGAAACGAAATCGATCTCCGGATGTTCGGTCAGCGATCGATCGATCTGCTCCGCGGTGACCGCCGCATGGAACGGCACCTCCAGATCGATCACCTCGGCCCCGCAGTCGCGCAGCCAGTTGCCGAAGGTCTGCCCGTACGGCCCGGTCACCACGTTCAGCGCGGTGGAGCCGGGGTGCGCGGCGCCGCGGATGCAGCCCTCCAGGGGGAGCAGCGCCTCGCCCTGCATGATCACCACGTCCTGCTCGGTGTCGAGCAGGACGGCCACGCGGCGCTCGATCGCCGCGAAGTGGTCGGCGGTCAGCGGGGCCAGATCCAGGAGCGGGTGTGTCACGGCGATGCCTTCTTCGATCAAGTCGGGGGTCAAGTCGGGGGTCGGGTCGGGTGTTCGATCCTCTGGATGGAGACTACCCAGCGCCTCGTACAGTGCTGACCATGAGCGATCGCACGGTGCTGCATGTGAAGGGGCGCGTCCTCGCGGGACCCGAGGACGTACGGGACGAGCTGTGGGCGGTCGACGGGCGGATCACCTACGAGCGGCCCCCGGGCGAGGCCTTCACCGTGACCGGCTGGGTGCTGCCGGGCCTGGTCGACGCGCACTGCCACGTCGGGCTCGACAAGCACGGCCCGGTGCCGGACGAGGTGAGCGAGAAGCAGGCCCTCACCGACCGCGACGCCGGGACGCTGCTGCTCCGCGACGCGGGCTCGCCCTCCGACACCCGCTGGGTCGACGACCGCGAGGACCTGCCGAAGATCATCAGGGCGGGCCGGCACATCGCCCGCACCCGCCGCTACATCCGCAACTACGCCCACGAGATCGAGCCCGGCGACCTCGTCGCCTACGTCGCCCAGGAGGCGCGGCGCGGCGACGGCTGGGTCAAGCTGGTCGGCGACTGGATCGACCGGGACGAGGGTGATCTGACCGCGTGCTGGCCGCGCGGCGAGGTCGAGGCCGCTATCGCCGAGGCCCACCGGCTCGGCGCCCGGGTCACCGCGCACTGCTTCGCCGAGGACTCGCTCAGGGACCTGGTCGAGGCGGGTATTGACTGCATCGAGCACGCCACGGGCCTGACCGAGGACACCATCCCGCTGTTCGCCGAGCGCGGCGTGGCGATCGTCCCGACGCTGGTCAACATCGCCACGTTCCCGCACATGGCCGACGGCGGCGAGGCCAAGTTCCCCAACTGGGCCGCCCACATGCGGCGGTTGTACGAGCGCCGCTACGACACGGTGCGCTCGGCCTACGAAGCCGGGATCCCCGTCTTCGTCGGCACGGACGCGGGCGGCTCGCTCGCCCACGGCCTGGTCGCCGCCGAGGTCGCCGAGCTCGTGAAGGCGGGCATCCCGCCGGTCGACGCGCTCTCGGCGACGGCCTGGGGCGCCCGGACGTGGCTCGGCCGCCCCGTCCTCGAAGAAGGCGCCCCGGCGGACCTGGTGGTCTACGACCAGGACCCGCGCGCGGACGTCCGGGCGCTTGCCGCGCCGAGCCGGATCGTGCTCAACGGGCGCGTTGTGGGCTGACCAACTCCCGTTCAGGGCTGGTGGGTTCAGGGGCGCGCCGCCGGGCGGCCAGTTCGGGCAGCAGGCTGAGGACGCCGAGCGCGGCAAGGCCCGCGCCGAGCCACAGCGGCGCCCGGAGGCCGAAGTGGGTGACGCCGACCCCGCCGAGCGAGGAGCCGATGCCGACGCCGAGCGTGATGAACGAGGCGTGCACCGAGTTCACCAGCGGCCGGGCGTTGGCGATGCGCTGGACGCGCGTGACCATCGCCGGGTTCATGGTGACCCCGACAAGGCCGATGCCCAGCATGAACACCACGGCGGGCAGGGCGAGGTGGGCGAGCAGCGCGAACCCGGTGAGGAAGAGCAGGTTCAGGGCGAGCCCGGCCGCGAGCACGTTCAGGGCGTACCGGTCGGCGAGGCGGCCGACCACGTGGTTGCCGATCACGGTCGCGGCCCCGTACGCGATGAGCAGCACCGGGACGGCCCCGCTGCCGAACCCGGTGACCTCGGTCAGGATCGGATTGAAGTAGCTGAACGCGGAGAACGTCGCACCGATGATGAAGGTGCTGGTGACGAGCGCCAGCCACAGCCCGGGGCGCCGGAAGGCGGCCAGCTCCTTGCCGAAGCCCCCGCCGTCCTCGGCCCGGCCGAGCCGGGGCACCCCGGCAAGGGTGCACAGGGCGGCGGCCACGGTCAGGACCGTGATGGCCCAGAACGCGGCCCGCCAGCCCAGGTGTTCACCCATCAGGGTGGAGAGCGGCAGCCCGAGGAGGGTGCCGAGCATCAGCCCGTTGAGCGCGACGGACGTGGCCCGGCCGCGTTCCTCGGGGCGGGCCAGCTGGGCGCAGATCGACAGCGAGACACCGAAGAACGCCTGCGAGGCCGTGCCCGTGACGACCCGGGCCAGCAGCATGACCGCGTACGTGGTGGCGGTCGCGGCCAGCACGTTGCCGACCAGGAAGACGCCGAACAGCACCATCAGCGCCTGTCTCTGCGGCAGCCGCATCACGGTCACGGTCAGGAACGGGCCTCCGAACGCCATCGCCAGCGCGAACGCGGTGATGAGATAGCCGATTTGGGGGACGGTGACATCGAGGCCCGCCGCCATCTGCGGCATCAGTCCGGCGACGACGAACTCGCTGGTGACCATGGCGAAGATCCCCAGGGCCAGTACGTAAACGGCGCGAGGCATGACAGGTGCGCTCCTGTTCGGGGGTGTTGCTGGTTATGGATTGTTTAGTACAAAACCGGGGTGTGCATCAACTAGGCGATATTCGGGGGAAGTTGAGAAAGGGGCAGCGGGCCGGTGAGTTACTGGCTCAGTGGGTCAGGGCGTCCATGGCCGCGTCGACGATGCCCTCCAGATCGGCGCGGTCGGCGCCGCCCTGGCCGGCCACTCGCAGCCCGGCGATGACCGAGTTGAGGTAGCGGGCGAGGGTGAGCGGATCGCGCCGGGAGGTGATCTCGCCGGCGCTCCGGCCGGTGGCGATGACCGTACGCAGCGCGTCGAGACGGCGGGCCAGGTCGCGCTCCAGGAGGGCGGCGGCCCTGGTGTCGCGGCGGGCGAGCTCGACCGTGGAGTTGACCGCGAGGCAGCCGATGCTGCGCCCGTCCCGGCGCTCCTTCATCTCGCCGTCGACGACCGTGGCGAACAGGGCCCGGATCCGTTCCAGGGGGCCGAGCCGCTCGTCCTGGAGGAGTTCTAGCTGGGTCGACGTCATCATGTCGATATAGCGGCCGAGTGCCCGCTCGAAGAGGTCGTGCTTGCTGACGAACGTGTTGTAGATGCTGCTGCGGCCCAGTCCGGTGGCCTCGCACAGGTCCTGGGTCGAAGTGGCCTCGTAGCCGTTCGCCCAGAAGGCGCGCATCGCCGCGTCCAGGGCCCGCTCCTCGTCGAACTGTCTCGGTCGGGCCATGGTCGTACCGTAGCACGATTTTGAATCGAGCTGTCCAATACATTGCTTGGTTGACCGGGCGTTACGCCCGGCGCGGCCGGGTCGTTGAAGTTCTTCATGCGTACGCCGGGGTGGTGGGGCGGCGTATGGGGTGCGGGGCGGTGTCGGGGGTGACGGGAGGGGATGCCCGTGTCGGAAGAATCGAATGTGGGAACGGAAACCACCCTTTGGGGTGAACTCGCGCCAGGTGACCGCCAGTTCACTCTCAGTGCGTAAAGATTCGGTGTCCCAAGTCGCCGGGGCGCCCCTCGATTCGCAGGAGTCCCACGAGTCCCCGTGGCGGGCGTCCGGCCAGTCATGTCTCCTGTGGGGGTTCCACCACTTTGAACAGCAACAACTTCGGCCTGCCCTTCTGCCTGCCCGCGAACGGTCCGGCCACCCGTCGTCCGGCGGTCCGCCGCTCCGCCGCGGTCGCGGCCTGCGTGGCGCTCGCCGCCGGGCCGCTGCTGCTCGCCGCGCCCGCGCGGGCCACCGGCGTCGAGGGTGACGGCGGCGGCCGGGCGAGCGCCGTCGTGCTGCGCACCGGGCTCGATGTGTCCCTGCTCGACAAGGCCGTCGACGTACCGCTCAAGGCCACGCTCAACGAGGTGCAGGCGCCGGCCGGTGCCGAGAAGACCGCGCTGACCGTGAAGCTGGACGGGGTCGGCGGCGGGCAGCCCGTCGATGTCCTGAAGGCGGACGTGGCCACGGCCGGGGCGAGCGTCGACGCGAAGCGGGCGGAGGGGTCGTCGCGGCTGGTCAACGCCCGGCTGCACGTGCCCGGGCTTCCGCTGCTCTCCCTCGTCGAGGTGGGGGAGGTGACCTCAAGCGCGGTCTGCGAGGCGGGGCGTACGCCGGTCGCCAAGTCGAATGTGCTGGGGGCGGTGACCGTGCTCGGGAGGAAGGTCACGCTGTCGGCGGGCGGGGCCACGCGGGTGCTGGTGCCGGGGGTCGGCGAGGTCACCCTCGACCTGTCGAAGGCCACGACCACCTCGCGCACCGCGGCGGCCGTCGCCCTTCAGCTGAAGGTCTCGGTCAACCCGCTCCACCTGAACGTCGCCGTCGTCAAGGGCGAGGTCACCCTCGCCGAGGCGACCTGCCAGTCGCCCAAGGCGCCCGTGAAGCCGGCACCGGCCGCGGCGGACCCGGACGCAGGTGCCGTCTCCACGGCAGTGAAGACGCAGAGCGTCGCGTCGGATACGAAATTGGCGGAGACCGGGGGGAGTTCTGCCACGCCGTACCTCGCGGGCGGGGCGGCGGTGCTGCTCGTGGGGGGTGCGGGGGCGCTGGTGCTGACCCGGGTGCGGGCGCGGGGCGGCCGGGGCTGACCCCTCCGGGGGGCGGGCGGTGCGAGGGGATGCGGGCCGCCCGCCCTCCGGTCCCCGGCAGGATGCGGCGCGGCCTGCCCCGGGGCTGTGCCCCGGACGGACTCCCGATGCCCTTCGGCCTGCGGGCGGTGGATGGCTGGTCGCTCCCCCAAGTTCTCGGCTCCGCTCGAACAGGGGGACCCCCATCGCGGCGGAGCCGCACAATGTCACAGCCCCGCGCCCCTGACAGCGTCGGTGCTGGCCGGCACCGGCATCTTCAGCCCGTCATGGGGGTCCCCCCTGGCCCTTGAGGCCTTGGGGGAGTTTGAGGACGAGCGCCCTTGAGGCGCGAACGGGGTCTGGGGCGGA
>NZ_LGDD01000318.1 GCF_001279695.1 Streptomyces sp. WM6378
GTTCTCAAGGAACGGACGCTTCCTTCGTACTCACCCTCTCGGGCTTTCCTCCGGGCGCTTCCCTTCGGTATTTCGTGTTCCCGACTCTATCAGACTCTTCCGTGTCCGATTCCCCGTCGGGGCGGGGTTTGTCTTTCCGGCTGTTGGGCCGTTCCGACGTCCCGAACTCTAGCGGATTTCCCCGGCCGATTCATAATCGAGTCTTCCGGTCCGACCGGAAATAGAATTCGGCATGCCGAATTCACCCCGGGCGGGAGATCGTGCTGAGTTGGGTGCCGCAGAATCTGCGGCGGACGGTTGCTGCAGAACCGTTCCGGCTCCGTGGCAACTCGAAGGACCTTACGGCTCTGCCGGTCCCGCGTCAACTTGGGCGTCAACCCGGCGCCGTCCAGGGGCGGTAGCGTTCCTCCGTGACCTTGATCCTCGAACCCGACACCGCCGTCGCGCACGCCTGGTGGTGGCGTACCGGAGACGGCCCCATAGATCCGGCCGACCTGGCCCTGCTCAGCAAGGACGAGCGCGACCGCGCCGCGCGGTTCGTGCACGTGGGCGCGAAGGTGGGTTACGTCGCCGGACGTGCCGCGAGCCGGCGGATCCTCTCGGAGCTCCTCGATGTGCCGCCCGCAGAGATAGGCCTCGGCCGCAGGCCATGCCCGGGGTGCGGTGATCCGCTGCACGGGCCGCCCGCCGTGCTGCACCCTCAGTCCCCTCTGTGGATCAGCATTTCGCACACCGACGGCTGCGGCATGCTCGCCGTGGCCCGCGTCCCGGTGGGGGTGGACGTGGAAGTCGTACGTGAATTCCCGATCGAGGAGCTCGCGCCGTCCACGCTGACCGCGTCCGAGCGCCACGTCGTGCTCGGCACCCCCGAAGGGGATGCCCGCACTCAGGCCTTCCTGCGCTGCTGGACGCGTAAGGAAGCCGTGCTCAAGGCGGTCGGCGTCGGGATCACCACCGACCTGACCTCCGTCGAGACCCGGCCGGAGAGCTCCGGCCCGGCCGTCGTGGCCGCCGGGGTGCCCGGCACTCCCGAGTCCTGGGCCGTGACCGACCTCGCCGTGCCCAGCACCTGGGCCGCGGCCATCTCCGTACCCGAGGAAGGACACGGCGGCCACCTCGAAGTCCGCCTCCACGAGCACGCCTGAGCGTCGCCACCGCCGGGCCCCGCCGCCTCAGGAGGACCTCCTGACGCAGGGGTTCTGGTGCTGAACTGTCCTGTTTCATCCGGCGAGTTCATCCGACCAGCACGCCATCACTTGATAGGCGTTGAGGCATGGAAAACGACCCGTTGCCCGGCGCCTTCCATGGCTGACCTTCCCGTACCGGCATCCGCATCAGGCCGGCCGTCCCGCACGTCAACTGCCCTGCCCCACGAGGAGAGCACCATGACCCTGCAGACACTGCCGACCAGCGACAAGGCCACCACGGAAGCCGCCATCGCGGACCTCAGAAGCTCCATCGACGTGCTCGACGCCGAGATCCTCGCCCTCCTGGAGCGCCGCCGCGAACTGTCCGAGGCCGTTCAGGAGGTCCGGATCGCGGCGGGCGGGCGGCGTACCGAGTTCAGCCGCGAGAACGTGATCATCAAGCGGTACGCCGACCGGTTCGGGCGACCGGGCGGCGCCATCGCGATGAAGCTCCTCGAAATCTGCCGGGGCACCATCAAAGTGAGCCGGTAGAGGAACCAGCAGAGGAAGGCGAAGGGGCCGGGACGGACTCGGTGTCCGTCCCGGCCCCTTCCGGGTTTCTGCCCTACTTCTCGGTCAGCCGCAGCGAGATGCTGTTGATGCAGTACCGCTGGTCCGTCGGGGTCGGGTAGCCCTCGCCCTCGAAGACGTGGCCCAGGTGGGAGCCGCAGCGGGCGCAGCGGACCTCGGTGCGGACCATTCCGTGCGTGCGGTCCTCGATCAGTTCGACCGCGTCGGTGTCCTTCGGGTCGAAGAAGCTCGGCCAGCCGCAGTGCGACTCGAACTTCTCGCCGGAGGTGAAGAGCTCGGCCCCGCAGGCGCGGCAGGAGTACACGCCCTCCGTCTTGGTGTCGGTGTACTCACCGACGAAGGCGGGCTCCGTGCCGGCCTGGCGCAGCACCTGGTACTCGGCGGGCGTCAGCTCCGCGCGCCACTGCTGGTCCGGCTTCTCGACGTCGTACGACATGGGGTGCTCCTCGGTCGGATCAGTTCGACAGGCGGGCCAGGATGGCCGGGCCGAGGTCCGTCACGTCGCCCGCGCCCATGGTGAGAACGAGATCGCCGGGGGCTGCCATTCCCGCGACGACGTCGGGGACGGCCGACTTGTCGTGGACGGCGGTGACCGTGGCGCCGGCCGCCTTGGCCGCGTCGATGATCAGCGCGCTGGTGACGCCGGGGACCGGGTCCTCGCGGGCCGGGTAGATGTCGAGGACGACGGAGAGGTCGGCCAGCGCCAGGGCCTCGCCCATCTCCTTGCCGAGCTCCTGGGTGCGCGAGAACAGGTGGGGCTGGAAGACGACCAGGAGGCGGGAGTCGGCTGCCGCGCCCCGCATTGCCTCCAGGTCCGCGGTCATCTCGGTGGGGTGGTGCGCGTACGAGTCGATGACCTGGACGCCCTTGGCCTCGCCCTTGAGCTGGAGGCGGCGCTTGACGCCGGTGTACTTGCCGAGCGCGGAGGCCAGGTTGTGCGCCGGGATGCCGAGCGCGACGCCGGCGGCGAGCGCGGCGACCGCGTTGTGCGCGTAGTGGCGGCCGGGGACCGAGACGGTGAAGGTCAGGAACTTGCCGTTCAGGAGGACGGTCACCTCGGAGGTGAGGCCGCGCGGGGTGACCTTGTGGACGCGTACGTCCGCCGTCTCCGACTCGCCGTACGTGACGACCTTCAGCGAGGACAGGTCGCGGACGCGCTGGGTGAGCTCCACCGCGCCGGGCTGGTCGGCGGCGATCACCAGGGTGCCGCCGGGCCTGACCTTGCCGACGAAGGTCTCGAAGGAGTCGTAGATCTCGTCCATCGAGGCGTAGTTGGCGTGGTGGTCGAGCTCGACGTTGAGGACGATGGCGACCTCGGGGTCGTACTTCTGGAAGCTGCGGTCGCTCTCGTCGGCCTCGGCCACGAAGATGTCGCCCTCGCCGTGCCGAGCGTTGGTGCCGGGCCCTTCGAGGTCGCCGCCGATGGCGTACGAGGGGTCCAGGCCCAGCTCGGTCAGGGCGACGGCCAGCATCGAGGTGGTGGTCGTCTTGCCGTGGGTGCCGGCCACGGCGATGGCGCGCAGGCCGCCCATGAGCGAGGCGAGCGCGTCGGAGCGGTGCACGACGGGCACGGACAGCTCGGCGGCGCGGGCCAGCTCGGGGTTGTCGGCGCGGATGGCGCTGGAGACGACCACGCAGGTGGCGTCGTCAGCGAGGTGCTTGGCCGCGTGGCCGATGTGCACGGTGGCGCCGAGCGCCCGGAGCGCCTCTGCAGTGGCGGACTCCTTCGCGTCGCTGCCCGCGACCTCGGCGCCGCGCTGGGCCAGGATCTTCGCGATGCCCGACATGCCGGCACCGCCGATGCCGATGAAGTGCGGCCGTTCCATGGCGGTGGGAATGGCGGATGCCATGCGGTTCTCTCCCGGGGTGCGACGTACAGAAGGAGCCCCCACCCTAATTCCTGCGGGGGCTCCGGCCGCGACACGGCTCCGGACGGGGCGTGCGGGGCTACTCGCTGTGGGCGAAGAGCTTCAGGACGGGGACGCCGACCTTGTGGCGGGCCCTCGATGCCCAGTCCCGATGGAAGAACTCCTCCACGTAGTGCGGGGCGGTCAGGACGATCACCTCGTCGGCGTTCACCTCGTCGACCACGCCCTTCAGCTTGTCCAGGGGGTGGTCGTCGACGATGTGGCCCACGGCCGTACTGCCGGCGTCCCGCAGCGACTGCACCGAGTGCTGGAGCGCCAGTTCGGCGGGGCCCTGCGCGGCCGGGCCCTCCGGTTCCTCACCTTCGTGAACGGCTTCGTCGAGTTCGCCGAGCGCCACGTCGTCGATCGCGCGCAGCAGCCGGTCCTGGTCGCCCCTGGGCTGCATGAGCACGACGAAGGAAGTCGGCTCGTCCCCGTGCAGAGTGGTGACGAATTCCACGTCGACGGAGGTCAGGGGCTTCTCGATCATCAATACGCTCGTGAACACGACAGGCGCCCTTCTGTTCTCTCCATGGCCGCCGCCACCACGAAGTGGCGGGTACGGCCCCTGCGGAAACCATCCTTCCCCGTGCCCGCACGGGGTCTGCGTGAGTAAGTGTGCCCAGCGTGAGCTAACCGGAACGGCAAATTCCGCCGATTGTCAGATCCGACGGTAACGCGTGTAGAGGAACCCGGCGTCCTCCAGGACGGACGTCGGCGCGAACCGCTGGGGAACCTTCACCGCGGGTCCGCCGGCGATGCGCTGCGCGTCGCCCGCGGTCAGTGTCGGGGACACCGTCAGGCACAGCTCGTCGAGCACCCCGGCGGCCACGAACTGGCCGAGCAGCCGCGGCCCGCCCTCGGTGAGGAGCCGCAGCAGGCCCCGGTCGGCAAGGGCCCGCACCGCCCATTCGGGCTCGACGCCGGGGCCGTCGCCCGCGACCACCACCTCGGCGCCCGCCCGCTCGGCCGTCCGGACCCGGTCGGGGTCGGCGGCCGCCCCGGTCAGGATCAGGGTCGGGACAAGGGGCGAGGTGAAGAGGGGGAGGGAGAAGTCGAGGTCGAGGCTGGCGGTGACGACGGCGATCACGGGGGCGGGGCCCTGCCCGGCCGCCTTGCGGCGCTCGGCGAACCCGGCCCGCGCCCGGGCCGGCCGGTACCCCTCCAGGCGTACCGTTTCCGCACCCACCACCACCGCGTCCGCGAGGGCCCGCAGGGTGCCGAAGATCCGCATGTCGGTGTCCGAGGACAGCGGCTGGGAGCGGCCTTCGTGCTGGCCCGCGCCGTCCAGCGAGGACACCATGTTGGCCCGCAGCCAGGGGCCGTCCGTACGGGGATAGGCGTAGGCGTCGGCCAGCCGGTCGAGCGACCACTCTGCGCTTTCTGCCTGCTCGGCGCCCTCGGCGCCCGGTGTCTGGTCGGTCACAGGGAACAGTTGTCGCATGCCGTGCAGTCTGGCACGGCCCTTACAGTTAGGAACTGTGTCGACCAGCCCCATAACCGAAGCGGCCCCGGTGTCGCTCTGCGCCCGCGCGCCGCATGTCCCCGCCGATCGTCTGGTCGCCGAGATGGTGCCGCCGCCGCGGTTCGACTCGGTCCGCTTCGAGACGTACGTACCGGACCCGAACCAGCCGAGCCAGAGCGAGGCGGTCACCGTCCTCTCCTCCTTCGCCGCGGGGCTCGGCGGAGCGCATGCCGTCGGTGCCAGGCGCCGGTGGTTCGCGAAGAAGCCGGCCGTCGCGACGGGGCCGCGCGGGGTGTACCTCGACGGCGGTTACGGCGTCGGCAAGACCCATCTGCTCGCCTCGCTGTGGCACGCCACTCCGGCCGAGCCCGCGCTCAAGGCGTTCGGCACCTTCGTCGAGCTGACGAACCTGGTGGGCGCCCTCGGCTTCCAGCAGACCGTGCAGACGCTGAGCGGCCACCGGCTGCTCTGCATCGACGAGTTCGAGCTCGACGACCCGGGCGACACCGTGCTCGTGTCCTCGCTGCTCCGCAAGCTCGTCGAAAACGGCGTGGCGCTCGCCGCGACCTCCAACACGCTGCCCGGCAAGCTCGGCGAGGGGCGGTTCGCGGCGGTCGACTTCCTGCGCGAGATCCAGGGCCTCTCGGCGCACTTCCGCCCGCTCAGGATCGACGGCGAGGACTACCGTCACCGGGGGCTGCCCGAGGCTCCGGCCCCGTACTCCGACGAGCAGGTCACCAAGGCGGCGTACGCCACCGAGGGCGCGGCGCTCGACGACTTCCCGCAGTTGCTCGACCACCTCTCGCGCGTCCACCCCAGCCGGTACGGCGCGCTGACGGACGGGGTGCGCGCGGTCTGCCTGACCGATGTGCGCCCGGTGCCCGACCAGTCGACCGCGCTGCGGCTCGTGGTGCTCGCCGACCGGTTGTACGACCGCGAGGTGCCGGTGCTCGCCTCGGGCGTGCCCTTCGACCGGCTGTTCAGTGACGAGATGCTGAACGGCGGCTACCGCAAGAAGTACTTCCGGGCGATCTCCCGCCTGACCGCGCTCGCCCGCGACGCGAAGGGCCTTGTGGCGCAGTAGGTTTGGGGCCGAGGGGGCCGAAGCTGCATCCGTCCGTGGCTCCCTCGGCCACAGAAGGGAATCACCATGGCCACCACGCGCACGGCGCACACGGTCTGGGAAGGCGAGCTCATCAAGGGCTCCGGCACCGTCACGTTCGACTCCTCGGGCATCGCGTCCCAGGCCGTCTCCTGGCCGTCCCGCGCCGAGCAGGCCAACGGCAAGACCAGCCCGGAGGAGCTCATCGCGGGCGCCCACTCCAGCTGCTTCTCGATGGCGCTTTCGCACGGTCTGACGGGCGCGGGCACCCCGCCCACCCGCCTGGAGACCAAGGCCGACGTCACCTTCCAGCCCGGCGAGGGCATCACCGGCATCCACCTGACCGTGCGCGGCGAGGTCCCCGGCCTCGACGCGGACGCCTTCCAGGCGGCCGCCGAGGACGCCAAGAAGAACTGCCCGGTGAGCCAGGCCCTTTCGGGGACCACCATCACGCTCACCGCCGAGCTGGCCTGAGGCTGCCGCCGGCGGTCATGCCGGACGCCGTTCCCTCGCCTCTCGCGGTCGAGGGAACGGACCGGGCCCGAGGGGGCGACTTCATCGGGCCTGGGGGAGGGACGAGCTCAAGGAAACCGCCCGGACGGGTGAACGTCTCGTCGGGGTTCAGGACGTGCCGCTCATCAGGCCCGAGATGTCGACCGTCTCGGCGGCGGGCGGGGTGGCGGTCGGCACCGGCCGGTCGAAGCCGTCGAACCGCACGGTCGCGTCGGGCGCCGCGCTGCCCTTGGCGACGGTGATCCGCACCGGGTAGGACTTGCCGGTCGCCGCGACGTCGAGCGTGTAGGTGCGGCCCTGCTCGGTGGCCGTGACGGGGATGACCGCGATGCCGTCGACCGTGGTCGGCCTGCCCTTGGTGAGGCCGGTGGCCGGCATCTTGGCGGAGGTGTCGAGGTACTTCTGGAAGGTGTCGAGGTCGCACACGCCGGTCGTGTCCCGAAGGACCGGGTCGTTGGTGGTGCCCTTGAGGTACCGGTTGCCGACGAGCGAGGCCAGCGCGCTGCCGCCGCCCGGGACCTCGTTCTTCCAGAACGCGGCGTCCGGCTTCATCCAGACGTCCGCGCCCCGCTTCACTATCTCGACCGAGCCCTGCGGGCCGAGGCTCACCGAACCGCGGCAGTTCCCGGACCGGTCGAGCGTGAGGTCGAACGAGGTCGGGGAGCCGGGCGTGGCCAGGTCGCCCGTGGCCATGACGTGCAGGGATTTCGCGCCGAGCAGGGCTTCGTGGGAGCGCTGGGAGATCTGCTGGGCGGTGAGCGAGCCGGTGTCGTCCGCGTGGGCGACGGCCGCGCCCGCGAGGGAGAGGAGAGCGGCCGAGCAGAGAGCGGCCGAGCAGAGTGCCGCCGAGCAGGTGGCCGTACGGAATCCGGACACGTCGCCTCCCTGGGGCCTTGAACCGCGCCTTGCCCCCGGAGGGGCCGGTTCGGGCGTGTGATCCGTATGCAACGAGCGTAGTCCGCCGGGGCGGATCGGTCGCGTTGCGAGGCTGGGGGCCGGGATTCCCGGCGGTGCCCGGACTCCCGCTGTGCGGCATTGGCCGGAATCTCCGGGGCGGCGGGAGCGGCGCAAACAAATACGCCGATACGATCGGATACGTTCCGTTTATGACCATTACTGCACGAAAACTGCTCGCGATTGCCCTGCTCGGTGCCTCGCTCGCAGGCTGCGGCTCCGATCCCGCCACGGCCCCGCGCAAGGACAAGTCCGCTCCCTCCGCCCCGGCGCCCGCGGCCGCCCCCGGGACCGTGAGCGCTCCCACCATGGCGCCCGGCCCCGGCGGGATCACCCCGGTCTTCGACCGTGCGCCCAAGAACCCCCGGGGCGAGAAGGTCGTCGCGCTGACCTTCGACGCCGACATGACGGCCGACCAGGGGCCGCGCGCGGCGGGCGGCGAGCACTTCGACAACCCCGCGCTGATCGCCGATCTGAAGCGCATGAAGGTGCCGGCCACGGTGTTCATGACCGGGCGGTGGGCCAAGGAGTACCCGGCCGAGGCCCGCGCCATCGGGACCGACCCCAACTTCGAGATCGGCAACCACTCCTACAGCCACTACGCGTTCAAGGCCGACTGCTACGGGCTTCCCGTCGTCCCGAAGGACCGCACGCGAGCCGACGTGGAGAAGGCGACGGCCCAGTTCAAGAAGGCCGGGGTGCAGAACGCCGTGCCGTACTTCCGCTTCCCCGGCGGCTGCTACGACGACGAGGTGCTGCGCACGCTCGCCCCGCTGAAGATGACCGCCGTCCAGTGGGACGTGGTGAGCGGGGACGCCTTCGCCAAGGACGCGAACGCGGTGGCCGAACAGGTCCTGGCCGGGGTCCAGCCGGGCTCGCTGGTGGTCATGCACTGCACGCGCAGCGCGGCGCCGGTCACCGACGCGGCCCTCCAGCGCATCGTGCCGGAGCTGCGCAAGCGCGGCTACCGCTTCGTGAAGGTCTCCGACCTGATCCGAAGCGCCGCACAGCACTGAGAACCTCGCGGCACCGAGCCGCCGGTCAGCCGGAGCAGGCCATGCGCTGGGCCTCCTGCCACTCGCAGACCGGGCACAGCGTGCTGCCCTTGGTCGACTCCGGGTACTCGGTCGGCCTGCGGCACAGCACGCACTCGGCGAAGGGGCCACCGTCCACCGGAGCGGGTGCGGCGGCCTTCACGGGCGCGCCTTCGCAGTACGTCGTGTCGTCGCGCGTCTCGTCCATGCCGTCGAGCCTAATCGGGTACGGGGGCGGGCTCAGCGGCGTCGCGAGCTGAGCGCGCAGACCCCGGCCGCTGCCGCCCCAGCGAGCACGATCGCGGCGGCCAGCGGCAGCACCGCCAGGTGTACGGCTCCGGTCCGCGAGCCGCTGACCAGGCCGAACACCGCGTACCGCGCGGGTGAGGGCGCGAGCACCAGGGCGAGCAGCGCGGCCAGTGCGGTGAGCGAGAGGGACCAGCCCCTGCCGTGCAACAACGGACGGCTGCCCAGGGCGCCGACCACCGCGCCGGTCAGCACGCAGACCGCGGCGGCCAGCAGTCCCGCCGCCGTCGCGGCACCCAGCGGCACCGCGACCTTGTGGTCCCCGCTCGCGGGATCGCTCACGGCGGCAACGTACGCCGTGCCGACCAGACCGAGCAGGGTCGCCGAGCCCGTCGCCGCCAGCAGGGACGCGAGGTGCACCCGGGCCGGGCCGGCCGCCGCGGCGGCGCAGGTGCGGGCCGCCTCCGGCTCCTGGGTGACGCAGATCCGCACGAGCCAGGCCGCGACCGGCAGCAGCCCGGCGGCCGCGTACCCCATGGAGTCGAGCACCGGCTCTCCTGCCTGCACCCCGATGCCCATGAAGGCGGCGTACACCAGGACCGGACCCAGCCAGCGCTGGGAACGCAGGAGCAGCGCGCTCTGGTAGCGGACGAGCGGGATCACTGGCTGCGCACTCCTTGGATGTGCCAGGGCGGACGGGCCGCGAGCAGGGCGCGCAGCAGGTCGTCGGAGTGGGCGGCGGCCACCCGCAGGGTGCGGGATCCGTCGGGGGCCACCAACTCCTCGGGAGCACCGGGCAGTTGGGCCGGGAGCGGGGCGGTTCCGACCACGTCGATGAGGAGCGTCGGGCCCACATGGTTGCGACCCACATGGCCTCCACTCACATGGCTCCGGCCCACGCTGTTCAGCGGCACGGGTGTGAGGGCCGCGCCCGTCACCGCGTACCGCGCGTCCTCCTCGCCGGACAGCCGCTTCGGGTCGTGGTCGACGAAGACGACCGTCGCGCCCGCCGCCACGCGTTCGTGCACCGCGCCGTCGAGTTCGGCGCGGGCCTCGGTGTCGAGGCCGGTCCATGCCTCGTCCAGGACGAGCAGTTCGGGGTCGGCGAGCAGGGCTTGGGCCACGGCGACCTTCTGGCTGGTGCCCTTGGAGAGTTCGGCGAGCGGGGTGCCCGCGTGCGCGGCCGCGCCGAACCGCTCAAGCCACCGCGCCGCCCGCTCCCCCGCCGTCCGGCGCGGCAGGCCGTGGATGCGACCGAGGTGCGTCAGATAGCCGACGGCCGTGAACGGCAGGGCCGCCGGGAAGCGTTCGGGTACGTACGCGGTGCGCGGGCGGCCGGTGACGCGGCCCTCGGTCGGCGCGTCGATGCCGGCGAGGAGCCTCAACAGGGTTGATTTTCCCGTGCCGTTGACGCCTTCGACCCGGACCAGGGCGCCTGCGGGCAGGTCCAGGTCGATGCCGCGCAGGACCCAGGGGCCGCCGATGGAGTACCGGCGGCCCACACCTCGCAGTGCGCGTGCGGTGCTCAGTGCTGCTGCGCCTTCTGCGGCGTCGCCTCGCTCGGCCGGACGATGACGTAACCCTCGCCCTGGAGCATCAGCTGGACGGCCTCGCCGGAGCCGCCGCGCAGCATCGAGCCGATGGACTGCGAACGGTGCAGGGAGGTCTGGAGGTTCGCGCTCCAGCCGACCACCGCGTCGGTGTCGACGTACACCGGCAGCTGCGGGGAGACCGGGATGACCAGCGGGTTGCCCTCGCAGACCAGGCCGAGGCGGCCGTAGCCGCTGAAGACGCTGTTGAAGAGGCCGCCGCCGGCGATGCCGGAGCCCTTGACCGTCTTGATCTCGTAACTGAGCGAGGAGTCGAAGCACAGCACGTTGCGACCGTTGATCGTGAGGGCGTCGCCCTGCTCGATGTCGACGATGAAGCAGTTCTGCGCCTCGTGCGCGAACCAGGCCTCGCCCTGGCCGCTGACCGCCATCAGGGGCAGGCCCTCGCCGGTCACCGCGCGCTTGAGCATGCCGCCGATGCCCTGGCCGCGGCGCTCGAACTGGAGGGTGCCGCGGTAAGCGATCATCGCGCCCTGGCGCGCGAGCATCTCGCCATTGACGGCGTACTTGATCGACTTGGCGTTCTCCAGCGTCATTCCGGCGGCGGTCGCCGGCTGGGCCATGTTCTCTTTGGCAAAAAGGTCGCTCTTCATGCGCGCATCCTGTCCCGGAACGATTCATTCCGCCAAGAATCACCGGTTCGGCGGCTGGCAGACTGGTGGAGTGAGCACTCAGGACACCCCTTCCGCCAGCCCCTTCCACGACGAATCCCCGCGCGACGAGGCGCCGCAGTTCGTGCTGCCGCTCGTCGTGCGCATCGAGAAGGCCGATCCCCCGGCGCGTACCGACGCCCTTGAGACGGCGGCCCGCGCGGTGCTCGTGATGCTCTCCGACGAGCGGTCCCTGGGCGAGGGCGACGACGAGGGCGAGTGGGCGCGGGTCATGCGCGACTGGCAGGACGCCCGGATCCGCAAGGTGGTGCGGCGGGCCCGCGGCGCGGAGTGGCGCAAGGCCTCGGCGCTGGACGGCATCACGGTGACCGGGAAGGCGGCGGAGGTGCGCGTCTTCCCGCCGGTCCCGCTGGACGGCTGGCCCAAGGAGCTGGCCAAGCTCCAGGTGTCGGGGACGGACCTGGACGACCCGGCGGATCCCGGCGCCCCCGACCCGCTCGCGCCGGTCCTCTGGCTCAACCCGGACCTCGGCATGTCCGCCGGCAAGGCCATGGCGCAGGCCGGGCACGGCGCCCAACTCGCCTGGTGGGAGCTGTCGGACGCGGACCGCAAGGCCTGGCGCGAGGCGGGCTTCGCCCTCTCGGTGCGCACCGCGAACCCGGCCGCGTGGCGCGAACTGACCCTCAGCGGGCTCCCGGTGGTCCGCGACGCGGGGTTCACGGAGATCGCCCCCGGCTCGTGCACGGTCGTCGCGGACCACCCGGCCCTGCGAGCGGGCTGAGGCACGCCTCCGGCGGGGCCCCGCTCGCTGCATTCCCCCTTCCACTCCCCTGAACGCAACACCCGCCCCATACGTACCTCCCGGTACCGCCGAGTAGCGCTCGCGCTCTCAACTGGCCGTCCCGGGAGGCATCTTGTCGCGTGGAATAGTTCGTTCCGGTCGTTTTGCCCTGCGTCGCGTCAATGGCACGGGGCTGCTCATCGCGGTGCTCGTGGCCACGCTCGGCGCGCTCGCCTTTCCCGTCTGGTCGTACGCCGACCGGGCCGGGACCCCGCAGGCCAACCTCAACTCCTCGTCCACGCCGACCCCTTGGGGCCCACTGTCCGCGACCGACCGGGAGTTCGTCACCAAGGTGCGGCTCGCCGGGCTCTGGGAGGGGCCGGCCGGGCAGCAGGCGCAGCAGCGGGCGCCGAGCGCGGCGATCAAGGCGGCTGGGGACCATCTCGTCATGGGGCACGCGGCCCTCGACCAGCACGACCGCGACGTCGCGGCCAAGCTCGGCATCGAGCTGCCGAGCCAGCCCAACGCCCAGCAGCAGGGGTGGCTGCGCCAGCTGACGGCGGACACCGGCATCGCCTACGAGCGGGACTTCGCGAACCTCCTGCGCGCCGCCCACGGCAAGGTGTTCGCACTGGTCGCCCAGGTCCGCGCGACCACCCGCAACTCGCTCGTACGGGACCTGGCGACGGACGCCAACAACACGGTGCTCGACCACATGACGATGCTGGAGGCCACCGGCCTGGTCGACTTCGACGCGCTGGCCACCCCGAGCTGAGCACAGGGACCGGCAACCTCAAATCAAGCTCTGAACGTGCCCCGCGCGGGATTCACCGACGGGGCGCCGGGCCATGACCTGTCCATGAAGCATGTGGGCATCGGCATCGGCTGGCGGCCTGAGATCGCTCGGGCGGTGGAGGGTTTCGACGGCATCGACTGGGTCGAGGCGGTCGCGGAGAACTTCTGCCCCGGCCACCTCCCCGACTCGCTGGTACGGCTGCGCGAGCGCGGCGTCACCGTCGTGCCGCACGGGGTCTCGCTCGGCCTCGGCGGCGCCGAGCCGCCGGACGCGGGCCGCCTCGCGGATCTGGCGGCCCGGGCCGAGGCGCTCGGCGCCCCGCTCGTCACCGAGCACATCGCGTTCGTCCGGGCGGGCGGCGCGCTGACCGCCTCGCCGCACCTGGAGGCGGGCCACCTCCTGCCGGTGCCGCGCACCCGGGACGCCCTGCGCGTCCTGTGCGAGAACGTCCGCATCGCGCAGGACGCACTGCCCGTGCCGCTCGCCCTGGAGAACATCGCGGCCCTGATCGACTGGCCCGACGAGGAGTTGACGGAGGGTCAGTTCCTGGCGGAGCTCGTCGAGCGCACGGGCGTCGGACTGCTCATCGACGTGGCCAACCTCCACACGAACCGGGTGAACCGCGGCGAGGACCCCGCGAAGGTCCTCGCCGAGCTGCCCCTGGAGGCGATCGCGTACGTCCATGTCGCGGGCGGCGTCGAGCGCGACGGGGTGTGGCACGACACCCACGCCCACCCCGTGTCCCGGCCGGTCCTCGACATCCTCGCCGAACTGGCCTCGCAGGTGGCCTTGCCGGGCGTGCTCCTGGAGCGGGACGAGGCGTTTCCGCCGGCGACGGAGCTGGCCGGTGAGCTCGACGCGATCCGGGCCGCCCTGCGGGCTCCGGAACCGCCAAGCGTGCCCTCCGCCCCCATGGAGCCCAGGACCCACAGCGCTCCCGCGGACATCGGCCGCTCGCGCGAGCGGCTCGCTCTCGTCCAGACGGCCCTGCTCTCCTCGCTCACCGCGGGCACGCCCGCGCCCGCCGGGTTCGACGGGCCGCGCCTTGGCGTGCAGGCCCGGGCGCTCGCGGCCAAGCGGGCCGATGTGGTGACCAAGGTGGCGCCCGAGCTGCCGCGGATCCTCGGGGACGGATACCGGGAGGCGTTCGCGGCGTACGCCAAGTCCCGTCCCATGCGGGGTGGTTACCGCCAGGACGCCCTCGACTTCGCCCGTTTCCTGCTCGACGCGGGGCGGCCCGCCGACGCGAACGCCCGCCGCGCGCTCGCGCGCTGGTGGAAGGAGCGGGCCGGCGCCAGGCCACCGGGCCGGGCGGCGCGGCTGCTCCGCACGCTCACCCGAGCGGCCTGAGCCGGGGCGCCTCGGGCGGCACCGCCGCACCCTCGGGCAACACCGCGCAACCGGTCAACGTACCTCGTACGTACGGGAGTTGAGCGGAACTCCCGTACCACGTGACGACCCCCACACCATCCGGCCACCTATTTCACGAAACCACCTCCGGGATCAGCGGAACCCGCACTACCGTGCGGCACCGCACCAGGAGGCATCCATGCGTCGCTTGTTGTCCGGTACCGGGCTCGTCGTCATCGCGCTTGCCGCGACCCTGCTCGCGCTGCTCTTCCCCGTCTGGTCGTACGCCGACCGCTCCGGCACGCCGCTCGCCGATCTCAACGCCGGTACGGTGGCGACCCGCTGGGGCCCGCTGTCCGCCGCCGACCGGGACTTCGTGGTCCGGGTGCGGCTGGCCGGGCTCTGGGAGGGGCCGGCCGGCCAGCAGGCCATCGAGCGGGACCCCAGCGCCGCGGTCAAGGCGGCCGGGCAGCATCTCGTCGACGGGCACGCCTTCCTCGACGCCCGGGTCCGCGAGGTCGCCGCCGACCTAGGCATGGAGCTGCCGGACCAGCCCAACGCCCAGCAGCAGGGCTGGCTGCGCCAGTTGACGGCGGACACCGGCATCACGTACGAGCGGGACTTCGCGAACCTCCTGCGCGCCGCCCACGGCAAGGTGTTCGCGCTGGTCGCGCAGATCCGGGCCAACACCCGCAACTCGCTGGTGCGCGGGCTCGCCGACGACGCGAACACGACCGTCCTGGACCACATCAAGATGCTGGAGGCGACCGGGTTCGTCGACTTCGACGCGCTCGCGCGGGGCGCCGCGACCGCGAGCCCCACCGGGCCGCCGCCACCCACGCCCGGGGCCACCTTGACGAGCCCGGTCCCCCTCACGCCCCCGCCCTCCGACAGCGCTTCGCCGTCGTTCCCGCTGCCGCCGGCCGCCTCGCGCCCGAAGGACGAGGCGTCACCGGAGCCCGCCTCCCACACTCCGTAACGAAGCGATAACCCGACGTCCAAATTGTGGACAGGCTGTGGCGGCGAAGCGTCAACTTCACATACAACTCGGCCATGTTCTGGGTCCTCTTCCTTCTGCCGGCAATCGTCGCGGCCGGGTTGTCCTGTGGCCGCCTGTGTCTCGCGGCCGTCGCCGCGGCCCGCCCCCAACCGAGGCCGGACGGGGAGCGGGGCCTGTCCTGTTACGAGGCCGCGTTCCTGGCGGGCGGCCCCTACCGGGTCGCCGACCTCACCCTCGTCTCCATGCACCGCGCCCGCCGACTGCTGCTCGCGCACACCGGCTGGGCCACCGTCGTCGACCCCGAGGGCCGCGACGAACTGGAGCGGTCCGTCCTCACCGCGATCGGGTCGGGCGGCCAGGAGCGGATAGCGGTGATACGGGCGGGCGCGGCCGCGGCCGACGCGGTGCGCTCGCTCGCCGACCGGCTCGCCGGGGCCGGCCTCGCCGTCCCGGACGCCGTGCGGTCCGGGGTCAGCTCCTCGGTGCGGGCGGTGCGCAGCGCCACCCTGCTGATCTCCGTGCTCGCCGTCAGTGCGCTGCTCATGCCGGGCGAAGGCGACACCGGGCGGGGCGAGATCGCCGCCTGGTTCGCACTCCCCCTCGTCCTCACGCTCGGCTGCCTCGCCATCGCCCGGGTGGAGATCCATCCGTACACCCGCTGGGCCTCACCCGACGGCCAGCGGCTGCTCGGCGGGCTCGACCCGGCGGGCGATCCGCTCACCGCGGTCGCGGTGCGCGGCCTGCGGGCGGTGGACGATCCCCAACTGCGCAGCGCCCTGACGAGCGGCCGCTTCGCGCATCGGGGTCAATGACCGCACCCCGCACGGCCCCGCTGCTTTACTTCACCCCGTGTGAAGTAGTCCCTTTTGATCTGTATGTACTTCTTTAGTACCGCAGCATGAAAGGGATGCACCGGCGATGAGAGCTGTAGCGCTGTACGGAACCCTGGGTTCCCTCGTCCTTTCCGCCCTCGTCGCCGCGCCCGCGGGCAGCGCCGACCCGCTGACCGCCGAGGCCCGGGGCGTGGCCGTGGCCGCCCAGCGCGCGGCCGCGGCCCCGATGCACTTCGGCCGCTGCCCGCAGGCCGAGTCGCTGCCCGCCTCGGTCCAGTGCGGCACCGTCGAGGTCCCGCTCGACTACGCCCAGCCGACGGGGCGTCAGATCGCCCTCACCGTCAGCCGGGTCAGGGCCAAGGGCGCCGGGCGGCAGGGCGCCCTGGTGTTCAACCCGGGCGGGCCCGGCGCCTCCAGCATGTACTTCCCGATGGTCGCCCAACTCGCCGGCTGGAAACGCATCGCCGGGGCGTACGACCTGGTCGGCTACGCCCCGCGCGGGGTGGCCCGCTCGGCGCCGCTGTCCTGCCAGGACCCGGCCGACTTCGCCAAGGCCCCGACCGAGTCGCCCTCGTACCCCTCGGAGTCGTACAAGAAGGAGCGGATCGCACAGGCCCAGGCGTACGCACAGGGCTGTGCGCGCAACGCCGGGGACGCGCTGCGCTTCTACACCAGCATCAACAACGCGCGTGACCTGGACGTGCTGCGGGCCGCGCTCGGCGAGAAGAAGCTGACCTTCATGGGCGCCTCGTACGGCACCTACTTCGGGGCGGTGTACGCGACGCTGTTCCCCTCGCACATCCGCCGGATGGTCTTCGACTCGGTGGTCGACCCGGATCCCCAGCAGATCTGGTACCGCAACAACCTCGACCAGTCGCTGGCCTTCGAGAGCCGCTGGAAGGACTTCCGCACCTGGGTCGCCAAGCACGACGCGGTCTACCACCTGGGCGGCACAGCCGCCGAAGTGCTGGAGAGCTACGAGAAGGTGCGGGCCGCGCTGACTCGCGAACCGGCCGGCGGCAAGGTGGGGCCCGCGCAGTTGCAGGCGGCGATCCTCAAGGCCGGGTACTACGACGACTACTGGTCGAGCCGGGCGACCGCCCTGTCGGAGTACCTCAAGGGCAATCCGAAGCCGCTGATCGAACAGGCCGCGCCCAAGCCGGAGTCGGCGCACGACGACGAGAACGGCAACGCCGTGTACACGGCAGTGGAGTGCAACGACGCCGCGTGGCCGACGGACTTCGCCACGTGGGACCGCGACAACAGCAAGCTCGCCACGCTCGCGCCGTTCGAGACGTGGGACAACGCGTGGATGAACCTGCCGTGCGCCTACTGGCCCGCCCCGCAGCAGAAGGCGGTGGACGTACGGGCCGAGGAAGGGGCGCTGCCGCCGACGCTGATCCTGGCGGCCGAGCGGGACGCGGCGACGCCGTACCACGGGGCGCTGGAACTCCAGCAGCGGCTGCCGGGCTCCGTACTCGTCACGGAGAAGGACGCCGGCACGCACGGCATCGCGGGCGGCGCCAACGGGTGCGTGAACGGCTATGTGGAGGACTATCTGCTGAACGGTCGGACGCCGGTGCGGCGCGCATCGTGCGCGCCGCACCCGGAGCCGAACCCGGTGTCGCTGGACGAGCGGACAGCCGGCAGGCCGGGGCATGTGTTGCCCGCTCTCTGATCTTCCGGGTCAGGGGTGACCGGGGTCCGCTCGCGTGGCGCGGCCCCCGGTCACCTGGTCTTGCTAGGCCAGTGAGGCCACGAGGTCGGCCACGCTCTTGCGGCGCCCGGTGTAGAACGGCACCTCTTCGCGGACGTGCATGCGGGCCTCGGAGGCGCGCAGGTGACGCATCAGGTCGACGATGCGGTGCAGCTCGTCGGCCTCGAAGGCGAGCAGCCACTCGTAGTCGCCGAGCGAGAACGAGGCGACCGTGTTGGCCCGCACGTCCGGGAAGCCGCGGGCCATCTTGCCGTGGTCGGCGAGCATGCGGCGGCGGTCCTCGTCGGGCAGCAGGTACCAGTCGTAGCTGCGCACGAACGGGTACACCGACACGTAGTCGCGGGCGTGCTCGTCGGCGAGGAACGCCGGGATGTGCGCCTTGTTGAACTCGGCGGGCCGGTGCAGCGCCATGTTCGACCACACCGGTTCGAGCGCGCGGCCCAGCTTGGTGCGGCGGAACAGGTTGTACGCGCTCTGGAGCTCGTCGGAGGTCTCCGCGTGCCACCAGATCATGACGTCGGCGTCCGCGCGCAGACCCGACAGGTCGTAGGTGCCGCGGACGGTGATGTCCTTGGCGGCGAGCTGGTCGAACAGCTCCTGGACCTCGTCGGCGTAACCCGACCGGTCCTCAGGGAGTACGTCGCGCAGCTTGAAGACAGACCACAGGGTGTAGCGGATGACCTCGTTGAGGTCCTTCGCCTTCTTCCCCGCGTTGGGAATCTTTTCCGGAGCAGCACTCATGTGGCTATTGTCCCGCGTCACTCTGGGTGTTCCGCGCCAGGGTCGACGTGGCGATGATCTCGTCCGCGGCGCGCCGGGCGCTCGCGACGCACGCGGGGATGCCGACACCGTCGTACGCGGCGCCGCAGACGCGCAGTCCGGGCAGCTTGGCGACCTCGGCCCGGATGCGGGCGACCTTGGCCAGATGGCCCACCGGGTACTGCGGAAGCCCGCCGATCCAGCGGGTCACCTCGGTCGCGACGGGCCGGGCGGACAGGCCGACGGCCTCGCCGAGGTCGCCGAGCGAGACGTCCACGAGATCGGGGTCGTCCCAGTCCAGGTGCTGCTCCTCGCCGTAGCGCCCGATCGAGGTACGCAGCACGAACAGGTCCGAGCCGCGCTCCTTCACCCACTGCCACTTGTACGAGGAGAAGGTGGAGGCCTTGATGGTGCGGCCGTCCACCGGCGGCACCAGGAACCCGGAGCGCTCCTCCAACCCGGCCAGATCGGCGCGCCGGAACGCGAGCGTGACCAGGACCATCGAGGCGTACTCGACCTCGGAGAGCTCGGCGGCCGCGACCGGCGACTCGGCGGCGAGCAGCGCGGAGGCGGACCAGGCGGGGGTGGAAAGGATCACGCCGTCGGCCTCGACGAGTTCCGTGTCGGTACGGATCTGCCAGCCGTCGGCGGAACGGGTGAGGCCGAGCACGGGGGTCTCGGTGCGGATCTCGCCGCCCTGGGCGCGCACCGCGTCGGCGACCGCGCCGGGCAGGGTGCCGAGGCCGCCGTCGAGGCCCGCGAAGACCGGGCCGCTCTGCTGCTTGGCCGCGGCCTTCGCCTGGATGTCCTGGACGCCGTCGAGCAGCGAGCCGTGGGTGCGGGCCGCCTCGAAGAGCTGGGGGACGGCGGCCCGCATGGAGATCTTGTACGCGTCGCCCGCGTACACGCCGCCGAGCAGCGGCTCCACCAGGCGGTCGACGACCTCGCGGCCGACCCGCTTGGCGACGAACTCTCCGACGCCGATGTCCTCGCCGACCTCGGTCGGGGCGAGTTCGCGGTCCTGCTCGACGCGGGCCAGGCCCTCGGCGGACAGGATGTCGTGGAGGGTGCCGGGCCGCGCGGGGACGCCCATCACATGGCCCTTGGGCATCGGCCGCAGCGCGCCCCGGGTCCAGATGGAGGCCGCCGCGGTGGCGGGCGCCTGCAACCGGTCACCGAGGCCGACCGCGCGGGCGAGCTCGACGCCTTCGGGGCGCCGGGCCAGCATCGACTCGGCGCCTAGGTCGACGGGCGCGCCCGCGATCTCCCCGGCGAGCAGCTTGCCGCCGAGTACCGCGCTGCCTTCGAGCACGGTCACCCGGGCGCCGGCCCCGAGCAGCCGGTGGGCGGCGGCGAGTCCGGAGATTCCGCCTCCGACGACGACGATGTGCGGGGCGCGGGTGACGGCGTTGTCCATGCCTCCACTGTCTCAGACCCCGGCCGGCGCCCTGAAACGAGTCCCGGTCCCTTGATCAACTCCCGTTCGGTACAGGCGAGTTGACCGGCTTGCCGGACCAACACCCGAGAGGCCACCGGCCGGGCGGGGAATTCCCCGCTCTCCCGGTACGTATCTTCACCAGGAGAAGGCGCGATCCGAGCGGACCTCACGAGCGGAGGCAACACCCATGGCGGCGGAGCGACTGGTGGTCATCGGCGGTGACGCGGCGGGCATGTCCGCCGCCTCGCAGGCCCGCAGGCTGAAGGGCCCCGAGGAGTTGGAGATCGTCGCCTTCGAGCGCTCGGGCTTCACCTCGTACTCCGCGTGCGGGATCCCGTACTGGGTGGGCGGCGACGTGCCGAGTCACGACGACCTGGTCGCCCGCACGCCCGAGGAGCACCGGGCCCGCGGGATCGATCTGCGGATGCGTACGGAGGTGACGGAGCTCGATGTGGCGGGCCGCCGGGTGCGGGCGCGCGACCTCGCGTCCGGTGCCGAGGAGTGGACCTCGTACGACAAGCTCGTCATCGCGACGGGGGCGCGGCCGGCGCGGCCGGCGCTGCCGGGGATCGACGCCCCGGGGGTGCACGGGGTGCACACCATCGACGACGGGCGGGCCCTCCTTGAGAGCCTGGAGGCGGTCGGGGAGCGGCGCGCGGTGGTGGTGGGCGGCGGCTACATCGGCATCGAGATGGCGGAGGCGATGCTGGCCCGCGGCTTCGATGTGACGCTGCTGACCCGCGGCCCCGAGCCCATGCACTCGCTCGACCCGGACATGGGCCGTCGCGTCATCGAGGCGATGGAGCGCTCCGGGATCCGGGTGGTCACGGGCGCGGAGGTCACCAAGGTCCTGACGGCCGGGTCGGGGCGGGTGCGCGCGGTGGCGACGGAGTCCGCCGAGTACCCGGCGGACGTGGTGGTGCTCGGCCTGGGCGTCACGCCCCGCACCGAGCTGGCCCGCGCGGCCGGGCTGCCGCTCGGCGTCGCGGGCGCGCTGCGCACGGACACCTCGATGCGGGTGCGCGGGCACGAGGACATCTGGGCGGGCGGCGACTGCGTCGAGGTGCTCGACCTGGTGTCGGGTCGGCACCGTCACATCGCGCTCGGCACGCACGCCAACAAGCAGGGCCAGGTCATCGGCTCCAACGTGGGCGGCGGGTACGGCACGTTCCCGGGCGTGGTCGGCACGGCCGTCACCAAGGTCTGCGAGACGGAGATCGCCCGCACCGGTCTCCTGGAGAAGGAGGCGCGGGAGGAGGGCCTCCAGTACGTCACGGCGACCATCGAGTCGACCAACACCGCCGGGTACTACCCGGGCGCGGCCCTGATGACGGTGAAGATGCTGGCCGAGCGGCGCACGGGGCGGCTGCTCGGCGTGCAGATCGTGGGCGGTGCGGGCGCGGCCAAGCGGATCGACATCGCGGCGGTCGCCCTGACCGCCCGTATGACGGTGGATCAGATGACGGCCCTGGACCTCGGGTACGCCCCGCCGTTCTCGTCGGTGTGGGACCCGGTCCTGGTGGCGGCACGCAAGGCGGTGTCGGCCGTGCGCGCCGCCGGGTAGCCGCTACTTGGCGGTCTGCTCGTGGACGTACGCGACCAGGCGGGTCAGCGCGTCCGGGTCCATCGACGGGAGCACGCCGTGGCCCAGGTTGAAGACGTGGCCCTCCAGGCCGGCGGCGGCGTCCAGGACCTCGCGGGTCTTCGCCTCGACGGCCGCGGTCGGGGCGAACAGGACGGCCGGGTCGAGGTTGCCCTGGAGCGCCTTGCCGGGGCCGACCCGGCGGGCCGCCTCGTCGAGCGGGACGCGCCAGTCGACGCCGACGACGTCCGCGCCGGCCTCGCCCATGAGGCCGAGCAGTTCGCCCGTGCCGACGCCGAAGTGGATGCGGGGGACGCCGTAGGAGGCGACCGCGTCGAAGACCTTCGCCGAGGCGGGCAGGATCGAGCGCCGGTAGTCGGCGGGGGCGAGCGCGCCCACCCAGGAGTCGAAGAGCTGGACCGCGGAGGCGCCCGCCTCGATCTGCACCTTGAGGAAGGCGGCGGTGATCTCGGCGAGGCGGTCGAGCAGGTCGGCCCACAGCTCCGGGTCGCCGTACATCATGGCCTTGGTGTTCTCGTGGTTGCGGGACGGGCCGCCCTCCACGAGGTAGCTGGCCAGCGTGAACGGGGCGCCCGCGAAGCCGATGAGCGGAGTGGCGCCGAGCTCGCCGGTCAGCATGCCGATCGCCTCGGTGACGTAGTGGACGTCCTCGGGGGTCAGGTCGCGCAGCCGCGCGAGGTCGGCCCGGGTCCGGATCGGATCGGCGACGACGGGGCCGACGCCCGGCTTGATGTCCAGGTCGATGCCGATGGCCTTGAGCGGGACCACGATGTCGCTGAAGTAGATGGCCGCGTCGACCTTGTGCCGCCGCACGGGCTGGAGCGTGATCTCGGTGACCAGGTCGGGCCGCATGCACGACTCCAGCATGGGGATGCCCTCGCGCACCTTCAGGTACTCCGGCAGCGACCGCCCCGCCTGGCGCATGAACCAGACCGGCGTGTGCGGGACGGCTTCCCGCCTGCACGCCTTGAGGAACGCGGAGTCGTGCGTCTTGCTGTTCGGCTGGCCCACAGGGCGGTCGTTGGCGCTCACGCCCAGAATCTTCGCATGTGGCCGCAAGCCGCTGCCCCGGGCCGGGTGTCCCTACCGGCGCCGGGCGCCCGTTCCGCCTAGTCTTCCCCGCATGGCTGCCGCTCAGGGACGAACTTCGGATGGCGCTGACGGCAGGGAAGCCGCGGACGGGACCACCGTTCCGATCCCCTTCCGTCAGGCCGTCGACGCACTGCGCACGGCGCGACTGCGCCCCGAGATCGAGGTGGACGAGACCCGTCCGCCACAGCGTCTCGCGCCGCACGCCTACGCCTTGGAAGCGGCGGTCGTCGAGGGCGAGGACGACCTGGCCGACGGTCGGCTCGTCCTGCTGCACGACCCCGCCGGGCACGACGCCTGGCAGGGCACCTTCCGCCTGGTCACCCTCGTACGGGCCGAGCTGGAGCCGGAGATGGCGGCCGACCCGCTGCTGCCCGAGGTCTGCTGGTCGTGGCTGACCGGCGCCCTGGACGCGCGCGGCCTCTCGTACGGGGAGGCGAGCGGCACGGTCACGCGGGCCGGCTCGCACTACTTCGGCGGGCTGGCGGAACGGCTTCCGGCGACCCAGATCGAGATCCGGGCGTCGTGGACGCCGCGCGAGGGCCTGGGCGGGGTGCCGGACACGGCGGGCCACCTCGCGGCCTGGTGCGATCTGCTGTGCCAGATCGCGGGCCTGCCGCCGGTGTCGGGTCCGACCGAGGCGGGCAGCGGCGTCGTCACCCTGCCGCAGCGCCGCGACCCCCGCTGACGCACCCTCCTGACGGCCTGCGCCCCGCCCCCGGCGGGGCGCAGGCCGTTTCCGCGGGCCCCCGCTCGGGTCCGGGCGCCCCGCCGATTACTCGACGATCGAGCACGCGTCCGAATTGCCCTAAATGTTTCTCACCAAATCGTGATCATTCTCTAAAGGCCGAGGGGTTTGGTGCCGAAGAGGTTTGTGACCCTAACTGCACGGTTCGCCCCGGCTTCATCCCCGAGCCGGCTTCGTCCCGCACCTTTCCAGGAGGCCTGGTGTCCGTTCTTCTTGAGCAGCCCGCAAGCCTGGTCGCCTACCGCCCGAACAAGCCGACGGCCATGGTCGTCGTTGCCGACCCCCGAGTCCGCTCCACCGTCACCCGGCACCTGTGGGCGCTCGGAGTACGTGACGTCATCGAGGCGTCGTCCATCGCGGAGGCCCGTCCCCGCGTCGGCAACCCGCGCGACATCTGCGTTGCCGACGTCCACCTGCCCGACGGTTCCGGGCTGACCCTGCTGTCCGAGACCCGAGCCGCCGGCTGGCCCAACGGCCTGGCCCTGTCCGCGGCCGACGACATCGGCGCCGTACGCAACGCCCTCGCCGGCGGCGTGAAGGGCTACGTCGTCACCGGTACCCGCACCAACGTCGGACACCCCGGCCGTCCCGGCGCCGCCCCCATCGGCGCCGCGGCCGCCCGTATGCACCGTCGCCCCCCGGGTGCCCCGAGTCACCCGGGCGGCTACCGCGAGCTCTCCGGCCGCGAGGTCGAGGTGCTCCGGCTGGTTGCGGAGGGCCAGTCGAACAAGGCGATCGGCGTCTCCATGGGGCTGTCCGCCCTGACCGTCAAGTCCCACCTCGCCCGGATCGCACGCAAGCTCGGCACGGGTGACCGCGCCGGCATGGTGGCCGTAGCGCTGCGTACCGGAATCATCCACTGACTGGTTTACGACCCTCGCGCGCCCGTCGACGGAACGTTCCGTCGACGGGCGACGTGCATACACAGATACCCTTGACAGGTGACCGACGCCCATAAGACCGCAGCAGAGACAGCACTGCGAACCACCGGGGGCGCTCCCCCGGACGACGTCGACAAGGCGCCGATTCCCTTGCTGGAGCCCCGAGAGGGCATTCCGCCTGTCGTTGCCACCGATGAAGCACTGGCCGAAGTGGTCGCCGCCTTCGCGGCCGGCACCGGCCCTGTCGCCGTGGACGCCGAGCGCGCGTCCGGCTACCGCTACGGGCAGCGCGCCTACCTCGTGCAGATGCGCCGGGAGGGGGCGGGCACCGCGCTCATCGACCCCGTCGGCTGTCCTGATCTCTCCGCTCTCGGGGAGGTACTTTCGGACACCGAGTGGATCCTGCACGCCGCGACCCAGGACCTGCCGTGCCTGCGCGAAATAGGCATGGTCCCCTCCCGGATCTTCGACACCGAGCTCGCCGGGCGGCTCGCGGGCTTCCCGCGCGTGGGCCTCGGCGCGATGGTCGAGAGCGTGCTCGGGTACGCCCTGGAGAAGGGCCACTCGGCGGTCGACTGGTCGACCCGGCCGCTCCCCGAGCCCTGGCTGCGCTACGCCGCCCTCGACGTGGAACTCCTGGTCGATCTGCGCGACGCGCTGGAGAAGGAGCTCGACCGGCAGGGCAAGCTGGAGTGGGCCCGCGAGGAGTTCGACGCGATCGCCTCCGCCCCGCCCGCGCCGCCCCGCAAGGACCCCTGGCGCCGCACCTCCGGCATGCACAAGGTGCGCAGGCGCCGGCAGATGGCCGCCGTGCGCGAGCTGTGGACCGCCCGCGACAAGGTGGCGCAGCGCCGTGACGTCTCGCCGGGCAAGGTGCTGAGCGACTCCGCGATCATCGAGGCCTCGCTCGCGCTGCCCGCGCACGTGAACGCGCTGACCGCGCTGCCCGGCTTCGGGCACCGGATGGGCCGGCGGCAGCTGGAGCAGTGGCAGGCGGCAATCGACCGGGCGAAGGCGCTGTCGGAGGCGGAACTCCCGCAGCCCGGCCAGCCGTTGCAGGGCCCGCCGCCGCCGCGTTCCTGGGCGGACAAGGACCCGGCCGCGGCGGCCCGGCTCTCGGCGGCCCGCGCGGCCGTCTCCGAGCTCGCCGAGCGGCTGAACATGCCGCAGGAGAACCTGATCACCCCGGACACCGTGCGCCGGGTCTGCTGGGAGCCACCGGGCGACCGCTCCGGGGCCGCCGTCGCCGAGGCGCTCGCGTCGTACGGCGCCAGGCGCTGGCAGATCGAGCAGGTCACGCCGCTGCTCTCGGCGGCGCTCACGGACACACCGGCCAAGTCCTGACCGGCTGAACGGGTCGGGCCCGCGGCACCTCCATGTCGCCGCGGGCTCAGAATTCCCCAAGACCGGACCGTATCCAACAGCCTCGAACAGCTTTAGGCTGTGCGCCGCATCAGATTCTTTCAGTGCACCGCACCACGGAAGGAATGACATGCGCACGCCATTACGCGCGGCGGCTCTCGCGGTCACCACCGTGCTCGCCCTGGGCGCCGCCGGCCTCACCGCCACCGCGCCCGCCGCACAGGCCCGCCCGAAGGCGCCGCCCGCCGCCCACACCGTCGGCCACGACGACCACGCCCTCACCATCGACGGCAAGCCGCTCTCCATCTGGTCCGGCGAGTTCCACTACTGGCGGCTGCCCAGCCCCGACGCCTGGCGCGACGTCCTGCAGAAGATGAAGGCGGGCGGCTTCAACGCGGCCTCCATCTACTTCGACTGGGACTTCCACTCACCCAAACCCGGGGTGTACGACTTCACGGGCGTCCGCGACGTCGACAAGCTGCTCGACATCGCGCGGGAGGTGGGGATCTACGTCATCGCCCGCCCCGGCCCGTACATCAACGCCGAGACGGACGGCGGCGGCTTCCCCGGCTGGCTGGTCACCCAGAAGGGCAAGGCCCGCACCACGGCTCCCGACTATCTGGCGGCCGCCGACGAATGGCTCTCGAAGATCGACCCGATCCTGGCCCGCCACCAGCTGACCAACGGCACCGGCACGGTGATCGCCTACCAGGTCGAGAACGAGTACTACCAGGACACCCCCGACGGCCACGCCTACATCAAGCACCTCGTCGACAAGGCGCACGCGGATGGCATCACGGTGCCGCTGACGGGCAACCACAACGGCGTGTTCGCCAAGGAACTCGACATCGACGGACACGACTCCTACCCGCAGGGCTTCAACTGTTCCAGCCCCGACACCTGGCACGGGCTGCCCGATCTGTCCGGTGCGAAGAGGAGCGACGAACCACTGTTTCTGGCCGAATTCCAGGGCGGCTCCTTCGACCCGTGGGGCGGCCCCGGCTTCGACAAGTGCCGCCGGCTCACCGACGGCGACTTCGAGAAGGCCGCGTACGAGAACAACATCGCCTCGGGCGCCACGATGCAGAACTTCTACATGGCCTACGGCGGCACCTCCTGGGGCTGGCTGCCCTCACCGGGCGCGGTCTACAGCTCCTACGACTACGGCGCGCCGATCCGCGAGGACCGCCAGCTCAGCGAGAAGTACCTGGTCGACAAGCGGCTCGGGTATCTGGTGCAGTCGGTGGCGCCGCTGACGAAGACTGAGGGCGTGACGGCGAGCGCGCCCGACAACGCCGCGGTGCTGCGCCGCGACCGGCGCAACCCCGACGACGGCACCACGATCACGGTCGTGCGGCACAAGGACGTCAACAACAAGGCGAAGGACACCACGCACCTCGCACTCGGCGGGTACGCGTCGGTGCCGCAGGAGCCCGGCACGGCCCTGACGGTCGACGGCCGCGACTCGAAGCTCCTTGTCTCGGACTACGCCATGGATCACCAGCGGTTGAGGTACTCGACGTCCGAGCTCATGACGCACGGCACGTTCGGCGCGCGGGACGTGGCGCTGCTCTACGGCCGGCACGGGCAGGACGGCGAGAGCGTGCTGCGGTACGCGGCGCGGCCCGGCGTGCGGGTGCTGAGCGGGCAGGTGAAGCAGACCTGGGACGCGACGAGCGGCGATCTGCGCCTGAACTACACCCACGACGGCCTGACGCAGGTCCTCATCACTCCACTCGACGGCTCGACTCCCTTGCTCCTCCTACTGGCTGACGATGCGACAGCCGACACCTACTGGCGGCTCGACACCCCGCAGGGGCCGGTCCTGGCCAGCGGTCCGGAGCTGCTGAGGACCGCCTCGTACGACAGGGGCGTGCTGAAGCTCACCGGGGACACCGACAAGGCGGCCTCGCTGCACGTCCTGACCGGCGCGCCCGCGACGTCCGTCAGCTGGAACGGGCGGCCCGCGCCGGGCGCGCTCGACACGACGGGCAGCGCGCTTGCCGGACCCAAGCCGGTCTCCCTTGCCCCGCTGGGGAGTTGGCGGGTCCAGCGCGAGACGCCGGAGGCGGCGCCCGGGTTCGACGACGCGGCGTGGCGGGCCGCCGACAAGCCGGTGCTCTCGGCGGACGACTACGGCTTCCATGCCGGGTCGATCTGGTACCGGGGCCACTTCACGGCGGCCGGATCGGAGTCCGGGATCCAGGTCAACGCCAGTACGGGCAAGGGCGGTTCGTACCTGGTGTGGCTGAACGGCACGTATCTGGGCAGCTCCGCCGACGCGACCCAGCTGTTCGCGGTACCGGGCGGGGTCCTGAAGGCGGGCAAGGACAACGTCCTCGCGGTGCTCGCGGCCGACATGGCGCACGAACAGGACTGGTCGGCCGACGACAGCCACAAGCAGCCGCGCGGCCTGACCTCGGTGCGGCTCGTGGGCTCGGCGAAGCAGATCGGCTGGCGGCTGCAGGGCGCGCTCGGCGGCGAGGACCTCGTCGACCCGGTGCGCGGCGGGCTCAACACCGGTGGCCTGTACGGCGAACGCCAGGGCATGCACCTGCCCGGCTACCCGGACGGCGGCTGGCCCGCCACGTCCCTGCCGGACACGCGGGCGGGCGCGGCCGGGGTCTCCTGGTACCGCACCGGCTTCGACCTCGATCTGCCGCAGGGCCAGGACGTACCGCTCGGCCTGACGATCTCGGACGACAAGGCGAAGCACTACCGGGCGCTCGTCTACGTCAACGGCTGGATGACCGGCCTGTACGTCAACGACCTCGGGCCGCAGAAGTCGTTCCCGGTGCAGCCCGGGATGCTGCGCACCCACGGCCACAACACGGTCGCCATCGCGGTGATCGGCGAGGACGCGGCCGGCGACGGGCTCGGAAAGGTGACCCTGGACGCGTACGGGAACCACACGACGCCGCTGCGGTACGGGGACGTCGCCTCGCCGGGCTGGTCGGCGACGGCCAACCGCGATCCTTCGGCGGGCGCGGATGTACGGATCGCGGCGCCGGACGCGATCGCGCGGGGCGCAGTGGGCGAGGTGACGGCGTCCTTCGCGCCGCGCCGGACCACGGCCGGGGACGCCTCTCTCACGATGCGGCTGCCCGACGGATGGACGGCTTCCACGCCCCTCAGCCAGCCGCTGGGGGACGTGCCGGCCGGGCGCACGGTGACGCGCACCTGGCAGGTGACGGCGGCGGGCGGTTCGGGGCCCTGGACTTCGGTGCTCTCGGCGGCGGTCCGGTACCGGGGCGGCACGGCGTCCGCCGCGGTGGGCGTGGCCTCGCCGCCCCCTTCGCCGGGGGCTGGGGCGCACGACGTAGCCGATCTCGACTTCACCGCGACGAACGGGTGGGGGCCGGTGGAGCGCAACACCTCCAACGGGGAGGACGCGGCCGGTGACGGACGCCCGATGTCCATCGCGGGCGTGCCGTACGCGAAGGGCCTCGGGGTGCACGCGGCCGGCGACGTGACGGTGTTCCTCGGCGGGGCGTGCTCGCGGTTCACGGCGTCCGTGGGGGTGGACGACGAGACGGGTGGCGGCGGCTCGGTGGCCTTCTCCGTCCTGGCGGACGGGCGTCCCGTGGCCGCGACGGCGGTGCTGCGGGGGCGGCAGGCGGCGACGCCGCTGGCCGCGGACGTGTCCGGGGCGCAGGTGATCGACCTGGTCGTGACCGACGGCGGCGACGGGAACGGGCTGGACCATGGGGACTGGGCGGGTGCAACCCTGACCTGCGGCTAGCCGGGCGTGGTGCGCTGTGGCTCCGCCCCAGACCCCGTTGGGCCCCACCCCGCCCCTTCCCTAAACCCGCCGGGGGTGGGGGTGCGTTGAAGCTGGTCCCCTGGGGCTCCGCCCCAGACCCCGTTCGCGCCTTAAGGGCGCTCGTCCTCAAACGCCGGACAGGCTGAAAATGCCTGTACCCGGCGCTGTCAGGGGCGCGGGGCTGTGACATGTGCGGCTCCGCCGCGTGGGCGCGACCTGCCACCCACGGTCCGCAGCCGCGCCACTCACCCCCGGAGGGTCTCGGGAAGGGGTGGGGTGGGGGCCCAAGGGGTCTGGGGCGGAGCCCCAGCACGGTCGCCCGGAGTGTGACGTTCGACGCTCCCGCCCCCGGGGCTGGGCAGTTTGGTTACTCGTAAGTAGCATGGGCGGGGTGAGCGCGCGCTCAGTCGCGTGCGCAGCAGTGCAGTGCCACCCCGCACCCTGGAGGAGAGCCATCGTGCCTCGTACCGTCAGGGACGTCGTCTTCGTCGACGGCGTCCGCACCCCGTTCGGCAAGGCGGGCCCGAAGGGCATCTACCACGAGACCCGGGCCGACGATCTGGTCGTCAAGGCGATCCGCGAGCTGCTGCGCCGCAACCCGGCCCTCGACCCCGCGAAGATCGACGAGGTCGCCATCGCGGCCACCACGCAGATCGGTGACCAGGGTCTGACCCTGGGCCGCACCGCCGGCATCCTCGCGGGCCTCCCGCAGTCCGTCCCCGGCTACTCCATCGACCGCATGTGCGCGGGCGCCCTGACCGCCGTGACCTCGGTCGCCGGCTCGATCGCCTTCGGCGCGTACGACGCCGTGATCGCCGGTGGCGTCGAGCACATGGGCCGCCACCCCATGGGTGAGGGCGTCGACCCGAACCCGCGCTTCGTCAGCGAGAAGCTGGTCGACGAGTCCGCCCTCTTCATGGGCATGACCGCCGAGAACCTGCACGACCGCTACCCCCAGATCACCAAGCTGCGCGCCGACGAGTACGCGGTGCGCTCGCAGGAGAAGGCCGCCAAGGCGTACGCCGACGGCAAGATCCAGCAGGACCTGGTCCCGATCTCCGTGCGCAACACCAACTCCGAGGTCGGCGAGACCGGCTGGGGTCTCGTCACCGCCGACGAGCCGATGCGTCCGGGCACCACCCTGGAGAGCCTCGCGGGCCTCAAGACGCCGTTCCGTGTGCACGGCAACGTCACCGCGGGCAACGCGGCCGGCCTCAACGACGGCGCCACCGCGTCGATCATCGCGTCCGAGGAGTTCGCGCGGGAGAACAACCTCCCCGTGAAGATGCGCCTCGTCTCCTACGCCTTCGCCGGCGTCGAGCCGGAGGTCATGGGCTACGGCCCGATCCCGGCGACCGAGAAGGCGCTGGCCAAGGCGGGCCTGTCGATCGAGGACATCAACCTCTTCGAGATCAACGAGGCGTTCGCCGTCCAGGTCCTCGCGTTCCTGGACCACTACGGCATCGCCGACGACGACGCGCGCGTCAATCAGTACGGCGGCGCCATCGCCTACGGCCACCCGCTCGCCTCCTCCGGCGTACGCCTGATGACGCAGCTGGCCCGGCAGTTCGAGGAGCAGCCGGAGGTCCGCTACGGCCTCACCACCATGTGCGTCGGCTTCGGCATGGGCGCCACGGTCATCTGGGAGAACCCGCACCACAAGGACGCCGGAGGCAGCAAGTGAGCACCACCACCGCTGAGCTTCTCAAGGGCGCGGCCGAGCTGTTCCCCGACGAGGTCGTGACGTCCGCGCACGTGCGTCACCTTGAACTGCCTTACGGGGCTGGCAAGTTCGCCCTCATCACGCTCGACAACGGCTTCGACCACACCAAGCCGACCACCTTCGGCCCCGGCTCGCTGGCGAACCTGAACGCCGCCATCGACCAGGTCGAGAAGGAGGCCGCCGAGGGCGCCATCGTCGGCGCCGGTGTCACCGGCAAGCCGTTCATCTTCGCGGTCGGCGCCGACCTCAAGGGCGTCGAGATCCTCAAGCGCCACGAGGACGCTCTGGCCATCGGCAAGAGCGGCCACGAGGTCTTCAAGCGCCTCGCCGCGCTGGCCGTGCCGACCTTCGCGTACTACAACGGTGCCGCGATGGGCGGCGGCGTCGAGGTCGGTCTGCACTGCACCTACCGCACCGTCTCCAAGGCGCTGCCCGCGTTCTCGCTGCCCGAGGTCTTCCTCGGCCTCGTCCCGGGCTGGGGCGGCTGCACGCTGCTCCCCAACCTGATCGGCGCCGACAAGGCCGTCTCGGTCATCATCGAGAACTCGCTGAACCAGAACCGCCAGCTCAAGGGCAAGCAGGTCTTCGAACTCGGCATCGCCGACGCCCTCTTCGAGGGTGCCGACTTCCTGGAGCAGTCCCTCGTCTGGACCGCGAACGTCCTGAAGGGCGACGTCACCGTCGAGCGCCCCGAGGTCGACCGCGGCGACGCCTGGGACCAGGCCGTCGCCAAGGGCCGCTTCATCGCCGACTCGAAGGTGCACGGCGCCGCCCCGGCCGCCTACCGCGCCCTCGACATCATCGCGGCGTCCAAGGACGGCGACCTCCAGGCCGGCTTCGACGCCGAGGACACCGCGCTCGCCGACCTGATCATGGGTGGCGAACTGCGGTCCGGCATCTACGCGTTCAACCTGGTCCAGAAGCGCGCCAAGCGCCCCGCCGGCGCCCCGGACAAGAACCTGGCCCGCCCGGTGACGAAGGTGGGTGTCGTCGGCGCCGGTCTCATGGCCTCGCAGCTCGCCCTCCTCTTCCTGCGCCGCCTTGAGGTGCCGGTCGTCCTGACCGACATCGACCAGGAGCGCGTCGACAAGGGTGTGGGCTACGTCCACGCCGAGATCGACAAGCTGCTCTCGAAGTCCCGGATCAACCAGGACAAGGCCAACCGTCTCAAGGGCCTGGTCTCCGGTGTCCTCGACAAGGCCGAGGGCTTCTCGGACGCCGACTTCATCATCGAGGCCGTCTTCGAGGAGATCGGCGTCAAGCAGCAGGTGTTCGCGGAGGTCGAGGCGGTCGCCCCGGCGCACGCGATCCTCGCCACCAACACCTCCTCGCTGTCGGTCACCGAGATGGCGTCGAAGCTGAAGCACCCCGAGCGGGTCGTCGGCTTCCACTTCTTCAACCCGGTCGCGATCCTGCCGCTCCTGGAGATCGTCCGCGGCGAGCAGACCGATGACGTCTCGCTGGCCACGGCCTTCGGCGTCGCGCGCAAGCTGAAGAAGACCGCGGTCCTGGTGAAGGACGCCCCGGCGTTCGTCGTGAACCGCATCCTGACCCGCTTCATGGGCGAGATCCAGAACGTCATCGACGAGGGCACCCCGGTCGCCGTCGCCGAGAAGGCCGTCGAGCCGCTCGGTCTCCCGATGTCGCCGCTGGTGCTCCTGGAGCTGGTCGGCCCGGCCATCGGCCTGCACGTGTCCGAGACCCTCAACCGCGCCTTCCCGGACCGCTTCACGGTCTCCGAGAACCTGGCCGCGGTCGTCAAGGCCGGCAAGCGCGGCTTCTACGTCTACGACTCCGGCAAGCCGGAGCTGGACCCGGAGGTCGCCGCTCTCCTCAAGCAGGGCGATGTCGCCCTGACGGAGGAGCAGACCCGGGACCGCGTCCTGGACGCGGTGGCGCAGGAGATCGGTCTGATGCTGGACGAGGGCGTCGTCGCCGAGGCCCAGGACATCGACCTCTGCCTGATCACGGGCGCCGGCTGGCCCTTCCACCTGGGCGGCATCACGCCGTACCTGGACCGCGAAGGCGTCTCGGAGCGCGTGAACGGCAAGAAGTTCCTGGCGCAGGGCGTCGCGAGCGTCCCCGCGTAACACCGCCCCACAGCAGAGGCCCCGCACTTCGGTGCGGGGCCTTTGTCGCGCTCAACTCCCGGTCCGGACAAGGTTATTGACGGTACGTCATGGATGTACGGGTCTCTCCACGCGCCAAGGCCCGGGACCGATCATGCGGTCCCGGGCCTCCCCGTGCGGTGCCGTGTGCGTCAGACCTGCTGCCAGGCCTCCAGGGCCAGGCCCGGCTCGTCCGTGCGCTGGCGGGTGATGCGCAGGCCGCCCTCCGGGGTGAACACGCCGAGGACGATCCGGCCGTCGGCGTCCAGCGTCAACGCCGGGGCACCCGCGCAGACTTCGCCGGTCGGGGTCCAGGTGACGCCGGCGTCCTCCTGCTCGGTCGGATAGGCCGCTATCGCGGGACGGCCGTCGCGGTCCCGCTGGGCGAGCACCGTGCAGTCGACGCCGTCGATCTCCTTGCGCAACAGCGCGACCGGGCCCGAACCCCGGCCGCCGAGCGACTCGGTGGGGCCGTCGCCGCGCCAGGCGCGCAGCTCGCCGGACTTGGCGTCGCGCAGGAAGAAGGTGACCCGGCCGCCCTCGCCGGTGACCAGGCCGGCGATGGTGCCGGTCTCCGGGTCGCCCGCCAGCTTCTCGATCTCCTCGAAGGAGGCGTCCGCGGCGGCCCGTTCGAAGCGCATGATGCCGGTGTTGGACGGGGCGTGGATGACCATGCGGCCGGCCTCGCCCGCCACGACCGATATCGACCGGTCGGCGCCGTTGCCGTTGAGGTCGGCCCAGCCCGCCCACTTGCCGGACGGCTCCTGGCCGCGCGCGGAGACCCCGCCGAAGGCGTTGCGCACCACGATCTGGGCGTTGCCCGCCGAGTCCACGCCCACCGAGGGGTGGCCCATCTTCAGGCCCTTCTCCCAGTCGCGGCGGGGGTAGGGGGAGCCGACCACGGCCCAGTTCTTGACCGGGCGGCCCGTCTGGTACTGGATGGCGTGGACGAGCTCGACCCAGGTGCCGCCGTCCTCCATGGGGGTGTGCCGCAGCGCCGTCAGGTGCACATAGCCGTCGGCGCCCTGCCCGACCGAGAGGTGCGACTGGAGGCCCTTGCCCGGTGCGACCAGCTCGGGGCCCGTCCAGGCGCCGCCCGGCGACGACTCCGTCCAGCGGGCCACGCCGCCCGCGGCGGGCGCGTACGCGGAGAGCCGACCGTCCTTGCCGAGGCGGAGCCAGCCGGTGACGGTGGGGCGGCCGTCCTCGGTCGCCACGACCGGGGTGGCGCGGGTCGGTGCGGTGACGATGCCGCCGGACCTGGCGGGCTCCCCGCCCGATGTCTGTCGAGACCTCAGTGCCATGGTCCACGACCACCTTTCCCCACCGGATCCGCGCGACGCGTCCGGGTCCAGCAAACCAGCGACTTTCTGCCGACCATAACACTGGTATGGGCCCCCGTTTTCCCCCGGGATTTCCGTCCCGACGTGGGGCTTTTCGTCACTCGGCACAAGGGCGGCGGGCAGGGTTCCGCTCGTGGTCGTTCACCCGGTCGGGTGAGTTCAGTCGGCGCGTACGCAGAGGACGGCCCCGTCGACGACGGCGCTCCGCTCGTACTGGGAGGCGAGGAAGCGGCGCAGGGTGGGGAGGCGGTCCGGGGCGAAGGGCTTGCCCCGGGAGTCGCCCACGACGAGGGCCGCGGGCCGGTCGGCGAGCTCGGTGCGGAACACCGGCCAGGCGCCGTCGACCCCGTACTTCTCCCCCACCTGCGGGCCGCCCCGGCCGCCGCTGTAGTTGGTGAGCAGCCCCGCGGTCAGGTAGCGGCGAGGGCGGCGGCTCGGCCAGCATGCGCGTCACTCTATGCGGCCCCGTACGCCTGCTCACGAGGGGCATACGGGGCCGCGGCGGAATCGGGCTCCGTTTACTGGGAGTTGTGTGCGGCGCGGGCTATTGGGAGTCGCGTCCGGCACGGGCCTCGACCCGGCTGTGACTGCGGCCGTAGCCGAAGTAGATGACGACGCCGATCACCATCCACACACCGAACCGGATCCAGGTCTCGGCGGGCAGGTTGAGCATCAGCCACAGCGAGGCGGCCACCGCGCCCGCGGGCACCCAGGGCACCAGCGGAGTGCGGAAGGCGCGGGGCAGGTCGGGGCGGGTGTGGCGCAGGATGACGACGCCGATCGCGACGACGACGAAAGCGAACAGGGTGCCGATGTTGACCAGTTCGGCGAGCTCGCTGAGGCTGGTGAAGCCCGCGACGATCGCGATGATCACGCCGAGCAGGATGGTCGGCCGGTGCGGGGTGCGGAAGCGCGGGTGGACGTGGCAGAAGAACCGGGGGAGCAGCCCGTCCCGGCTCATCGCGAAGAACACCCGGGTCTGGCCGAGGAGCAGGATCATGCACACCGTGGTCAGACCCACGGCGGCGCCGAAGCTGATGACGCCGGCGAACCAGGGGTGGCCGGTGGCCTTGAAGGCGTCGGCGAGCGGCGCGTCCACCGAGAGGTCGGTGTAGTGCTGCATGCCGGTGACGACGATGGAGACGGCCACGTAGAGGATCGTGCAGATGAGCAGGGAGCCGAGGATCCCGCGCGGCATGTCCCGCTGCGGGTTCCTGGTCTCCTCGGCGGCGGTCGCCACGACGTCGAAGCCGATGAAGGCGAAGAAGACGACCGAGGCGGCGGTGAAGATGCCCATCACGCCGAAGTTGGTGGGGGCGTAGCCGGACATCAGCTCGATGAGCGGGGCCTTGAGGTTGCCGCCCGCGGTCTGCGGCTGCGCGGTGGGGATGAACGGCGAGTAGTTGCCGGATTTGATGAAGAACGCGCCCGCGACGATCACGATGAGGACGACGGTCACCTTGACGGCGACGACGACCGAGGTGACCCGGGCCGACAGCTTCATGCCGAGGACGAGGATGCCGGTGAGCACCAGGACGAGGGCGGCCGCCAGGATGTCGAAGCCGAAGCCGTGGGCGCCGTCGCGGCCGCTGAGCGACTCGGGCAGGTGCCAGCCCGCGTTGTCGAGCAGCGAGCGGACGTAGCCGGACCAGCCGACCGCCACCACCGCCGTCCCCAGGGCGAATTCGAGCACCAGGTCCCAGCCGATGATCCACGCGGGCAGCTCGCCGAGCGAGGCGTAGGAGAAGGTGTACGCGGATCCGGCCACCGGCACCGTCGAGGCGAACTCGGCGTAGCACAGGGCGGCCAGGGCGCAGACGACGCCCGCCACCACGAAGGCGAGGGAGACCGCGGGCCCGGCGTTCTCCTTGGCGACCTTGCCCGTGAGGACGAAGATGCCCGTGCCGATGATGACTCCGACCCCGAAAACGGTGAGGTCGAGAGCGGAGAGGGACTTTTTGAGTGCGTGTTCTGGCTCCTCCGTGTCCTGCATTGACTGCTCGATCGATTTGGTCCGGAACAGACCGGTACTGGCCACCCGTGCACCTCCGCTAGCTCAACGTCCTCGCCATGATCGGGAGGAGTGGCGGTACGGGTACCGGGCTGAGCGCTTTATTCACGCGAACGGGCCGGACCGATCACCCGTACAGGGAGATCGGTCCGGCCCGTTGACCGAACGGTCACATCATCAGTCGCGGGCGGGCTCCACGGCGGCCCGGCTCTCCTCGAACCGGCCGTCCAGCTTCGAGACGAGACCGGTGACCTGACGTGCGATGTCCGGCGCGGTCAGGCCGATCTCCGCCATGACCTCGCCGCGCGAGGCGTGGTCGAGGAAGCGCGGCGGAATGCCGAAGTCGCGCAGCGGGACATCGACGCCCGCGTCGCGCAGCGCCTGGCTGATCGCCGAACCGACGCCGCCCACGCGGCTGTTGTCCTCGACAGTGACGACGACGCGGTGCTGCTCGGCGAGCGGCGCCATGGCCTCGTCGACCGGCTTGACCCAGCGCGGGTCGACCACGGTCGTCGAGATGCCCTGGGCGTCGAGCAGGTCGGCGATCTCCAGGCACATCGGCGCGAGCGCGCCGACGGAGACCAGGAGCACGTCCGGGCGCACGGTCTCCGAGGAGGGCCGGCGCAGCACGTCCATGCCGCCGATGCGGCCGACGGCCTTGACGGCGGGGCCGACCGCGCCCTTGGAGAAGCGCACGACGGTCGGGGCGTCCTCGACCTCGACGGCCTCGCGCAGCTGGGCCCGTACCTGGTCGGCGTCGCGCGGGGCCGCGATCCTGAGGCCGGGCACGACCTGGAGGATCGACATGTCCCACATGCCGTTGTGCGAGGCGCCGTCGGTGCCGGTGACACCGGCCCGGTCGAGCACGAAGGTCACGCCGCACTTGTGCAGGGCGACGTCCATGAGGACCTGGTCGAAGGCCCGGTTGAGGAACGTGGCGTACACCGCGAAGACCGGGTGCACACCGCCGGTGGCCAGGCCCGCGGCCGAGACCGCGGCGTGCTGCTCGGCGATGCCGACGTCGTAGACCCGCTCGGGGAAGGCCTTGGCGAACTTGTCGAGGCCGACCGGCTGGAGCATGGCCGCGGTGATCGCGACGATGTCCTCGCGCTCCTTGCCGAGCTTGACCATCTCCTCGCCGAACACGGAGGTCCAGTCGAGGCCGGAGGTCGACACGGGCAGGCCGGTGTCCGGGTGGATCTTGCCGACGGCGTGGAAGCGGTCGGCTTCGTCCGCGAGCGCCGGCTGGTAGCCGCGGCCCTTCTCCGTGAGGCAGTGCACGATGACCGGGCCGCCGAAGCGCTTGGCGCGCTGCAGGGCCGACTCCAGGGCGTCGATGTCGTGGCCGTCGATGGGGCCGACGTACTTGAGGCCGAGGTCCTCGAACATGCCCTGCGGGGCGATGAAGTCCTTGAGGCCCTTCTTCGCGCCGTGCAGGGTCTCGTACAGCGGCTTGCCGACGACCGGGGTGCGCTCCAGGAGGTCCTTGCCCTTGGCCAGGAAGCGCTCGTAGCCGTCGGTGGTGCGCAGGGTGGCCAGATGGTTGGCGAGGCCGCCGATGGTCGGCGCGTACGAGCGCTCGTTGTCGTTCACCACGATCACCAGGGGGCGGTCCTTGGCGGCGGCGATGTTGTTCAGCGCCTCCCAGGCCATGCCGCCGGTGAGGGCGCCGTCGCCGATGACGGCCACCACGTGGTCGTCCTTCTTGAGCACCTCGTTCGCCTTGGCGAGGCCGTCGGCCCAGCCGAGGACCGTGGAGGCGTGGCTGTTCTCGATGAAGTCGTGCTCCGACTCGGCGCGCGCCGGGTAGCCGGAGAGGCCGCCCTTCATCTTCAGCTTCGAGAAGTCCTGCCGCCCCGTGAGCAGCTTGTGGACGTAACTCTGGTGTCCGGTGTCCCAGAGGACCTTGTCCCTGGGGGATTCGAAAACGCGGTGCAGTGCGATGGTCAGTTCCACCACACCGAGGTTCGGACCGAGGTGTCCGCCGGTCTTGGAGACCGCGTCCACCAGGAAGGTCCGGATCTCCGCCGCCAGCTGGTCGAGCTGCTCCGGGCTGAGCCGGTCAAGATCGCGCGGTCCCCTGATACGGGTAAGCAGCGGCACCCGTGCCTCCTTGCATCCGTGCTGGTCGAGCATGCCGATCCGTTGAGTCTAATGTTCCGCCCGCGACCGTAGTCGCGGGGCGGTGCGTTCCGCGTCACCCGGGTGGCTGACGGCCGCTGCCGCGCGCAGACGTGCCCGGCACCTCAGGGGTACCGGGCACGTCGGCAAGCGGGCAGGTCAGGCGCGGCCCGCGGACTTCTGGGTCTTGCGGGTGACGGCGTCGATGATCACGGTGATCAGGAGCACACCGCCGGTGATCATCTGCTGGATCGCCGCGGCGACGCCTTCGAGGGCGAGGCCGTACTGGATCGACGTGATCACCAGCACGCCGAGGAGCGCGTTCCAGGTGCGGCCGCGGCCGCCGAAGAGGCTGGTGCCGCCGATGACGGCCGCCGCGATGGCGTTCATCAGGAGGTCGCCGCTGCCGGCGCCCTGGTTGGCCGCGCTGATCTTGGAGGCGATGAAGAGACCGCCGACCGCGGCGAAGGTGCCGGAGATCGCGTAGACCGAGGTGCGGACCATCACGATGTTGATGCCCGCCCGGCGCGAGGCCTCGACGCTGCCGCCGAGCGCGAAGATCTTGCGGCCGTACGAGGTGCGGCGGAGCACGAAGTCCGTGAGGATCAGCACCGCGAGGAAGATCACCACGGCCAGCGGCAGGCCCTTGCTCTGGTTGAACATGTACGCGGCCGCGAACGCCACCACGGCGAGCAGCGCCGTACGCAGCACGATCTCGCCGAGCGGGCGGGACGGGATGCCCGCGGCCTCCCGGCGGCGGCTGTCGGAGAAGGCCGACAGGAAGAACGCGGCGACGGCGACCGCAGCCGCGCCGTAGGCCACCGCGATGTCGCTGAAGAAGTAGTTGGACAGGTTGTAGAAGACGCCCGAGTCGTTGGTGTTGATCGTGCCGTTCTCGCCGAGGATCTTCAGCATGAAGCCGTTCCAGAACAGCAGACCGGCCAGCGTGACGGCGAAGGCGGGAACACCGATCTTCGCGAAGATGTAGCCGTGGATGGTGCCCGCGACCGCACCCGTGAGGATCGCCAGGACCAGGGCCAGCCACTCGGACATGCCGTGGGTGATGTTGAGCACCGCGAAAGAGGCGCCCGCCACACCGCTGACCGAGCCCACCGACAGGTCGATCTCGCCGAGCAGCAGCACGAAGACGATGCCCACCGCGATCATGCCCGTGCCGACCATGGCGACGGAGATGTCCGAGAGGTTGCCGGCGGAGAGGAACCTTGAGTTCAGGCTCTGGAAGACGATGCAGATGATGACCAGGCCGACGATGACGGGCAGCGCGCCCAGGTCACCGGCCCGCACCTTGCGCTTGAACTCGCCGAGGTAGCCGGCGAAGCCCTGCTCGCGCACGAGGAGGCGGGGGTCGACGGCGGTGGACGCCGCGTCCGCCGCGGGCGGCGCGTCCACGGGAGCCGCGTGCGGCTTGCCGAGGTCGGTCGGGGAGGTCTTGTCGGTGTTCACTTCTGAGCCTCCGCGTTGCGCGCCGCACGGCGGGTCACGGCGTTGTCCGTGGCCCCGGTGATGGCGGAGATGATCTCTTCCTGCGAGGTGCTCTTCACGTCGAAGACACCGTTGTTCCGGCCGAGCCGGAGCACCGCGACCTTGTCGGCGACGGCCTTCACATCGGCCATGTTGTGGCTGATGAGGACGACCGCGTGGCCTCGCTCGCGCAGCCGCTCCACCAGGTCCAGGACCTGGGCGGTCTGCTCGACGCCGAGCGCCGCGGTCGGCTCGTCGAGGATGACGAGCTTGGGCTCGCCGAGCATCGAGCGGGCGATGGCCACGGTCTGGCGCTGGCCGCCGGAGAGCGAGGCGATCGGGATGCGCACGCTCGGGATGCGGATCGACAGCGTGGTGAGCAGCTCGCGCGATCGGCGCTCCATCTCGACCTCGTCGAGGACGCCGCGCTTCTTCAGCTCACGTCCGAGGTAGAGGTTGCCGACGACGTCGATGTTGTCGCACAGCGCGAGGTCCTGGTAGACGGTCGCGATGCCGAGGGTCTGGGCGTCGTGCGGCTTGGCGATCTGGACGGCCTTGCCCTCCCACTCGATGACGCCGTCATCGATGGGGTGCACGCCGGCGATCGTCTTGACCAGCGTGGACTTTCCGGCGCCGTTGTCGCCCACCAGGGCGACCACTTCACCGGCGTGGACCTCAAGCTCTACGTCGGTGAGCGCCTGAACGGCACCGAACCGCTTGGAGACCCCGCGCAACGCCAACACGGGCGTAGCGGACACGTGAACCATCTCCTTCGCCGCCTGACCGGCGGGGATGCCGCGCCCGAAGGGGTGGGGGCGCGGAGGTCGAGCAGAAGAGAACAGAGAGAACCGAAGGGAACTCGAAGAAGGGGAAACGTTCCGTCCGGCGCCCGCGCCGCAACGGGGCTGAAAAGGCGGGCGCGGGGGCGCCGGAGGAGCTTTCGGAGTACTCAAGTCCCTTGTACGGAAAGGGACTTGGCGGGGGGACCTACTTGAGGCCGAGCGCGTCGCAGGCGGCCTTGTAGTTGGCCGTGCAGATGTCGGCGATCGTGTAGATCTTGTCCTTGATGACGGTGTCCTTGATGTTGTCCTTGGTCAGCGAGACGACCGGGACGATCGTGGACGGGACGGCCTTGGTGGTCGGCGAGTCGACCTTCTTGGCGTCCAGCGAGCCGAGGTCCTGGCCCTTGGCGAGCTTGACCGCCATCTCGGCGGCGATGGCGTCCTCCTGCGGGTAGGACTTGTAGACGCTCATGTACTGCTCGCCCGTGATGATCCGCTGCACACCCGCGAGCTCGGCGTCCTGGCCGGTGACCGGCGGGAGCTTGGCGAGGCCGGCCGCCTTGAGGGCGGTGATGATGCCGCCCGCCATGCCGTCGTTGGCGGAGTAGACGCCGATGACCTTGTCCTTGCCGAGGGCGGAGAGCGCGGCCTCCATGTTGGAGTTGGCGTTCTCGGGCTTCCACTCCTTGGTGTCGTACTCCTTCCCGATGTTCACCTTGCCGTCGAGCTCGGCGTGGGCGCCCTTCTTGAAGAGCGCGGCGTTCGGGTCGGTTACGGCGCCGTTCATCATGACGATGTCGCCGGACTTGGCCTTGTCGCCCAGGGCCTGGAGGAGGGCCTTGCCCTGCACGTGGCCGACTTCCTCGTTGTCGAAGGACACGTAGGAGTCGATCGGCCCCTGGGCGAGGCGGTCGAAGGCGACGACCGGGATGCCGGCGTCCTTGGCCTTCTTGACCGAGCCCGCGATGGCCTTGGCGTCGACCGCGTCCACGATGAGCGCGTCCACCTTGTTGGTGATCATCGTGTCGGCCTGCTGGTTCTGGGTCGTCGCGTCCTGCTTGGCGTTCGCGTAGACGATCTGGCCCTTGCCGTTGGTCAGCTCCTTGACCTTGGCCTCGATCAGCGGCTTGTCGAACTTCTCGTAGCGCGCGGTCTGGTTCTCGGGGAGCAGCAGGCCGATCTTGAGGTCGTCGCCCTTCTTGGCGCTGCCGGACGACTTGGTGCCGCCGGACTCCTTCGCACTGCCACAGGCGGCGAGCGAGACGGCCATCGCGGTGGCGGCAACGGCTACAGCGGCACGACGCATGTTCGTGTTCACTTCAGAAACCTCCCTGACGAGGCCGCGACGTTGCGGCCGAGGTGGCTGGAAGTCAACTCGGCGTTAAGCCCACCGTCAAGGAGTAAATCCTTAACGAGATGACAACGGTGCCATCCGTTATCTAAGTGAAGGCAGGCGCCGAGGCGGGGAGAGCACTGTCCAACAGGGTCGAATCCCCCATTTCACTCAGTACGAGAGCGAGCGCGCCGAGCACTTCCGCACGGCCGCCGAGCGCCCCCGGAAGAACCGACAACTGCCGTGCGGCGCTGGGGATCGCGTACCGCGACACGGAGTCCCTGATGGGCCCGAGCACGAGCTCTCCGGCCTCCGCGAGGTCACCGCCGAGGACCACCCGGCTGGGGTTCAGGAGGTTGCAGAGGTTGGCGACGCCGCTGCCGATGTGGCGTCCGACGTCGGCGATGACACGGCGGCAGCCCGGGTCGCCCTCGCGGGCCAACTGGACCACGCGCTCCATCGTCAGGTCCGCTCCGTGGCTGGATTGGAGCAGGGGGAGCACATAGCGGGCCGCGGTGAAGGTCTCCAGGCATCCGCGGTTGCCGCAGCGGCACACCGGGCCCGACTCGTCCAGGGTGATGTGCCCGATCTCGCCCGCGGTGCCTCCGGGCCCCCGGTAGATCTGCCCGTCTATCACCAGGCCGGCGCCGACACCGCTCGCGACCTTGATGTACGCCAGGTCGCGCACCCCGCGCCCGCTGCCCCAGACCAGCTCGCCGAGCGCGCCCAGGTTGGCGTCGTTGTCGACGTACACCGGGACGCCCAGGCGTCCGGAGAGCTCCTCGCTGGGGTTGATGCCGGTCCAGCCCGGCAGGATCGAGGTGGAGCCGAGCGTGCCGGACTCCACGTCGATGGGGCCCGGCACGCCCAGACCCACCCCGATGACCTTGTCCTGGCCGATGCCGGTGGCCGCGATCAGCCGCTTGACCAGCTCTTCCGCCCGGCCGAAGCCCTGCGCGGAGGAGGCGTCGACATCCAGCGGCTCGGACTCCTCGGCGAGCACCTGCTGGGCCAGGTTGCCGACCGCCACCCTCAGGTGCGTATGGCCGAAATCGACGCCGATGACGATGCCGGCCGAGCCGCTGAGCGAGACGCTGCGGGCCCGGCGGCCGCCCGCCGAGGTGGGGGTGACCTCGACGGTCCCGCCGTCCTTCAGCTCGCGGACGATGTTGGAGACGGTGGCCGCGGACAGGCCGGTCGTCCTGGCGATCTCGGCCTGGGTGAGCGAGCCCGCCATGCGCACGGCCCGTACGACCCGCTCCAGGTTGGCCCGGTGCAGTGACGTCTGCGACCCCGGAGTCTCCATCGACTCATCCACTCCCGCCGTAGGCGGGCGGCACGACGGCCGCCCCCGCACGGAGCCGCAGCAATGAGGCCCCGTCTTTTCTCCAACATGTGAACTCTAAGCTCAGCCTTACGGGTGGTCTCCCGTCAAGACCTGAGCAGATGCGGAGCGGATCGGGGAAACGCGCGACCGCCCGTGGGCACGGGGCCCACGGGCGGTCGGGAGAATCGGGTGGAGCTACGGTCCGGCTACTTGAGCGCTCCCGCCGTCAGGCCCGCCTGGACCTGCTTCTGGAAGACGACGTAGACGGCGAGCACGGGGAGCATCGCGATCGAGAGCCCCGCGAAGAGCGCCCCCCAGTCGCCCTGGTAGCCCTGCTGCACGGCGAGGTCCGCGAGGCCCTGGGTGAGCACCCAGTTCTTGGTGTCGCCCTGGTTGAGCACCAGGGGCAGCAGGTACTGGTTCCACTGGCCGAGCACGTTGAAGATGCCGATGCTGATGATGCCGGGCTTGGCCATCGGCAGCATGATCTGGAAGAACGTGCGGGTGTGCGAGGCCCCGTCGATCAACGCGGCCTCGGCGACCGTGGTCGGCAGCGTGCGGAAGAACGCCGTCATGAAGAACACCGTGAACGGCAGCGAGTACGCGATGTAGATCAGGACGAGCCCGGGCAGCGTGTTCAGGATGCCCAGGTTCTTCGTGACGAAGAAGAGCGGTACGAGCACCATCACCACGGGGAAGGCCATGCCGCCGACGAACAGGAAGTAGATGAACCTGTTGCCGGGGAACTCGAACCGGGCGAGCACATAGGCCGCCATGGAGCCGAGCAGCATCGTGCCGAAGGTCGAAAGGCCCACCACGAACGCGGTGTTGAGGAAGTACTGCCCGATGTTCGCCTTGCTCCAGGCCCGCGACCAGTTGTCGAAGTGGAGCTCGGTGGGCAGCGACCAGGGGTGGGTGAGGATGTCGCCGGAGGTCTTGAACGAGCTCCACAGCGCCCACAGCAGGGGCACGCCCACCATGAGCGCCCAGACCAGGAGGAACACGTGCGAGAAGGCGTTGAGCACGCCCCCCTCGCTGCTGCGCCACTTCCAGCGGGCGGCGCTGGCGGCGGGTGCGGACGACTGCTCGCCGTCCACCTTCATCGTTTCGGTCGTCATCGCGCCACCCCTAGAATTCGATGCGCTCGCGGCGCGACAGACGCATGCTGAGAATGGCGAACACCAGGGTCACGATGAGCATCGCGACACCCATGGCCGCGGCCATTCCGTACTGGCTGTTGTCCCGGAACGCCGTCTTGTAGAGGAGCAGCGGGACCACGTCGGTGGATTCGTCGGGGCCGCCGACGTTCACGGACATCAGCTGTACGTAGATGAAGGCGTCCATGGCGATGATGCCCATGTAGACCCAGGCGGTGGCCACCGTGTCCCGCAGCAGCGGCAGGGTGATCCGGAAGAACGTCTTGACCCGGGATGCGCCGTCCAGGAGGGCCGCCTCGTAGATCTCGCCCGGAATGGATGCCATTCCGGCGGAGAACAGGACGACGTAGAAGCCGACGTTCGCCCAGACCATCACGACCATGATGCAGATCAGCGCGATATTGGAATCGCCGAGCCACGACTGCTGGAGCGAACTCAGACCGATGTCCGCCAAAAGCGAGTTGAGCATCCCGTTCTGGGGGTCGGGGTTGTAGATCTGCTGCCACAGGATCGCGATGATCGTGATCGAGAGGACCTGCGGGAAGAAGAAGATCACCTTGTAGAGGCCGGAGCCCCGCACGCCGGCGACCCCCGCGGAACCTTTGCGGCGGCCGCCGACATTCAGCATGAAGGCGAAGAAGAGACCGAAAGCCAGCGTGACGACCGGCACGCACAGGAGCAGAAGGACGTTGTGCCACAACGCCTTCCAGAAGAGGTCGTTGTGGATCAGCTTCTGATAGTTGTCCAACCCGATGAAGTTCTTCTCGGGGGTCAGTCCGCTCCAGCTCGTCATCGAAATCTGGAAGTCCTGGAGGAACGGCGAGATCACGAGGACCCCGTACAGCGCCAGGGGAATTGCCAGGAATCCGATGATGAACCGGTACTTGCCGTGTCGCATGTCGCCGGTCGCTCTCGTCTCAGCCAGTAGTGGTAAGCGGCCTCGTCAGAGGTGCTTGAACTTCGGGACGGAGGAGTCCTTCTTCGTGTCGTCCGACGCCTTCTGGGCCTTGTCGATCCACTCGGCCGCCTTGATCTTGCCCGAGAGCAGGTCCAGGGTCAGGTTGCCGATGGTCTCGTTGTTGAGCTTCTTGTACCAGTCCTGCAGGCGGGAGTTGAGCACGTTCGGCCCGGCCGCCTTCAGGGCGGCGTTCGCCGAGGTGAGACCCGGAGTGAGGGTCAGTCCGTCGGCGGCGCCCTGGACGCAGGTCAGCGACTTGATGGCGTTGGTGAAGTTCGTGGTCTGCTTCTTGCTGAGCATGATGCGAAGCAGTTCCATGCCACCGACCGGGTTCTTGCCGTCCTTGGCGACGATGAAGGGCTCGCCGGCCGCCGCGTACAGGGCGCCGAAGGGCAGCTTGTCGCTGGGGCCCGAGCCGATGAGGGAGCCGACCGCGAGGTCGAAGTCCTTCGGCATGGTGGGCGCCGCCTCGTTCTCCACCCAGGAGCCGTCGGCCACCATCGCGGCGCGGCCCTGCGTCCAGGCGGTCTGCATCTGGATGTGGGTCATGCCCTCGGAGCCCTGGAGGAAGTAGCCCTGGCCGGCCAGCTCCTCGTAGTACGTGATGACCTCCTTGACCGCGTCGGTCCTGAAGGCGCCGTCGTCGAGGTTGTCGATCGCGTTGAGGGCTTCCTTGCCGCCGATCTTGCCGATCTGGTGCAGCAGGTCGAAGTGCACGTAGTACGGGTACTTGCCCGGGTACGTGAAGGGGGCGATGCCCGCGGCCTTGATCTTCTTGCAGAGCGCCAGCATGTCCGAGAAGGTCTGCGGGTACGTCCAGCCCTTCTCCTTGAACAGCTTGTTGGAGTAGAAGGTGCCGTAGACGGTGAACGCGTAGTTGAACGCGTACACCTCCTTGGTCCCGAACTGGCCCTGCTCGACGGTGCCGGCGATCAGGACGTCGCGGACCTTCTTCGACGGGTCGTCGATGGTCGGCGCGTCCAGGAGCGGGGTGAGGTCCTGGAGCTTGCCGGTCTTGGCGAGGGCGGCGGTGTCGAGGCTGTCGGCGCCGGAGTTGTCCATGAAGTCCGGCGGGGTGCTGCTCGCGAAACGCGGCTGGAGCTTGGGGCCGATCGCCTGCGTTCCGGTGTGCTTGATGGTGATGCCGTACTTGGCGTTGTAGTCGGCCTCGGCGGACTTGATGTAGTCGTCGCCGAATCCGCCCTTGAAGACGAACGCCTCAAGGGCGGTGCCCTTGTTGACGCCGAGCGGATTGTCCGCCGACTTGGTGCCCTGGGAGCTCGGCTTCTTGGTGCTGTCACCGCTGTCGGAACTGGCACACGCGCTCAGCAGTGACGTCGCCGGCACCGCCAGCAGGCCGATTGCCATGGCCCGCTTGAGTGCGTCACGGCGGTTGATCTCGGATCCCATGCTCAAGTCCTCGCCTTCTCCAGGACTCATGCGGTGCAGCGGAATCCGCCGACGCCCGCGAACAGTTGAAGCGTGAGTGATGCCGTACATCCATCGCGGAGGCTGCCCGGTCCCGGGCCGACCGGCCCGCACGCGGTTCCCCCGCCCGCGTTCAGCGGGTTGCCCGGACGCCGACAGGTATAGTCCACTTCCCGTCAACTGAGCAAGATCGAAAGCATGGTTGGCCGACAGTCTTTCCCGAGTTGAGACCTCGCGGATATATCCATTGGTACGTACCAATGTGGAGGAGGCTGCTGCTTTTGACGCGCATTACACACCTTGACGGCTGCATTGCCCCGGATGATTCAGGCCATCCATTCCTTCCCAACGCCCTTGACACCAACCTGCACTTGCCGCGCTACTGGATCCTGCGTTTCTACTCTGACAACGTTGTCCACCTCGCACTTGCCGACTGAGACCGGCTTGCGCCGAAGGAAAGGGCTCGCATGCTGCCCAGATCCCGGTACCGACGAGGACCGGCGGCCGCCCTCGTGGCGGCCTCGTTCCTGCTCGTAGTGACGGCGCAGTCCGCCGTCGGAGCGCCGTCCGCGACCGCCCAACCGCCGCATGGCGGCGGCCGGTTCAGCACCTCGTTCGAAACGGGCCAACCCCAGCCGGACTGGACCAATACCGTCGATACGGACCGCGCGGGGAACAAGCGGGCCTCGGGCGTCGACGGCGGCTTCACCAGCGGGATACCGGGCAATGTGACCGACAGGGTCACCGACGTCCGGGCCAGCGCCGAGAACACCGACGGCGGCGAGGTGAAGGAGAACCTCGTCGACGGACAGCCCAGCACGAAATGGCTCGCCTTCCAGCCGACGGCTTGGCTCGAATTCGATCTGTCCGAACCGGTGAAGACGGTCACCTACGCGTTGACGTCCGCCAACGACGCCCCCGAGCGGGACCCCAAGGACTGGACCCTGAAGGGCTCGGCGGACGGCAAGGACTGGAAGACCCTGGACAGCCGCACCGGCGAGAGCTTCAAGGACCGCTTCCAGACCAAGACGTACGACTTCGCGAACACCACGGCGTACGCCCACTACCGCCTGGAGATCACCGCCAACGGCGGCGCCCCCATCACCCAGCTCGGCGACATCCAGTTCTCCAACGGCGACACCAGCACCCCCACCCCGCCGGACATGCTGACCGCGCCGGACCGGGGCCCCGGCGGCTCCCCCACCGCCAAGGCGAACGCGGGCTTCACCGGGAAGCGGGCGCTGCGCTACGCCGGCACCCACAAGGCGGACGGGCGGGCCTACTCGTACAACAAGGTCTTCGACGTCAACCTCCCCGTCGGGCGGGACACCGAGCTCGACTACAAGATCTTCCCGTCGATGGCGGAGACCGACCTCAGCTACCCGGCCACGAACGTGTCCGTGGACCTGGCCTTCACCGACGGCACCTATCTGAGTGACCTGAAGGCCCTGGACTCGCACGGCGGACTTCTCAGCCCGCAGGGCCAGGGCGCCGCCAAGACGCTCTACGTCAACCAGTGGAACCAGGTCTCCTCGGTGATCGGCACCGTCGCCGCCGGCCGGACGGTGGACCGGATCCTGGTGGCGTACGACTCCCCCAAGGGGCCGGCCAAGTTCCAGGGCTGGATCGACGACCTCTCGATCGCGCCGAAGCAGCCCGAGAAGCCGCTCGGGCACCTCTCGGACTACGCGCTGACCACCCGCGGCACCAATTCGAGCGGCTCGTTCTCGCGCGGCAACAACTTCCCCGCGACCGCGGTCCCGAACGGCTTCAACTTCTGGACCCCGGTCACCAACGCCGGCTCGCAGGACTGGCTGTACGACTACGCGCGGCGCAACAACGCCGACAACCTGCCCACCCTCCAGGCCTTCAGCGCCAGCCACGAGCCGAGCCCCTGGATGGGCGACCGGCAGACGTTCCAGGTGATGCCGTCGGCGGCGGCCGGCACCCCCGATGCCTCCCGGACCGCCCGCGCGCTGCCCTTCAAGCACGACAACGAGACCGCGAAGCCGTACTACTACGGCGTCACCTTCGAGAACGGCCTCAAGACCGAGATCACCCCGACCGACCACGCGGCGATGATGCGGTTCACCTATCCCGGTGACGACGCGAGCCTGATCCTGGACAACGTCACCAACCAGGGCGGGCTCAGGCTCGACCCGGCGACGCAATCCTTCACCGGCTATTCGGACGTGAAGAGCGGCCTGTCCACGGGCGCCGGCCGGCTCTTCGTGTACGGCGTCTTCGACACGCCCGTGACCGCGAGCGGCAAACTGCCCGGCGGCGGGGGCGCCGACGTCACCGGCTACGCGCGCTTCAAACCCGGCAAGAACCGCACGGTGACCCTGCGCCTGGCGACCTCACTCATCAGTGTGGACCAGGCGAAGGCCAACCTGGCCGCCGAGATTCCCGCGAAGGCCGGCTTCGACAAGATCAAGGACCGGGCGCGGCAAGCCTGGGACGACATCCTGGGCCGCATCGAGGTCGAGGGCGCCTCGCACGACCAGCTGACCACCCTGTACTCCTCGCTCTACCGCCTTTACCTCTACCCCAACTCCGGCTTCGAGAAGGTCGGTTCGAAGAACCAGTACGCCAGCCCCTTCTCGCCGAAGACCGGCGAGGACACCCCCACGCACACCGGCTCGAAGGTCGTCGACGGCACGGTGTACGTCAACAACGGATTCTGGGACACCTACCGGACGACGTGGCCCGCGTACTCCCTCTTCACCCCGAAGAAGGCCGGCGAGATGGTCGACGGCTTCGTGCAGCAGTACAAGGACGGCGGCTGGATCTCCCGCTGGTCCTCGCCCGGCTACGCGGACCTGATGACCGGCACCAGTTCGGACGTGGCCTTCGCGGACGCCTATGTGAAGGGCGTGAAGTTCGACGCCGAGGCGGCGTACGAGGCGGCCCTGAAGAACGCCACGGTCGCCCCGCCCTCCTCGGGGGTGGGCCGCAAGGGCATGGACACCTCCCCCTTCCTCGGCTACGCCCCGACCTCCACGCCCGAGGGCCTGTCCTGGTCGATGGAGGGCTATGTGAACGACTACGGCCTCGCGAAGATGGGCCAGGCGCTGTACGAGAAGACGAAGAAGCCCCGCTACAAGGAGGAGTCGGCGTACTTCATGGGCCGCGCCCAGAACTACGTGAAGCTCTTCGACGCCAAGGCGGGCTTCTTCCAGGGCAAGGACGCCAGCGGGCAGTGGCGGGTGGACAGCGCCAAGTTCGATCCGCGCGTGTGGGGCTACGACTACACCGAGACCAACGGCTGGGGCTACGCCTTCACCGCCCCGCAGGACTCCCGTGGCCTCGCCAACCTGTACGGCGGCCAGGCGGGCCTCGCCAAGAAGCTGGACGCCTACTTCTCGACGCCGGAGACCGCGTCGCCCGAGTTCGCGGGTTCGTACGGCAGCGTCATCCACGAGATGACCGAAGCCCGTGACGTGCGGATGGGCCAGTACGGCCACTCCAACCAGGTCGCCCACCACGTCACGTACATGTACGACGCGGCGGGCCAGCCCTACAAGGCGCAGGAGAAGATCCGTGAGGTCATGCGGCGCCTGTACAACGGCAGCGAGATCGGGCAGGGCTACCACGGCGACGAGGACAACGGCGAGCAGTCGGCCTGGTACGTGTTCTCGGCGCTCGGCTTCTACCCGCTGGTGATGGGCAGCGGCGAGTACGCGATCGGCTCACCCCTGTTCACCAAGGCGACCGTCCATCTGGAGAACGGCCGCGACCTGGTCGTGAAGGCGCCGAAGAACAGCGAGCGGAACGTGTACGTGCAGTCCCTGAAGGTCGACGGGAAGCCGTGGAACTCGACGGCGCTCCCCCACGACCTGCTCGCGCGCGGCGGCACGCTCGACTTCACCATGGGCGCGCGCCCGTCGTCGTGGGGCACCGGCAAGAACGCGGCGCCGGTCTCCATCACCAAGGACGACAAAGTGCCCGCCCCCGCGAGCGACGCGATCACCGGCTCCGGCCCGCTGTTCGACAATTCCTCCGCGACATCGGCGGAGTTCGGGCCGACGGACCTGCCAGTGAGCAAGGCCACGAAGGCCACGCAGTACACGCTCACCTCGGCTACAGCCGGAAAGGCGCCGTCCGCTTGGGTCCTGGAAGGCTCACAAGACGGGCTGAAGTGGTCCGAGTTGGACAGGCGATCCGGCGAATCCTTCACCTGGGACCGGCAGATTCGGGTGTTCTCCATCCATTCACCCGGTTCCTACACCCATTATCGACTCGTCCCGACAAAGACGGCTTCGCTGGCCGAAGTGGAGCTACTCGCCCCGTCCGCAAACTAGTGACCTGAGTCGTTGATGCGTCGGCAGTAGTTGGCGAGGCTGTTGAGAATCTGGTCGGCGGTCTTGTGCCACACATAGGGGCGGGGGTTGGTGTT
>NZ_LGDD01000319.1 GCF_001279695.1 Streptomyces sp. WM6378
GTTCAGCCCCAGCCCAAAGCCAGCCGGTGCTGAGCCGGACGGAGCCGAGCCCACCCCAGCCCCGAAGCCGCCCCCCCGGGCCCCGCCCCGGATGCCCCTGACCCCGTACAACCGAGAGCCTCGAACCGGAGACCGTGACTACTACCGCCTCCCACCACCTCTCACCCGCCTTCCCCGGCCGCGCCCCCTGGGGCACCGCCAACAAGCTGCGTGCCTGGCAGCAGGGTGCCCTGGAGAGGTATGTCCAGGAGCAGCCGCGCGACTTCCTCGCCGTCGCGACGCCCGGCGCCGGCAAGACGACCTTCGCGCTGACGCTCGCGTCGTGGCTGCTGCACCACCACGTGGTCCAGCAGATCACCGTCGTCGCGCCGACCGAGCACCTCAAGAAGCAGTGGGCGGACGCGGCGGCCCGGGTCGGCATCAAGCTCGACCCGGACTACAGCGCCGGGCCGCTGAGCCGCGAGTACCACGGCGTCGCCGTCACCTACGCCGGTGTCGGCGTGCGCCCCATGCTGCACCGCAACCGCTGCGAGCAGCGCAAGACCCTGGTGATTCTGGACGAGATCCACCATGCCGGGGACAGCAAGTCGTGGGGCGAGGCTTGCCTCGAAGCCTTCGATCCGGCCACCCGGCGGCTCGCGCTCACCGGTACGCCCTTCCGGTCCGACACCAACCCCATCCCCTTCGTCACGTACGAGGAGGGGAACGACGGCATCCGCCGGTCCTCCGCCGACTACACGTACGGATACGGCAACGCGCTCGCCGACGGAGTCGTGCGGCCCGTCATATTCATGAGCTACAGCGGCAACATGCGCTGGCGCACCAAGGCCGGTGACGAGATCGCCGCCCGGCTCGGCGAGCCCATGACCAAGGACGCCATCTCGCAGGCCTGGCGCACCGCGCTCGACGCCCGCGGCGACTGGATGCCCAATGTGCTGCGCGCCGCCGACCAGCGGTTGACCGAAGTCAGGAAGGCCATCCCGGACGCCGGGGCGCTCGTCATCGCCTCCGATCAGGATTCCGCCCGCGCCTACGCCAAGCTGATCCGCGAGATCACCGGCACCAAGGCCACCGTCGTGCTCTCCGACGACACCGGCGCCTCCAAGCGGATCGACGAGTTCAGCGAGGGCGACTCCCGGTGGATGGTCGCCGTCCGCATGGTGTCGGAAGGCGTCGACGTGCCGCGCCTGGCCGTCGGCGTGTACGCCACCACCATTTCCACCCCCCTCTTCTTCGCCCAGGCAGTCGGCCGTTTCGTGCGGTCGAGGCGGCGCGGCGAGACCGCTTCCGTTTTCCTGCCCACCATTCCGATGCTCCTCGGCTTCGCCAATGAGATGGAGGTCGAGCGCGACCACGTGCTCGACAAGCCGAAGAAGGACGGCGAGGAAGAAGACCCGTACGCCGACTCCGAACAGGAAATGGACGACGCGAACAAGCAGCAGGACGAGGACACCGGGGACGACATGCTCCCCTTCGAGGCCCTCGAATCCGATGCCGTCTTCGACCGGGTCATGTACAACGGCGCCGAATTCGGCATGCAGGCCCACCCGGGAAGCGAGGAGGAGCAGGACTATCTCGGCATTCCCGGGCTCCTCGAACCGGACCAGGTGCAGATGCTGCTGCAGAAGCGGCAGGCCCGGCAGATCGCGCACAGCCGGCAGAAGCCGGCCGAGCAGGCCGATCTGCTCGAAATGCCCGCCGAGCGGCGCCCCGTCGTCTCGCACAAGGAGTTGCTCGAACTCCGCAAGTCGCTGAATACGATGGTCGGCGCGTACGTCCACCAGAGCGGCAAGCCGCACGGCGTCATCCACACCGAGCTGCGCCGGGTGTGCGGCGGCCCGCCGAGCGCCGAGGCCACGGCCGGCCAGCTCCGCGAGCGGATCAAGAAGGTCCAGGAGTGGGCGACCCGCATGAAGTAGCGGGTGCACACGGCGAACGGGGCCCGGCGTGCGATGCCGGGCCCCGTTCGATCCCATGGGTACGGGATGCGTACGAGGACCGGCCCCCACGGACGCCCCTCGGACGACTGCCACAGTAATGTCCCGGTAAATCCATTCCGGTCGCCCAAGGTCCTCGCTAAGACGGACTTAGGTCCCGAACCTGAGCGAACGGGGATCAAATTCGTCGCCCATGGACATTATTTGTCCATCCGTTGGGGTCGGTTCGCCCATTCCATGGGGCTCGGAATTCTGCTCGCGCCCGGATTCTGGACGAGGTCTTCCGCTGAGCGGTGTCCGCTCGCTACTGTCCCGGCCATGCAAACGCCCCGTGGCAGCGTCGCCGCGGAGCGCAGCCGGTGCCTTGGCCTCGCCGGCGGGCTCTGCGCGCGATGCCGATGGGACCGGTGCCGCGAACCACGGAGAGTGCCGCCGCGACTCACCACTTAAGGAGTGGGTGTCGTGACCGCGGAGACCTCCCAGACGCTCGACCGGGGACTACGCGTCCTCAAGCTGCTCGCCGACACCGACCACGGTCTGACGGTCACCGAGTTGTCCAACAAACTCGGCGTCAACCGCACGGTCGTCTACCGCCTGCTCGCGACCCTGGAGCAGCACGCCCTCGTACGACGTGATCTGGGCGGCCGCGCCCGGGTCGGGCTCGGGGTGCTGCGCCTGGGCCGCCAGGTGCATCCGCTGGTCCGCGAGGCCGCGCTGCCCGCGCTGCGCTCGCTCGCCGAGGACATAGGCGCGACCGCCCACCTCACCCTGGTCGACGGTTCGGACGCGCTCGCGGTCGCCGTGGTCGAGCCGACCTGGACCGACTACCACGTCGCCTACCGGGCCGGGTTCCGCCACCCCCTGGACAAGGGCGCGGCCGGCCGGGCGATCCTCGCCGCCCGCCAGGCCGGGGGCCTCGCGGAGCCCGGCTTCACCCTCACCCACGGCGAGCTGGAGGCCGGCGCGAGCGGGGCCGCGGCGCCGCTCGTCGGGGTCACCGGGATAGAGGGGAGCGTCGGCGTGGTGATGCTCGCCGACGCCGTACCCGAACGGGTCGGGCCCCGGGTCGTGGACGCGGCCAGGGAGGTCTCCGACGCCCTGCGCTGAGCCGGAGCCCCGAGCCGATGCGGCCGCCGCCCGGATCCCGCCCGGGCCCGTGCCCCGGGCGGCCGGGTGCGTACGGATAGATTGGAGCCGTGCTCACTCGTCACCCCCGCCTCCGTAACCTCGCCATCGGCGCCGCTCCGGTCGTGGCGCTGCTCGCCGTCGCCTGCTTCGCGCCGCTGCCGTTCGCGGTGGCGCAGCCGGGGCCGACCGCGAACGTCCTGGGCGACGACGAGGGCAAGCCGGTGATCACCATCTCCGGCGCGCCCACCCGCCCCACCAGCGGGCAGCTGCGGATGACCACCATCGTGGCGACCGGGCCCAACGCGGACGTCGGCATCTCCGACGTCGTCGACGGCTGGTTCCGCACCGACCGGGCCGTGATGCCCCGCGACTCGGTCTATCCGGGCGGCGGCAGCGAGAAGGAGATCTCCGCGCACAACCAGGCGGAGATGAAGCAGTCGCAGGACTCCGCGACGGTCGCGGCCCTCGGCTATCTCGGCCTCAGCCCCGACAAGGTCAAGGTCGATCTGCACCTCGCCGACGTCGGCGGCCCGAGCGCCGGGCTGCTCTTCACCCTCGGCATCATCGACAAGCTGAACGGCAACGGCTCCGGCGGCGACCTCACCGGCGGCCGCAACATCGCCGGTACGGGGACGATCACCGGCGGCGGTGACGTCGGCGCGGTCGGCGGGGTCGCGCTCAAGACGCAGGCCGCGGCCCGGGACGGGGCGACCGTATTCCTCGTGCCGAAGGCGGAGTGCTCGGACGCCCAGTCCGAACTGCCCAGGGGGTTGCGCCTGATCCCCGTCACTACGCTGAAGGGTGCGGTGTCCGCGCTCCAGGCGTTGCAGAAGGGCGCCCCGGTTCCGTCCTGCTGACGGCGCCCGCGTCCATGTCCTTCCAGGCCGGGAGGACCAGCGGGCTCAGCGTGGCGAGCAGATAGACCCCGCCGACCGAGAGCAGTGCGCCGCGCACCCCGGCGGCCTCCACGAGGAAGCCGGCCGCGAGCCCGCCGAGCGGCATCGCCAGTTCGCAGCCCGCCGTGAGCACCCCGGCGACCCGGCTGCGCAGCTCGTCCGGCACCTTTTCGTAGATCACCGTCGTGAGGATCGGGTTGAGCGCGCCGCTCGCGAGCCCGGCGATCAGCATCGTGACGGCCAGGGGCAGCGTGCTGCCGGTCAGCGCGGCGACCGCGTACCGGGGCGCCCCGCACAGCAGCACGCAGACCGTGAAGACCGTACGGCGCGAGAAGCGGTGGCCGACCACGCCGTACAGGAGCGCACCCGACAGGCCGCCCGCCCCGAACAGGGAGGCGAGCAGGCCGAGTTGGGTCGCGCCGCCGAGCTCCTGCTCGGCGTGGACGGGGAGCAGTACGGCGTTCCAGCCCTGGTCGGTGCCGTTCATCAGCATCACCATCGTGACCACCGCGAGCAGCAGCCGGGTGCGCGCCAAGTAGCCGTATCCCTCGCGGAGTTCGGCCTTGTAGGTGCGCGCCGAGACCGGTGGCGCGTCACGCCGGGGGCGGGCCGCGCGGACGTCGCGCAGGCCGACCGCGACGAGCACCGCCGAGACTGCGAAGGTCGCGCCGTCGACGAGGAGTACGTTGCCGGCGCCGGTCAGCGCGATGAGCACGCCGGCCAGGGCCGCGCCGGTCATCCGGGCGCCGCGCGAGACGGCGTCGTACACGCTGGCCGCCCGCGCCAGGGTCGTACCGGACTGGCGGGCGAGGTCCGGCAGGAGGACGTAGCGGGCGGTGACGCCCGGGGTGTGGGCGAGGCCGCCCAGCGCCATCAGGGCGCACAGCAGCCAGAATGCGAGGAGCCCGGTGCGGTGCAGGAGCGGGATCGCGGCGACCGCGAGCCCGCAGACGACGTCGGAGCCGACCGAGACCCGGCGGCGGCCGACGCGGTCGATGACCGGGCCGCCGATCAGGGCCGAGACCACGATCGGCAGCGTCGCACAGAAGGCGACGACCCCGGCCCGGCCCGCGCTGCCGGTGGTCTCAAGGACGAACCACGGCACCCCGATCAGGGTGAGTGAACTGCCGCTCGCCGAAACGGCGTTGGCGGCCAGCACGGCCGCGAGCGGCCTCCTGTCGCGGTGTCCCCCCGGCCCGCTCATGCGAGGCGGGCTTGCCGGTGCGGTGGCTGCTGCGTCAGGCGGAGGCCCAACTCGACCAATATCCAGCCCAGTTGGGTGCGCAGCGCGCGGGGCTCGCGGGGGAGTGCGGCGCGGGCCTCCGACTCCAGCTCGGCGGCGCGCAGGTGGTGCAGCGCGAGGTGGGTGTCGCTGTGCATGGCAGCGGTCCTTTCAGTGGGACGGGTGGGAGCGCGGGAAGGAGTGCAGGTGGACGCGGACCTGGGCGCCGTCGCCCGCCTCGTCCGGGGCGATCGTGCGGTACGTCTCGACGACCGCGTGCAGCTTCTCGTTGAGCTCGTGCAACTGGGCCGCGGAGAGGTTGAGCGTGAAGTCGCTCAGGTCGCCGCTGGTGGACCAGGGCTCGGGCCAGTCGTGCCTGGTGGCGAGCCAGGTCGAGAGCTCCTGGGTGTGGATGTTCGCGATCTCGTGCAGGAACAGGTTGGCCGCGCCCCGCACCTCGGGATCGGTGCTGGTGTGCAGGTCGTCGGCGAACGAAGTGCCGTTGTGCATCGCCTTCCACCAGCGCTCGCGGCCCTTGCCGCGGCCCGGGTCGTCCTCGACGAAGCCGTGCGCGGCGAGCTGGCGCAGGTGGTAGCTGGTCGCACCGCTCGACTCGCCGAGGCGTTCGCCGAGTTGGGAGGCGGTGGCCGGGCCGTCGTGGCGCAGTGACTTCAGGATCCGGATGCGCAGGGGGTGGGCGAGGCCGCGCAGGGAGCGGGCGTCGAGGATGCGCTCTCCGGCCGCGTTCTGGGGGTGCTTGCCGGGGGGCCGCTCGGTGTCGGGCTTCTTGCTCTCGGGCATGGCCCAAAGGTAGCGATGCAAAGAGAGTGTTGCAACACTTTCTTTGCATCAACTTCTTTGCATGAGGTTCTTCGCAAGTCGTGCCGGACCGGCCCGCTCACCCCTTCTTGACGAACCCCTCCTGGATCAGCCAGTCCAGCGCCACGTCGTGCGGGTCCTGGCCCTCCACGTCGACCTTGGCGTTCAGCTCCCGGGCCACCTGCGTGGTGAGCCTGGCGCTGAGCGGGTCGAGGAGGCCCGCGATCGCCGGGTACTTCTCGTACGTCTTGCTGTGCAGCTCGGGCGCCGCGTTGTAGTTGGGGAAGAAGTGCTTGTCGTCCTGGAGGGTCGCCAGGTTCATCGCCTTGATGCGGCCGTCGGTGGTGAACACCTCGCCGAGCAGGCAGGAGCTGGACTTGGACACCTGCGTGTAGATGATCCCGGCGTCCATCTTCTGGATGTTGGAGGCGGGGATCGACATTCCGTACGCCTTCTCCATGCCGGGCAGCCCGTCCTCGCGGGACGCGAACTCGTTCTCCACGCAGATCGTCACCGCCGACGGGTCCTTCTTCGACAGGGCGGCCACGTCGGACATCGTCCTGAGGCGGTACTTGGCGTTGTTGGCCTGGCTGATGCCGAGGGAGTAGGTGTTGTTGAGGGTCGACTGGGGGAGCCACGTCACGCCGTTCTTCAGGTCGGCGTCGCGCACCGCCGCCCACTGCGCCCGCGGATCGGTGATCGGCTTGGCGTTGCCCTGGTAGGTGATCCACGCCGTGCCCGTGTACTCGTACATCGCGTCCGCGTCGCCCTTCACGATCGCCTCGCGGGCGCTGATCGAGCCGGGCAGGTTCGTACGGTCGAGGACCTCGGCGCCGGCCGCCTTGAAGACCAGGCCGACCATCTGGCCCAGGATGATGTTCTCGCTGAAGTTCTTCGAAGTGACCGTCAGGGACGCCCCCTTGAGGGGCAGGCCCTTGCCGACCGAGCCGGGCACCACGTCGTCCACCATCGGCGAGCCGGACTTGAGCCCGCAGCCGGACACCGCGGCGAGCAGCGCCAGGCTGCCCCCGGCGGCGGCCAGCGCCGTACGGAGGTGCCGCATCACCGGGCCTCCAGTCCGCGCGGGGTCAGCGCCACCTCGGCCAGCGAGGCCAGCCAGTCCACGAGCAGGGCGAGCGCCACCGTCAGGATCGAGCCGAGGACCAGGACCGGCATGCGCTGGGTCTGGATGCCGGAGGTGATCAGGTCGCCGAGGCCGCCCCCGCCGCCGAAGGTGGCGAGCGTCGCGGTGCCGACGTTCAGGACGAGCGCGGTGCGCACCCCGGCGAGGATCAGCGGTACCGCGAGCGGCAGTTCGACCTTGCCGAGGGTGCCGAGCGCCGACATGCCGATGCCGCGCGAGGCCTCCACCAGCTGCGGATCGATCGCCTTGAGCCCGGCCACCGTGTTGGACAGCACCGGCAGCACGGCGTAGACCACCATGCCGATGACGGCCGTGCCGGGCCCGATGCCCAGCCAGATCACCAGGAGCGCGAGGAGGCCGATGGCCGGGGTGGCCTGGCCGATGTTGGCGATCGCGGTGACCAGCGGCGCCGCCCGGCTCACTCCGCGCCGGGTCAGCGCGATGCCCAGCGGGATCGCGATGACCAGCACCCAGAACGTGGAGATCGCGGTCAGCTTCACGTGCTGCCACAGCCGCAGTTGGACGTTGCCGTTGTCGAGGGAGTTCTTCGCGATCGAGTCCAGGTGGACGTTGGTGATCCAGAAGTACGTGATCACCAGGACCACCGCGATGACGAGCGGCAGGAACACCAGCTTCTGCCAGGTGATCCGGCGGGCCGGCTTCCCCGGCGCCGGGCTCGCCTCCTCCTCGGGCTCGGCGAGCGCGTCGGTCAGCTCGTCGCGGAAGGCGTGCCCCTTGACCTCGTGCTCGCCGGGCGGGCGCTCGGCCGGTGCGGGGCTCTTGGGCGTCATGACTCCTCCGCACCGCCCTCCAGCTCCTGTTCGGTCTGGTGGTGGCGGAGCTCTTCGAGGTCGTGCTGGTGCTCGATGGCCGCGAGCCGGTCGGCCTCCAGGAGCTCGTGCACGGAGTTCATCAGCGTCTCCATGTCGACGACGCCGATGTACTCGCCGCGCCGCCCGGTCACCGCGACCCGGCCGCCCGAGTCGATGAGCACGGCCTCCAGGGCGTCGTGCAGCGTCGCGTCCCGGGTCACCGTGTCGTGCACCAGCTGCCCGGCCCGCGCGAGCGAGCCCTTGGCGCGCATCAGGTCGCCGCGCCGCAGCCACTTGTAGGGCCGGTTCCTGCGGTCCAGCATGAGCAGCTCGTTGTGCGGGCCGCTGCGCAGCTTGTTGAAGATCGACTGGAGCGGGTCGTCGACGGTGACCGTGGGGAACTCGGCCATCTCCACATCCCGTACGCGGGTGAGGTTGAGCCGCTTGAGGGCGGCGCCCGCGCCCACGAACCCGGACACGAAGTCGTCGGCCGGGTTGGTCAGGATGGCCTCGGGCGTATCGAATTGAGCGATGTGTGATCGTTCGCGCAGAACGGCGATTCGATCGCCCAGTTTGATCGCTTCGTCGAAGTCGTGCGTGACGAAGACGATCGTCTTGTGCAGCTCGTGCTGGAGGCGGATCAGCTCGTCCTGGAGGTGGTCGCGGGTGATCGGGTCGACCGCGCCGAACGGCTCGTCCATGAGCAGGACCGGCGGGTCGGCCGCCAACGCCCTTGCCACGCCCACCCGTTGCTGCTGTCCGCCGGAGAGCTGACGCGGATAGCGGCCGTGGAACTCGCGCGGGTCGAGCCCGACCAGGTCGAGCATCTCCTCCACCCGGTCCTTCACCTTCGACTTGGACCAGCCGACCATCTTCGGTACGAGCGCGATGTTCTCGGCGACCGTCATGTGCGGGAAGAGCCCGGACGACTGGATCGCGTACCCGACCTTGCGGCGCAGCTTCACCGGGTCGATGTCGGTGACGTCCTCGTCGTTGATCCGGATCCGGCCGGAGGTCGGCTCGATCAGCCGGTTGATCATCTTGAGGGTGGTCGACTTCCCGCAGCCCGACGGGCCGACGAAGATCACGGTCTCGCCCGCCTTGATCTCCATGTTGACGCTGTCCACCGACGGGTTGGGGTTGCCCGGGTACCGCTTGGTGAGGTTCTCCAACTGGATGGAGGCGCCCGAGGCGGCGGCGCCGCCCGGCTCGGGCTCCGTCCGCTCGGGCGCGGATCGTTCGGGCGCGGATCGTTCGTGCTCGGATCGAGCGCCCGCGTTTCGTTCGTACTCGGATCGTTCGTGCTCGGATCGCTCAGACACGGATCCCCCTCGGGATGGTGAGACGGCCGACCAGTACGTACGCCGCGTCGAAGAGCAGGGCGAGCACCACGATGCCGAGGGTGCCCGCGAGCACCTGGTTGATGGCGTTGGCGCTGCCGAGCGAGGCGATCCCGCGGAAGATCTCGTTGCCGAGCCCGGGGCCCGAGGCGTACGCCGCGATCGCCGCGATGCCCATCAGCATCTGCGTCGAGACCCGGATGCCGGTGAGGATCGGCGGCCAGGCCAGCGGGAGTTCGACCCGCAACAGGCGGGCGATGCGCGACATCCCGATGCCCTTGGCCGCGTCCACGAGCGAGGGATCGACGCCGCGCAGGCCCACGATGGAGTTCCGGACGATCGGAAGCAGCCCGTACAGCGTCAGGGTCACGACGGTGGGCGCCACGCCCAGGCCCACCAGCGGGATCAGCAGACCGATCATGGCGAGCGAGGGGATCGTGAGGATCGACGAGGTCGAGGTGATGGCCAGGCCCGCCGCCCAGCCGCTGCGGTACGTCACCACGCCGATCACGATGCCGAGCACGGTCGCGATCACCATGCACTGGAACACCGCGCTCGCGTGCTGGAGGGCGTCGGTGAGCAGTTGCTGGTGCCTGCTGGACAGGTAGTCCCAGAAACCCACGCGTGCTCACCCCTGTCGGTCCCCGGTCAGGCACCGCCGGGGACGGAGTCCTGAGCCGCCTGCTCCACCAGCGGGATGATCCGCAGCGGGACCGGGTTCTCCATGACGATCGCCGTGGAGGCCCGGACGATGCCATCAAAACCGACAACCCGGTCGATCACACGCTGGAGATCGGCGTTGGAGCGGGCCACCAGGCGGCACAGCATGTCGCCGTGCCCGGTGGTCGTGTGCAGCTCCAGGACCTCGGGCACGGTCGTCAAATGGGCCCGTACGTCCGCCCCCTGGCCCTGTTTGATCTCCAGGGTGGCGAAGGCGGTGACCGGGTAGCCGAGCGCGGCCGGATCGACGTCCGGGCCGAAGCCCCGGATGACTCCATTCGACTGAAGCCGGTCGAGCCGCGCCTGGACCGTGCCGCGTGCGACCCCGAGCCGCCGCGACGCCTCCAGGACCCCGATCCGGGGCTCCCGCGCGAGCAGCACGATCAGCCGCCCGTCCAGATGATCGATCGACATCGCCGCCTCCGGATGGTCATCATGTACAGAACGCCTCCCCATACTGGCCAGTCGCTGTACGGATTGCCCAGTGAAAACGCGAACTATTGCGCAGCTTGCCGGACCGAGGGACTCTGCCGCCATGACTGAGACCATCCACCACACCCCCGAATCCGCGCGGCAGGCCGACCCCTTCCCGGTGAAGGGCATGGACGCGGTCGTCTTCGCCGTGGGCAACGCCAAGCAGGCCGCGCACTACTACTCGACGGCCTTCGGCATGAAGCTGGTCGCCTACTCCGGACCGGAGAACGGCAGCCGCGAGACCGCCAGCTACGTGCTGACCAGCGGCGCCGCCCGCTTCGTGTTCACCTCCGTCATCAAGACCGCCACCGACCGCGGCCGCTTCCTCGCCGAGCACGTCGCCGAGCACGGCGACGGCGTGGTGGACCTCGCCATCGAGGTGCCGGACGCGCGGGCCGCGTACAAGTACGCCACCGAGCACGGTGCCACCGGCCTGGAGGAGCCGCACGAGGTCTCCGACGAGCACGGCACCGTCGTCCTGGCCGCGATCGCCACGTACGGCAAGACCCGGCACACCCTGGTCGAGCGCTCCGGCTACACCGGCCCCTACCTGCCGGGCTTCGTCGAGGCCGCGCCGATGGTCGAGACCCCGAAGAGGTATTTCCAGGCGATCGACCACTGTGTGGGAAACGTCGAGCTCGGCAAGATGAACGAGTGGGTGGCGTTCTACAACAACGTCATGGGCTTCACCAACATGAAGGAGTTCGTGGGCGACGACATTGCCACCGAGTACTCCGCGCTCATGTCGAAGGTCGTCGCCGACGGCACCCTCAAGGTGAAGTTCCCGCTCAACGAGCCGGCCATCGCCAAGAAGAAGTCGCAGATCGACGAGTACCTGGAGTTCTACGGCGGCCCCGGCGTCCAGCACATCGCGCTCGCCACCAACGACATCGTCGCCTCGGTGAAGGCCATGCGGGCCGCGGGCGTGCAGTTCCTGGACACCCCCGACTCGTACTACGACACCCTCGGCGAGTGGGCCGGCGAGACCCGGGTGCCGGTCGAGACACTGCGCGAGCTGAAGATCCTGGTCGACCGCGACGAGGACGGCTACCTCCTGCAGATCTTCACCAAGCCGGTCCAGGACCGCCCCACCGTGTTCTTCGAGATGATCGAGCGGCACGGTTCGATGGGCTTCGGCAAGGGCAACTTCAAGGCGCTCTTCGAGGCGATCGAGCGCGAGCAGGAGAAGCGCGGCAACCTCTGACCTGCAACTGGTCACGTTCGTACGGTAATTGAGTTACCGTCATCAGCCTGCGGCCCCACGGACCTGACCCGTGGGGCCGCGACTCTTGTTCGCCCGCCGCCCCGCCCGCCCTCGCGAAACTCAGTGGCGCCGCTTCGAGGGCTTGCGCGGCTTGGTCGGTCGCTTCGGCCCCGAGTTCGCGCTCGTCCCCGAATCCGAGGACGAGGAGCCCGCGCTGGAAGAACCGGAGCCCGAGCCGGAGCCGGAGCTCGATCCCGAGCCGGAGCCGGATCCCGATCCCGAACCCGATCCCGAGTCGGAGTCCGAACCCGCCTGGGCCGCGGCCGCCACATAGCCGTACATGTCCCTCGGGCCGCCCTCCGGCGGCTCGCCGAGCGCCGCCAGCGCCTCCTTCGCCTTCGGCGCGAGCAGCGGCGAGAAGTACGGGTTGGTGCGCAGCGCGTCCTGGAGGTGGCGGCGGGCCGCGCCCGACTGGCCGAGCTCCCGCTCGATGATGGCCTGGTGGTAGGAGAACAGGGCGTCGCGCACCCCGGAGTCGGTCGCCTTGCGCGCGTGGACCAGCGCCTCCTCCGTCTCGCCCGACCGGTACATCGCCCAGCCGAGCGCGTCCTCGCTCGCCGCGCTCGGATGCGCCCGCCACTCGGCTTCGAGCCGGTCGAGCGCGAGGTGCGTGGCGCCGTGGTCGGTTTCGAACCGGCCGAGCACCAAGGCGTCGTCCACCCCGTTGGCGCCGTCTTGCGCGGCGAGCTCGCGCAGCTTCTCGAACCAGGTGTGCGCGTCGCCGTCCAGGCCCTGGGACTCGTACAACTCGCCCAGTTCCAGGAGGTATTCGGGGCGCGGCAGAACGGCGATCGCCGCCAGGTAGTCGCGCTGGGCGTCCGCTTTTTGGCCGAGCGCGGCCTTGGCGCGGGCCCGGCCCGCGAGCGCCGCGTGCGTGCTCGGATCGGTGCGCAGCGCCGCGTCGTAGTGGGTGATCGCCGCCTGCGGCTCGCCCCGCTCCCACGCGAGATCGCCCACCGCCACCAGCGCGGCCGCCTTCTGCAGGGGCGACGTGGCGTGCCCGACCGCCTCGTCGAGGGCGGCCGAGGCGTCCTCGCGCCAGCCGTGCTCGCGGTAGACCTCGGCCGCCTGGGCCAACGCGGCCGAACCGCCCCGGAGTTCGAGCAGCTGCTCCACCGCCTTCGCCGCGGCCTTCGCGTCACCGAGCCCGTTGTACGCCTCGATCAGCGGGGGGTACAGCGTCCACCGGCCCGCCCTGCGGGCGCGTACGCCCTCGGCCAGGGTGCGCGCCGCGGCGTAGTCGTGCCGGGCGTTGGCGAGCGCCGCGAGACCGATCTCGGCGTCCAGGTTGTCCTTCGGCCGCACCTGGAGCGAGCGCTTCAGGGCCGACTCGGCGCGCGGGTAGAACGAGGAGTCGGCGGCCCGCACGCCCCGCTCCAGATAGGCGGAGCCGAGCACCGCCCACGACGCGTCGTCCGTGGGATGGGTGCGCACCCAGTCGGCCCGGTCGGTGATCAGCGCCGTCAGATCGCCCACCGAGGCGGGTGCCCCGGCGGCCACCGCCGTCAGGGCCCGCGCGGCCGGGCCCAGGGCGGGCGGCGGAGCCTTCGGTGCCTCGCCCTCCGGCCTGATCAGCAGCACGCCCCCGACCAGCACGGCCGCCGCCATCGCCACCAGGACGGCCCGCTTCAGGGCCCGCGGCGGCCCGGACGGCGGCGAGGTCCGCTGGGCCGCGGCCGAGGCGGCCAGCCAGGCCGCCCGGCGTGCCGCGTCCGCATCCTGTTCGGTCTTCGCGATCTCCATGGCGCTCACTGTGCGTCAATAGGAAGAGCGCACCGGTCCCGCCCGACCGACCGGGGAAAGGGTTCACACCGATGGCCCCGGGTGCCAGGCTGAAGGCATGGACGATCTTCTCGAACGGCTGCGCGAGGAACTCCCGGCGGACGCCGTCATCACCGACCCCGACATCACCGGTTCCTACGCCCACGACATGGCGAGCTTCTGCGCCGCGGGCAGCCCGGCCGTCGTCGTGCTGCCCCGCACCGTCGAGCAGGTCCAGCACGTGATGCGCACGGCGACGGCGCTGCGCGTGCCCGTCGTGCCGCAGGGCGCGCGCACCGGCCTGTCCGGCGCGGCCAACGCGAGCGAGGGCTGCATCGTCCTGTCCCTGGTCAAGATGGACCGCATCCTGGAGATCAACCCGGTCGACCGGGTCGCGGTCGTCGAACCCGGCGTCGTCAACGCCGTACTGTCGCGCCAAGTCCAAGAGCACGGGCTCTACTACCCGCCGGATCCCTCCAGTTGGGAGATGTGCACCATCGGCGGGAACATCGGCACCGCGTCCGGCGGCCTGTGCTGTGTGAAGTACGGGGTGACCGCGGAGTACGTCCTCGGCCTCGAAGTCGTGCTCGCCGACGGGCGGTTCATGAGCACCGGGCGGCGCACCGCCAAGGGCGTCGCCGGGTACGACCTGACCCGGCTCTTCGTCGGCTCCGAGGGCAGCCTCGGCATCGTCGTGAAGGCGGTCCTCGCGCTGCGCCCCGCGCCGCCGCCGCAGCTCGCGCTCGCCGCCGAGTTCCCGTCCGCCGCGGCCGCCTGCGACGCCGTCGTACGGATCATGGAGCGCGGCCACACCCCGTCGCTGCTCGAACTCATGGACCGCACCACCATCCGGGCCGTCAACCGCATGGCCAACATGGGTCTGCCCGACAGCACCGAGGCACTGCTCCTCGCCGCCTTCGACAGCCCCGACCCGGCCGCCGACCTCGCCGCAGTCGGCGAGCTGTGCACGGCCGCGGGCGCCACCCAGGTCGTCCCGGCCGAGGACGTCGCCGAGTCAGAACTCCTGCTCCAGGCAAGGCGGTTGTCGCTCACCGCGCTCGAAACGATCAAATCCGCCACGATGATCGACGACGTGTGCGTGCCGCGCTCCAAGCTCGCCGCGATGCTCGACGGCACCTCCGCGATCGCCGCCAAGTACGAGCTGACCATCGGCGTCTGCGCGCACGCCGGCGACGGCAACACCCACCCCGTGGTCTGCTTCGACGCCGCCGACGAGGACGAGTCGCGGCGCGCCCGCGAGTCGTTCGACGAGATCATGGCGCTCGGTCTGGAACTGGGCGGCACCATCACCGGCGAACACGGCGTCGGCGTACTCAAGAAGGAATGGCTGGCCCGCGAGCTCGGTCCGGTGGGTATCGAGATGCAGCGCGCGGTGAAGCACGCCTTCGACCCGCTCGGCCTGCTGAATCCGGGCAAGCTGTTCTGAACGCGGGCCCTCACGCACCCTCCTCCGGCCGGGACTCGTCGGAGGGCCACGGGTCGCGCAGCCACAGCTCGTCCGCGCGGCCGGTGGCCGGCGCGAGCAGCTCGGCCAGGCCGTCGTCGATGCCGAGCTGTTCGGTCTCGGAGCCGGGCGGCACCACCCGGAGCGTCCGCTCCAGCCACGCCGAGACCTGCGCGGACGGCGCTTCGAGCAGCGCGTCGCCGTCCGGCGAACTGAGCGCCATCAGAACCACGCTGCGGCCCTCGACCTTGGTCGGCCAGATCCGCACGTCGCCGTGCCCGCACGCCCGGAACACCCCCTCGACCAGGAGCTCGCGCGCGAACGTCCAGTTGACGGGGGTCTCCGAGCCGATGTGGAAGGTGATGTGCACGGCGTACGGGTCGTTGGTGCGGTAGGTGAGCCGGGCCGGCACGGGGATGCTGCGCTCGGGCGACAGCACCAGTTTGAGCTCCAGTTCGCGTTCCACCACGGTGTGCATGAGGGGTCTCTCTTCCTTTTCCCTGTACGGGGCCCGGGAGTGGGCCGTACAGGGTGAGAGCGCGTTCCCCCGCGGTCATTACGCGACTTCGGGAAGTTTTTTCCGAAGAGCTTTTTTGAGCGCTGTGGCGTTCCTCGGGGCGCCGGCCCGTCCTACGGCGGGCCCGAGCCGTTGAGCCAGCTCGCGCCGTACACCGCCGAGCCGAGCGCGAGGACGGCGACCACCCCCGCCGCCCGCGCCGCGCGCACCCGGGACAGCGCGAGCGCCACCGGAAGCAGCAGCGGGAACGCGGGCAGGAGCAGGCGGGGCTTGGAGCCGAAGTAGCCCGAGGAGCACAGCGCGAGGGCCATCACGATGCCGGTGTAGACGAGCAGCGGGAGCGGCTGTCGCCCGCGCACGCAGGCCCAGTACGCCCAGAGCGCGAGCGCCGTGCCCGCGATCAGGCCGATTCCGGCGAGCACGACGGGCCAGCCGCCGAGGTGCGCCACGATGAACTTCCCGTACGCCAGGCCCCCGTCGAAGCCGTTGCCCCACTCGGCCTGGACGTCGAGGTAGGCGAGCGGGCCGTCCCGGCGCAGGCCCACCCACAGGATGTAGCCCGCGGCACCGAGCGGGGCGATCAGCGCCCCGGCGAGCAGCCGCGCCCCGATGTGCCGGGTGCGCCGCGCCTCGACGGCGGCCCCCGCCCACAGCGCGGCCGCGACCGCGAGCCCCACCGGGCGGGTGAGCCCCGCGAGCGACGCGAGGAGCCCGGCCTCGATCCACCGGCGCCCGAGGACCGCGTACAGGGCCCAGGCGGCGAGCGCGACGAAGAGGGCCTCGCTGTACGCCATCGACTCGACGATCCCGACCGGGACCGCCGCCCACAGCGTCACCAGGAGGAGCCCGGCCCGATGCCCGTAGAGCTGATGGCCCATCAGATACATGCCCCAGGCGGCGGCGAGTCCCGCGAGGCCGCTGACGAGCAGGCCCGCGTCACCCGGGCCGAGCGGGCTCACCGCGGCGACGGCCTGCTCCAGCCAGGGGAGCAGCGGGAAGAACGCCATGTCGGACAGGACGCGGCCGTCGGGCGCGGTCAGCGTGAAGTCGTAGCCGGACTCGGCGACCCGCACGTACCAGAGCGAGTCCCAGCGCGCGGAGAGCAGCTCGTGGGCGTCGCTGTCGTTGACGCGGGACCAGATGGCGAGGACCAGCAGGCCGAGCACGCGGATCGCCGCGAACGCCGCGACGGCCGTCCAGGCCCGCCGTAACGCGGACGGCTGCGCCAGAGAACCGTCGGCCGGTTCGTCGTGACCGGTTCGGCCGGGCCCCACGCGCATTGCTCACTCACTTTCCTGACCGGCCGGGCCGGGTGCACCAGTTCGATCCGCCACGACTGTACGCACTGGTGGGACCCCGAAGCGCGGCCCGGTCCCCGGGTGCGGCGCGGCGCGGCGCCGTAGCCCGTACGCGGGCTTCCTCCCCGGCTTCTTCCTACCGACCCCGGGTTCTTCGTTAATGTCCTCCTGGAACAAGCGGAAGCGGCCGGTCGGTGTCAGGGCCGGGCGGCGTACCGCGGCAGAGATCAAGCGTGCTGGATCGGAACGGAGTTGGGGACATGGCGGCGGTTCCTCCTGACAGCGGCGGGAGCGTAGCCCGGGAAGGGTATTACCCGGACCCCTCCATTCCCGGATATGTCCGGTACTGGAACGGGGTCTCCTGGGTGCCCGGCACGAGCCGGCCCGCCCCCGCCCCGGGCGAGGCGCAGCCCACCCCGCCGCCGGGCGCCGCTCCCGCGCCGGCCCCCTCCCTCGCCGCCGCGCCGCCGGTCGGGCCGGCGCCCGTGGAGGAGACGGGCCCCGTCTTCCTCGACGAGCCAGAGGCCTCGCCCGCGCCCGCCGCGCAGGGCCCCGGCGCCCGGCCGCAGCCCGCCTGGCACGCGGACGCCGCCCATCAGTCCGGCTTCGGCGGCGACCAGGACCACCGGGTCTCCTGGGGGCAGCCGGTCGATCCGCGCGGGCTGCCCGAGGCGGCCGACCCGCGCCGCCTTCCCGACCCCCGGCGGCCCGAACCCGTACGGCCGACACCCCCGGCGGCCCCCGCGCGGCCCGGCGGCTCGGTGCCGCAGCAGCAGTCCGGGCGGCTCGCGGGGGCGATGCCGCCCGCCGCCGTCGAACCGCCGCCCGCGCGGGCCCAACTGCCGGCCCCGGCCGACCCGGTCCGCCCCGCGCCGCCGACCGGCCGCGCGGACGGCCCGTACGCCGCTCCCGCCCAGGCTCAGCCGCAGCAGCCGCCGCAGGCCCGGCTCATGCAGCCGGGCGCCGCGCAGCCCGCTCCCGCACCGCCGTATCCCGCGCAGCCGCATCCCGCCGTGCCCGGTTCGCCCATGACGGCGGGGCCCGGAGGAGGGGCCGCGTCCTGGGCGCAGCAGGTGCACCAGCTCGCTCAGCCCGACCCGCAGGCGGCCGAGCCGGTCGTGCCGTGGAAGCCGCCGGTCGCCGACCCGTTCCTCGCGGCCGCCCAGGCGCAGGCCTCGGCCAGGCCCGCCGGGCTCGGCAGGCGCCTGATCGCGCGGCTCGTCGACACCGTGCTGCTCGGCGGCGCCGTCGCGGGTCTCGCCGTACCGCTGGTCTCGGGGGTCGTCGACCACATCCAGGACAAGATCGACGCGGCGAAGCTGTCGGGGCGGACGGTCACCGTCTACCTCCTCGACGGCACCACCGCGGGCTTCCTCGGCATCGTGCTCGGCGCCTTCCTCGTCCTCGGCCTGCTGTACGAGGCGCTGCCCACCGCCAAGTGGGGCCGCACGCTCGGCAAGAAGCTGTGCGGGGTGCAGGTGCGCGGCATCGAGTCGTACGAGCCGCCGACGTTCGGTCAGGCGGTGCGCCGCTGGCTGGTCTACGGGGTGCTCGGGCTGCTCGCGGTGGGCGTGGTCAACGTGGCGTGGTGCCTGTTCGACCGTCCGTGGCGCCAGTGCTGGCACGACAAGGCGGCCCGTACGTTCGTCGCGCAGGGCTGAGGGAGCACTTCTGGCGGGATCCGCTCGGACCCGTACCCCGAACGGCGTCCGTACCGTTGCGGGGGCCCCGCGCGCGCGGTGCACTACCGGCATGAGCACCGATCAGCCGCCGCCCGGTCAGCCGCCCGAGGACGACCCGTTCCGCAAGAAGCCGTCAGAGCCTCCGCAGAGCGGTTCTCCCTACGGCACGCCGCCGCCCCCGGTCGGCGGAGGTGGGGGTGGTCCGTACGGCGGGCCGCCTCCCCCCGGTGGCGGCTCGCCATACGGCAGCGCCCCGCCACCGCCCTCCGACCCCTACGGGGGCGGGTACGGCGGTGTCGACCCGCTGGCCGGAATGCCGCCGCTCGCCGACTACGGCAAGCGGTTCCTGGCCCGCTTCATCGACTTCCTGATCATCGCGGTCCCGCTCGGCCTGATCGAGTGGGGGGCCAGCAACCGGTTCGTCATCTCCACGAGCAACAGCGACTCCGGCACCGACGTGGTCAGCAAGGCGTACTCCGGCAGCGGGCTGCTCTGGCTGCTGATCTCGCTGGTCGCCTACATCGGCTACGACACCCTGATGGTGTCCAAGTCCGGTCAGACGCTCGGCAAGAAGTGGCTGGGGCTGCGGGTCGCGATGCTCAACGACGGCAGTGTGCCCACCACCAACGCGGCGCTCGCCCGGGCCGCTGTGCTGTGGGCGCCGTTCGTGATCTGCTGTTACTGCCTGTGGGACATCATCCTGATCATCACGATCGTGGCGGACAAGCCGTACCGGCAGGGCTGGCACGACAAGGCCGGCAAGACGGTGGTGGTCTCAACCACGCAGTGAGTGCTCGCGCGCGGGCCGTTCAGAGGTGACGGGAACGCGCAGGGCGGCGGAAGTCTCCACGACGGCCGCACGGTTCACCGGTGCCGCACCAGCGGCCAGGACCGTGCGGTCGTTGGCGTTCGCGTCCGCCCGCGCCCGGCGGGGCAGCGGCATGGGGACCGTGACGGCGACGAGCAGGCCGAGCAGCAGGGCCGCGAGGACTATGACGGCCACTCCGACCCCGGACTCGGTGCGCGAGAGCAGCAGCATGGCGACGGTCGAGAAGACGACGGTGGCCGAACCGTAGGAGAGCTGTGCGGCAGTGGGACGCGGCATGGCGGTATCCGTCCTCATGGTTCGGATAGGGGTGGGCCTCTCAACCGTTCTCAACCGGCGGACCTGGCAGCCGGATCGCACTGTCAAGCGACTCTACGACGGTCCATGCCCGAGCGGAACTGTTGGTAAGCGTGACCTAACCCACGGTGCCGTTGCACAGGGGGCGCACGGAGTCATTCGGCGATGCGGCACCGTCCGAATGGCGAGACGTGCGCACCGGTTGTCCCGGTCTGTTAGCACAAATGTCACGTTCGGATAGCGGAACTCGCTTTCTGCATAATGTACTTGGCACGAACAAGTCAAGATCTGTCTTTTCTTTGGTAACTCCGGTCCAATGTCGTCACTTGAGACGCGTGTCGTGCACCGGAACCAGCCCCTCACCCCCCGGTTCCTGCCGGCCGCGGGGGAGGAAAACATCAAGTGACCAGCAGCAGGAAGGCGGCAAGAGCCGCCGCCGTGCTCGTGGCTCTCGCCACGGCCGGCGCCACGGGCTCGGCATACGCCACGGCCCAGGCGGACTCGAAGGCTCCGGCACCCGTCGTCCGCCAAGACCCGTCCACGGCCAAGGGTCAGGAGCACAACCTCAAGGGCCCGTTCAGCGACCAGCAGGCCCAGCAGCGCCAGGCGGCGCTGGAGCAGGTGATCTCCGGCAAGAAGAAGGTCGAGAAGAAGGACGGCTCCGACGTCGTCAAGCTCGACGACAACAAGTACGTCGAGCTCGGCCGTCAGAAGACGGACAAGATCTTCACGATCCTGGTGGAGTTCGGCGACCAGGTCGACAACACCACGATGTACGACCCGGACGGCCCCGACGGCCCCAAGCCGCCGCAGCCGAAGTACGGGGGCACCCCCGGCCCGGCGCACAACCAGATAGCCAAGCCCGACCGGGCGAAGGACAACTCCACGGCCTGGCAGGCCGATTACAACCAGAAGCACTTCCAGGACCTGTACTTCGGTACCGGCCAGGGCGTCAACTCGCTGAAGACGTACTACGAGAAGACCTCCTCAGGGCGCTACTCGGTCGACGGCCAGGTCACCGACTGGGTCAAGATCCCGTACAACGAGGCCCGCTACGGCTCCAACTACTGCGGCCAGACCAACTGCGCCAACGTGTGGGACACCGTCCGCGACGGCGTCAACGCCTGGGTCGCCGACCAGAAGGCCAAGGGCCAGACGGACGCGGAGATCAAGGCGACCCTGAGTCAGTACGACCAGTGGGACCGCAACGACTACAACAACAACGGCAACTTCAACGAGCCCGACGGCTACATCGACCACTTCCAGATCGTGCACGCGGGCGAGGACGAGTCGGCGGGCGGCGGCGCCCAGGGCACCAACGCCCTGTGGGCGCACCGCTGGTACGCGTACGGCACGGACGCCGGCAAGACCGGCCCGGCGAACAACAAGGCCGGCGGTACGCAGATCGGCGACACCGGGATGTGGGTCGGCGACTACACGATGCAGCCGGAGAACGGCGGCCTCGGCGTCTTCGCCCACGAGTACGGCCACGACCTCGGTCTGCCGGACCTCTACGACACCACCAACACCGCCGAGAACTCGGTCGGTTTCTGGTCGCTGATGTCGGCGGGGTCCTGGCTCGGCACCGGCAAGGACTCCATCGGAGACATGCCCGGCGACATGACCGCCTGGGACAAGCTCCAGCTCGGCTGGCTCAACGCCGAGACGGTGAAGGCCGGTACGGACAAGACGGTCAAACTGGGTGTCTCCGAGTACAACACCAACGACAAGCAGGCGCTTGTCGTGGAGCTGCCCAAGAAGGAAGTCACCACCACCGTCGTGAAGCCCGCCGAGGGCTCCAAGCAGTGGTGGAGCGGCATGGGTGACAACCTCAACAACACCCTGACCCGCAGCCTCGACCTGACCGGCAAGTCCAAGGCGTCCCTGGACCTTTCGGGCTGGTGGGACATCGAGAAGGACTACGACTTCCTGTACACCGAGGTCTCCACGGACAACGGCGCCAGCTGGAACGCGATCGACGGCACCGCCGACGGCAAGGCCATCACCCGCGACTCCAGCGACAAGCCGGCCCTGACCGACGCCTCGGGCGCGTACAAGAAGCTGTCGTTCCCGCTCGACAAGTACGCGGGCCAGAAGATCCAGCTCCGCTTCCGCTACCAGACGGACGGCGGCGCGGGCGGCAAGGGCTTCACGGCCGACGCGATCACCGTCAGCGCGGACGGCGCGGCCGTCGTGACCGACGGCGCCGAGGGCGACGACAACGGCTGGACGTCGAAGAACTTCACCCGCATCGGCGGGTCGTTCACCAACGACTACCCGCAGTACTACATCGCGGAGAACCGCCAGTACGTCTCGTTCGACCAGACCCTCAAGGTCGGCCCGTACAACTTCGGCTTCTCGGGCACCCGCCCGAGCTGGGTCGAGCACTACCCATACCAGAAGGGTCTGCTCATCTGGCTCTGGGACACCTCCCAGAAGGACAACAACGTCTCGGCCCACCCGGGCCAGGGTCTGATCCTGCCGATCGACGCGCACGCCAAGCCCCTCAAGTGGGCCGACGGCACGCTGCTCCGCAACAAGGTCCAGCCCTTCGACGCGCCCTTCAGCTGGTACCCGACGGACAGCTTCACGCTGCACAAGGCGGACGTCGCCACGAAGATCAACTCCCAGATGGGCGTGCCGATCTTCGACGACCACCACGGCACCTACTGGTACGCCGAGAACCCGACCGGGAGCGTCAAGGTTCCTGACACCAAGACCCGGATCTCGATCGTCAACCAGCCGCTGGACGGCTCGACGGTCACCGTGAAGGTCGGCTCCTCGATCAAGTAATTTTAAAAACCGCAGGTCAAACCATGATCGGCCGTCGCCCTCTAGCGGGGCGGCGGCCGATCGTGTTTAGGTGCGTCCTACGAGTCCTTATTGACAGCGGGTCCAACGCGTCGTCTTACAGGGGGAGTGGTCCGGCATGCCCGGCGGAGGTTTCTGCAAGCTGCCAGGGGGCAGCGTGGTCGTCGCGCTCACGCTGCCGAACCCGGCCGCGCCCGGCACCAACGTGCGCGTCCTGGTGCACGCCGTCAACCGAGCCCGCGCCCTGACCAGGCTGCGGAACCTCGGTCTGCGGGCGGTCTACCTGCGCGGCCAGACCGAGCCGCCGACGCTGGACGAGATCACGGCCGTCCTGCACCATCCGGACGGCCTGCTGTGGCGCACGGCCCCGGAGACGACGGAAGAGCTCTGGCACCCGATACGCGCCCTGCTCAGGTAGGCGGGCTCGCCTAGACGACGGGCTTGCCCGACAGCTCGACCCCGGCCGCCCGCATCTCGTCCAGCGCCAGCGAGGTGGTGTGCTCCGCCACCCCCGCCGTCAGGTCGAGCAGCACGTGCGTGGCGAATCCGGCCCGCACCGCGTCCAGGGCGGTCGCCCGCACGCAGTGGTCGGTGGCGATGCCCACCACGTCGACCTCGGTGACCTGCCGGGCCCGCAGCCAGTCGGCCAGCGAGACGCCGTTCTCGTCGAGCCCCTCGAAGCCGCTGTACGCGGCCGCGTACGCGCCCTTGTCGAAGACCGCGTCGATCGCCCCGCAGGCGACCGCCGGCGCGAAGTTGGGGTGGAAGCCCACGCCCTCCGTGCCGGCGACGCAGTGCGCGGGCCAGGAGTGCTCGAAGTCGGGGGCGTCCGAGAAGTGCGCACCCGGGTCGATGTGGTGGTCGCGGGTCGCCACCACGTGGCGGTAGGCGGACCCGGCCGCCTGGCCCACCAGGTCGGTGATCGCGGCGGCGACGTCCGAGCCGCCCGCGACCGCGAGGGAGCCGCCCTCGCAGAAGTCGTTCTGGACGTCCACGACGATCAAGGCGCGGTGCATGTCGGCTGTCCTTCGGTCTGCGGGCCCGGGGGTCTGCGGGCTGTTCCTTGAGCGTAGAGACTTCGTTCGGCGCGCGGCAGGGGGCAAACGGGGGCGGAAACCCTGCCGCGCGCGGGAGCCGTCGGGCTCCGACTTACGGCTCAGACGTACTCGGTCGGGATGACCGGCTCGCCGCGCGACAGCTGGCTCGCCGACATCGGCAGGGCGGCCAGCGCGTCGATGTGCCGCTCACGGGCGCTGTCCAGCGGCTCGCGGGCCACCACCGAGCCGCCCTTGACCAGCTCGACCAGGAGCTGGCGGTCGGCGAGCGCGGTCGGTACCGCACCGGTGCCGATGACCTCGGCCTCGGCGATCCCGTACGCGTCCGAGCGGCGCGCGGCCCACTTGCGGCCGCCGATCGAGGTCTTGGCGCCGAGCGACTTCTTGGCGACGGGGACCAGCGGGGCCTTCGGGTCGGCGGACTGGGCGCGGGCGACCAGCTTGTAGACCATGGAGCAGGTCGGGTGCCCGGAGCCGGTGACCAGCTGGGTGCCCACGCCGTACGCGTCCACCGGGGCCGCGGCGAGCGAGGCGATGGCGTACTCGTCGAGGTCGGAGGTGACCACGATCTTGGTGTTGGTCGCGCCGAGCTCGTCGAGCTGCTGGCGCACCCGGTGGGCGACCAGGAGCAGGTCGCCGGAGTCGATGCGGACCGCGCCGAGCTCGGGCCCGGCGATCTCGACGGCGGTGCGCACCGCCTCGGCGACGTCGTACGTGTCGACCAGCAGGGTCGTGCCGCGGCCGAGCGAGTCGACCTGGGCCCGGAAGGCGTCCCGCTCGCTGTCGTGGAGCAGGGTGAAGGCGTGCGCGCTGGTGCCGACGGTCGGGATGCCGTAGCGGAAGCCTGCCGCGAGGTCCGAGGTGGAGCTGAAGCCGCCGACGTAGGCGGCCCGCGAGGAGGCGACCGCGGACAGCTCGTGGGTGCGGCGCGCGCCCATCTCGATGAGCGGGCGCCCGCCGGCCGCGGCCGACATCCGCGAGGCCGCCGCCGCGATCGCCGAGTCGTGGTTGAGGATCGACAGGATCACGGTTTCGAGCAGCACGCACTCGGCGAAGGACCCCTCGACGCGCAGGATCGGCGAGCCCGGGAAGTAGACCTCGCCCTCGGGGTAGCCCCAGATGTCACCGCTGAAGCGGTACGAGGAGAGCCAGTGCAGGGTGGGCTCGTCGACGATCCCGTTCTCGCGCAGGAAGCCAAGCACGCCCGCGTCGAAGCGGAAGTTCTCGACGGCGTCCAGGACACGCCCGGTGCCGCCGACCACGCCGTACCGGCGGCCCTCGGGCAGCCGGCGGGTGAAGACCTCGAAGACCGAGCGCCGCCCGGCCGTGCCGGCCTTCAGGGCGGCCTGGAGCATCGTGAACTCGTACTGGTCGGTGAAGAGCGCGGTCGACGGCACGTCCACCGGCAGCCCGAGGTCCGGGGCATTCACAGCGAGCCACCTCGCACTTTCGTCCGGGCCGGGCACACGCCGGCCGGGGTTTGGGGATCGCCCCCGAAAGAGGGGGCATGTGGGGGATGCTACCCCGAATACTCGTCACTCTGACGATTTCTAGGGGCCCGTTTGTGCGATGACCCGTTCCGGGTGGCAGCATGGAGGCCGTGGCTGTGATGTCCGGGGCGCCCCGGACCCCCGGCAGGCTGTGATTCCCGGGGGTCGGCCCCCGGACCCCCGGCAGAAGAGACGAAGGTCGCCCAGAGTCGTGAGTGTTGCCCCCGTAGAGATCGAACGCCCCGAGTCGGCGGAGTCGAGCCGGCCCGTCGCCGAACCCGACGTGCCCTGGGTGACGCTCGTGCACAACGACCCCGTCAACCTGATGAGCTACGTGCAGTACGTCTTCCAGTCCTACTTCGGCTACTCGAAGGACAAGGCCCACAAGCTGATGCTCGACGTGCACCACAAGGGACGGGCCGTGGTCTCCAGCGGCAGCCGCGAGGAGATGGAGCGGGACGTGCAGGCGATGCACGGCTACGGGCTCTGGGCGACGCTCACCCAGGACCGCGGCTGATGGCCGGGCACTTCGAGGCCCTGCCCCGCGGCGGCGCCGCCGTCGCGCTCGACGAGGTCGAGATCGCCATCCTGCGCTCGCTCGCCGTCCAGCTGCTCGAACTCATCGGGCCCGGCGACGAACCGGCCGAGGACGCGGACCCGCTGGCCGCCCTGTTCGCCGAGGGCCCGAGCGAGCCGCCCGCCGACCCCGCGCTCGCCCGCCTCTTCCCCGAGGCGTACGCGAGCGAGGAGAGCGATGAACTGCGCGCCAAATCGGCCGAGTTCAGGCGCTTCACCGAGAACGACCTGCGCGCGCGCAAGCGCACCGACGCCCTCGCGGTCGTGCACGGCCTCGACGCGCTGAGCCCGAAGGGCGACGGCGGAGCCGTCCTCAAGCTGACCGCCGAGGACTCCCAGCACTGGCTCGGCGCGCTCAACGACCTGCGCCTGACCATCGGCACCCGCCTGGAGATCACCGACGAGGACGAGAGCGGCGAGCTGTACCGGCTGCCGGACGACGACCCGCGCAAGCCGATGGTGATGGCCTATTTGTGGCTGGGTGTGCTGCAGGAAACACTCATCGAAACGCTCATGCCCTGACTGATCGACCGGAAGATGGCTGTTCGCTCAGCGGACGCTCAAATCCGTATAACGATCCTGTCACCACATCGACCCCCTTTGTCATATTGCGGGACCTTTGTCCGCTTCTTCCTGTGGTGTGCGCCACAGTGGCCGATAGGGATCACCCATAAGGCCGTGATAAATCTTCACGACCACCCGGGGACGCCACCCATGTACCCGGGGGCGCTTCGGCCGGCTGACCGCCGGTGGCACTCCATCCACATCCGGGGGGATCAGGACCTGATCCGTCGCTTCGTGACCGAAGCGCGCGGGTCAGCATGGAGAAAGGCGCACCACCATGACCTCAGCGCAGGTCGACAAGCACGACGACCGTCCTGCCGGCAATGAGGCCGCGGGGACCGCCCACGGTCCGGGCGAAGGCTCGGGCGAGGGATACCAGCGGGGCCTCGGGGCCCGGCAGATCCAGATGATCGCGATCGGCGGTGCCATCGGCACCGGCCTCTTCCTCGGCGCGGGCAAGGCCATCTCGAAGGCCGGCCCCAGCCTCATCCTGGCCTACGCCATCGCGGGCCTGGTCATCTTCTTCATCATGCGCGCCCTCGGCGAGCTGCTCATGTACCGCCCGGTGTCGGGCTCCTTCTCGGAGTACGCCCGGGAGTTCGTCGGCCCGTTCTGGGGCTTCGTCACCGGCTGGACGTACTGGCTCTTCTGGGTCGTCACCGGCATCACCGAGGTGACCGCGGCCGCCCAGTACATGTCCTTCTGGACCCACGGCAGCATCCCGCAATGGGCCTACGCGCTGATCTTCACGCTCATCCTGTACGCCGTGAACCTCATCTCCGTGAAGCTCTTCGGTGAGCTGGAGTTCTGGTTCTCCATGGTCAAGGTCACCGCGATCGTCGGCATGATCCTGATCTGCGCCGGCATCCTCACCGTCGGCTTCTCGGACGCCGCGGACACCGCCACCGTCGCCAACCTGTGGAACGACGGCGGGTTCTTCCCCAAGGGCATCGGCGGCACGCTGATGACCCTGCAGATCGTGATGTTCGCCTTCCTCGCCGTCGAGCTGGTCGGTGTGACCGCGGGCGAGTCCAAGGACCCCGAGAAGACCCTGCCCAAGGCCATCAACACCGTGCCGTGGCGCATCGCCGTCTTCTACATCGGCGCCCTGATCATGATCCTCTCGGTCGTCCCGTGGCACGAGTTCCAGCCGGGCGTCAGCCCCTTCGTCGCCGCCTTCCAGAAGATGGGCCTCGGCATCGGCGCCGGGATCGTCAACTTCGTCGTGCTGACCGCCGCGCTCTCCTCCTGCAACTCGGGCATGTACTCCACCGGCCGCATGCTGCGCGACCTCGCGCTCAACGGCCAGGGCCCGAAGGCCTTCACCAAGCTGACCAAGAGCGGCACCCCGCTGATCGGCACCACGGTCTCCGCGGCGCTCATGCTGGTCGGCGTGTGGATCAACTACGTGGCGCCCGGCAAGGCCTTCGACTACGTGGTCTCCTTCGCCACCATCTCCGGCATGTGGGCCTGGATCATGATCCTGGTCTGCCAGATCCGCTACCGCCGCCTGGCGAACATCGGCGCCCTGCCGCAGTCCAGCTTCCGCGCCCCCGGCGCCCCGTACACCAGCTGGTTCGCGCTGCTCTTCATCTTCATGGTCATCGTGATGATGGGCATCGACAAGGACTCCCGCGTCTCGCTGTACTGCGCGCCGCTGTGGGCCCTGATCCTGGGCGTCTCCTACCTCGTCCTGAAGGCCAAGAACCCCGAGAACAAGGCGTTCGCCAAGCGCAGCTGATCCGCTGACCAGCACGTTCTCACCATGCGGGCCGTCTCGTATCGCACCTCGATACGGGACGGCCCGTCTGCTTATCCTTGCCGACATGCTGACCATCACCCAGGCCCTGTACGACCAGCTCGTGGCGCACGCCCGCGCCGACCACCCCGACGAGGCGTGCGGTGTGGTCGCGGGCCCGGCGGGCACCGGCCGCGCCGAGCGCTTCATCCCGATGCTGAACGCGGCCCGCTCGCCCACGTTCTACGAGTTCGACTCGCAGGACCTCCTGAAGCTGTACCGCGAGATGGACGACCGCGACGAGGAGCCGGTGATCGTCTACCACTCGCACACCGCGACCGAGGCGTACCCGTCCCGTACGGACGTGACGTACGCGAACGAGCCGGGCGCGCACTACGTCCTGGTGTCGACGGCGGACACGGACGGGGCGGGGGAGTTCCAGTTCCGCTCGTACCGGATCGTGGACGGCGTGATCACGGAAGAAGACGTGAAGGTCGTCGAGGCGTACTGACGCGTACCGCCGCGCGCCGACGCGCACGGACCGACACGTACTATCTGTACGCAATCTTGATTATTCGGGCGGCAGGACCCAGGAAGCCGGTGTGAATCCGGCACGGTCCCGCCACTGTGACCGGCCCCGTGGACACCCCGCGGCGCCGGAAGCCAGGAACTGACCTGCCGCCTTCTCCCGACGACAGGGGACGTGGAAATCCCCTTGGAGGAGCTCAGTCATGCTCTGGCGCCGCGCGGCCCTGGCCGCCGCCCTGCTGTTCCCGCTCGCCGCGTGCACGACACAGGCGCGGCCCGAGGCCCGGGGCGGCCCGGCCCCCGGCTTCCCGTACACGGTCACCAACTGCGGGGTGACGACGACGTTCACGGCGCCGCCGAAGCGGGCGGTGACGATGAACCAGCACGCCACGGAGGTGATGCTGGAGCTGGGCCTCGCCAAGTCCCTTGTGGGGACTGCCTACTTGGACGACAAGGTGCTGCCGAAGTACGCGGCGGACTACCGCTCGGTCCCGGTCCTGGCCGCCGAGTACCCCTCGTACGAGAAGCTCCTGTCGGCCGCGCCCGACTACGTGTACGGCGGCTACGCAACCGCCTTCGCGGCGAACGAGGGGCGCGGGCGCGAGGCCCTCGCCAAGAGCGGCATCAAGTCCCGCCTGAATGTGGAGAACTGCCCCAAGGGCGCCTCGACGACGATGGACGAGGTGTACGAGGAGGTCCGCGAGGTCGGCCGGACGTTCGGGGTGCCCGAGCGGGCGGAGTCGTGGGTGAAGTCGGCCGAGGCCACGAACGCGAGGACGGCGGCGGCCCGGAAGGGGCGGGCGCCGGTCTCGGTCTTCGTCTACGACAGCGGGGACAAGACGGCGTTCACGGTGGGCGGCAAGGGCATCGGCAACGACATCGTGACGAGGGCGGGCGGCCGCAACGTCTTCGCGGACGACCTGAAGGACAAGTCCTTCGGCGACGCGGGCTGGGAAAGCGTGGTGGCCCGCGGGCCGGAGCTGATCCTGATCCTGGACTACGGCGGCACGAGCGTGGAGGCCAAGAAGCAACGCCTGCGCGACGACCCGGCGCTGGCGTCCGTCCCGGCCGTCAAGAACAACCGCTTCGCGGTCCTGCCGTTGTCGGACATGGTGACGGGGGTCAGAGCACCGGACGCGGTGGCGAAGCTGGCGGGGCAGCTCCGCCCGGGGGCGGGGGAGTGAGCGGGGTGACCCCGCGTTGGCGGTACCCCCTCGTGCTCGGGGGGCTCGCAGCCGTTCTGGCCGCCGGCGTCGTCGCCGGGCTCGCGCTCGGCTCGGTGCGGATACCGGCTCACCAAGTGCTCGGGATCGTCACCGGTTCGGCGGAGCCCGGCCCGTACCGGACCATCGTGCTCGACGTGCGGCTGCCCCGCGTCGTGCTCGGGGCCGTCACCGGGGCCGGGCTCGCCGTCATCGGGACCGTGCTGCAGGCCCTCGTGCGCAACCCCCTCGCCGACCCCTTCCTGCTCGGAGTGTCCAGCGGGGCCTCCGCCGGCGCCGTCGCCGTGATCGTGCTCGGGGTGGGGGCCGGGGTGGCCACCACCGTCGCGCTGCCCGCCGCCGCCTTCGCGGGGGCGCTCGCGGCCCTGGTCCTCGTGTACGCACTGGCCAGGCGCGGCGGTTCCATGACGGGCGGCCGCCTGGTCCTCGCCGGGGTCGCCGTCTCGTACGTCCTGTCCGCGCTGACCAGCCTGATCCTGGTGACCTCGGCCAGCGCCGAACACGTGACCGAAGTCCTGCACTGGACGCTCGGCGGACTCGGCGGCGCCCGCTGGGACATGCTCGCCCTGCCCGCCGGCGCCCTCGGCGTCGGCACCCTCGCCCTGATCGCCCTGGCCCGCCCCCTGGACCTGCTGCTCGTCGGCGAGGAGGGCGCCACCGTCCTCGGCCTCGACACCGGCCGCTTCCGCGCGGCCGTCTTCGTGCTCGCCTCCCTGCTCACCGGGATCCTCGTCGCGTACAGCGGAGCCATCGGCTTCGTCGGCCTGATGGTTCCGCACGCCGCGCGCATGGCCGTCGGCGCCGCCCACCGCACCCTGCTCCCGGTCGCGGCCCTCGGCGGCGCCGCCTTCCTGGTCCTCGCCGACCTCGCGGCCCGCACCGTCGCCGCCCCGCAGGACATCCCCGTCGGCGTGCTCACCGCGCTCACCGGCGGCCCGTTCTTCCTCTGGATGCTGCGCGGCCGCGGGGCCGGCGCGGAAGGCAGCCCCGCATGACGACCCTGCGCACCGAATCGCTCTCGTACACCACACCCCAGGGCCGCGAACTGCTCTGTGGCATCACCCTGGACGCCGCCGACGGCGAGACCGTCGCCCTGGTCGGCCCCAACGGCAGCGGCAAGACGACCCTGCTGCGCTGCGTCTACGCGACCCTGCGTCCCACCACCGGCCGCGTCCTGCTCGACGGCGCCGACCTGCACGCGATGCCGGTGAAGGCCCGCGCCCGCCGCATCGCGACCGTCCCGCAGGACGCCGACGCCGGCGGCATCGAGCTGACCGTCCGCGAGATCGTCGCCATGGGCCGCTCCCCGCACCACCGCTTCTGGGAGGCCGACACCGCCGCCGACGACACCCTCGTACGCGAGGCGCTGGCCCGCGTCGGCATCGCGGACCTCGCCGCCCGCCCCTTCCCCTCGCTCTCCGGCGGCGAACGCCAGCGCGCCCTGGTCGCCCGGGCCCTCGTACAGCAGCCGGACGTCGTCGTCCTGGACGAGCCGACCAACCACCTGGACATCCGCTACCAGCTCGAAGTCCTGTCCCTGGTAAGGGAGTTGGGCACGGTCAACCTGCTCGCCCTGCACGACCTGAACCTCGCCGCGTACTACTGCGACCGCATCTGCGTCCTGGCGGCCGGCCGCATCGTCGCCGCGGGCCCGCCCGCCGACGTCCTCACCGCGGAACTCCTGCGCGAGGTGTACGGAGTGAACGCCGAGGTGAGCCGCCACCCCGTCACCGGCGCGCCCACCGTCGTCTACCTGCCGCCCGCAAGGGCCGCGACCACACCCTGACCGCATCCTGAGCGGAATCCGTCCAGGATGCGAGATCACATTCCGGGAAGCGGACCGGGAATCTATACGATGACCCCATGGTTTCGAACGACGTGAGCGACAAGACGCCGAGCAGCGGCCCCGCCCTGCTGCTCGTGGCGCGGCTGCACGTCGACCTGTGCCGCCTCGCCAGCGCGATCTGTACGGCCCGCGCAGCCGCCGTCTGACGCCGCGCGCCCCCGCATCAACGCACCACCGCACGCCCGACGGCGTGCGGCGCGCGGACCCGAGCCCGAGCCGCGCCCACCTGCCTCTCCCTTTAGATCAGGAGCCCACGCCATGGCCATCGAGGTCCGCATCCCGACCATCCTCCGCACCTACACCGACGGCGCCAAGGCCGTCGAAGGCAGCGGCGCCACCCTCGCCGACCTGTTCAACGACCTCGACGCCCGGCACACCGGCATCCGCGAGCGCATCGTGGACGGCGACAACCTCCGCCGCTTCGTGAACGTGTACCTCAACGACGAGGACGTCCGCTTCCTCGACGGCATCAACACCAAGCTCGCCGACGGCGACAACGTGACGATCCTGCCCGCGGTCGCGGGCGGTTCCGTCTGACATGCGCTACGACTCCGCCCTCGCCGCGGTCGGCGACACCCCGCTGGTCCGCCTCCCGCGCCTGTCCCCCTCGGACGACGTACGGATCTGGGCCAAGCTGGAGGACCGCAACCCGACCGGTTCGATCAAGGACCGGCCGGCTCTCCACATGGTCGAACAGGCCGAGAAGGACGGCCGGTTGACGCCGGGCTGCACCATTCTCGAACCCACCAGCGGCAACACCGGCATCTCGCTCGCGATGGCCGCGAAGCTCAAGGGCTACCGCATCGTGTGCGTGATGCCGGAGAACACCTCCCAGGAGCGCCGCGACCTGCTCGCGATGTGGGGCGCGGAGATCGTCTCGTCCCCGGCGGCGGGCGGCTCCAACACGGCCGTACGGGTCGCCAAGGAGCTGGCCGCCGAGAACCCGTCCTGGGTGATGCTCTACCAGTACGGAAACCCGGACAACGCGGGTGCCCACTACGCCACCACGGGCCCCGAGATCCTCACCGACCTGCCCTCCATCACCCACTTCGTGGCGGGCCTCGGCACCACCGGAACGCTGATGGGCGTCGGCCGCTACCTGCGCGAGAACGTCCCCGGCATCCAGATCGTCGCGGCCGAACCCCGCTACGACGACCTGGTCTACGGCCTGCGCAACCTCGACGAGGGCTTCGTGCCCGAGCTGTACGACGCCTCCGTGCTGACCACCCGCTTCTCGGTCGGCTCGGCCGACGCGGTCACCCGCACCCGCGAGCTCCTCAAGGAGGAGGGCATCTTCGCGGGCGTCTCCACGGGCGCCGCGCTGCACGCGGCGATCGGCGTCGGCAAGAAGGCCGTCAAGGCGGGCACGCCGGCGGACATCGTCTTCGTCGTCGCCGACGGCGGCTGGAAGTACCTGTCGACCGGCGTCTACACCGCGCCCACGACCGAGGCCGCGATCGAGACCCTGCACGGCCAGCTCTGGGCGTGACGGCCCGCAGGAAAGGGACCGGGGGCCGTCACCCCGCCAGGTGGCGGACCTGGTCCCACAGGGTCGGGTCCACCACGCCCACCCGGCGGCGGAACGCCCACACCCCGACCTCGCGCAGCTCGTCGGTCTCCAGGAAGCTGGGCCGTCCGTGCGCGTCGGCCACCGTGCCGGGCGGCAGCGGAATGACCCCGGCCCGCTCGTCGTGGTACTTGCTGGTGATCTTCGCGACGGTCACCGCGTCGCCCCGCACCCGCAGCACCAGACACGGACGGTCCTTGCCGCCCGGAACATCCTCGTAGGGCACCTCGGCCCACCAGATCTCCCCGGCCTTCGGCAGCCGCCCCGTGCCCCGGCCCGTCCCCGCCGGGCGGCCCGGCGGCCGGGTGCGCCCACCGGGCCTGCGCGCGGAACGCCCGCGCCCGTCCATGGCGGCCGCGACCAACGCGAGAGCCACCACGGCTCCCAGCGCCAGCCACCACGACGTGTCCATATCCCAGACGTTACCGGCGCACCACCCACCGCGCGCGCTCCATGCCAACGCCATCCGAACCGGTGACAGCGCAGGTGAGTTCCCCCACAACGGCCCGCTCCAAAGGAGCGAGGGGCCTTGTGGCGCCTTACGCTCGACGAACCGCAGCCCTTCCCCGCGGCCGCCCCGCAAGCCCCGTCCGCCCCGTCGGCCCCCCTCAACGACAGGCTTCGCCTGGCCCCGCTGATTCCGGAGGTTCACGCTCCATGAAGCTCACCGTCGTCGGCTGTTCCGGGTCGTTCCCGTCCGCGGAATCGGCCTGCTCCAGCTACCTCGTCGAGGCAGACGGCTTCCGGCTGCTCCTCGACATGGGCAACGGAGCCCTCGGTGAGCTGCAGCGCCACATCGGCCTGTACGACCTCGACGCGATCTTCCTGTCGCACCTGCACGCCGACCACTGCATCGACATGTGCGGCTACTTCGTCGCCCGCTACTACCGCCACGAGGGCGGCCGCTGCGCGCCGATGCCGGTGTACGCGCCGGAGGGCGCCGAGCAGCGCCTGACCACCGCGTACGCGGACACGCCCTCCGCGTCCTCGATGAGTGAGGTCTTCGACTTCCACACCCTGAAGCCGGGCACCTTCGACATCGGCCCCTTCTCGGTGCGTACGGAGCGGGTGTGCCACCCCGTCGAGGCGTACGGCATCCGCATCGAGCACGGCGGCAGCACGCTGGTGTACTCCGGCGACACCGGGGTCTGCGCCGCCCTCGACGAACTGGCCGAGGGCGCCGACCTGTTCCTGTGCGAGGCCTCCTTCACGTACGGCAAGGAGGACATCCCGGCGCTGCACCTCAACGGCCGCGAGGCGGGCCAGAGCGCGGCGCGCGCCGACGTGGGGCGCCTGGTCCTCACCCACATCCCGCCGTGGACGGACGGCGAGGTCAACCTGGCGGACGCCCGAGCGGTCTACTCCGGCCCGACGGAACTGGCCGCGCCGGGCGCGGCGTACGAGGTCTGAGCTCCTCTTCTGCGCATGCGAAAGGCCCCCGGAACCTTGCGGTTCCGGGGGCCTTCGTGCGAGGTGGTGAGGGCTACGCCTTCGTGAGGTCCTCGACCTCTTCCTCGGGCTCACGGCCCGGGGTGGGAATGTTGAACTTCGTGATCGCGAACCGGAAGACCACGTAGTAGATCGCCGCGAAGACCAGGCCGATCGGGATGATCATCCAGGCGTTGGTGGCGAACTTCCAGTTGAGCACGTAGTCGATCGCACCGGCCGAGAAGGTGAAGCCGTGGTGCACGCCGAGCGCCCAGGTCACAGCCATCGACACGGCGGTCAGGACCGCGTGGATCACGTAGAGGACCGGCGCGATGAACATGAACGCGAACTCGATCGGCTCGGTGATGCCGGTGACGAACGAGGTCAGCGCGAGCGACATCATCATGCCGCCGACGGCCTTGCGGCGCTCGGGACGGGCGCAGTGCGTGATGGCCAGGGCCACGGCCGGGAGGGCGAACATCATGATCGGGAAGAAGCCCGTCATGAACTGACCGGCCGTCGGGTCACCGTGCATGAAGCGCTGCACGTCACCGTGCCAGACAGCACCGGAGGAGTCCGTGTAGCTGCCGATCTCCTGCCAGGCGACCGTGTTCACGAACTGGTGCATGCCGACCGGCAGCAGGGCGCGGTTGACCACACCGAAGATGCCGGCGCCAACGGCACCCAGACCCGTCATCCACTCGCCGAACGAGGTGATGGCGTCGCCGATCGGGCCCCAGATCAGGCCGAACAGCACACCCATGGCGGTGCCGATGAAGGCCATGAGGATCGGGACGAGGCGGCGGCCGTTGAAGAAGCCGAGCCAGTCCACCAGCTTGGTGCGGTGGAAGCGCTGCCACACCACGGCCGATATCAGGCCCATGATGATGCCGCCGAGGACCTTCGGGTCGTTGTAGACCGCCGGAACGTCGACGCCCTTGTTCTGCGTGGTGTTGATGACGGCGTCGTGCACGGGGAACGCGGTCAGCACGTTCTTGTAGACCAGGAAGCCGACGAGGGCCGCCAGCGCGGTGGAGCCGTCGGCCTTCTTCGCGAAGCCGATCGCGACACCGATGCAGAACAGCAGCGGCATGTTGGAGAAGACCGCGTCACCGGCGGTCATGAAGACCTTGGCGACCGTGTTCCAGCCCAGGCCGTCCTTGCCGAAGACATCGTCCTGGCCGAGCCGGAGCAGAATGCCAGCAGCGGGCAGCACGGCGATCGGCAGCTGCAAGCTGCGCCCGATCTTCTGCAGACCCTGGAACAGGCCGGAGCCCCGCTTCTTCGCGGGCGCCGCCGTAGCGGTGGCCGTACTCATCAACATCCTCCAGTAGGCAAGGCGCCGCCCGGGGGCATGGGAAACTACGGGGGGACGGCGGCGTCTCGGGGGAACGCGGTCAAGCCCGCGTGGTCTACACCATTGAGTGGTGTAGACCAGTTGTAGCACGGTGAGGGTTAGATAAGGAACCTTCGTTTTTTGTGGCCTGAGCCATACCCGGCAATACGGGCAAGACCGACTCCGCGCCGTCTCCCCGCCGTGACCTTTCCGTAGCCCCGCCGCGCCCGAACGGCCCGCGAAACGACACACCAAAGCCCCCGGACCGGGCGGGTCCGAGGGCCTTGCTGAATAGAGCGGAGAGGGGATTGCGGAGAAGGGCTACGCCTTGATGTTCTCCTTCTCCAGCTCGTCCTCCTCCGGCTCCCGCCCCGGCGTCGGCAGGTTGAACTTGGTGATCGCGAAGCGGAACACCACGTAATAGACGGCGGCGAAGCACGCTCCGATCGGAATGATCATCCAAGGCTTCGTCGCCAAGCCCCAGTTGATGACGTAGTCGATCAACCCGGCCGAGAAACTGAAGCCGTCCTTGACGCCGAGCCCCCAGCTCACCGCCATGGAAACGCCGGTGAGCACCGCGTGGATCACGTACAGCAGCGGCGCGATGAAGACGAAGGAGTACTCGATCGGCTCGGTGATGCCGGTGACGAGCGAGGTCAGGCCGACCGAGAGCATCATGCCGCTCACCTCCTTGCGGCGGTGCGGCTTGGCGCAGTGCGCGATCGCCAGGGCCGCCGCGGGCAGCGCGAACATCATGATCGGGAAGAATCCGGTCTGGAACTGGCCGGCCGTCGGGTCGCCCGCCAGGAAGCGCGGGATGTCGCCGTGCACGACCGTCCCGTCCGGCTTGGTGAAGTCGCCGAACTGGAACCAGATGAAGGTGTTCAGGAACTGGTGCAGGCCGATCACCAGCAACGCACGGTTGGCGACACCGAAGATGCCGGAACCGGCGGCTCCCAGGTCGACGAGCCACTTGCTGAAGCTGGTCAGCGCGTCACCGACCGGCGGCCAGACCCACAGACACAGCACCGAGAACACGATCGCGACCCCGGCCATGATGATCGGCACGAGCCGACGCCCGTTGAAGAACCCCAGCCAGTCCACCAGCTTCGTACGGTGGAAGCGCTGCCAGAAGTACGCGGTCAGCAGGCCCATCACGATGCCGCCGAAGACCCCCGGATTCTGGTACGTGGCCAGAACGGCCGAGCCGTCCTTCGCGACACAGGCGCCCGCCGCGAGCTTCGCACCGGCGGCGCAGTCCTTCGGGAACTGCTGGAGTACCCCGTAATAGACGAGGAATCCGGCCACCGCCGCGAGCGCGGTCGAGCCGTCGGCCTTCTTCGCCATGCCGATCGCGACGCCCACGCAGAACAGCAGCGGCAGCCCGAGCGCGCCGTTGAGCAGAGCGCCGCCCGCGCCGTTGAACACCTTGGCGACGTCGTTCCAGCCGAGTCCGGTCTTGCCGAACACGTCGTCCTGGCCCAGCCGGTTGAGGATGCCCGCCGCGGGCAGCACGGCGATCGGCAGCTGGAGGCTGCGGCCCATCTTCTGCAGCCCCTGGAACAGCCCGTTCCACCACTTGGGCTGCGGTACTGCGGCCGCGCTGCTCGCACTCATCGGCAACCTCCAGGCTTGCGGAACAAGCCGTCTCGGACGGTCGTTGCACACTGGTGTAGACCAGTTGCGGTATCGTCCGGAGAGGCCCCTCGCGGGACATGGCTCCGGTGATCGCCATCCTTGGCCAGGCAGAATGCGCTCGCGCGCATAGCTGGGCCAAACGTGGGTTAACGTGACAAAGCGGACCTACCGTGGGCCGACACAGCGTTCTTCAAGAACCAGGAGAGACACATGGCCAGCAAGGCTGAGAAGATCGTCGCCGGCCTCGGCGGTATCGAGAACATCGAAGAAGTCGAAGGCTGCATCACGCGCCTGCGCACCGAGGTCATCGACCCGAGCAAGGTCGACGAGGCCGCCCTCAAGGCCGCCGGCGCCCACGGCGTCGTCAAGATGGGCACCGCCGTCCAGGTCGTCATCGGCACCGACGCCGACCCCATCGCCGCGGACATCGAAGACATGATGTGAGCGACCCGCTCAACGAAAGGCCCCTCCCGAACCGGTAGGGGCCTTTCGCGTACGCACGGGAACCCACCCCCAGCCCATCACCTAGGCTCATAGCCATGTCTCGTATCGACGGCCGCACCCCCGAACAGCTCCGCCCCGTCACCATCGAACGCGGATGGAGCAAGCACGCCGAGGGCTCCGTCCTCATCTCCTTCGGCGACACCAAAGTCTTCTGCACCGCCTCCGTCACCGAAGGCGTTCCGCGCTGGCGCAAGGGCAGCGGCGAAGGCTGGGTCACCGCCGAGTACTCCATGCTGCCCCGCTCCACCAACACCCGCGGCGACCGCGAATCCGTCCGCGGCAAGATCGGCGGCCGCACCCACGAGATCTCCCGCCTCATCGGCCGCTCCCTGCGCGCTGTCATCGACTACAAGGCCCTCGGCGAGAACACCATCGTCCTGGACTGCGACGTCCTCCAGGCCGACGGCGGCACCCGCACCGCCGCCATCACCGGCGCCTACGTCGCCCTCGCCGACGCCATCACCTGGGCCCAGGGCAAGAAGCTCGTCAAGCACGGCCGCCAGCCGCTCACCGGCACCGTCAGCGCCGTCTCCGTCGGCATCGTCGACGGCGCACCCCTCCTCGACCTCTGCTACGAGGAGGACGTACGCGCCGAGACCGACATGAACGTCGTCTGCACCGGCGACGGCCGCTTCGTCGAGGTCCAGGGCACCGCCGAGGCCGAGCCCTTCGACCGCAAGGAGCTCAATGCGCTCCTCGACCTGGCCACCGGCGGCTGCGCCGACCTCACCGCCCTCCAACTCCGCGCCCTGGCCGCGGTGTCCGGAGAGTAAAGAAGCAACCAAGGGGCACGCTTCCCGCGTCACCACGAGTACGGGCGCACGGGCCAACCGTGCGCCCGTCCGTCACTTCCGGAACCCCTTCCGGAACTCTTGGGGGAGGACCCGACCGATGCGCCGAACCGTGCTCGCCGTCGCCACCGCAGCCCTGGCCGTCACCGTCACCGCCGGATGCGGCGCGGTCGACAAGGCGATCGACTGCGTCAAGACCGCGGACGCCATCGGCAACAGCGTCGACAACCTCGGCAAGGCCGTCGGCAACGCCACGGACAACCCCACCCAGGCCGACCAGGCGCTCAACGACATCGACAAAGAACTGTCGTCCCTGAAGAACAAGACGGACAACGCCGACCTCTCCAAGGCCGTCGACGACCTCAACAAGGCCGTCGGCAACGTCCGTACGGCCATCAAGAACGGCGACAACACCCCCGACATCAGCGGCGTCACCAGCGCCGCCAAGGAAATCGGCAAGGTCTGCACGCCGTAGGGCTCAGGTCGGCCGGATTCCTCGCTCCCCCGATACTGGGAGCATGACGCGCCTGATCCTCGCCACCCGCAACGCCGGCAAAATCACCGAACTCCACGCCATCCTCGCCGCGGCCGGGCTGCCCCACGAACTCGTGGGCGCCGACGCGTACCCCGAGATCCCCGACGTCAAGGAGACCGGCGTCACCTTCGCGGAGAACGCCCTCCTCAAAGCGCACGCCCTGGCCCGGGCCACCGGCCTGCCCGCCGTCGCCGACGACTCGGGCCTCTGCGTGGACGTGCTGAACGGCGCCCCCGGCATCTTCTCGGCCCGCTGGTCCGGCACCCACGGCGACGACCAGGCCAACCTGGACCTCCTCCTGGCCCAGCTCTCCGACATCGCCGACGAACACCGAGCCGCCCACTTCGCCTGCGCCGCGGCCCTCGCCCTCCCGGACGGCACGGAACGCGTGGTAGAGGGCCGCCTCCTGGGCACCCTGCGCCACACCCCCGCCGGATCGGGCGGCTTCGGCTACGACCCGATCCTCCAGCCGGAGGGCGAGACGCGCACGTGCGCGGAGCTGTCGGCGGAAGAGAAAAACGCGATCAGCCACCGGGGACAGGCGTTCAGGGCGCTGGTGCCGGTGGTGCGGGAGTTGTTGGGCTGAGGCAACAGAAAGGCCCGACACCTTTGATTCGAAGGTGTCGGGCCTTAATTTCTTGTGGGCCCGGTGGGACTCGAACCCACGACACACCGGACCTAAACCGGCGCCCTCTTGGCCAGCTGGGGTACGGACCCGCGCGGTCTACTGTACTGTGCCGTGCCCCCGCGGTTCGAAAAGGTTCCTGTCTGGCTGTGACAGGACGGGCAGAGATACCGCAGGTTCTCCCGCCGGTTGTCGAGGCGGTCGCCGTTGACGTGGTCGATCTCCAGGACGAGCCGTTTGCCCTGCCACGTGTCGCCCACTCCGCAGGCATCGCAGACGTGCGCGACCTCCAGGTCGTCGAGTGCGCGCCGAAGGTGGGCCGTCTTCGTACGGGCGGAACCGGGCGCGAGTCGCACCAGGATCTCGTTCGCGGACTTGCGCTCGGTGGACCGGACGCCACGGCGGTGGCCCTGGCCGACGAAATGGTCGGTGCGGATGCCGTGTAAGTCCAGGCTGCGCTTCAGGCGAGCCCGGCCCGCGCCGTTGTTGGCGATGCCGAGCTGCTCCAGCACCCCAGCAAGGCTCCGGGAGGAGGCCACGGCAGATTCGAGTTGGTCGCGGGGCATGTTTTTGGGCCCGTATCTGCGCCCGGCGACGAAATGCGAGGTGTCGATGCCGAACTGGTCGAGCTTCTTGCGTATGTGTCCGTACGGGCAGTCGCGCGGAGAGAAGCCCATGTACTGGATCATCTCCCGGATGCTGTGCGAATGAGCCGCCGCCTCCGCGAGCAACTCCTTCGGATAGGAGCGGCGGGCTCGTTCGGGCAGCGGCTCCTCTTCGAAGTGCGAGGTGTCGATGCCGTAGTGCCTGAGCCGCCTGTCGAGGTAGCTGAGAGGGCGGCAACCCATTGGAGCGTCGAGCCTTCTCAGCATGTCGACCAGGCTGGTGGACATCTGCGCCGTGCGCGCGAGCAGGTCGCGGGTGTACTTCGGCGAGGTCACGAGGCCCGCCCCCGACGCTTGCGGCCACGGTAAGTGTCGGTCACCGCATGGCAGTTGGGGCAGAGGAGCTGAAGGTTCTCCGGGCGGTTGTCCCACCAGTCGCCGTTGATGTGGTCGACTTCGAGCCGGAGTGGTTTGCCGTTCCACTCCGGTCCGGTGCCGCACATCGTGCAGTGCTCCTCGACTCCGTTGCCGAAGAGCCCGCGGCGCAGACGCTCGCCTGGGATCCTGCCTTCCTCGGGATCACGCAAGCTGAGGAGTGCGCCGAGTGAGCCCTTCGGGCGGCCCCGGCGCGTGCGGGTGAAGTGGCTCGTGTCGATGCCGAGCACGGCTATGCGCCGACTGATGTGGGTCTGATTGCCGCCGACCTGGCTGATGCCCAAGTGGCGTACGACATCTTTGATGTTGGACGACGCCGCGACGGCTGCACGCAGGCGCTCCTCGGTGTGGCGGACCTGGTTCGTGGTGAAGTGCGAGATGTCGATGCCCGCCTCGGTCATCCGCTGCCGCAGATAGCGCCTGCTGCCGGGCGTAGGTATGCCTCCACACCAGCGGACCGCGTCGTCTATGTGCCGTGTTTCCCGGGCCGCCTCCGCCAGGCGCTCGGGGGTGTACCTGACCGTCATGCCTTCCTCCGCCCCGGCCACGCGTTCGCAGCCTCGTACGGAGTAACGAACCGCATTCCGGACAGTCACACCCGGAATGCGGAACGGCCCCTGCCGGTTGGGCGGGGGCCGTTCCGGCGGAGCGGGGTGTCAGATCCCGAGGTCCTTGATGATCTTGGCGACATGGCCCGTCGCCTTCACGTTGTACAAGGCGCGCTCCACCTTGCCCGCCTCGTCGACGACCACCGTCGAGCGGATGACGCCCGTGACCGTCTTGCCGTACAGCTTCTTCTCGCCGTACGCGCCGTACGCCTCCAGGACCTCCTTCGAGGGGTCGCCGACCAGGGTGACCTTCAGGGACTCCTTCTCGCGGAACTTCGCCAGCTTCTCCGGCTTGTCGGGGGAGACGCCGATGACGTCGTACCCGGCGCCCGCGAGCAGCTCCAGGTTGTCCGTGAAGTCGCAGGCCTGCTTGGTGCAGCCGGGGGTCAGGGCGGCCGGGTAGAAGTAGACGATGACCTTGCGGCCCTTGTGTGCGGCGAGCGAGACGTCGTTGCCGTCGGCGTCGGGCAGGGTGAAGGCGGGGGCGGTGTCGCCGGGCTGAAGTCGCTCGCTCATGGGATTCCTCCGGAAAGGCCGAGGGTGTGGCGTACAACGACAGAGCCTAATGGGGGCCTGTGACAGTGCATCGGCGACGGAGCTGACAGACTGTGGATGACGGATGACCCCATACGACCACCGGAGGCGGCGCAGTGTCGGATGCCAGGACCCCTGCGCAGATCGAGGCGGACATCAGGAGCAGGCGGGACCAGCTCGCGGTGACCCTCGACGAGATCGGGGTGCGGCTGCACCCGTCCACGATCGTCGGCGATGCCAAGGCGAGGTTCGCCTCGGCCGTGGACCACACGGCGGGCCGGGCGTATGTGGCGGTGAACCGTACGGTGAACGACGTGAAGGCGCAGTTCGTGTCCGAGGACGGGTCGCCCCGGGTGGAGCGGATCGTGCCGGTCGCGCTGGTCGCTGTGGGCCTGGTGGGGCTGCTCGCGCTTTCGGCGAAGAAGAGGCGGGCCTGACCCTTCGGCGTACGCCCGGCGCCGGGGCGGGTAGGTTCGACCCCGTGAGCGAGAACACCCACGACAAGCTGCCCATCCGGATGCTGCACGACCGCGTGCTGGTCCGGTCAGACTCTCCCGAGGGCGAGCGGCGTTCGGGCGGCGGCATCCTGATTCCGGCGACCGCCGCCGTAGGCAAACGGCTGGCCTGGGCCGAGGTGGTCGCGGTCGGTCAGAACGTGCGCACCGTCGAGCCGGGCGACCGGGTCCTGTACGACCCCGAGGACCGTGCCGAGGTCGAGGTGCGGGGCGTGGCGTACGTGCTGATGCGCGAGCGCGATCTGCATGCCGTCGCCTCCGAGCGGGTGTCGGTGGACGCCACCGGGCTGTATCTGTAATCCCTGGTTCAAGGGCTGGTGACCGGTGTCACCAGCCCTTTTGCATGCCCTTTGCTATCGTGGTGGGACCCCGACGAGACGCGTCGTACCGGGTCAGGACAAGACGACGCACCCCGTATGTGTTCGCGTCTTTCGGAGGTGCCGTCATGGCATGGGTCCTGCTCGTCGTCGCCGGTCTGCTCGAAGTGGGCTGGTCGATCGGGATGAAGTACACCGACGGATTCACCCGCCTCGTGCCCAGTGTGCTCACGGGCGCGGGGATTGTCGCTTCGATGCTGCTGCTTTCGCAGGCCGCCAAGACGCTGCCCATTGGTACGGCGTACGGCGTGTGGGTCGGTATCGGCGCGGCCGGTGCGGCGGTGCTCGGCATGGTGGTGCTCGGTGAGCCGGCCACCGCCGCCCGGATCTTCTTCGTGTGCCTGCTGCTCGTCGCGGTGGTGGGTCTGAAGGCGACGAGCGGTCACTAGCGCTCCGGCCTTACGGGCTTCTTGATCCGCGGGGCCGGTCGGCGAGGCCTGTTGTGGTGCCGGCCGTCCCTGCGGTCGCGCCGCCGTTGTCGGTGCCGCCGGTGTTGGTGCCTCCGTCCGTGGCGCCGCCCTGTGTCTGGCCCTGTGTCTGCCCCTGCGTCGCGCCCTGGGTCTGCCCCTGCGTCGATCCTTGGGTCTGGCCCTGGTTCTGGCCTTGGGTCTGTCCCTGTGTCGTGCCTTGGTTCTGGCCCTGCGTCTGGCCTTGGTTCTGGCCTTGGGTCTGGCCCTGGTTGCGGCCGCCGGTCGTGCCCTGGTTCTGGCCCTGGTTCTGCCCCTGCGTCTGGCCTTGGTCCTGGCCCTGTGTCTGGCCCTGGTTGCTGCCGGGGGGCTGGGGCTGGGACGAGTTCGGGGGCGGCGGCTCGACCGGGACGCTCGCGCCGTCCTGGAGTTCCAGGTCGAAGTCCTTGGCCTCGCTGCCCTGGAGGGCGCCCTTGGTGTACTGGGCCCAGATCTGCGCGGGCGGTCCGCCGCCGTTCATGCGGGCGAAGCCGAGCGCTCCGTACAGCGGCTGCTGGACCGCCGTTTCGGGGTCGGCGCCCATCAGCGCGACGACGGTGGCCAGGTCCGGGGTGTAGCCCGCGAACCAGGCGGCCTTGTCCTGTTCGGCGGTGCCGGTCTTGCCGGCGGCGGGCCGCCCCGAGGCCTGGGCCGCCGTGCCCGTGCCGCCTTCGACGACGCTCTGCAGCATCGACGTCGTGGTGTCGGCGGCCTCGCGGCTGACGGCCTGCTTGGTGTCCTGCGAGGGCAGGTCGGTCTTCGTGCCGTCCTTGATGACGGATTCGACCATCGTGTACGTGCCGTGGCGGCCGTGCCCGGCGAGCGTGGCGTACGCCTGCGTCATGTCGAGGACGCTGGCGGTGGCGGTGCCGAGCGCGATGGAGGGGCCGTTGGGCATGTCCGGGGTGTCGGCGGGGATGCCGAGGTCGATCGCGGTCTGTTTGACCTTGGAGGGCCCGACGTCGACGGCCATCTGTGCGTACACCGCGTTGACGGACTTGTCGGTGGCGGTGCGGACGGTGATCTGCCCGTACGAGGTGTCGTCCTCGTTGGCGGGGTTGTACGGGGTGCCCTTCCAGCCCTGCACATAGCGCTTGTTGGTGCCGTCGTAGACGGTGTTCGGGGTGATGGTGCGCCCGTCCTGGGTGGTCGATTCGTTGACGACGGCCGAGGTGAAGACGAACGGCTTGAAGGTGGAGCCGACTTGGAAGTCGTGCCGGGTCGCGTTGTTGACGTACTGCTTGGTGTAGTCGATGCCCCCGTACATCGCGAGGACCTTGCCGGTCGACGGGTCGATGGAGGCGCCGCCGACGCGGACGTTGCGGTCGGCCTTGCGGTCGGTGCTGAGCTTGGAGTTGACCTTGTCGTCGACGGCTTTGACGAAGGCGTCCTGCTTGTCCTTCTCGATGGTGGTGGTGATGCGGTAGCCGCCGGTCGCGAGGGTGTTCTCCTCGATGATCTTGTTGCTGGTGAGGTAGTCCTTGACGGCCTCGACGAGATAGCCGCGCTGGCCCGCGAGACCGGCCCGGGGCTTGACCTTTCCGGGGACGGGGAAGGTGGTCGCGGCCCGCTCGGTGGCGCCGAGCCACTTCTTCTTGACCATGCCGTCGAGTACGTAGTTCCAGCGGGCCAGCGCCCGGGGCTTGTTCTCGGGGTGGGCGATCACGTCGTACGCGCTGGGGGAGTTGAGCAGGGAGGCGAGGTAGGCGCCCTCGGCGGTGGTGAGTTTCTCGACGTCCTTGCTGTAGTACGCCTGGGAGGCGGCCTGGATGCCGTAGGCGTTGCGGCCGAAGTAGCTGGTGTTCAGATACCCGGCGAGAATGTCCTCTTTGGTCTCCTCGCGGTTGAGTTTGATCGCGATGAAGAACTCCTTCACCTTGCGGGTAACCGTCTGCTCCTGGCCCAGGTAGTAGTTCTTGACGTACTGCTGGGTGATGGTGGAGCCGCCCTGGGTGCCCTTGCCGGTGAGGGTGTTCCACGCGGCGCGGACCATGGCCTTGGGGTCGACGGCGCGCTCGGAGTAGAAGTCCCGGTCCTCGGCGGCCAGTACGGCGCGCTGCACGTTGAGCGGGACCTGGGCGAGCTGTACGTTCTCGCGGTTGATCTCGCCGTCCGAGGCGAGCTGGGTGCCGTCGGCGTAGAGGAAGACGTTGGACTGGGCGGTGGCCCCGGCGTTGGCGGCCGGGATCGACACGAGCGTGTAGCCGGTGATGAAGCCGCCGATGAGCAGCAGGGCGGCGAGCAGGAAGAGGCCGAGCACGATGCGCCAGCGGGGGACGAAGCGGCGCCATCCGGTCCGCTTGGGCCGCTTGCCCGGTTTGGCCGGGTCGCCCGGGGTCCCGGGGCCCTGGCGCGGGGCGCCCGCTGCCGCGGCGGGCGCGGGCTCGGGTCCGCCGGCGGTGGGATCCCGGGGCGTCCACTTCTGCGGCGCCTCGTGTCCGGGCTTCGGGGGCTCCGGCTGCTCGTCGTCGCTCATGTCTCTCCGGCCGTTGCATCTCGGGTCGTTTGCGCAATGTATGGGGCGATATGCGGTGTAAGGACATCTTGCACGCCGCACCGCGGAAATTCCGTCGCGAAGGGCCGTGGGGCTGGGCTAGGCTCCCGCGCTTTGGTGTCCATGACGGTGAGGGGGCGTTCGTGCGGCTGTACGGGGTCGTGGCCGCGGGTGGGTTCCGGCGCTATACGACGTACCGGGTCGCCACCGCGGCCGGGATTTTCACCAACACTGTCTTCGGCGTGATCGTGGCCTACACCTATATAGCCCTGTGGGACCAGCGCCCCAACCTCGGCGGCTACGACCAGTCCCAGGCGCTCACCTATGTGTGGATCAGCCAGGCCATGCTCATGACGGTCAACCTGTTCGGCGGCGGCTTCGCGGACGAACTCGTGGAACGCATCCGTACGGGTGACATCGCGATCGACCTGTACCGTCCGGCCGACCTCCAGCTGTGGTGGCTGTCCGCCGATCTGGGCCGGGCGCTGTTCCACTTCCTGGGGCGCGGGGTGGCCCCGCTGGCCTTCGGCGCGCTGTTCTTCGACCTCGCGCTGCCGACGAACCCGCTGACCTGGCTCGCCTTCCTCCTCGCGGTCCTGCTCGGCGTGGTGGTGAGTTTCGCGCTGCGCTTCCTGGTGGCGCTCTCGGCGTTCTGGCTGCTCGACGGGGCCGGCGTCGCCTCCCTCGTGTCGATCGCGGGCCTGTTCTTCTCCGGGATGCTGCTGCCCCTCAACGCCTTCCCCGGCCTGCTCGGCGAGGTGGCCCGCGCGCTGCCGTGGTCCTCGCTGCTCCAGATCCCGGCGGACGTCCTGATGGGCCGGCACCGGGGCTGGGGTCTGCTCGGCGCGTACGGCTTCCAGCTCGGCTGGGCGGCTGCGCTGCTCGGCGTCGGTCGAATGCTCCAGTCCGCGGCGGTACGGAGAGTGGTGGTGCAGGGTGGCTGAGACGGTGACCGAGCGTCGGCCGGCGCCGGGTGTGTGGGCCACGTACAGGATGATCGCCGGAATGTGGATCCGCTCCACACTCGCCTATCGGGCGTCGTTCGTGATGATGCTGGTCGGGAACTTCCTGGTGACCGCGTTCGACTTCGTGGTGATCGCCCTGATGTTCTCGCGGGTCCGCTCGCTCGGCGGGTACTCCTTCGCCGAAGTGGCGTTCCTGTACGGGACGTCGACGACCGCGTTCGGGCTCGCGAACGCGGTGCTCGGCTCGATCGACAAGCTGGGCGCGCGCATCCGCGACGGCACGCTCGACACGCTGCTCGTGCGCCCGGCGCCGGTGCTCGCCCAGGTCGCCGCCGATCGCTTCGGCCTCCAGCGCCTGGGCCGGCTCCTCCAGGGCGTGCTGGTCCTGGCGGGTTCGCTGCTGTCCCTGCACGTGCACTGGACGGTACTGAAGGTGCTCCTGGTGCCGGTGATGCTGCTCAGCGGCACCGCGATCTTCTGCGCGGTGTTCGTGGCGGGCGCGGCCTTCCAGTTCTGGGCGCAGGACGCGGCGGAGGTGCAGAGCGCGTTCACGTACGGCGGCCAGACGCTGCTCCAGTACCCGCCGACGGTGTTCGCGAAGGACATGGTGCGCGGGGTCACCTTCATTCTGCCGCTGGCCTTCGTGAACTGGCTGCCCGCGCTGTACATCCTGGGCCGCCCGTACCCGCTGGCCCTGCCGACCTGGCTCGCGTTCACACCGCCGCTGGTGGCGGCAGTGTGCCTGACGCTGGCGGGGCAGGCGTGGCGGGTAGGGATTCGTTCGTACCGCAGCACGGGGAGTTGAAGTGAGCGACTTGATCGAACTCGACGGCGTGGAGAAGGTCTTCGAAGTACGCCGCAAGACGGGCCGCCTGCGTCGCGAGAAGCGAGAGGTCAGGGCGGTCGACGGGATCAGCTTCCGGGTGCCGCGGGGCGAGATGGTCGGCTACATCGGCCCGAACGGCGCCGGAAAGTCCACCACGATCAAGATGCTGACGGGCATCCTCACCCCGAGCGCGGGCCGCCTCAGGGTGGCGGGCCTTGACCCGTCCCGGGAACGTACGAAACTGGCGCAGCGCATCGGCGTGGTCTTCGGCCAACGCACGACTCTCTGGTGGGACTTGCCGTTGTACGACTCGTACAAGCTGGCTCACCGCATGTACCGCATCCCGGATGCCCGCTTCCGCGAAAACCTGGACAGATGCGTCGAACTCCTGGATCTGTCAAGCCTGTTGGACGTACCCGTTCGGCAACTCTCCCTGGGTCAGCGAATGCGAGGCGACATCGCGGCAGCACTCCTCCACGACCCGGACGTCCTGTACCTGGACGAGCCGACGATCGGCCTGGACGTCATCAGCAAGGCAAAAGTCCGGCAATTTCTGCGCGACCTGAACGCGGAACGCGCCACCACGATCCTGCTCACCACGCACGACCTGACCGACATCGAGCAGCTCTGCAAGCGGGTGATGGTCATCGACCACGGGCGCCTGATGTACGACGGCGCGCTGGCCGGACTGCACGAGGCGGGCGAGAGCGAACGCACCCTGGTGGTCGACCTGGAGCGCGAACTCCCGCCGGTACGGGCGGAAGGCGCCCGTGTGGTGAAGGTCGAGGGCCCCCGCCAGTGGCTCGCCTTCCCGGCCTCTGCGTCGGCGGCGCCGCTGGTGGCGCACATCGCGCAGGCGTACCCGTTGGTGGACCTGTCGGTACGCGAACCGGACATCGAGGCAGTGATCGCGAGAATGCTGTATTCAATGGGGGCGAGCCCCCAAACCCCCAAGGGGTAAGCCCTTCACCGGGTTCCTCCGAGGATGCCCCGTTCTTTAGGGCGGAGAGGAATCGGACTCCTACGGAGCGGGGCAGGGATAGCCGTTTCGCCGCCAGGGCGAAACGGCGTCCACCCTCCGGCGAAGCGAAGAAGCCCACCGAGATCGACTGCTCTCAACTGTCAGTCCTGCCGGATAGGTTGATGTGCATGACGGCAGAAGCGAAGGCAGAGGAGGCCGGGCACGCCCGGTGGACCTTCCGGCTGCGCGTGTCGTCTACGGCCCGAACTGCCCTGATGGGTGAGTGGGACCGGTGCCGGTGGATCTGGAACGAGTCCGTCGCCAAGTCCAGGGACGTGCATCTGCACAACAAGGCCACCGGCGAGAAGCGAACATGCGGCCCGGCTCGGCTCGACAAGATGCTGACCGAGGCCCGCAAGCGCACGGCGTGGCTGCGTGGGGGCTCCAGCGTTCCGCAACAGCAGTTGATACGCGACTTCGGCAAGTCCCGTGCCAAGGCGCAGAAGGACATCAAAGACCGGCTGCCCATGGCACGCCGGGCGGGTATGCCGCGCTGGAAGAAGAAGCGCGAGGCGCGCCCGAGCCTCAGCTACACCCGGCGCGGGTTCCGCCTCAAAGACGGCCGTCTGCACCTGGCCGGGGCATCGTGCTGAGCGTTGTGTGGTCGCGGGACCTTGAGGCCGACCCGTCCAGCGTCCGCGTTTACCAGGACAGCACCGGGGCGTGGTACGCCTCCTTCGTCGTCCCCGCGACCGTCGAACCGCTTCCGGAAACCGGGCGTGTGATCGGTATCGACTGGGGCGTCAAGGAGACCGCGACCACCACCAGCGGCGACCACGACCTTCCCCACGCTCAGCACGGGAAGACGGCCGCGCAACGCTTGGCCCGCTATCAGCGGGTGATGGCCCGCCGTAAGCCGAAGAAGGGCCGGCCCGGTTCGAAGGGCTACCGCGTCGCGAAGCGGCGGGCGGCGAAGCTGCACAAGAAGGTGGCCCGGCAGCGTGCGGACACCGGCCGGAAGTGGGCGAAGCGGGTGGTCCGTGACCATGACCGGTTGGCGGTCGAGGACTTCCGACCGAAGTTCCTCGCCAAGTCGACCATGGCCAGGAAGGCGGCCGACGCGGCAATTGGCGCCACCAAGCAGGCCTTGATCCACATGGCCCGCAAGCACGGCCGTGAGCTCTACCTTGTCCACCCCGCGCACACCACGATGGACTGCGCACAGTGCGGAGCGAGAACCAAGCACGCACTGCCTCTGTCGGAACGAACGTATGCCTGCACCGCGTGCGGAGCCGTGTCCCCCAGGGACAAGAACTCCGCCCGCGTGATGCTGGTCCGGGCTGGTCTCAACCCGGCTGGTGCTGAGGGCGTAAGACCACCAGGGCCGCTGGCCTCGGTGGCAGCCTGAGCTAGAAATCCCCGATCAGCCCTGGAGGGTGACGAATCCCTCCCTTCAGGGAGGGGAGGATTCAATAGTCTTCACACCATGACGAGTGAACCAACGGGTGGGCTGCCGGAGATGCGGGCTTCGGACGCCGAGCGGGAGCGGGTCGCCGAGTCGCTGAGGGACGCGGTGGCCGAGGGCCGGCTCGACATGGAGGAGTTCGAGCAGCGCCTGGAGGCGGCCTACAAGGCGCGTACGCACGGGGAGTTGGAGCCGCTCGTCCGCGACCTGCCCGCGCCGGGCACGGTGGGTCCGGCGACCCCGGTGGCCCGCCGCACGGAGGACGAGAGCGAGGTCCACTGGCCGTCCCGCATCGGCCACCCGCCCACCTCCAAAGGAGGCTTCGCCCTGTGGGGCGGCTTCAGCCGCAAGGGCAACTGGACGGTGGCCAAGAAGTTCACCGCGTTCGCGATGTGGGGCGGCGGTGACATCGACCTGCGCGAGGCCCGGTTCGAGGACCGCGAGACAACGCTCCGCCTCTTCACGATCATGGGCGGCATCGGCGTGACGGTCCCGCCCGAGCTGAACGTCCAGGTCAAGGGCTTCGGAATCATGGGCGGGGTGGGCGGCAGCAAGGCCAACGGCGAAGGCACGCCGGGCTCGCCCCACGTCACGATCATCGCGTTCGCCCTGATGGGCGGAATCGGGGTGGACCGGAAGCTGCGGAAGGTGCAGAAGGAGCGGTTGCGGTTGGAGAAGCGGGAGGGGAAGGGGGAGGGGAAGGAGCTGGGGTGAGGGTGCGAGCTTGGCTGCGGGGCGTGGGCGGCTGGTCGCGCAGTTCCCCGCGCCCCTAGCAGGGTGGATGCGGGCATACCCAGCCCGTCCGGCGTTTGAGGACGAGCGCCCTTCAGGCGCGAACGGGGTCTGGGGCGGAGCCCCAGGGGACGACCACCGGGCCGCAGCCAAATGAACCCCCCCGGAGGGTCTCGGGAAGGGGCGGGGCGGGGAAATGCCCGCCGCACGCGCCCACCCACCCGCACTCGCCCCCCGCCGAGCACTACCTCACAACACCCCC
>NZ_LGDD01000320.1 GCF_001279695.1 Streptomyces sp. WM6378
CGCCCTCGTAGAAATCACCCCCGACGGCACACTCCTGGCAGCCGCCGACCCCCGCAGGGACGGCGCCGCCGCAGGCGGCTAGATCGAAATCCTCACCCCCGCATAGACGCCCGCCGGCAGAACCCGGAGCCGGGACCCGATCGCCGAGATCCGCCTGCTGGACAAGAAGCTCCTGGACAACTCCACGCAGATACAGGGCCTCGTGGAGGCGGCGGACAGCATGTTGATGGACACATCTGGCATCGGTCTGGTCGGGGCCGGCCACCGTCCTCCTGCTCGGTGTCGATGCCGCAGGAAATGACACTGCGCACTTCACCTCGCGCAGCAGGTCCTCGCCTTCGGTGCGTGGCCGGGTTGGTGGGACAGGACCAGGATGAGGGCCTGATGGTCTTGATCGGCAAGGTGAGGGCTGACGCGACGGCCGCCGTCCGTGAGGGCTGCCCGGGCCAGGAGTACGGTCGCCTCGGTGATGTTCGCTTCCCGGTCGCTGTCCAGGCTGTAGCCCCACTCGGCCAGCTTGCCGATGACATGCCGGCCCGCTTTCGCGGGTGGCCAAGCGGCGTTCTCCAGCGCCCAGTTCGCCGCCCTACGGTTCGCAATCCTCGCCGCCAGACGCGGGCGCACCAAGACCGAGAGCTGTATGTCACCGAAGCGTCCGACGAAGCCCTGGCGAAAGCGGAGAGCCTGCCGAAGGCCGAGGCCGAGCGGTCCGGCTTCACCGGCTCGCCGACCATCCTCGCCGACGGGCGCGACCCCTTCGCCGAGCCGGGCCGCGCTCCCGGTGTGGCGTGCCGGGTGTACCGGAGCGCGGACGGCCTGGCGGGCGTGCCCGCCCTCGATGAGCTGCGCGACGCGCTCCGGACCGCTGCCGGGGGTTGAACCGGGGCGGGCCGTCACGGCGCCTTTGCCTCCCGCCCCGGAGATCAGTCCGGCCGACCGTACAGGTGCCGTCGCGCGGTCAGCGGGGGTGGGCGGCGAAGAAGAGGCAGGCACGCCCGTCGAACTCGGCGCACCCTACGCCGCGCGAGCAGTACGGGCGTAGGTCTGAGCGCAGGGACCGAACGGCCTTGAGGGTCACCCAGAGGGGCCCCGATCCCCCGCACCCCTTCCCAGGAGTGACTTTCATGGGCATCCAGGACCAGTGCAAGGACAAGGCGCAGGAGCTCGCGGACCAGGCGAAGTCGCGAAGCTTCCCGGTGACAAGGCCGAGGCCTCTGAGCGGGCCTCGCAGGCGCAGGACCGGGCGAAGCAGCGGGCGCAGGAAACTGCCGACGACCTGCGGGACGAGTTCGACGCCTGACACGCGGTTCTACTTGCGGCGTCGGCCCTCGACCCGAGCGGTGCGAGGGTTGCGGGACAGAGTGCATGCGGCGACCGTCATCTCGAGGGCCGAACGGTCGGTGTCCGCCAGGTTGTCGACCGCAACCCCGAACTCCGGAGCAGGGAGCATCTCGCTTACCGGGTCATCAGGCGTTGATGGCCGCTATGAGTTCGTCCCGGCCGCAGGTGCCGGTCTTGCGGAAGAGTGCTTTCAGGTAATCGTCCACGGTGTGGGCGGACAGGTCGAGCAGCCGGGCGATCCGTTTGGGAGTGGTGCCGTCGTGCAGGTACCGCATGACCTGCCGTTCGCGGGTGGTGATCTGGTACCAGTCGCAGAACGTGGGGAGCAGCAGTGTGCCGGTCGCGCGCTGGACCGTGATCGCGACGTCGCCGTTGTCGCCGAGGGGTTGTGCCTCGATCGCGGTCCAGCCGGAGACCGCGGACCTGAAGCAGATCCGCGGGTATCGGCGGCTCGGGTCGCGGGCGTGTTCGTGGGCCTCGAAGGACAGGGCAGCGAGGAAGGATTCGAGGAGCCAGCCCGGGACCGCGTCCTGCGGCGCCTCCGCGGCCAGCCACTGCCGGGCTACGGACGTCATCGCCTGGATCTTGCCGTCCGCGCCGACCACGAGCATGCCCGGCGGCAGCCCGTCCGCCGTGGGCGCGACGGGCCGCGCTGTCACGCTGCCGCGTAGCGCGGCGATGAGCGGCCGTCCGACTGCGGCGATCGAGTGCATGTCGTCAGCGTCGAACGGCCGGCCGCCCGTGGCGCGCGTCAGGCTGAGCAGCCCCCATACGCCGCGCGTGTCCCGCAGCACCAGGCACAGCTCCTCGCCGACGCCGAACACGCCCAGCGGAACGCTGAGATCCACGACGCCCACCGGCACGGTCTGCCGCGCGAGACGGGCCAGTTCGGGCAGTCCGGCGGCAAAGCTGCTGACGCTCATCAGCTCGCGGCCGAGATCGGGCCCGTACCCGTGCCAGAACCCCAGCGCGCTGATGCCCACCCCCAGTGACGGGTTCATGACGCCGCACCGCAATCCGTCGTGCGCCACGACGGGCGCGATCACCCGGGACAGCGCCGCCCCCGTTTCTTCCGTCCCCGCGCCCGGTACCAGCGCCGCGCGCAGCTCCCCCGACAGCCGATCATTCACCACACCCGCAGTGTGGGTCCGCAGTCACAGGACGGACAAGCGCTTTATTACGTACATTCCGGCCCACCGGCAACCCCCGGAATCCCGGGGGTTCTTCCTGACTCCTGACCTTGCGAACCTCGATTAGGCACATCGCCGATCACTGCAGGTATCAGGAGACAACCATGACGTCGACAACGAAGCGCTCGGCCATCGCACTCCTCGGGCTCGCGCTGACCGGATCACTGATCAGCTCCACCGCCTCGGCATACACCCCGGCGGACGCCGCTCCCGCGGTGACGACCAAACCACTCGCCGGTTTCATGCTGGCCTCCAACATGAACAACCGGTGCCTGACGGTAGTCGGTGCCAACAACCTCCCGGGCGCGGCCGTCTACATGCAGGACTGCGACGGTTCCCCGGGGCAGCGCTGGTACTTCATCGGTAACCAGCTGCACACCGACGTCAGCCCCAACTACTGCCTCGACGTCGCCTGGAACAACCACGACATCGGCGCCGCGGTGAACATGTGGAAGTGCATCGGCGGGGACGCCCAGACCTGGAACTGGTCCGGCACCAAGCTCCAGAACGCCAACGGCAACGTCCTCGACATCTCCCACTCGAACCCAGCAAACGGTGCCGCGGTCCAGATGTGGAACCCCGGCGAATCAGCTTCACAGGACTGGCACATGAGCTGAACAAGGAGTCCCGGATCCAGACGGACCGTCACCGGTCATCCCGCTGGCGGCCGAAGCGCACCTCCAAGTGGCTGGCGTTGGCGGGACGGGAACGGCGAGCGGCTGCACCTGCGGCGGCCCAACCCGGGCGCAGCCGGTCGAGGGCGCGGGTGTCGGAGCACAGCGGGAGGCCGGGGCGACGAGGGTGCGGGGCAGCGGCGGGCGGAGTGCCGACCAAGGTCAAAACGCCCGCCGCTGACTCCCCATCATCCCAGGCGGACACCGCTGCGAGGCACCGTTACCGGCCTCGCATGCGTGCCGAACCTGCCCGCACTCCGGACAGCCCTTTGACCCGCATCAACTCGTCATTGCCATAGAGAGCGGGTGCGCAGCCGCTCCAGAGGGGGCAGCCAGCGTGGAGGCCGCGCCCTCGTACGGGGTGACGCAGAGCCGTTCGTGTCCCTGCACACGGACCCGGACGCTATCTCTTGACACATGATCACTTCTCGCGGGTGGCTGCGCGCCGCCACCGCCTTGGCCGGTCTCGCCGCCGCCCTTGCCCCCGCCACTGTGGCATCCGCAACCACCACCACCGCCTCAGTCACATCACAGCCCGTCCCGGCGCTGCGGCGGGCCTTGCCGGAGCCGCCCCCGGCCGAGGTCGCCCGGGGCGAGCTCGGCGACCTGAACGTCGAGGTGCCGCACGCGATGTCCGGGTACAGCCGGGCCAAGTTCCCGCGCTGGGCCAGGCAAGGCAGTACGGCGAGTGCGACACCCGCGAGGTCGTCCTGCAGCGCGACGGAAAGGACGTGGACCAGGACGACAAGTGAAGGGCCGTGTCCGGCACTTGGCACAGCGAGTACGACGGCAAGACCCTGACCGCCTCCGGCCAGGTCGACATCGACCACATGGTGCCCCTCGCCGCCAGCTGGCGGGCCGGAGCCGACCTGTGGGACACCGCCAAGCGGAAGGCCTTCGCCAACGACCTGGAACACTCCCAGCTGATCGCCATCTCCGCCGCCTCCAACCGGTCCAAGGGCGACCGGACCCCGGACCTGTGGAAGCCGCCGCTGCGCTCTCCTACTGGTGCACTTACCCCGCGCCTGGATCGACGTGAAGCACCTCTACCAACTCAACGTCACCGAGACAGAGAAGGCGGCGCTCGGCGAGATGCTCGACACCTGCCCGGACAGCTGATGCCCGCCCCGGAACCGGCGGTGTGCGACGACCAGGTCACCGCCGGACCGGGCGGCGCCATGACCGATCAGGTCGGCGTCATCACCGGCGACCTCACCATCCACACCACCCGGCGGGCCGACCACCTGGTCGCCATCGCGATCCAGTACACCGGCGCCGACGAGTGGTACGCCCTCACCGGCAGCCCGGTTGCCGTGCCCGACGGCGAACTGGAGGCGTACCACGAGCGCGTCCTGGGCGCCGTCGAACACGGCGCGGAAGCCGTAGCCCCCACCTGAACAGGACAACGCCGACCGCGGTTCAGGCCAGGCTGATCCTCAACTGCAGGGAGTGCCGACTCACTACCAGGGGCCGGACGTTGGCTCGGCCGAACTCCGCCTGCCGCGGGTTCTCCGCCACGTCCCGCAGGTCCAGGCGGCAGTTCGCCCGGCGTCGCAAGCCCCAGGTTTCAGGATTGCCGGTGGGCGTGGACTCCTGCCTCTGCCTACTGCCAGTCTTTGGCGAGCTTGTAGGACCATTCGAAATCGACGTCCACCGTCCCCTCATCTCCGATGACCCGACTGCGGACGCTGTAAGTGCCGGAACGGGCCTGTAATCCGGTGGGCGCCTCCTCCGCGGGAAGCTCCTTCTTGCACGGGCTTCCGTCAGGTGAGGGACCGTACGAACCGAGCACGGCTTCCAGCTTGTCCACCGTGATGCCCGCACGCTTGACCACGTGGATGTACCTCATGCCCGAGGTGTCCCCGTGGTTCACACGGAACTCCAGGCCGAGGCTGTACTCCACGCCTTCCTTGATGACGACCGGGCCGGCCGCAAGGCGGCCATCGGCAGGGTCCAGCCTCCGCCGCTCGCGCCCTTCGGAACTCACCGTCAGCGCCAGCAGGACGAACTCGGGCTCTTCACTCATCAGATCCCCTCACAATTGGATGCGGTCAGGCGAAATTCGAGGACAACCTAACCAACCCGAAGATCACGACGCGGCTCACACAGAAGATCAGACGCGAGAGGTTCTCAGAACGGCCGAAACCGATACCGTCCCCAGACTGCCGCCCGCAGAACCCTCTCAACCGGCCCCGGGGCCGGGCGCGAATGCCTGTCAGACGGTGGTGGCCAGCCAGCCGACCTGCTCCGCCGTGTGCTTGCCACCACTCATGACGCTGCAGGAGCTCAGCTTCGGCGTCGATGCCACGTTTACGGCCGGACCGTTTGAGCGCGGCCCGCAGCCGAGCAAGGACGATCCGGGCATCGGGGCGGGTCAGCCCGCCGAGCCTGCCCTGGAAGGCTGCGAGGGCGGCCGGGTAGCCCGTACCGCAGCGGTAAGAACCTCCCGCCTGAGCGGGGGACCCGGAGGCGGGCAGGACCGGATGCCCAATGTGGCAGCACCAGTTGCGTCACCGCCGGTGGTGCCGCACGTGCATGCTCTCGGCGGAGGCGAGCAGGGCGACGATGTCGCCCACTGCTCCGCTCGCGCCGAGACGGAGCGCGTCGTCGACGATCGCCAGGAGCTGGTCCTCGCCCGTCGCGGTGAAGTAGTCGCGGGCGTAGTGCAGGCATCAGGCTCACACCGGGTATGCCCTACCCCACAACGCCGCGTGCCGACCATACTCCACCACCGCGCATCGCCAAGCACCTGACTCTGATCAATGCGTGGGCGTCGTCATGGTCGATGCCCGACCCTGCGGCTGATGGCTCCGAGTCGGCGGGTGAGACCGTCCAAATCGAGTTCGCCGAAATGGCGATTGAGTAGGGCCAGGCAACACCTCACCTCCGCCATAACAGAGCCCGCTCCTCACCCTGCCCAAGCAAGCATGGGCAGGGTGAGGCCTAATCAACCTCCAGTCCAACCGTCTGTGGGCGGACCACGGTCGCTCAAAGAGGTGATCTGTCCGCCGCCGTCGAACCGTGCCGGGGTGGGTCGGCGTCGCCCGGAGTATGACGCCGATCAATAACGGTATGTGTCCGAGCCGGGCCTGGTCGTTCTGGACATCCTGGTCGTTCTGGACATCACCGCCGCGGACGAGGCGACCGCCCTTGCCGTGCAATCCGAGCTGGAACAGTGGTGGGCGACGTCCGGGGCCGCCACCGTGCGGCGCACTCCCGGCGCGCCGGGAGTGCAGATTCGCGTGTACTCGGACCTCCGGCGCGCCGGCACCCAGGCGTAGCGCTGCCCCGGGGCCGGCAGAGCATGCGCGATGTGGACCCCTTGTCTTGCGCACGGTCTCGGTCTCCCGCTCGGCCCGCTGTGCCGTACGCCGCTCCGACTCGAGTACGGCCGCACCCGCCGTACGTCGATTCCGTGGCGGGTGGGCTTGTGCGGTTGTGGCGCAGCATTCGCACGGGTCGGTCAGGTCTCGTAGTGGTGGCGCATCGCTTGCGCCCACTGCTGGGGCGGGCGGCCTCGCAGCCAGCACGGCGACGTCCGGTGATCCACGCGCGGGCCGGGTAGGGCAGTTGGGCTGAGGGGCGCCACCGACGCCCAACTGCAGTTGAAGGGGAGGACCCCGAAGAAGTACGCACCTCAAGAACGCACGCGCTGGAGCAGGCACCCACGTGAACTACGCGTCAGGCGAACAGTCCCGCCTTTCGGTGAACCTCGTCCCACAGTGGTGACCATGTTGAACCGAGTAGCCGTCCTGTCCGACATCCACGGAGTCCTGCCTGCCCTGGAGGCCGTGCTCGCCGAACCAGACGTGAGCGCCGCCGATCGCATCGTGCTGACCGGCGACATCACCGCCGGCCCGCAGCCGACCCAGGTCCTCGACCTGCTGGTCAGTCTCGGCGACCGGATCGCCTGGGTCAGCGGCAACGCCGACCGCGAACTCCTCGAATACCGCCGCGGCCAACGCGACTCGATCCCCGATCCAATTGCTCCCTGGGCCGCCGAACAGCTACACGAAGACCACCTCGACCTCCTCGGCCAGCTGCCCCGATCACTCTCTCTGCCCGTGCGCGGCCTGGGGAAGGTGCTGTTCTGCCACGCCACCCCTCGTGACGATGAAGAGGTCGTCCTGGTGGACTCACGCCTTGACCGCTGGCGAGAGGTCTTCAGCGAGCTTGACTCCGATGTCCACACGGTGGTCTGCGGTCATACGCACATGCCGTTCGTCCGCCTCGCTCACGGCCGACTCGTGGTCAACCCCGGCAGCATCGGCATGCCCTATGGGCGGGCGGGAGCCCACTGGGCACTTCTGGGCCCCGGCGTCGAACTGCGATCGACCACCTTCGACGCGGAAGCTGCCATCACCCAGGTCACGCAGGACTCCTCCTACCCCGAAATCGCCGAGTGGGCCGACTACTTCCTTCATGCTCGGGCAACCGACGCAGACGCTCTCGAAGCCTTCGCACCGCGGGACGGGCGCAGTGATGCACCGTGACATCGCGCGCCACCGTCCTCATGAACCACCCACCAAAGCGTGTGATCTGCATCGCACACATGGAGGTGGAATGCAACACAGCCGATGGACTGCGTCACGAAAGGATCCACATCGACACGCCTGCTCATTCGCTACACGGGGTCATCCGCACACGGCCTCTGCGGACACAAGCAGGATCTTTTCGTCACCGACGCCATCATGAACGGACTGCCCCCGCACAGGTGTCCATCGGCACCTGCGCACGCGCCTCCGAGGGTCACCAGGCCCGCGTCTAGCAGCGCTGCCAAGGTCTGCGCGCGGGTGATCTGCTGAAGCTGCCACGGTCGCGAAGGTGCGGCAGGGACTTCGCCGACGAGCCCTACGAGATGGCCACTGCGGGTGGGTACGGCCCAGGCCGGGAACCGCTCCCCGGGGACACGCCGTCAGGAGATCGAGATGAGGGTCTCGCTGGGTGAGGTCATGCCTCTGGACGCTGCCTCGCCCAAGGTCTCCCGTCTGCCCCGAGCGTCCGCAATGTGGGTGACATGGGTCACGGCCCGCCGCCCCGGCACTCGGAAGACATTGAGGTTCAGAGATGGGTTCGAAGTGGGGAACGAGATCGAGCAGGTCCGCGGCCACCCCTGAGTACCGGGTGGCCGATCTTCAAGAGCGTCATCATCTTCCGTCCCGTGCGGCGACGTCCCGACTTCACGGGCCGTCCCGCCGGGCGGCCGCGCACGCCCCGAGGACGACGGCGGCGAGTGCGCGGCCGGGTTGGGCAAGCCGCCGTTCAAGGCGGCTTGCCCAGGCTCCCCTTGGGCTTGCCCGGGTCAGGTCCGCCAGCGGAGCAGACCGCGGCGGGGCTTGCCCGGCTCCTGATCGCGGTCGTCCTCCGGCTCCGGCTCCGGCTCCGGCTGTGCGGGAGCCGGAGCCCAGGCGGTCTCGGTGCGGGCGGCTTCCTGACGGGCGACGTCGTCGGCACGGCACGTCCCGCACACGGACACGTCACCGGCCTTCCAGGCACTGCTGTGCGCGGTGGTCTCCTGCCAGCGCTGGTCGGTGAACTTCTGCCCGCACCGCTTGCACACCGGACGCCACGCCTCGCGGTCGGCAGCGCGCTGCTGTGCCTCTGCCGCCTCGGCCCGCGCGACCTGGCGGCGGAACAGGGCCTCGCCGTCGGGGTTGTCGAGCGCGGCCGTCAGCGCCTGCTCATCGGGACTGCCGAGACGGCACCACACCGCCGCGCCCGCACTGTGCTCCTGGAGCCGCTCCAGGGTGGTGAAGACGACCGGCACGGCCTGGCCGTAGTCCCGGGCCGTGATCCCCCGGTAGTAGGTGTCGTACCGGCGCGGTGCCCAGTAGCGACGGCCGGCCTCCTCCAACACCTTCACGGTGTTGGCGACTTTGGCGTCCGTGGTGTCGGCGAACACGAACGCCACCGGCGGCAGGCCCTCCCGGCCGGTCGGCGGGTAGACCCGGCGCGGCGACGAAAGAAACGCGATCCGTGTTGACGGGTGGGAATGGGAAGCCAGCCGCCCCGCCTGCGTTGGTGCCCGTAATTGCATCCTCAGGCGGGCATCGGGAACCAGCGCAGAGCGGCGGCCTTGGCGTCGGCTATCAGAAATCCGTGGTGGCGCGGTTCGTAGACGAGGTCTGCGAGATCCTGGGCGCCGGGCAGGGGCCAGAGCGAGATCACGCCCGCCATGGTGATCCTGCCCACCTCCGTGGAGGTGGTGAACCACATCGCGTGGTCGGGTCCGGCGATGACGGACCGTACGTAGGTCATGTTCCCCGTCCGGTAGGACGAGATGGCGCCGCTCGGTGTGATCCGCCCGATGGCGTTGGTCTCGCTGAACCAGAGCGCGCCGTCGGGTCCGGGGACGATCGACCCGATGGGCGTGGCCGCGAGCGGCAGCCGCCAGACCTCGGTGTGCCTGCTGGAGTCCGCGTAGCCCACTTCGCTGGGAGCCTTGCTGATGGGGGACTCGGTGAACCAGAGCCGTCCGCCCGGCCCGAACGCCAGTGACGTGACGTGCGGCGCGAAAGGCGCCAGTGGCACAGGGATGCGGGTGGCCGAGAGTGAGGCGGTGAGGTGGGTCAGTTGCGATGCGTCGACGGACGCGCTGCCGTACCAGACGGAGCCGTCGGCGCCCGCGGTGATGGCGTCGGGCGAGCCGGGCCCCATGACGGGCGGGCCGAAGAGGCTGACTTTCCCGTCCGGCGCGAGCCGGCCGACGTAGTTCGGGCAGGTGAACCAGACGGAGCCGTCGGAGGCGACCGCAAGGTAGGTGGGATCGAGAGAGGGGCTGTGGATGGCGTCGGCGAGGCGGTGCTGGATGATCCGCCCGTCGGGGCTGATGGACGCGAGGAAGCCGATGGAGGACTCCGCGGCCCACAGCGTGCCGTCCGGTGCCATGGCGAGTTCGGCCGGCCAGGAGTTGCCGGGCAGCTCGACGGCCTGGGGCGAGCGTGAGACCACGGTGGCGGTGGCGCTGTGCTCGGGAGCGGCGGGACGGTGAGCGTCGGTGCACCCGGTGAGCATGAGAGGGAGCGCCAGCGCGAGGCAGGCGAGGGCGCGTACGGCGGGGTGCATGGGCAGCGGACCGTGCGGGTTCGGCCCTGGTCGGCGGGGCGAGGGCCGCCGCGGTCCGCGAGCGCGCGGCCCCTTCATGCCGGGCAGCGCAGGTTCGAAGGGGCGCTTGATCCCATGTACTGACTCCAGACATCGGGAGTGAGGTCCCGGCCGGCCGAGGCGCAAGCGGCGCGCGCCCAGGCGTCCGGGTTGAGCTGCCAGGTGATCAGGGTGCCCACGTTTCCGGTGACGTCCCCGCGGGACTCCGTCGCGGTGACCAGTTCGGTGCCGTCGGCCGAGAAGGCGAGACCGGTGGACTCGGCCTTGCCGCCGGGCGGGAGCTGGAGGGTGCCGAAGGTGTGGCCGGATGTGAGGTCGATGAGCCGGATGGTGTCGTCGTCCGACTTCTCGGCGATGACCTCTTCGCCGACGGCCGGGCCCACGCTCGTGCGGGGTTCGCCTTCGAGTGTGTTCAGGTGCCGGTCCCCTGCGGCGGTCCACACCTCCAGGTCGCCGCTCCCTCGCTGGACGAGCAGGTGGTCTCCCGCGTACGCGACGCCCAGGGCGTCCGTCCCGGGGAGCGGCCGGGAGCGGCCCGTGGCGGTGTCGGTGACGACCACCTTGTCGGTCTTGAGATCCAGGGAGCTCATATCGATCACGGCCGCGTGGCCGGCCGTCGCGTCCAGGGCCGCCCATCCCTGCGAGAGCGCCCGGGTGCCGCCCCCCGTCGGGGCCATGTCACGGGGGCCGTCCAGCCGGCGCAGCACCTTCCCGGTTGCCACGTCCCGGAAGAGGATGGCGCCGGAGGTGTCCAGCTCCGCCGCCTGTCGGCCGTCCGGCAGCAACCGCAACAGCGAGGCGGGGTCGGAGAGTTGGAGCGGGTAGGGCACCGGCGGCCAGCTGCCCGTGATCCGGAATCCCTGGGAGGCGGAGAGGATCTCGGCACTGCCGTCCTGCGCGGAGACCACGACGACCCGGTCGTCGTCCTGCCACAGCGCTGCCGCGAAGCCCTGGCCGGTCATCAGGGGCCCGTTCACCGAAAAGGACTTCCGTACGGCTCCGGACGGGTCGAGCCCCTGGAGATCGAGCGTCGCCCCGTTGCCGTCGATGACCGCTGCGGAGCGGCCGTCGGGAGACAGGGAGACCCGCGGTCCCCGACAGCCGTTGCACGACCGGGGGATGGTTGTTCCCGCTCCCGTGGCGATCCGGGCGTACTGCCCGAGGTCCCACAGGCTCAGCACGGTGCCGGAGGCCGAGAGCAGCCTGACGCCGTCCCCGCCGAGGAAGGCGAGGGCGCCGCGCGACACCACCCCTGCCCCGGCAAGAGTGATGGGCGCGGAAAGGTTCTGGCCCGATGCGTCGGTCCGCGAAACGTAGATGCTGCTGCCCACGGCCTCGCCGGCCCAGGTGCCGCCGCTGCTCACGGCCAGGGCCGTCGCCGGATGGCCGGCCTGGGTCTGCGCGAGGAGGGGCGGCTTGTCGATGTCGGGCACGCCCTGGGAGGACCAGACCGGGAGGGTCGCCGCGCCGTTGGTGTAACTGAAGTGGCTGCCGTCCGGGGCGAGTGCGGATGCCTGGTTGTGGACACCGAAGCCGACCGTGCTTCCGGCGGTCCGGGCGAGCGCCGGAAGGGAGATCCGTTCCCAGGAACCGTACCCGCTCTCGAAGGCGACCGGGGTCGAGTCGTCGGAGAAGGCGATGTGGCTGGCGGCCGAGGCCAGGCTCAGGTCGACGTGACGGGTGCTTCCCGTGGTCCGGTCCAGCACCCACAGCGTGGGCGGGTCGGCGAACGTACCGGAAGCGGCGGCCACCGCGGTGAAGCGTCCCGACGGGGAGACCGCCACGGCCGTGGGGCTCTGTCCGGCGGGTAGCTGCGGAGCCGCGGTCTGCTGCGAAGCTACCCAGAGACGGACCGTGCTGTGGTCGATCGCGGCGACCGTGCCTCCGTCGGTGTCGGCCGCGACGGAGGTGACGGATCCGGGCAGTCGGCCCAGTAGCTTCGCCGGGCCGGGTCTCGTCCCGGTGAGCGTCCATTGCTCCACCTCGCCCTGCTGGGTTCCGGCGAGCGCGGCACGTCCGTCCGCGGAACTCCCGAGCGCGGAGACCGGCCCGCTCGCCTGCACGCCGCCCGCCAGATGCGGACTGGCGACGACAGCCTGGAGGAGCGCGGCGCGGGTCAGCGAATCGGAGGTGTGGCGGTAGGCCTGCACGGCGAACAGTCCGGCGAGCCCGGCATCGCTGGAGAGCAGGCTCTGGGACACCTGGGCGAGCCGGTGCGCGGCGGCCAGCCGCTGCGCGGCCGCCTGGTCCTGCTGGGTCACTATTGCTCCGGTGGTGGCGGCCGTGGCGACCAGGGCCAGGGCGACGGCCAGCCGGCCGGTGCGGAACCGGCGGGCGTACCGGTCGGCCTGGCGCAGGGTCGCGGCGAACTTCACATCGCCGGGCTCGGGCGCCCTGGTGACGTCGAGCCGGTTCGCCTCGGGTGCTACGAGCCGTAGCCTCTTGCGGTGTGCGGCCAGCAACTTGGCATTCATGTTGCTTACTTGGAGGAGGCGCTCACCTCCGTCGAGCGCACCGGTCACCGCGGTCCGCGGCCGCAGTCCGTAGAAGACGCCGCGAAGCCCGGCCATGCTGGGCCGGCGGGAGGGCGGGCGCCGCAAGAGGTCGCGGAGGGCGAGCGCGAAGGCGGCACCGAGGGAGGGACCCTCGATCCGCGCGGGGGGCATGGGGTCGTCGGACAGGACGAGGCGCCACAGGACACAACGCCCCTCGCGCCGGGCGCCGGCCGCGTTCCACGCATGGCCCAGCGAGGCCGCGAAGTGCCCGTTCGGGCTCCGTACGCCCGCCATCGCCCGCGGGTCGGGATACAGGCCGGCGGGGCCGGCGGGGAACGCGCGCAGTTCGAGTACGCCCGTGGCGCCCTCCGCCACGGCGGCCTGCCCGGTGGGACCCGCGGATCGGCCGAACACCACCGGCACACTGACGCGGGGCCCGCGCGGTTCGGCCCCGGCCATCAGCAGTGCGGCGATCACCAGGACGCCCGCCGGGCCGGTCGCCTCCGGCTGCTCGACGGTGGTGTGGCGCCGGGCCTGAATCCGCCCGACGACGGCCCTCAGACCGTCCGCGACGTGCGGCGGAAGGCTCTCAAGTCCCTTTCCCGACAGCTGAGCGGGCCCGGGAGCCGCCTGCGCCGAGACCAGACCGCTCCGCTCCCACGCCTGCGCCAGCCGGTCCAGTGCGCCGGCGTGTTCCCCGTCCCGGTCCTCGGTCGCGGTCAGCGCCCTGGCCAGCAGCCAGGCGTGATCGGCCGTCGTCACGGAACCGGTGGCGCGGCCCGGCACGGTGGCGTTGAGCCCGGCATGCAGGTCCTCACCGCGCCGGTCGGACAACCAGGACGGATCGGTGCGAACGGCTTCACTGCAGCACTGCCACCACAGCTGCCGCGCACCGAGCAGGTCCTGCACGGCGGCCTGCGGACTCGTCGCGCCGTCGAGTACGGCGTCGAGCGCCGCCCGGTACGGGAACGAAACCGCCCGGGCGTCCGAGCGGCGCCGGAGCGACCGGAGCGGCCTCGTCACGACAACCCCCCGTCGATGACCCTGCGCAGATCGTCACCGACGAGTTCCCGCACCTGCCGCCAGGCGGCGCGGGTCGCCTCGTTGAGCGCCGCGCGAACCGAGTCGGCAACCGTCGCGGCGTCCCAGGCGGTGCTCGGAGTCACCGGAGCCGGAGCACGGGCCGTCCACTCCGCTGACGCCGAGTCGGCGGTGAAACCGGGGAGTCGGACCAACGAGGCCGGAGGTCCGAACTGCCCCTGTATCACTGGCACGAGCAGCACTTGCTCGTTGCCGCTCGCCGTTGCGTACCGGACCGAGGACACAAGCGGCCGGGCGGCATCGACGCCCTGCAGCACCAACTCCAGCCTGTACTCGGGCGGGACGGTGCCATGCCTGCGCACCAGGAACCTGGCCCCGCGGTCCGGGGACGACGCTTCGAGGATCAGCGCGTCACCTCCCGCAGCGGTCAGACCGCTGACCTCCAGGAGCGGAGGCAGCGCGAACCACCCTGGTTCAAGTCGGCCTGTAAGCAACCCGCTTCGGGTGCTCTCCCGTGACGACGGCATCGGGAGGCCAGCCGATGCCTCGGCCGTCGGTACCGTACCGAGGGAAGCGGAGGGCAGGTCCACACCGATGAATGACGCCCAGAACCGCTGCCGCAGGGTATATCCGTCGCGTCCGCGCCCCACCGTTCGCGGAAGGTGCGGCTGCCGCCCGCCGATGAACGACCTCCAGCTGCGCTGGGCAACCGAACCAGCACTCATGAAGCCGTCTCCTCGCCGGCCGGGGGACGTTCTGGAGGACCGAGTTGGGAGATTGAGCCGCTCGGCTCCCCACCGGGCCCACCGCGGAGGGCCTCAGCTGCGGTGGTCGCCCTGCCTATCTGGGCCAGTAGCGCGGGCGCGGAAGCACCCACAGTCACAGCCGCGTACACACCGGTGACCTCGGCATGGAGCAGCCACGCGGCCGTGCCACCCAGCGCCACGCGAAAGAGCGCGGCGAGCAAGTCCGCGAGTGGATCGACGAATTCGCCGATGCGAGGTAACTGGCCCGCTGCTGCTCTCGCCGCATGCCGCGCCTGTTGCCAGGCGTGCAGCCGTCCGAAGGTGACGACAGCCTCGACAATCAGCCCGCCCCCGCCCCCGCACGCCGTGGCCTCGACCCACGTCAGCATTCCCCCCCCCGTCCCTCGCTGGGCAACCGACATACGTTGGTTCACACCCGGTAATCCGCGAGGCCGACACCGTAGCCTCACGTTTCCGAGACGAGCATCGGACTGACCGGAGCAGTAGCCCGCTCTGCCCCCTGGCCGCGCAGGTCACTGTGCCCCTGCGACCTCCACGCCGCATCCCGTCTTCCCGAAAAATCCACGAACCATTCAGAGAAGAGCCACACTCGTGCTTTCGGACCCTCCAGCCCGGGTCTGGACTCGGGTGTGCAGTTGCGGCGCTCAGGCTCTCTCGAACGGATTAGGACGGGTCGACACCTTCACCGCCAGGGAAGAACCCTCCCCCCCGGGCCCCAGCGATGCCCCGTACCGGCTGCTTGGATCGTTCCTGGCCGAGGCAGTCGAGGACAGGCGAGCGATGGCCGGGGTGCACAGCGGCCGAGGCATCCGCCTATGCTCGGCTCGTGCAGCCGCTTTCCGACAGCAGCAATCCGTTGATCGCTGCGTTCCCGGCCGAGCTTGCAAGCGATGCCGAGGCAGTCCTGGCTGTGATGCCTGATTCTCGGCTCCAGCCGCAGGCCTCGTTCTCGGTCGCTGTCGAGGGCCAGCAGGTTTTGATCCCCGGGCGCCTCTACAACGACGAGCCGCCAACTGACGCGGTGGCGTCGCTTTCGTCGCGCCAACAACAGCTTCTGCACTGCCTGTACTCACGGCACTGCGACGGCATGGTCAGGCAGCGCCACCTGGAGAAGACCGTTGGTTCCACGGACCCATGGGTCGTCCCTTTCGTCGTGCAGCTGATTGGCGAGTACGTCTTGGAGATCCTGGTCGTCATCTGCAATGAGCTGCGTGATCTCGCCACGCCCGGCACCTGGGGCCACCTCGCTTACGGGCAGTTCATCGTGGACAACCCTGCTTTCTTCGCGCGCACTCAACGGCGGGTCGTGAGCTACTGGAGCCGCTACTACCGGGGCACCTACGCGAGTTTTCAGGGCTACCCGGGGTGCACGATTCTTGACCTTCTACGGTCCGCTGCCTCCGACAGAGCAGGACATCCCTGGCCCAACCTCGCTCCAGCCGGCGGCAGGGTGGACGGCTACTGCTAGGACCCGGCCGGGCACGGTCGCCGGGCTGGTCAAGCAGCATCGGCGAGGGGACGTCCGCCCCAACGGATGCCCTTCTCGCTGCGGATGCGAGTGCGCTCGCGGCGCTGGGCTGCCAGCACGTCGGGGTGACGGGCATTCGCGTTGCGCCAGCGCAGACAGGCGTGCAGGGCCCGGGTCTGCACGGTGTGGTCGCGGTGGTTGGAGTTGGCGATGGTGAACTGCCGCAGCGGCCCGAAGTGCGCCTCGATTGGGTTGGCCCAGGACGCGTATTTCGGCGTGAAGCACAGCTCGACGCGGTTCTTCTTCGCCCAGCGGCGGATCGTCTCTCCCTTGTGGGCGGACAGGTTGTCCAGGATGACGTAGATGGGGGCGCCGTCCGGTTGGGCGGCCGGGATCGACCTGAGCGCGGCCAGTGTGTTCGCGGCGCCCTTCTTCCGGCGGTTGACGCCCCAGAGCGTGTCGTCGCCGACCGCCCACCGGCGTTCCGGACGGCAGGGGCCCATTTTCCCGCCTCCACGGCGGCCAGCGCAGTGGCCTGGGATCCTGACACGCCCATCGGCGACGACGGTCTCGGGCTCAGCGATGAGCATTTTCATGCGGGCTCATCGGATGCTCGGTGAAGAGGGGCTGGCCCGCCGTTCCGGCCGCCCGGCCAGGGCGTGTTCCGAGGTGGAACCGGTGCTCGTGAGCAGGGCGGCGGGACGGACGGCCGCGCCATGGGCGGGGCGGCGTTGACAGCTTGTTAACCGGTCCCTGGTGTCCTCTCGGCATGGCCAGGCAGGAGGCGCTCGGAAAGCCTCTTCCGGCGAGGCACTGTTCAGGGGGATTGCTCCTATGCGAAAGAGACTCGGGACGACCATTGCGGCCGCCGCCATGGTCATGGCGTCCACGGCGGTTTCGGTCCGGGATGCGGGGGCCCATGACGCACCGGGGGCCGGCAGTTCTGTCCGGTTGGCCGCAAGTGTGGTACCGCAGCAGGTGGCGGACGAGGCCGGCTACTACCGGATGGCCGCCGACGACCTGCACCACAAGACCGGTCTCCCGGTCACCACGATCCGGCAGCGGCTTGCCGAACAACCCGCGCTGTCCGCCAAGTTGAAGGACTTCAGGGAGGCACTGGGAGATCGCTCCGCCGGATCGTGGCTCGACAGCCTGGGCGACGGACGGGCCCACGTGGGCGTGCTCGACCGGGCCGACGAGGACCGGGCCACGAAGAACGGTCTAGTCCCGCACCGGGTCCGGTATGCCACGGCCCAGCTCGACCGTGTGAAGGCCGCCCTGGACGAGGTCGGCAAGCGCCAGGTGATGCCACCCAACAGCGCCTGGTCGGTGGACACCCGAGCCAACAGGGTCTCCCTGGAACTCTCCGCCCGGCAGCCGGGCGGACTCAGCGTGCAGCAGGCCGCACGGAAGATCTTCACGGCGGCGGGACTGACGCAGCAGGAGCAGGCCCGGGTGCGGGTCGACACCTCCCGGAGCACCCTCAGCAGACACGGTCTCGTCGGCGGGGACGACATCCAGGTGGGAGGGAACGACTGCTCGGCCGGGTTGGGCATTCTGCAGGGCGACAACTCCACGTACATCCTCACTGCCGGGCACTGCGGAAACGTGGGGGACTCGGCGTGGCGGAACGACGGCGGCACGATCGGAACGATATCCGAGAAGGTGTTCGGCGCCGAGGGGGACTACGCCCTCATCGGGGTCAGAACCCCCACCTCCTGGCGTCCATTCGGGAATCTCCAGAAGGGTTCTCCCGAGGGGACCTTCAACACCTACAAGGGGTGGGTCACCCAATCCCAGCTCCCCGATCTCGAATCGATGTACGCCTGCGGTTCCGGCAGGTATCTGCGATGGGAATGCGGATCCGTCGTCGATTCCAACGCCAGCATGACCGACGAGCACGGTGTCACCACCAACGGGCTCGTGAGAGCGATCAACATGCGGTCGCAGCACGGTGACAGCGGCGGAGCCGTGATGTGGGGCGGAATGGGCCTGGGAACGATCGTGGGCGGCAACGGCCAAGGGGTCACCTACATCCAGCCGGTGGCCAGGGTGATCGACGCCCAGCCCGGTCGCAGGCTTCTCGACTGGCAGAAATGGTGACGCTGCCCGCGCCGAAGAGCCTCCGTGCACTTCGCACGGTGGAACAACCAATGACCCCACGGGGACACAGCCCCGTGGCAACAAAAGGAGAAGCGATGAACGAGGAAATCCTGACCCCCGTCGAGCTCGACGACCTGCAGATCGAGGAGCTCAACGTGTCCGCCGAGTTCTTCTGCAACAACACCACCAGCTGCAACACCACCAAGTAGACAGCCGCACACCGGTGAACCGGCCTGCCGAAGCGGCAGCAGTATCCGCTCCGGCAGGCCGGCCCGGCATACGACCCGCGCACATCCCCGGACCCCGGAAAAGGATGGAAAAGTGCCAGGCAACATACGGTTCAAATGGTCCGTCACATCCTTTGTGGTGCCCGGCGAAGGGGTGTTCCTGCTCTCCGAGCGCGGGCAGACCGTGCTCCGCGGGACTCTCGTCGAGAACCTGGCGCCGCTGCTGGCCGAGCCCCGTACCCGTGAGTCCATCGCTGCCTCGCTGTCGGAGCGGTTCGCCCCGGAGCAGGTGACCCGCGCCCTGGACCGCCTCCTTGCCTCCGGTCACGTGATCGAGACCGGACTCACGGCGGACCCCGGTGCCCCCGCGTTCTGGGAACTGGCGGGTCTGGACGGCACCGCGGGAACGCGGATCGCGGACGGCTCGCTGGACATCACCGCCCTCGGCTCGACATCCGCGGCCCCGTTCGCGCAGGCCGCCGCGGCGTCTGGAATCCGGGTACGGGACCGGGACGGCGATCTCGCACTGGTACTGGCCGACGACTACCTGGACCCGGCACTCGACTCCCTCAACAGCAACTGCCTGGACCGCGGCTGCCCTTGGCTGCTGGTGCGGCCGGCCGGGGCCAGGATATGGATCGGCCCCCTGTTCCAGCCGGGCCGTACGGGGTGCTGGCACTGCCTGGCCGTCCGGCTGCGCGGCAACCGCATGGTCGACTCCTTCGTCCAGTCGTCCCTGTCCCTGGAGCGCATTCCCGTGACGGCCACGGCCGCCGGACCGGGCGCGGCGGACATCGCCGGGCGCCTCGCCGTGCTGCAGGCCGCGAAATGGCTGGCCGGGGTGCGGACGGATGATCTCGCGGAAGTCTTCGCACTCGACACCGTCACGCTGGAGGGCGAGCGGCACCGGCTGACCCGCCGCCCGCAGTGCCCGGCCTGCGGCGACCCCGGTGTCCAGACCAAGGCCGCCTCGCGCCCCGTCGTCTTCCGGCCGCAGCAGAAGGCCGGTACCACTGACGGCGGTCATCGCGCCCGGGACCCCGAGGCGTTCGTCGAGACCTACGGGCATCACGTGAGCCCGCTGACCGGGGTCGTCTCCGAACTGGTCAAGTTCGACACCAGGACGGCCGACGCGGACGGGGCCGGGCTGCTGCACAGCTACATCGCAGGGTTCAACGCGGCCGTTCACCAGGGCGGATTCAAGGCACTGCGGTCCGGTCTGCGGTCCATGAGCGGAGGCAAAGGCCGCAGCGACGCCCAGGCGCGGGCCTCTGCGCTCGGCGAAGGGGTCGAACGGTACTCGGGGATCTTCCAGGGCGACGAGCCTCGGCGCCGCGCCTCGTACCGGGAACTGGGACCCGAAGAGGCGATCCACCCCAACGCGCTCCAGCTCTACTCGGCCCGGCAGTACGCCGAACGCGAGACGTGGAACAGCCGTACCTCGGGGTTCCACCACGTCTGGCGCCCGCTGGATGAAGACGCCCGGGTGGAGTGGACACCGGTCTGGTCGCTGACCCGCGGCCGCCACGTGCATGTCCCCACAGCACACCTCTACTTCGAACACCCCGAAGCGGCGGACGGGTTCGCGGGCGGTGACTCCAACGGTTGTGCAGCCGGGGCCAGTCCGGAGGACGCCGCCCTCCAGGGGCTCATGGAGCTGGTGGAACGCGACAGCGTCGCACTCTGGTGGTACAACCGCGTCCGCCGCCCCGCGGTGGACCTGTCCTCCTTCGATGACCCGTACTTCGCGCAATGGCAGGCGGCCTACCGGCGGATGGGCCGGCAGACCTGGGTTCTCGACCTGACCTCAGATCTCGGTATCCCGGCCGTGGCGGCGCTGGCGCGCCGGACTACGGGGCCCGTGGAGGAACTCCTTTTGGGATTCGGAGCCCACTTCGACATCGGGATCGCCATCTCCCGCGCGATGACCGAGGTGAACCAGTTCCTGCCGCATGTCGGTGCCGGCTCCCCGGCCCCGGGCGCCTACCGGTTCGACGAACCCGATCACGTGCGCTGGTGGACCACCGCCACCCTCGCCAACCAGCCCTACCTGCAGCCCCTCGACGGCCCGGCCCGCACCCGCGACGCCTACCCGGCGCCGCCGCCCCGCGATCTGTACGCCGACCTGAAGACCGCTCAGGAGGCGGTCGAGGCCGCGGGCATGGAGATGCTGGTCCTCGACCAGACCCGGGTGGACGTCGGCCTGCCCGTCGTCAAGGTCCTGGTTCCCGGACTGCGTCACTTCTGGCCCCGGTACGCGCCCGGCCGGCTCTACGACGTGCCGGTGGGCCTGGGCTGGCTGAGCGAGCCCACGTCGGAAGACGACCTCAACCCGATCGGGATGTTCCTGTGAAACCGACCAGTGCACGGCTCGCCTTCCGCGACGATGTCATCGTCGAGGAGGGCTCGGCGGCAGCAGAGACAGCGGAGGGCCGGCGCACCCTCGTCGTCAGCCGCGGCCCGTCCCGGTTCACGCTCAGAGGCACACGGCCGGAAGTCGCCCGGGTGCTCGTGCGGATGACACACGAACCGGTGGACACCGAAGCCGCGGTGCGCGACGCCCCGGCCTGCGCCCGCCAGATGAGCGCCGTCCTGAGCAGGCTGGGCGGCTTGCTGGCCCACCACCTGCGAGCGGGAGGCGAAGAGGCCGCCCGCATCGAATCGTCGGCCGGCGCCCCCCTGACTGCCGCGCCTGTCGACGCCCATGCCCCTGTGCGCATGTCGCCCTTCTCCCTGTGCCGGTCCGTGGACGGCCATCCGGTCGTGGAGTCGCCGTTGTCGACGTTCCGTGCCGTCCTTACCGGGGCCGGAACACGACGCCTGGTGGCGGAGTTGTTCACCGGCGGCACTGCAGCCCGGTTCGCGGAAGACACCGCGATGAGTCCCGGCGACGTCCTCGCACTGGTGAGCCACTTGGCGGGCGCGGCACTGGTGGACGTCGGCGACGTCGAAGGATTTGCGGTGGACCGTGACCCGGTGCTCGCGCAATGGGACTTCCACGACCTGCTCTTCCACGCGCGCAGCCGGTCCGGGCGGTACGACGGCGACTACGGCGCGGTCTTCGCCCACCGTGCCACCATCGAACCGTGCCCTGCGGTCAGAACGCCGCCGCAGGGTTCGCGCACACCCCTGCCCCGGCCACCGCTGGGCGCGGTGCTGGCCAAGGACGTGCCTCTGACCGTCGCCGTCGAGGGCAGAAGGTCGGTCCGCGGGCGCGGCCTGACCCCGCTCTCGCTCGCCGAACTCGGGGAGTTCCTCTACCGCACGGCGCGCGTCCGCACCGTCACCGAGGCGCTGCCGGAGCAGGGGATGCCCTATCCGGCGACGTCGCGGCCGTACCCGAGCGGCGGCGCCGCTTACGACCTGGAGCTCTACCTCACGGTGAACCGGGTGGCCGGCCTCGCCCCCGGGATGTACCACTACGACCCGGTCGGTCACGCACTGGTCCTGGTCAACGATGAGCCGGAGCAGCGGCAGCTGCTCCTGGACTGGGCACGGCGGGCGACCGGGGCCGATCAGACCGCGGACGTCCACGTCATGGTGACCTCCCGTTTCCAGCGGCTGTCGTGGAAGTACCGCGGCATGGCCTACGCCGCCACGCTCAAACACGTCGGAGTGCTCTACCAGACGATGTACCTGGTGGCCACCGCCATGGGGCTGGCGCCGTGCGCACTCGGCGGCGGCGACTCCGACCTGACCGCCACGGCGCTGGGCCTGGACTACACCCGGGAGTCCGCCGTGGGCGAGTTCCTGCTCAGTTCGCTTCCCGCACCCGGCGACCTTCCCCCCGCCGGCCACGACGGCTGGGAACGCGTCAACGGCCACAGCTGGTACCGGCAAGCGCGGCTGCACCTGGAGGCCGGCCGATGACACAGATCTGCCCGGTGCTGTCCCTGCGGGTGTCCGGACTGTCCCCGCAGGACCTGGAGGCCCTGTCGGTCCCCGAGCTGTCCCGTGCCCTGCAGCGCACCAGGTCGTTGCGCTCGGCAGCCGCCGCGGCTGCCCAGCAGATCGCACCGAACCTCTACGAGCTGGTGCCCTCACTCGACACCGACCCGGACGTCCGCAGGGCGGTGCTCAGGCTGCGCAGGGACGTTCACAACACGCGGTGCACGCCATCGACCGTCCGGGCGGCGCGCACCGCCCGGCCGTTCCTCCCTCCCGCCACCGGCACCCTGGTGTCCCAATGGCTGAGTACCGTCGAGGACTTGGCCTTGGCACGGGCCGAGGCGGACGACCTTGCCGCAGAGGCATCCCGCACCACGGGGGCCCGCATACTCACCCTGCTGCGCACTCCGCGGATCGCCTCGACCCTGGCGCTCGCGAGCCCCGTGTTCACCCGCGAGCTCCTGCGCGCCGACCCCGCCCGGCCACCCGCGCCCGGCACCCGCCTGGCCCGGTCGGCCCTGGCCTACGTCACCCGCACCGCGGCGAAGACCAGCCCCTTCGGGGCGCTGACCACGCTCGGCACGGCCCGTCTCGGGCCGCCCCCCGCCGGGCCGCCCGCACCGGCGGAGCGGGGCGTCGACCTGGTGTCCCCCCGCTACCTGGCCGTGCACCTGCTGCGTGCCCTCACCGCGTGCGCCCCCGCCTCCTTCCCTGTGCGCGGGAATCCGAGCCTGCAGCAGACGGACGGGTCGTGGCAGATGCTGCTGCCCCAGTACCAGACCACGGAACGGCTGCACTACCGCTACGACGAACTCACCTCGGTGGACGGCTACGTGCCGTACCTCGACGGGGTGTGGCAGACCTGGGCCGACGGAACCGACGGGCAACGCGCCCTCGTCCGCCGGTGGATCGCGATCGGACTGCTGCTGCCCGAGACGCCCTGGCGGCTGGAGGACCGCGACTGCTTCCGGCAACTGGCCGCGCAGGCAGCCGATTCCCCGGCGATGCCCTCCGGAGCCGCGCCAGCGCTGGAGACGCTGGCGCGTGCGGAGGACCGCATCCCGCAGGCCGGCGCAGCAGAGCGCCTCGCCCTGGACGCCACGGTCCGGCAGGCCGCGGGGGCTGCCCTACGGGCCGCCGGTGCACCCGTCCCGCGGTGGCTCGCGAGCGCCCCGCTATTCCACGAGAACGTTCCCTCCCCGCACCTGCAGCCCCTGACGCTGCCGGACACGGTGGCGGATGACCTGAGCACACTGGCCGGGCTGCTCCGGCCGGCCGTCCGGCGCGGCGGTCTGTACGACGTCCTCGTGGCGCACTTCGTCACCCGTCACGGCCGCGGCGGCGTCTGCCGGGACGTCATGGAGTTCCTTCACACCCTGTGCCGGCGGCCCGACTATCCCGACCTGCTCCGGCAGCCGACCTCCACCGCCCCCGAGGATCTGCTGCCATGCGGCACGGTGGGAGCGGCGGCGGTGTCGGTGCTCCACCAACTGGCGGCGCCGGACGAGGCGGCCCTGCATCGCGGGGAGTACCGGATGGTGGTGAACCGCGTCATGGCCAGTGCGGGCGGCCTCCTGGCACGGTGGGGAGCGGTGCCCGGCACAGGACAGCACGTCGAAGGCCCCCTGCGCACCTGGATCGAGGGCCTGTACCCCGGCTGTGCCGTGTACGGGCTGTGGCCGGGCGGCGACTACGCCATGGTCCAGGCGCCGCCCGGGGGCCTGCTTCCTTCACTTTGCTGGCCCACCGAACTCCGGCCGAGCGGGCACGACGACGGGATCGGCCTCGCCGAGCTCCTGCTGTCCCACGACCCCGGCACGGGAACCCTGCAGTTGTACGGGCCCGACGGACGGAACGTCGCGCTTCCCTACCTCGGCAGCGTCGTCTTCGACCTGCTGGACGGACCGGTGAAACTGCTCGCCACGCTGTCCCATCCGTGGCTCGTGGAACCATCGTGGCAGCGCGACGCAACGACCGCCAGTGCCGGAGCCTCGCCCCGGGCCGAACACGGCCGACTGGTCCTTGAACGCGCCGCGTGGCGCATTCCGGCCGACTCGGTTCCCCGCCCGGAGCGGGGCGAGGCAACGGCAGCCTTCCTTGAGCGCTTCGACAATTGGCGGCACGCAGCGGACATTCCCCTCCTGTGCTTCGTCCAGCTCCTGGGACACCGGTCGTCGCAGAAGCCGCAGTGGGCAGATCTCGGCTCGCCCCACGTGCTGACCGCGCTCCTCAAGCAGATCGACGCCTCCGTACGGACAGTGCTGTTCACCGAGCAGTTGCCCGGGCCGGGGCAGCACTGGCTCGCCGACGCCATGGACGGCCGCCGCCGCGCCGCCGAACTGTGCGCGCTCGTCCGGCTGGACGGCGCGCAGGACTGACGAGGACGGACATGGAAACGGACTGGCTCTACTACCGGATCTTCGCCGAGCACGACCGGGGCATCCAGCACCTCCTCGACGGTCCCGTCCGGGAGATCGTCGGCGAGGCCGGGCGGCTGTGCCCGGGCCACCGCTGGTTCTTCATCCGCTACTTCGACCGGAGAGGACTGCAGATCCGGCTCCGGCAGCACGGCCCGCTCGACGCCCTGGCCGAACTGGAGCACCGGTCCGCTGCCGTGCTCGAACGGGCCGGCCGGGCCGACGGCATCGCGGGGTACACAGGATTCCTCCCGAGCCTGTATGAACCCGAGACCGCCAAGTACGGGGCAGGGGCGGGCATCGCACGAGCCGAGGAGGTCTTCCTGGCGTCCAGCCGGCTCACCCTGCGGATCACCGGCCCCGGGTACTGGCCGCTGCGTCTGGGCTACGCGGGGGTCACCACGGCCGCCGCGGTGGAACTCCTCCCGGCCGCACAGCGGGTGGCCTTCCTCTACAACATGAGCTGGTACTGGAGCGGGGGCAACGGCAGGACGGCCCAGGAACTGCGCCACCGGGTCCGATCGGCGGCCGACCGCAACCGCGAGGCACTTGAGGCCCGGTACCGCATCGTGCACAACGGGCCGCACGCGCACGCGATCCGGGAGTACACGGACCTGCTCCGGGAGACGCTGCACACACCCTTCGCGGAGCGGCTGACGGTCCCGCACCTCTTGTTCCACTTCGTTCACCTGATGAACAACCGGCTCGGTCTGCGTCCCGCCGAGGAGGCACTGGTCGCGGAGTTGCTCCTCACCTCTGCCGGCTCGCCGTGTGCAGCGCGTTGACCGCTTGTTGATCGACGCGGGACACGCTTGTGCGGCAACGGCCGCCGTTGCCCCCATATTTGTCCACGCCGTAAAGAAAGGGCTCGTCATGAGCACCATGAGAATCAACTGTCCGTCGATCGCCCGCCGCTTGACCGGTCTCGCCGCGTCTGCGGTGCTCGCCACGGCAGGAATGCTGGCGACCGGGGGCACGGCGCACGCGGCCGTCGGCGCTGGCGGCACCACCATCTACAACGACGAGCCCCTCTACGGCGCCCAGGAATGGCACGTGGACAACGACGGCGCGCGGCTGATCATGCAGCGGGACGGCAACCTCGTCGTCTACGTCAACGGCAGCCCCCGCTGGGCTGCCAACACCGTCGGCTGCGGCTACAAGGCCGTCATGCAGACCGACGGGAACTTCGTGGTCTACGCGCAGGACGGTCACGCGTGCTGGGAAAGCCACACCGCCCAGAACCAGATAAACACGAACTATCAGGTGGTGAAGCTCCACCTCGGCCCCAACGGCACCTTGACGATCTACGGCGACGAGAGCTCCTCCTGCCCCGACCTGCCCCGGAACGCGGAAAGCACAGCGCCGTACTCCATCCAGCTGAGGTGCGGGATCCCCATCCGGATGCTGTGACGCCCCCGCTCACCCCGCGCCCATCCGTTCGGCCATGCTCGCCAGCGACCAGTGCGGCCGGGCGGCGATCCGCGCCACCGTGGTCCGCAGCAGCGCCGGGTGGCACCGGCAGGCTTCCACCAGGGCCCGGGCGGCGTCCGGTTCGGCCGCGACGCGTGACACTCCAAGAGTACGGACCAGCAGACCGAGCGCGTCATCCACGGGAAACGCACTGAGAGCGACCCGCCGGGCACCGGGGAGGAGCCCGGCGGGCGCGCGCCCGGTCACGAGCACGGCGCACCCCGGGCGCCGGGGAATCAGCGGGCGGATGCTGTCGAGGTCGTGCACGTCGTCGAGCACGACCAGAACCCGGCGGCCGCCGAGCGCCTTCTGGTAAGCAGCGGCCACGTCCGTCCCCTCTCCGGAGACTTCACCGCCGAGCGCCCGGATGAAAGCGGCAAGGACCCGGCCGGGCGGGACGGGCGGCCCGTCGGACGCCTTCAGATCACCGTAGAGCTGGCCGTCGGGATAGCAGTCGCGCAGCCGGTGCGCGGTGTGGACGGCGAGCGCGGTCTTCCCGGTCCCGGCAGCACCGTGGACGACGGCCAGGCGGCTGGCAGCCGGGGGGCCGACGGACCCCAGGGTCTGGACGAGCAGGGCGACTTCCCCGGCCCGCCCCGTGAAATCGCCCGTGTCGGGCGGCAGATGGCAGGGCCGGGCGCGGGGAGCGGGCGTGGTGTCCGCATCGAGGATCCGACGGTGCAGCCGCACCAGTTCCGGCGCGGGGTCGAGGCCGAGCTCTTCGGCCTGCCCGCATACACGGTCGAAGACGTCAAGCGCCTCCTCCCGCCGGCCGCCACGGAAGAGCGCGAGCATGAGCAGTGCCTGCAGATGCCCGGAAGGGGCCGGCCCCGCCGCCAGCGCGGCGATCTCCGGCAGTACGTCCGCGTGCCGCCCGCGGGCGACGTCGAGGCTCAGCCGGTTCTCCAGGGCCGCCGTGCGGCTGGCCGCCAGCCGGTGCCGGATCCGTTCGGCCAAGGGGCCGGGCACGCCGTCCAGGGCGGTCCCGTACCACAGGGACAGCCCCTGGGTCAGGAGCGCGTGGGCGCCGTCCAGGTCACCCTGCTGCCGGGCCGTCGCGGCAGCCCGTACAGCGTCGTCGAAGCAGTGCATGTCGACGGTCCCGGCCGCGACCGTCAGCCGGTACCCGTCCCCGACCTGGAGCAGCGCAGCACCCTCGCTCTCCGCAGAGGACGGGGGGAACGCCAGCAGCCGGCGGATCCGGTAGACATGGGTGGCCAGGGCGCGCTTGGGCCGCGCCGGCCAGTGCTCCTCGTCCTCGCCCCAGACGGCGCGCAGGAGCTGTCCGGTGCTCAGCGGCCGGTCCCGGGCCGCCAGCAGCGCCACCAGGACGGCCTGCTGCTGGGGCCGGCCCGCGGGGGACTCGCCGTCGCCCCGCAGGATCCGCAGCGGCCCCAATGTCCCCAATTGCAGCGTCACTTCGTGCCCCCAAGCCCCGTGTCGCTTCGACATCCGGGCAACAGACATCCCATCATATGTGCGTACTTCATGTGCAGCTGTGCACTTTCGGGGAGGGAGCGCCATGGAGACGCACGAGGACGCCCGCACAAGAGGGGCCGCAGCGCCGTCCCTCCGGTTCGCCCTTCTGGGCCCGGTCCGCGCCTGGCGTGACGGAACCGAGATTTCCCTGGGCAGGCCCCAGCAGCGCGAGGTGCTCGCGATCCTGCTTGCCGCCGCGGGGCGGACGGTGTCGACGCTCCTGATCGCGGACGGCGTCTGGGACGAGGCGGACCGGCCGGGCAGGCCGGGCCAGTCCGTCCGCACCCACATCCACCGGCTGCGCCAGACCCTGGGGCACTCGCTCCTCGCCACCGTCGGCGACGGCTACGCGCTGCGCGTGCCCGCCGGCGCCGTGGACACCTGGGCATTCGAGCGGGCGGAGGCGGAGGCCGCGCGCGTGCGGGCCGCGGGCGGCACGGCCGTACAAGCCCGGGACGTCGTCGCGAAGGCACTGGAGCTGTGGTCCGCCGAGCCGCTGGCCGGCCTCCAAGGCCCCCACGCCAGAGCGGTGCGCGACCGGCTGTGCACCGTCCGGCAGTCGCTGCTGGAGACCCGCTTGGAGCTCGATGCCGAGATCGGGGACCGGCCCGACCTGCATGCGGAGGCGGGCGCCCTGGTCATCGAGTACCCGACGAGCCAGCGGCTGCGGGGCATCCAGATGCTGGCGCTGTCCCGGGCCGGCCGCCAGGCCGAGGCGCTCAGCGTCTACGAGGACACCCGCCGGTTCCTCCAGGCCGAACTGTGCCACCTGCCAACGCCCGAGCGCAGACCCACCCCGGCCCTGCAGCAGCTGCACCAGCGCATCCTGCGCGCGGACCCCGAGGTCAGACCCATCGCGGCGCATCCGGCCCTCGACATGGCCGGCCTGCCCCAGGTCCACCGACTGCCCCGCGGTATCGACGACTTCACCGGGCGCGCCGAGGCGGTCGACGCCCTCACCGCCATGCTCACGCTCCCGGGCACGCGGGCCGTCGTGGTCTCCGCCGTCAACGGCATCGCGGGCGTGGGCAAGACCACCCTCGCCGTCCACACCGCGCACAGGGTCACGGAGCGCTTCCCCGACGGGTACCTCTACGCGGACCTGCGCGGCGCCGACCGCGAACCGCTGGCCCCGCAGACCGTCCTCGCCTCGTTCCTGCGCGCCCTGGGCGTGGCCGACGGCGACGTGCCGGACGACGGCGACGAGCGCATCGCCCTCTACCGCTCCCTGATGGCGGACCGCCGGTTGCTCCTGTTGCTGGACAACGCGGCCTGTGACGGCCAGGTGCAGCCGCTGGTACCGGGGTGCGCGGGCAGCGCCGTCCTGGTGACCAGCCGCGCACGGCTGACCGAGCTGGCCGGGGCACACCACCTGCGGCTCGACGTGATGCCGCCCGCCGAGGCCCTCGCCCTGCTCAGGCGGATCGTCGGTGACCACCGCTGCGACGCCGAGCCCGACGCGGCCGCGGCGGTCGTGGCCGCCTGCAGCCGGCTTCCCCTGGCCATCAGGGTCGCCGCCTCCCGCCTGGCCGCGGAGACCGGCTGGACGCTGGCCGAGATGGTCCGGCGGCTGGAGGACGAGCACCAGAGGCTGAACGAACTGTCCACCGGCGAACTCGCGGTAGAGGCCGCCTTCGAGCTGTCCTACTCCAAACTCTCTGCCGAACAGGCCCGTGCCTTCCGGCTGTTGTCCGCCGTGGACGCGCCGGACCTCGGCCTGCACTGCGCCGCCGCGCTCCTCGGCCAGGCCCCGGAGGACACTGAGGACCTCCTGGAGTCCCTGGTCGACCTCAACCTCGTGGAATCCCGAAGGATGAGCCGGTACCACTTCCACGACCTGGTCCGGGCCTTCGCGCGGGCCAGGAACGCCCGCGACGACGCCCCCGCGGAGACGGCCCGCGCCTTCGCCGGGCTGCTGGACTTCTGTCTGGCCACCGCGCGTGCCGCGGACGCGGCCTCGCACTCGGTGGACCCTGCCGAACGGCGGCTCATCGACGTGCCGGTGGCCGCGGCTGGCCTGGCCTTCGGCACCGCCCGGGCCGCGACGGACTGGATGCACGAGGAGATACCCGTCCAACGGGCGCTGATCGACCGGGCCTGCACGCAGGACGCCCTGCCGCTGGCCCAAGCGGCCGACCTCGTGGACAAGCTGAACAACGTGCTGCCCGGCATCACCCACCAGACCGGCGTGATCGCCCAGGCCGCACGGGTCGCCGAGGTCGCGGCGGCCCGCGGCGACCAGACCTCCGAGGCCCTGGCCCGCTACGTCCGCGGCAACGCCCTGTGGCACGCGAACGCGTACGCCGAGGCCGAGGTCGAACTCCTGCGGTCGATCGCGCTGTGCGACGGCGACCGCGATGCGCGGCTGCGCGCCTGGGCCCACCTCACGCTGTGCGCCGGAGCGCGCGTCCGGGGGCGCACTGGCGAGGCGATAGAGCACGGCGAGGCCTCGGTGCACCTCTTCCGCGCCGCGGGCGCGGACACGGCCGAGGGCACCGCCCTGGGTGAACTGGCCTTCAACTACGCCCGGCAGGGCCGGCTCGCCGAGGCCCGCGCCGCAGCCGAACGCGGCGCCGAACTGGTCGGCGGCGAGCCCTCGGTGTCCAAGGCGATCGGCCTGTACTACCTGGCCCGGGTGCTGCGCCTGTGCGACGACCACGACGAGGCCCTCCGGTGCGCCCAGGAGGCGCTGGAGCTGTTCCGCATCCTGAACGTGTCGGCCTTCGAAGCGGCCACTGGCACGCTGATGGCCGACCTGCACGTCCAGACTGGACAGCACCGCCTGGCAGCGGACGTCGCCGAGACCTTCCTCCCCGTGGCCCGCCAGACCAGCGGCATGCTCGAAGCGAGCCTCCTGCGGGCCCTGGGCTGTAGCCTCGACCGCCTTGGCCAGCACACCCGGGCGCGCACCTGTCTGGAAACGGCCCACGAACTCTTCGAGCAGCGCCAGGCACAGGCCGACATCGACCAGACGCGTGCACTCCTGGCCGGACTGGCGTGCAGCCCTGCCGTATCGGACCCGACGAGTAAGTCCGAGCCTTGTGATGCATGAAGCGCGGGATTCGTCCGATCCGTCTGTGACGACAGACCTCCGGCGCGGGCGTCGGGTGGTCCGTGTGGGGTGGGTTGTGTGCCGGGTGTCAGGTGCGGGTGGGAGGCACGTTGCCCACCGCAGGCCGCATGCCCCACGTCGACAGTTTGTGTCCTGGGGGTTGGTGTGGTCCTTCGGGTTGCGGTGGCGTCCGGGTGTCCTCGTGGCTGGCAGAGAACATCGGGCTCGCTGTGCGCCTGGCGGCCCCGGCGGACGCAGGGCCGTCAGAAATCTTCGCGGCCTTCCTCAAACCGCACTGGGCCACAGCCCGCTGCGAACTGCAGAGCGGATCCGCCTTCGGCGATGGCCTCTTGGACGAACTGGCCAAAGCACCGCTGCCGCAGGAGGTCCTGTCAACGGTCATTTCGAACTCCCCGCCTGCGGCCAGTAGTTCTCCCCGCCGTCACGAACGCGATACATCGGTTCCGATCATCGACCAGCAGCGTGAGGCGATGCTCGGCCTCGGGTCGGACTGGTGGCTCTACGTCGTGCTGGACGGTAAGACAGCCCCGGTCCTGGTCGTGGTTCGGGAGCCGAGCAGGCTGCTCTGGCGGTTGATTACTCCTCTTCGAGAGTTGCCGGAAGGCCAGTACCGCGGCGTGGGCGATGAAGGCAGATGGCACACCATGCCTTCAGACGGGCTTGCCGTGGGAGAGCAGGTCGATGTCCCCATGTGACTCTACGGATGCCCTCTAACCGCATAAGGAATGCGGTTAGGCGGCTGTGACCTGGGGATTTCGCGGGGTGCTGCACCGCGTGTGGCGAGGACGGCGAGCGGGCACGGGCGCTAGCAGCGATTGAACCTCTTTCATCTCCTCTCCGACGGGTGAAGGTGCAGGTCGGCGAGGGGGTATGTGACATGGCGAAGCCCCCGTCGCTGGTGTGGTGATTCCACTCATCACATCGGCATCGGGGGCTTCGTTGGTTCCGTATCCTGCCATGCTCGATGTCCCGCACGAGCTCGTCGAGCATGTCGCGTGGCTGTTGCACGCCCGCAGAACGGAGATCAACTCTCCCTGGCGCAGGCTGGGTTGTTTCAAGCAGGCCCTGCTCGCGCTCGCGCATCTGCGGAAGAACGAGACGTTCGCCCAGCTCGGGGCAGGTTTCGGCGTGTCCGAATCCACGGCATGGCGGTACGTCGATGAAACCCTTGAGGTCCTGGCTGCCTGGGCACCCGGTCTGCGCGAAGCCCTCGTGGGCCTGGGTGAAGGCGACTTCGTCATCGTTGACGGCACCCTGATCCCCACCGACTGGGGGCACCTCCCGGCCGAAGGCTGGGGGACATCAAGGCGGACGAGCCCTACTACTCGCAGAAGCACAAGCAGTACGGCATGAATGTGCAGGTCATTGCCCGTCCCGACGGGACACCTCTGTGGTTCTCCCGCGCGCCGCCCGGACGCACCCATGACCTCACGGCGGCTCGTGCCCACGAAATCGCGCAGGCCTGTCTGACCCGGCAGATCCTCGTCCTGGCCGACCGCGCCTACCAAGGCGCCGGCGCCACCGTCCGCACCCCCTACTACCACCACCGCATCCAGCCGTCGCAGTACCAGCGGTTCAACCGAGTACATGCCCGGCTTCGAGCTCCGGGCGAACGCGCCTTCGCTCGCCTGAAGTCCTGGCGCATCCTGCGCCGGACCAGATCCTCCACCAACCGCGTTGGACGGATCATCGCGGCCGTTCACACCCTCCTCACCTGCAGCTACTCAGGATGAAAGGGGTTCACTGACTACAGATTGATACCTGGGACTTCGCCGTGGCAATACAGGTTCCGGGCTTGTTTCCAGGCTTGCGAGCAATGCTCCAAAAACAGGACATATGCGCCACGTATGGGAAAAATGGAATGTACGGTACTTGGTGTGCCGAAAGCCCGAGCGAGAGGAGTGCACCATGATCGCCAAGCTGCTCCGAAAGCTGTTCTTCACGCGCAACTACGGTGCGTACGGGGTCCACGACTGGGCTACGTCCGCCGACAAGCTGTGACCGCACTGCCGACGGGTGCTCCCGGGCGCCCGCCGGCTCCTGGCCATGCTGTCGGCGATATCGGCCTGGACAGGTGCGAGCGTCAGGGGCGATTTCATGGGCCGAATGAATGAGCCGCCGCGGTTGCCCGAAGGCAGCTTCGCGGCCTGGAGCCGCGACCGGCTGGCACTGGCTCGCCGTGGCGCTGACGAATGCGGCGACGTCTGGCAGCTGGAGCCGGGTGCCTACGTAGTCGCTACGGCCGGCTCGTGCGAAGAAGTCCTGCACCGCACGCAGGACTTCCCCAAGCCACCCTCGCCCCTCTTCCCACCGTTGAAGCGGGCCAACAGCGCGCCGACGCCCGAAGCGCATGCGCACGCCCGCGCCGCCCGCATGCGCGGACTACGCCCGCAGACGGTTGCGGCCCGGATCGGTGAGATCGCGCCCGGCGCCGCTCGATTTGCCGACCAGTGGCCCACAGGCCGGGACGTCGAGATTCTGCCCGTAGTCCGGCCCGCCCTGGCAGAGATCGGCGTGCGCTACCTCTTCTCCGTGGACGCTCCCACTTTGCTGCCCTTCGCCTGGCAGCTCTTCATGGCCCGGGAGCTACTCGTACACCCCTCGCGCTGGGTATGGCCGCGCTGGGTCCCCACATCGGCACGGCGCTTCCGCACACGGCAGCAGGTCGCCTTCACCAACGCTTTGCGGCCGATCGTCCGCCGACGCCGTTCATCGGGCCGGCTCGGTGACGACGTGCTGGGACATATGCTCCAGCCCTCCTCCCGCTACGGCCTACTGCCGGAAGAGGCCATCCTCGACACTCTCCCCGGAATCACCGTCGCCACCTTCGAGACACCGTCCCGGGCGGCCGGATGGATCCTGCTCCACCTGGCCCGGTACCCACAGGCAGCAGGGCGCGTCGCGGTCGAAGCCGCCTTGCTGCCCGCGGACCCGGCCGCAACGACCAGCATCCACCTCGACAGCCTGCAGTACACCCAGGCACTGGTACGCGAGGTGCTCCGGCTGTACCCCCCGAGCTGGCTGCTGACCCGGCGCGCCACGCGACAGACTCGGCTCGCCGGCTACACCATCGACGCCGGGTCCACCGTTCTCGTCTGCCCCTACACCGCCCACCGTGACGCGCGGGAACACTCCGAGCCGGACCGGTTCCGGCCCGAGCGCTGGCTCGATGATTCGGGATCACCGGCGAAACCGGGGGTTTTCCTCGCCTTCGGTACCGGGCCGCACGGCTGCGAGGGAGCCGCTCTGGCCATGGCCATGCTCACGCTCCTGACCGCGCAGATCGCCCGCCGCTACCACTTGAGCGAGCCGCCCGGACCGGAACCCGGCTACCAGGTCACCACCTTCGAAGGTCTCGCGACCGACGGCCTGCGCCTGCGTGCCACCGTGCGCGGCTGAGGGCGGGCCCCGCTTTCGGTGACAGGACGCCTCCACCCGCGTGCAGCGAACGTTGATCAGGTTCGGGTGCCGTTCCACACGTGATCGCATGACCGGCTCATGGTTCGCTCATCGTGTGTCGCTGGTCGAACTCGTTGACGAGGATGCCCATCATGACGAGGTCGTGGTGCCGGCCGGCGGAGAAGACGTGTTTCCGCAGGCGACCCTCCTCGGTGAAGCCGAGCCGACGAAAAAGTGCCAGTGATGCCTCGTTGTCGGCCAAGACCTCCACCAGGCATTTGTGGTAGCGCCGCTCGGCGAACATGAAGCGCAGCAGCACCACCACGGCTTCCGCCGCATAGCCCTTGCGTCGGTGCTCGGCGCCGATCGTGACATCGAACTCGAACCAGCCCGATGGACGGCCGGTGCGATGTGAGCCGACCGTGCCGACCAGCTCTCCCGTGGCCGTCGTTTCGACGGCCAACCGGAAACGGTCGTCATCACACTCGGCAACGGCTTGCTCCTGCGCCCAGGCACGATAGCTCTCGGCGGACCGCGGCAGGTCCAGCCGGGTCCGGCCCTGCCCGCAACCATCAGCGTCAGCGAAGCGCGCGAACACCGTCCAATCGTCGGGTTCGATAGCGCGCAGGCGCACCCGTTTGCCGGACCAGGACGATGCCATGCCCTAGTTGATCACACTCAGTGCACGCGAGATCAAGAGGCACGCCGAGGTAGGTGTCACCCGCGGTTGCTCGGTCTCGCCGCTGATTGTCGTCCTCATCCGGAGCAGTGGGGTCGCGCAGCGGGCGCAAGTCCGACTGTGCCAGAGAGGGTCGTGCCGGTGCTGCCGCGCTACTGCTCTTCGGACTGAACTGAGGTAGAGCTGTTCATGGGGCGGAAGGTAGGGGCAGCTCATGGCGGTACCCGTGGCGACGATTGTGAACATCGGGATCCCGTCGCCGGAGCCTGCCCACGCGATCGACGGAGTCCCAATAGCCCCGTCAAGCGCGGCTTCCCGAGTCCTGCCGAGTGGGCACGCGAAGGGCATGGGGCTGCCGCCAGTCACCGCTTTAGGAGTTCGCTGGATGTCAGGCGTTCGTCGCCCGGGCCATCGGACTTGCCGGTATCGGTGCCGCTGATACGCTGATTTGTGACGGTTTCCGGCGCACCGTGCCATACGGTTTCGTCGAAACGGCAATTCAAAAGAGCGCCGCTTGCGTAACCAAAATGCAGCCGCAACCAGGGATGCGTCCCCCCAGTCAGGCACCGATCGCCTCAGCCGCGATGATCATTCTTTTCATGGGGACCCAACGCGCGCGGTGCACCCCCTCGCACTTCGCAGGGGTGGGCAGCGACCGGGTCTCCCCCTCGTTGCGCGCCGGAGTGGCGCTGGCTTGAGGGTCTGCAGCTCCCACTTCCTGTGGAGGTCGGGGTGAAAGTTGTCGTTGATCTTTCCCGATGCGTGGGGCATGCGCAGTGCGCATTCCTGGCTCCGGAGGCGTTCCGGATGCACGGTGAGGAAGCGCTCATGTACGCCCCGAACCCCGACGACGCCCAGCGCGATCAGGTGCTACGCGCCGCGGCGGCCTGCCCGGTCCAGGCGATCCTGGTCGACCAACTGGCGGCGCGGCACGCACCGGCGGAGGCGTCGCCGTCATGACCGGTGCCGACAACCTGCGTGCGTTCAAGCGCGATGGCCACATCGTGGTCGTCGGGGCTTCGCTGGCGGGACTGCGGGCCGCGGAGGCTCTACGAGACGAGGGTTTCACCGGATCGTTGACCATGATCGGTGACGAGTTGGGCGAGCCCTACGACCGGCCTCCCCTGTCCAAGCAAGTACTGACCGGGTGGGTGCCGGCCGATGGCACCACTTTGCCCCGCCGTCGCGACATCGATGCGGAGTGGCTACTGGGCGTGCCCGCCAGCGGGCTGGACCTCGCGACGAACCACGTGCATCTCGCCGACGGACGTGAGGTTCCCTTCGACCGCGTCCTGATCTCCACCGGGGTACGGGCCCGGCCGTGGTTCGTCGAATCCGAGGCGGCCCTGGACGGAGTGTTCGTCGTACGGACACGCGAGCATGCCGAGAGCCTGCAGCGAGCCCTCGCCGCCGGGCCCTCCCGTGTGCTGGTCATCGGTGCGGGGTTCACCGGCTCCGAGATCGCCTCCGTCTGCCGCGAGCGGGACATCCCGGTTACCGTCGCCGAACTCGCGTCGGCTCCGCTGGTCGGGGCGCTCGGCTCCCTGATCGGCGAGGTTGCGGCCGACATGCAGCGCGCTCACGGTGTCGACCTGCGGTGCGGTGTCAAGGTCGCCTGTCTGGAGGGCGACGCGCAGGGGCGATTTCGCCGTGCTCACTTCGGCGACGGCAGTACGGTCGACGCCGATGTGGCGGTGGTGGCACTCGGGAGCATCCGCAACACCGAGTGGCTTCGGGAGTCGGGACTGGCGGCGGGCGTATGGGGAATCACTTGCGACACGGGCTGCCGCGCCCTCGACATCAATGGCCGTGTCACCGACGACGTCTTCGCCGCGGGAGACGTGGCACGTTGCCCGAACCCCGTCTACGAATACCGACTCATCTCACTGGAGCACTGGGCCAACGCCGTGGAGCAGGCAGAGGTCGCGGCACACAACATGGTCAGTGCCCAGGCGGACCGTCGGCCCCACCTGTCCATCCCGCTGTTCTGGTCGATCCAGTTCGGCGTCAACATCAAGTCCGTGGGCGTGCCGACCTTCGCCGACGAGGCGGTCGTCACCCAGGGATCGCTGGGCGACCACCGTTTCGTCACCACATATGGCTATCGGGGCCGCGTCACGGCTGCCGTGAGCTTCAACAACGGTAAGTGGCTTGACCACTACCGTCGGTTGATCGAGACGGCCGCGCCTTTCCCACCCCCCTGCCCCACGCCGGACCAGCCGACCGACATGAAGCCGGTGCGCGTCGACTCCCCCGGCCCCGCCCTGCTCGCGCAGGGTGCCACGGTGGTCGTCACAGGCCGTGACCCGGGTGAGCGCCGCGTCACGGCCGTGCACCAGCTCCGGCAGGAGGAAGGCCAGACGACCACGACCGGGACGCCCGGCACGCTGCAGCGGATCTTCGACTACTCCGCCCGGGCCGACCCCTACCCGCTGTATGCCGAGCTGCGCAAGACGCCGGTGGCTCGGCAGGAGGACGGCAGCTACGTCATCAGCACCTATCGCGAGATCACGGACATACTCAATGACCCGCATCTGAGTTCCGACCTGCGCAATCTGTCGCGTCCGATGCCCCCAGCCGAGGAAGGGGCCACGTCGTCGTTCATCCACATGGACTCGCCCGAGCACGATCGCCTGCGGCGTATGGCGATGCGTCACTTCGGCCCCCCGCACACCCCTGGGCTGGTGACCGGACTTGAAGGCTTCCTGGCCGCCACCGTCGGCAGCCTGATCGACGATTTGGCGGGCAAGGAGCAGATCGACGTCGTCGACGATTTCGCCTTCCCGTTCCCTGTAACCGTGACCTGTCGCTTGCTCGGCGTGCCACGCGAGGACGAGCCGAGGTTCCACCTCTGGGTGAAAGACATCATGAACTCGATCGACTACAACCCCGAGACCGACCCGAAGGAGAAACTGGACAAGGGCGTGCAGGCCCGCAAGGACTTGCGCCAGTGCCTCGGCGAGCTGGTGGAACAAAGCCACGGCCGGCCGGGAGACGGCCTGCTGTCACGGCTGGCCAACGACGACGGGCCCGACGATCGGATGGCCGACGCCGAAATCGTCGCCACCGCCAGACTGCTCCTCATCGCTGGCCATGAGACCATCGTCAACCTCATCACCAACGGCATGCTGACGCTGCTGCGCCACCCGCAAGTGCTGCAGCGACTGCGCGACGAACCTGACCTCGTCGTGCCGCTGGTCGAGGAACTGCTGCGCTACGAGCCCGTCGTGCACATCATTCCCTGGCGGGTGGCGTACAGCGACATCACCGTCGCCGACAGCGTCATCCCCCAGGGCTCACGGATCATGCTCATGCTGGCCTCAGGCAGTCGCGATCCGAAGCGCTTCCACGATCCGGACCGTTTCGACCCAGATCGGCATGACAACCAGCACCTGGGGTTCGGCAGCGGCATCCACCTGTGTTTCGGCGGCCCGCTGGCCCGGCGGGAAACCCAGATCGCGCTGACCGAGTTGGTACGCCGGCTCAACCGCCCCAGGCTGGTCGCTGACCCGCCGCCGTACCGGCCCAGCCCCGTTCTTAGGGGTCCGATCCATCTGGACATCGAGCAGGGTGACGGTTGACGCGGCAGCCGAGGGCAATTGAAAGGTCGCGCCTCGGACGGCCCGGCCATCCGGCTCTGCATTCGACAGCAACCCGCTACCCTCCTCAGCTCACGGCGAGCGGCGCGCTCGCCGCCCGGACTCCGGTCGAGACCGGCTTCTTCCTCTTCGCCCGGCCACGCATCACAATCTGCTCAACCACACCGCCATAGAGACACTGACTGCCGCCGTCGCAGACGACCATGCAGACGTCTTCGGTGCCCCTGTTCTTGATCTCTGTGAGAACCTGGAGCCAGTACTTGGCGCCCTCGCCGCCGTCGCCGGCCCACAGCCCCAGGATCTCCTGGGTGCCCTCGACGGTCACTGCGAGCACGACGCAGATCGGCCGGTTCGCGACCTGACCACCCCTCAGCTTCACGTGCACACAGCCGATGGACAAGACCGGGTAGACCGAGTCGAGCGGCCGGTTCTGCCATTCGTGCATGCCGTCGAGCACTCTGTCGGTGATCGTGGAGATGGTGGCCCTGGAGACCTCGGCGCGTAGACCGGCTCCGGCAAGAATTTCGTAGACGAAGATCAGGGCGGGACAGGTGAGTTGGAGCCTGGATAGTGGCGACGGAGGTGTGCGATCAGCACGACTCGTTGCCGGAGCAGGGGGACACCGGCCCGTCCTCCCATGATCCTTTTCTGGAGCTTCACGTCGGTGATGCGACCTTCGTTCACTCCCGAGCTGAAGGATGTGGTGATCCCCTGCATGACTGCTGCCTCGTCCTCGCGGATGGACTTGGCCATGCTGGCCAGGGCCGGGAGGTGGGAGGTGGTGAGTTGGTCGAGCCAGGCGGGCAGCAGGGCGGCGTCCTGGGCGTCGAGCATGGCGGCGAACTCGCGGACCAGCGTGTGGGTGCGCTGTAGTTCCGGGCAGTGTTCCAGCAGGCGGGCGAGCCGCTCACGGACGTGAAGGCCGCGCTGGTCAGGGGCGGTGGCGATCCATCGGGCAACTTCCCGCGGTGTGACCCGTTCGTGGACTTCCTCCAAGAGGAGTCCGCGACGCAGGGGTTGAACGGCGAGTTTCACCTGCTGGTAGTGGCCCCGGTAGCCCTTGGCGGCGATCTCCTGGTGGAGAACGAAGGCGTTGTGCTCACCCTCGTCCCAGCGTTGGCTCAGATGGCCGAGATACGGGTCGAGCGGTGTGGGCCTGCGCGGGTAGTGACGCCGGATGCACTCCTGCCAGGTGGCGGCCCGCGCGTACTTGCGGACAGTGCGTCGGTTCAGTCCGAGCTCGCGGGCGATGGAGTGGTAGCTGCGGCCTCGGGCGGTGTCGGTCACTGCGTGCACCGCGTCGAACAGTCGCTTCGCGTGTCGTCTGGCGGGCGTATCGGCCGCCTCCGGGTCCCTGGCCTCTGCAGGCTCAGGGATGACAGGTTCGGGATCGGGCGTCGCGGCGGGCAGGCAGCCCCGGTGCGCGGTGGCGATTTCCTGCACCCGCCTGGACAGCCCCTGCCACAAATGAAAGCGGTCGCTGACCTGCAGCGCGTCCGGTGCGCCGGCGGTGATGCCCTGCCGGTAGGAGGGTGAGCCGTCCCGGCAGACGACCTCCACGCCGGGATTCTCGCTGAGCCAGGTGGTGAGCGTCCCGGCGTCGCGGCCCTCCCACAGGGTGAGCGGGAGCCGGGTGCCGACGTCGACCAGCAGGGTCCCGTAGGTGCCCGCGTACAGGGCGAAATCGTCCACGCCCAGCACCCGCGGCGTGATCGCGGGCGGGAGTGGCACTCTCATCAGGTGAAACAGCACACTCGTGCGCGAAAGCGCCGTGTTCAGGATGCACAGCAACCTCGCACCACCGCGGCCGGCCAGGACAATGCCGAGAATCTCCACCAGGCGCTGAAGCAGCGGAGTGCGGCGTTGGTAGCGCACGGTCAGTCCGTCGACCTGTTCGGCGAAGGTGACCTTCATACAGGCCGGGTTTTCGCAGTACAAGCGCCGTACGCTCAAGTCGATACGGACAGGCCGCCCACCGAGAGCGGTATCGGCGAGGTGGCGCACGTAGCGGCTGTGGACCCAGTCGCTCATGACACCGCAACCCGTACAGCACGCGGACACATCGCCGTAAGTGCGGGCCTGGATGACCACGGTGGGGCCCGTGGCGTCCACCGAGGCGACGACCACCGACGTCAAGTGCGGTAACAGCTCGAACAGTTCGTTGGCACACGAGGAGAGGATGCCCGCCGACCTGCACCCCGATAGCCAGAGTCCCGCCCTGATCTTCGCCTACGAAATTCTTGCCGGAGCCAGCTAAGTTCGTACGCCGACACCGGACGCTGACGGAGAGGGACGGCCATCACGGCATGTTCGCCTTCCTCTATGAGGGGGAAGTGGTGGTCGCGACCCAGGAACTGCGGTTCGACGACCAAGACACCAAGATTCTTTCGTTCGAAGGCCTTGCCGACCTGGTGGAGTCCACGCGGGCCGACGGGATCGTGATCATTGCCGAGGGCTGGCTTGCGATCCCCACGCAGAGAGAGGAGGAGCTTAATACCATCTTCTTCCCGGCGCGGGACCGTCTCGACCGAATGGAGGGGATCACGGTCTATGCCGCAACGAGGGACGGTCGACAAGCAGAACTACTCTCCATGATCGAGCGTGGCACCGATGGCCAAGTGAGCTGCGGAGAACCAGTAGAGGTCACGTTTCCGATGGGGGCGAACACGCTCGTGCCCATCAGACGGAAGTGGGACGACATGGAAAAGCGCGGGATCTGAACCCTGTCTCGGATGCCTCCCGCGGAATTGCGAACCCGGACCCGACTCACACGGCATCAGCGCAGGTCCCGGCCCACCACCGGTATCTCATGAGCCCATCGGATCCCCTGCGGCGATGCCCGTTCCGGGCGGAAAAGAGGAGGCAGCCATGCTCGAAGAGACGAAGGACACCGAGGAGATCGTGGAACGGGTGGCCGCGCTGGACATCGGCGAGGTCGTGTGCTGTACCCGCGTGCCGCGGGAGGGGCCGGCAGGGCGACGCATGGACGCATGCAGGAAGTCGCGACCTACTCGACCATGACCCGGTCACTGCTGGCGCTGGCAGACCGCCTGCGCGATCTCGGCGTAACGCGGGTGGTCATGGAGGCCACATCCGACTACTGGCGGCCCGCGTTCTACCTGTTGGAGGCTGCGGAGTTCGAGGTGTGGCTGGTCAACGCCCGGGACGTCAAGCACCTGCCGGGCCGGCCCAAGACCGACAAGCTCGACGCGATCTGGCTGGCCAAGGTAGCCGAGCGGCAGATGCTCCGCCCGAGCTTCGTACCCCCTCGCGAGATCCGTGCGCTGCGGGACCTGACCCGCTACCGCACCGACCTGGTGAACGCGCGCACCAGCGAGAAGCAACGCGTGGAGAAGCTCCTGGAGGATGCGCAGATCAAACTCAGTGCGGTGGCCAGCGACATCTTCGGCCGCTCCGGGCGGGACATGATGGCCGCTCTGATCGCCGGCGAGCGCGACCCGAAGGTTCTGGCTCAGTTCGCCCGGCAGCGGTTAAGGGCCAAGCTGGCCGAGCTGGAGGAGGCGTTCACCGGCCACTTCAGCGCCCACCACGCGTTCCTGCTCACCTAGATGCTCGGCCGTATCGACGCCATCAACGCCGACATCGCCGCGCTAGACGCTCGGATCGGTGAGGAGGTTGCTCCCTATGCCGCGGCGATCGCCCGCCTCAGCAAGATTCCCGGCATCAGCCCGGTCGCGGCCCATGTGATCATCGCCGAGATCGGGCTGGACATGTCGCGCTTCCCCACCGCTGCCCACCTCGCCTCCTGGGCGAAGTTCGACCCCGGCGTCAAGGAGTCCGCCGGACGGGGCACCACCGGCCACGGCAACTCCTACCTGGCCCGGGTTCTGGGCAACTGCGCCACCGCCGCGGGCAAGACAGACACCTTCCTGGGCGAGCGCTACCGGCGGATCGCCCGCCGCCGGGGCAAACGGAAGGCGCTGGTGGCGGTCGGCCGTTCGCTCCTGGTGGTGATCTGGCACCTGCTGTCCGACCCGGACGCCCAGTTCCGCGACCTCGGCTCCGACTACTACGAGACCCGCATCGACCCCGAACGCCGCAAGCGCAACCACCTCCACCAACTCGAAGCCCTCGACTTCAAGGTCACCCTCGAACCCACGGCATGACAGCGACTCAGCCTCGCCCGTGGACGCCTGTCCATGGGCTGATGCGGCACGCCCTGGTCCGATCATTTTCGGATGAGACACCAAGAGCGAACGGTGACCGCGTCGTCGACCACGCCTTACGCGTTCGGGTCCCAGGCGAAGAGCCGCTCGAAGATGACCCGGTCGCCGTCGATCTTCACCGAGTCCAGCGGTGTGCGTCCGTAGAACCACAGGACCAGCTCACCGGCCGTGCCCCGGGCGGAGGCGTCGGCCGGGGCCTGGGCTTCGCCCTCGCCGGCAGCCGGGAGGCGGACGGCGCGGGCGCCGTCCGCCTCGACCGTGAAGCGCCAGGAGCGGCCCTCGGTGGCGTGGTAGTCGACGACGGCCGGCTCGTGCGGCCAGACGCCCGACCACGCGCAGCAGGTGAACAGGAAGTCCTCGACGCCGTCCAGCGCCACCTCCGCCGGCAGCGGCTGCGCGGCGCCCACGGTGAGCTGGGCGTCATAGGTGTGCATCGCGATCTCCTGAAGCTGGTGCCGGGCGACGGCACCGCTGGTCCGCGGCGACTGCGAGGCGCCCCACCACGTCCAGCACTCGGCGTCCGGGCCGACCTCCCGCAGGGTGTCCAGCAGCTCCTGCGTCGACGCGGCCAGCCAGGCCACCAACGCCTCGCGCTCCCGGGGCGCCTGCGCCTCGGCGCGCGCCGCCACAGCCTCGGCCGGCGGGGCGTCGGCCGGACCGGCCTCGACGACGGCGGCCCAGAACGGGCGGCCCAAGCCCAGGTGCCGCGCCAGGTCGAACAGCGTCCACTCGGGGCAGGTCGGCACCTGCACGTCCAGGCTGGGCGCGGCTGCGATCGCGGCCCGGAAGGCTGTCGCCCGCTCGTTGATCAGTCGCAGCAGGTCAGGGAGTTCAAGATTCTTCTGCACTACGGCTGTCTATCACCGCATTCCGGCGGCCGAAAGCGAATTTCCCAGCCGCCGCCTGCCGACGCCGCCGTCCGAACCGCCGCCGACACCGAACCTCCTTCGAAACCACGGGAGTTCCCCACCCGACTTCACTCCTGGGTGGGGTTTGGCTCAACACCCCACCGCCCGGGTGCCGAGAAGCCAACGGTGTGTCAGTCTCGACAACCGCGCCAAGTACTTGCCGGAACAGCTGGAGGTATGGCTCCATGCTCACGCCCTCCGCGCAGGATGCTCCCCCTACGAGGTGATCAAGCAGGCGAACGAGGCCGCCCCGCGCCCTATTTGAGGCCGAGCGTGGACAGGGCGGCGGCAACTCCGGAACCGGTGCGGCCAACGAGCGCGGGCTCCGTTGCTTCCCGCCCGTGGAGGACTTGCCGGCTGACCAGCCCGCCACCGACACGGCGACCACCAGCGACACAGCAGCAACAACGATACGCCTCATGGACATGAAGCCCCCCTGGCAAGACGGCAACCCCCGTGAACCCACCGTCTCAGCGTCAACTGCCCGGCGGGCAGGGAGAACAGTCCGCCCGATCGAAGGACCTCGGCTCGGCTCCTCAAGCAGCTCCTGCGTGATGCGGGTTTCGAAGATGACGGTGTACCGCCTGGTGCACAGCGGGCACTTCCCAGCGATCCGGGTGGGCCGGTCCTTCCGGGTTCCGCCCCGGTCGGGCGGGTGGATCAGCGCAGTCCGGCGAAGAGATCGTTCTCGGGTACGGCCGTGCCGGTGGCGTCCTGGACACGTACGAAGGTCTCCATGCCCATCAACTCGCCGAACCTCTCCTTGCCCATCCTGAGGAAGAAGATGTTCTCGCCCTGACTGGCGTGCGCGGCCAACGCGTCGAACTTCTGGCCGCTGAACGCGATGGTGTCCACCCACGTCGTGATCTCATCGTCGGGGAGGCCGATCTCGGCCATCGCGGCGGCCTCCGCAGGATCCGGCTCCGGCATGTCCTCATGAAACTCGCGCATGATCTCGCCGAACCGCTGCATCATCGAGCGGGGCATCGTCGTCCAGTACACCTTCGGAGTCAGCGCGGTCATCTCCAGCGCCGCCATCGTGATGCGGTGGGCCTGGATGTGGTCGGGGTGCCCATAGAAGCCGTTCTCGTCGTAGGTGACGACCACATCGGGTCGGTAGCGCCGCATGAGTTCCGCGAGTCGGGCGGCGCCTTCCTGGACGGGGGTCTGCCAGAAGGATCCGGGGGCGTCGTTGCTCGGCCAGCCCGTCATCCCCGAGTCGGCATAGTCCAGCATCTCCAGATCGCTGACCTTCAGGACGTCACAGCTCGCCTCAAGTTCTTGACGGCGCATCAAGGCGACTGCCGCCGGATCGTGCCCGGGATCGCCCGGCTTGACACCCCCCGGTCCGTCACCGCAACCGCCGTCGGTACACGTCACGAGAACCGTACGGATGCCTTCCGCCGCGTACCGCGCGAGGACCCCTCCGGTTCCGGTGGCCTCGTCGTCGGGGTGGGCGTGCACTGCCATGAGCGTCAAGGGCCGGTCAGTCATGAAACAAGTCCTCCTGCAGAAATGCGTCTTGGTCCGAGTGCGCGGCGGGCGTACCGCGATGCTGGGGCCCGGATCCTGGTGGGGCGGACGACCTTGCGGTCTCCGTGTTCCCCGCCAGCGCGGCGCCGGTCCCTCGTTCGATGCAACCGTGCCGGCCTGACCATCTGTTCCCGGCGCCCCTGCAGTCGCAATTGTGTTGGCGGGCTGAACGGCTCTCGACCGTGATCAAAAACCGAACAGCGAACTCGCCGCAGCAGAGCCTGGAGCGTTGCTGCTGGCGGTGGACGAGCCGGACGTCGAGTCCACGCCTTCGATCATGCACCAACTCGCCTGCCGTGCAGGACGTCTTACGACTTCGTAGGCGATTGAGCTCGGGGTGTGCTTGTCTGGCGGTTCGGCTGGTAGGTGATCAGCAGGCGGCCTGCCGGGCGAGCGCCAGTTCGGTACTGGACTTACGTTGGGTTGCTCGGCGGGCGGCGCGGTCGGAGACCAGGCCGGCGACGGCCAGATGGGTTTCGGCGTATGTCTCGCGTCGGGCCGTGTGGCGCTGGAGTGCGCGCCACTGCCGGTGCTCGGCGATCGCGTGCTCGATGCAGATTCGGGCCGGGGACTGGCGGCAGCGGTACTCGCGCCAGGCATGCTGCTCGCCCAGCGGCGCGTCGGTCTTGGGTTTCCTGGGCGGGATGCTGATCTGGTCGGGGAACTCGTTGTGCAGGCCCCGGTAGCCCTCGTCGGCTTCGGCCTTCGCCTTCGGGTAAGGCCGAACTGCTCGGCGACGCCCTCGGTGCGCGCGGCGGTCTGATCGTGCATGCGGCCCGGCCGGACGGCCCCGGTCCACAGGGTGCGGCTCTGCTCGTCGCCGATCACGGTGGTCTTGATCGTGTTTTGCTTCTTCTTGCCGGAGACGAACGCCCGCCTGCCGGGCCGGCCCGCTTTCGGGCGGCGGACCTGGGTCTCGGCACCATCGAAGCACAGGGTGACGCCCTCTGCGTCAGCGTAGGCGAACACGTCCGCCAGGGTGCGCAGGCGCACGTTAGGGCGGTCGGGGACGGCGAATCCGCGGGCGGCGAGCAGCGGACGGATCTCGCTGATCGCCTCGGTGACGGTGGAGCGCCCGGCGCGGTACAACTCGGCCAGAGCCTGGTGGGTCAGGCCAGTGCGCAGATAGGCGAGGGTGACCAGCACCCGGTCGGTAAGGGCCAGCTCATATTTGGGCCCGGCCCCGGCCGCCCGGCACCGGTCTCCGCGACGCCGCTCGCGCAGACCGGACTCCTGGCGGGCGGTCCACGGGGCCGCCAACTCCACGATCAAATGCCCGAGATGGACATGACCAAGGCCACAGAAGGCAGGATGGGACAAGGCCGCACGGGCCCACTTCTTGGTCACACTCGAAGAACCCGTGCGGCCCTTGTCACGTCACGCCCCGCACCAGCCCCACTCAAGCAACGCGGGACGCGAGCGCGGTCCGCAGCCGCTCGTAGCTCGGCGCCAACCGGCGCAGACCGTCCGCCAGGGCCCGGTCGTCGCCCGTGACCAGAGGGTGTTGGAGGCCGCCGACCAGCCGCGACTGCCCGGACGCGACTGCCGCCGCATCGGGGAGCCTCAGCAAGTCCAGGCAGTGCGCGGCGTCGGCGAGTCGGCGCGCGCCGACTCTGATCGCGAAGTGCGCCAGGAACCCGCGTATGCCCACGTCGAGTCCCCCGTCGGCCTGGGCGGCCAAGGCCTCCACACCGGCGGCACCTCCGAGCGTCCCCGGCGGCACCGGCTGGTCGCCGCCGCCCGCCAGCCACCGCTCCGCATCGGGCAGCGACTGTCGCAGCGCCTCCTCCGGTGTGACCTTCCGTTCCTGGACGAAGCCGGCGCGCATCACGTAGGGGGCGTCGACATAGCCGACCGTCTTCGCCTCCCACGCGGCGAGGAAGTCCGCGACCGGCAGCGTCGCATAGGGATGACCGTGCGGGTCGTGGAAGACCACCATGCTGCCCTCGACTTCCAGCACGACCACGAAGTGGTCGCCACCGTCGGCGGTGGGTGTGCCCGGCTGGTGGAGCAGTAGCCCCATGTCGACGGGGCCGACCAGGACGGGGCCTTGGGCGGAGGCTTCGCGCAGCCGCTCCTCAGCCTCATCGGCCGTGCCGCCGGCGGTACGCACGCAGCGCGCGCCGAGTAGGGCGATGGCCGCGTCCAGGCCCAGATCCGGGTCCCAGCCGTAGGGGTCGAACAGCGGCAAAGTGCCGCCGATCAACTCGAAGCCGAACGGCGAACCGGTCAGCACCTCGATGACCGCCGGGGGCGGGGCCGCCTCGCCGAGAATCATGGCCAGGGAGTTGGCGTAGCAGTACGGGCCAGAGCCGATGTAGTGGGTCACTGTTGTCCTGTCTTCTTCGGTCAGGAAGCGATGACGGGCTGCTGCAGCCCCGTCACCAATGCGGTGGTGTCCTTGGGGCAGTCCAAGAAGATGGTGAACATCACGTCATCCAGTGCAGACCCTGACACGGTGTGATGGTCAAGCCCAGGGCGGTCAGCAAGCCCACTTGATCCTCACCCGCAAGCCGTCGGCGGACGGGGAGGAATCAAAGACAGGCACTCAACTTGCCCTTTAACGTCCCTCAATCGCCGACGAAGTCGTGAGCGTGCGCACGGTGGCGATGCGCACCTGGCCCGACGGCATCGAGTGGACGTACCCGATGGGGACGTGGGAGGACCCGCACCTGGAGGTGGCTCTCATGCCCGGCGGCGACGAGGTGTGGCTTCGGATGTCCACCGACCGTTCCAGCGTCGCCGTGTGGACCATCGAGCAGTGGCTGGACTTCGCCGGAGAACTGCCCGGGGCGACGCCTCCCGGCTGAACTCGCCCGGAGCAGGTGGCTACGGCTGCTCACTCGGGCCCGGACGGGCCCGAGGTGGATCAGGTGGGAGTACAGAGTTGGCCTGCGTCTGTCCCGCTACCTCGTTTCGTCGCGCTGACGCCGAAGTTCACTGATGCGGTCCTGTGTGGCGGCCAGCAGCCAGCGGTTCTCCTGCGAGGGCTCGCCGAGCGAGGCCAGCAGGGTTCGCTCGCATGCTCCGGGTCCGTCGACCAGGTCGACGAACTCGGCGATCTGCGCGAGGGCGCAGGTCATCGCGCGGGGTTCGCTGTCGGGGACGAGACCGGCCTGGTCCCGCCAGGCGACCGGGTCCTGTCCCGCGAAGAACGCGATCACGACCTGGCGCACCATGGGCAGGTCGGTCTCCTCGACGAGCCCTTCCCACTGGCTGGTCTTGTGGATCAGCGTGGTGGTGAACCGCTCGGCGAACCCCTCCCTGCCCAGGGTGGCGGGCCCGATCTGCGCGAGCGCCCAGCCGATCAGGAGCACGCTGCCCCGCAGGAGTTCACCACTCCCGTACCAGGCCAGGCGGCGGCTTGCTCGATGCGCCGGGACAACTCGGGCCAGGCCTGCTGATTGTCCGGCGTGCGCAAAATGCTCGCCTGGTCCCACGCCGCCTGCACAGCACCAACCGAAACGCTCACGCCACCCGTCGTCACGAGGATCGAGCGTAGCCATAGCTACCAACCCCGCGGATGGGCATCGGCGGGGTCAGACACGATTGAGGTCTGGGCGCGCTTGTCGAAGAAGACCAGCTTCGGCTACCCGGCCCCGGCCGCCCGTCGGCGTGGACCCGCCGCGGGCCGTCTGGAGTGTGCGGTGCGCAGCCTCTCGCAGGCCGGCGAGTCCGGCGAACACCCTCTCGGCAAAGGTGGGTTTGCTCTTACACGCCCCCATGCTCACGCCGGTGCGCCATCACACCTTCCATCCAGAGTCAGACGCAACGGGTCATGCTCGTGGCGGATACATGCCTGCCGTCCGGAGCTTGCAAGGAGAGACCGTGCGCCGACTCCCCGCTGTCCTGGGCATCTTGACCGCGTCCCTTCTGCTCACCGTGGCCCTGCCCACCTCGTCCCAGGCCGCCACCGGCAGGTTCGACTACACCGGCACGAACGGCGTCCCCAGCGTGATCTTCAACCCTCCCAACGGCCCGTGCATCGGGTTCAACAGGCCGGCAGTCGGCGTCGACAACCAAACGGACACCGGAGCCACCCTCTACACCGGCCTGGCCTGCAGCGGCATCACCGAATTCGTACCAGCTCGTACCGGGCTGACCTGGGGCACCTACCGGCCCAACAGCGTACGGTTCGGCTGACCCCCACCTGCCAATCCCCCCCCGGGCGGTGAGCTCCACCCTGTCTCGGCCGTAGCCGAGCCCGTCTCAGAAGCGGAAGCCGACCACGCCGTGGCCGGGCTGCGCCTGCGCGTGCCGCATCCAGTCGAGGCACTCCTGGACGGCCTCCACCACCTCGGGCTCCAGCGGCGGCGCCTGTCCCGACGTGTCGATCTCGTGCTTGCCGGCCTCGAACTGCTGCAGCGCCTGGGCAATGTGATCGGGCGTCCACTCGCCGTATCCCGGCGTGAAGGTGTAGGGCAGCGGCGCGGGCGGGCCGCCGTCGCTGAAGGCCTCCACGGACACAGCCGTGATGCCCAGAGCCTTCAGCCCCTGGTCGACGACCGCCAGCCAGTCGCCCCGGTGCGGGGTGAAGCTGCTGTTGGGCAGGAACGAGCCGGTGAGCGAGCACAGCCGCCGGTAGGCGTAGCCGTACTGGAAGGCGTACTCCCCGCCTCCGTCGTCGCTGAACGGCCCGCCGTGGACGACCGCGCGCAGCGCTTCGTACGCCGTGGGGGCGCCCTGCTCGATCTCGTCGCTGAAGTAGTCGTCGCTGCGGGCCATGTCGTCGCCGAAGTTGTCTCGGATTACCTCCAGCAACGTGTCGTCGCCGGATCCGACCAGGGCACGCGTGGCAGCAATGTCGAGCAGGTAGACGCTCAGCGAAGAACTCATGAGATGAACCTATGGGACGCCACTGACAGCCGGCCGGTCCGCTCCGGCCAGGCCGGCAACGGCTGCCGTTTCATACCTGCGCAGGCTCGCTCCGGTGTGCGGCGGTCTCGCTGATGAGCTGGTCGCGCACCGCGAGTGCGGCGGTCAACGCGCCGGCGAGAGCGACATCTTCCGGATGGACGTGCATCGGCGAGCGCAGCGCGATGACCATGCGGATCATGGCCTTGCGGAGGTGTTCGAGAACAATTTCGGGCTCGTGATCGGCCATCGCCTGATCGGTCAGGTCGAACAGTTCCCTCACCGTGATGACGCGACCGCCGTGGGCCTCGTCTTCCTGGGCGGCCACCGTGTCCGCGAGCGGCTCCCACAGGGCCCGGCAGCGCTCGGCGTAGCCGCGAGCACGGCGCATCACCAGGCCCTGTCGTACCGCCTCAACCACCGGTAGTGCGCCGCGACGAAGAACGGCATGCCCTTGCCGAAGACGTACTGCGCCGCCTCGTTCATCTCCCG
>NZ_LGDD01000321.1 GCF_001279695.1 Streptomyces sp. WM6378
TGCGGTGGCCAGTTCGGCGCTGAGCCGTCCGTTGAAGGTGGTGACGATGTAGGTGGAGGTGGGGGCAGGAGGTTCGCCGGGAGTCGCCCCCGCAGGCGGGCTGAGGCGTTGGCTGAGAATGGCGCCGCGGAAGTCCTCGATGGTCAGCCCCGCGGCCAGGTTGTGTTTGGGATGCGCGAGCACGGCGCCTGCCGGGCACCGGGGTGGGATGCCGAGTGCGAATGTTCGAGTCGGCCGCCGCTCCCGGCGGAAGGAAGCGGCGGCCTCATACGCGCGGAGAACGGTGAACTCCCCCCAACGTCCCCCGCGCGAGGCGCCCATCCGGCAGCGAGGATGCGGAAATCCCCGCCGTGAAGTCACCGGACGGGCATCGGCTGGAGCCGCCGAGTCGGTACTGCGGCTCCAGCCGGCCTGTCTGTCCTGTGGCTTGTGCCGCCCTCGGGGTCCGGGAGAGCAGCAGTGCGCAGTCACCACTCCTTGCACCGACAGTGGGAGGGACTGTGCCCCTCTTGTATGCGCAGTGGGTCGGGTACCCCAGTTCCGGGAGCTTGCCCCATGGCTTTCGGCCATCCCCTCGGCCCTGGAGGCCGTCGTTCGCCACCGTGCCCCCGCCATCTCAGGACGAGGGCCCCGCTCGTGTCCGCTGGGGCGTCGGAACAGGCTGTCCAACGAGAACCGCCGCTTCTTTGCTAGCTCTGGGCGTGCGTGGCGCGCATGGCGCGATCGCCGCGCTTCTGTTGAGGGAAGAAACCCGCTCGGTTCACTGAATCGGATGAGAGCGGGCGCTGTTGGATGTGGTGCCGAAATGCGTTGGGTAACTTCCGCCGGGGCGTGGGTTCCACGCCGCCAGCCGAAGTAAAGGAGGAGCTTCATGCAGCAGGATGAAGTGTACGAACCGCCGGCCATGGTGGAAGTCGGTGACTTCGCCGAGCTAACCCGAGGCGAGGCGCTGGGCGCGTTCTACGAGGGCGGATTCCCGCCCTATGAGTGGTACCTCGGGCCCAACTGAGCCAGACCGACGGGACATGACGGTGAGGTGCCATGAGCGGTGACGTGTGGTTTGCCGTCCTGCCGGACGGTGAATCCGGCGTGGCCGCGGCGCGGCTCCTGCGCCCCTGGGCCACCGAGACCGTCTTCCATCACTCCGGTCGGCCGTGGCTGCTGGGGAGTTGGCCGGACGGGCAAGTGACGGTGGGTGCGGCAGGGGCGCGGCGAGTCGCGGTGATCGGGCGCTGCCCGGTCACCGTCGAGGGGCTGTCCGCCCGGGCGGGACGGCTGCGGGACATCGGGGACGTGGAGCAGGTCGCCCGCGGCCTGACCGGAAGCTTCCATCTTCTGGCCTCCGTCGACGGTTCGGTCCGGGCTCGGGGGAGCGCGTCCGGGGTGCGGCGGCTCTTTCACGCGCGAGTGGCCGGGGCGACGGTGGCCGGCGACCGGGTGGACAGGCTTGCCGCCGTGACCGGAGCGGCCCTCGACGAACAGCTCCTGGCCGCACACCTGTTGGCCTCCCCGCTTCCTTTTCCGCTGGATGACCGCTGTGTGTGGCAAGGCGTGCAGGCTGTGCCGTCCTTCGACTGTCTGCTGATCGATGCGGACGGGCGGGCCCGCACCCGACGGTGGTGGACCCCGCCGGAGCCGCAGCGCGCATGGCAGGAAGGCGTGCCCGCGGTGCGCTCGGCGCTGACTGCGGCGGTGGACGCGTGCACGGCCGGCGGGGGCACGGTGAGCGCGGACCTGTCCGGCGGTCTGGACTCCACCAGCCTGTGCTTCCTGGCCACACGGGAGCAGGAGCGGACCCGGCGGAGCGGAGCGAAGCTGGTGACGCTGCGCTGGCAGAGCCTCGATCCGCAGAACGACGACGCGGCCTGGGCCGTGCGGGCCGCCGCCCGCCTTCCCGACAGTGAGCACGTCACGCCCGGCCCTGGTCAATGGCCCTTGTGGTACAGCGACTTGGCGGGTCTGACCGGTGACGCCGTGCCCACCGACGAGCCGGGACCGTGGGTGCGCGACGGCGCCAGGATGGCGGCGCTGTGCCATCTGATGACCGGCCGGGGATCGCGTCTGCACCTGATGGGCGGCGGCGGAGACGAACTGTTCAGCACGTTTCCACCGCACCTGCATGACTACGTCCGACGCCACCCCATGGCGGCCTGGTCCCGTATCCGTGCGCAACGCGCCTCCCAGCACTGGCCGCTCGGGCAGCTGCTGCGTCAGCTTGCGGACCGCAGGACGTTCGGCCAGTGGCTGACCGCATGGGCGCAGGGCCTCACCGCGCCGCAGCCGCCGTCGCCGGCCCTGGTCCGTGGCGCCCCCTCGACGGCGTGGGGGGTGGACCTGCGCATGCCGCCGTGGGCGACCCGGGACGCGGCCGGGGCCGTGCGGGACCTGCTCCGGGAAGCCGCCGCCACCGCCGAGCCCCTCGCACCCCAGCGCGGACAGCACACAGCCCTGGCGTGCGTACGGAGCGGCGGGCGCGGCCTGCGGCAACTGGACCAGGTCACCTCCCGCCAAGGACTGGGGCTGGCCGCGCCCTACCTCGACGACCAGGTGATCGAGGCGGCCCTGGCCATCCGCGTGGCCGAGCGCAGCACGCCCGGCCGGTACAAGCCGGTGCTCGCCGAAGCGGTGCGCGGCATCGTGCCCGACGACGTCCTGCGAAGGAACACCAAGGGCGAGTACAGCACGGACTTCCACGTCAGCCTGCGCCACAACCGCTCCGCGCTGGTGGAGTTCTTCGACGACTCCTGGCTCGCCCGCGCCGGACTCATCGACGACGCCGCGGCACGTGCCTTTCTGCTCGGCGTGCACCCCACGCCGGAGGCCCTGCGCTCCCTCAGCTCCAGTCTGGGCAGCGAGATCTGGCTGCGGGCCCGCTCCGCACCCACCTGCCCGCCGAGCACCCCGATCACCGAAGGAGCACCGTGAGCCTGACCCTGCGACCCGACGTCTGCATGACGGACACACCGGACGGCATGGTGCTCCTCGACGAAGTCACCGGCCGCTACTGGCAGCTCAACCGCACGGCGGCGCTCGTCCTGCGCAGCCTGATCGACGGCACCGACCCACCGGACACGGCCCGCGCGCTCCGCGCGGCCTACCCCCGGCTCACCGCCGAACGCGCCGACGCCGACACGGCCTCGATCACCCGCGCGCTGACCGAGGCCCGGCTGGTGGTGCCCGCATGAGCCAGCCCATGGTGCCCGCAGCCCGCGGCCGCCTGCCCTTGCACCGGCGCCCGCCCGTCCTCATCGCCACAGGCGCCGCCCGGCTGATCGTCACACTCAAACCGCACCGCATCCGCCGCGTCCTGTCCATGGTGCGGCGCGGGGCCGCCCCTGCCACCACCTCTGAGGCGCTCGCCGCACGCGAGGCCGTCGTCACGCTCAGCGCGCGCTGCGCCGGGGAGGGCTGCCTTCAGCGTTCCGTGGCCACCGCGCTGCTGTGCCGGATGCGCGGGGTCTGGCCGGACTGGTGCACGGGGGTGCGCACGGCGCCGTTCCGCGCGCACGCCTGGGTGGAGGCCGACGGCCTTCCGGTGGGCGAACCGCGCCGGGGGGAGTTCCACCGCATGATGGTGGTGCCGGTCCTGCCCCCAAAAGAACCTGCCGGAAAAGCAGCCCTGAGGGGCCGACGGTAAAAGGGGCGGTCGGTCACCGGTCCTGGGCAAGCCGGTAAAGCTCGGCGAAGAGTCCACCGAGCGCCATCAGGGTCTCGAAGTCGCCCTCTTCACGGACCCGGCCCCGGTCGAGAACGACGATGCGGTCCGCGATCCGGGCGTTCTCCAGGCCCTGAGTGACAAAGACAGCGGTCTTGCCCGCCGCGAGCTCCTTGAAACGGCGGATCACCAGGTATTCGGCGCGGGGGTCCATCGCGGAGGTGGGCTCGTCCAGCATGAGCATCGCAGCGTCGCGGTAGAAGGCGCGCGCGACGGCGATCCGTTGCCACTGCCCGCCGGACAGGTCGGTGCCGCCCCAGTGCGAGCCCGCCACCAGGGTGTCCAGGCCATGCGGAACGTTCGCGATGACGCTGTCCGCGCCGGCCGCCCGCGCGGCGTCCAGGAGGAGCGCGTCGCTCTCGGAGCGGGGCTGGCCGAGATGGATGTTGGCGCGCAGGTCCATCGGCCAGCGGGTGTAGTCCTGGGGCACCAGGCCGACCTTCGACCACACACTGTGCGGGTCGGCCTCGGCCAAATCGGTCCCGTCCCAGCTCACCGTGCCGCTGGACGCGATACGAAGGCCGGTCAGCAGGGAGGACAAGGTGGTCTTGCCGGAGCCGTTCTCGCCCACCAGCGCGGTCAGTTCGCCACGCCGCAGGGTGAGACTGACGTCGTCGACCGCCGGTCTCACGGCGCCGGGATAGGTGTAGCTGATGTGCTCGGCACGGATCTCGGCGGGCGCGCCGGCCGGGATCGGCCGGGACCCGCGGACTGCACGCAGGGACGCGGCCCGGCGCAGGAACGTCTGCCAGTCCTCCAGGTACAGGCTGGTGCGGAACAGCCGGGCGGCGGCCAGGACCAGGGACGTCAGCGCGCCGGTGGAGGTACGCACAGCGACGACGGCCGTGGCCGCGAACGCGAGGTCCATCCGCCCGGCGGCGGCGAGCCAGCCCAGAGCGGCCCAGGTCGCCGCGAGCATGAGCCCGCTGATGCAGGCACCGAACAGGGTGACGCGCAGCACGCGCGGGGCGGCGCGGCGGTGTGTGGCCCTGATCCGGCCGGTGACCTCCTGGTACCAGTCGGCAAGGAAAGCGGCCATGGTGGTGGCACGCACCTCGGCCGCGGTGCGCTGGTGGGTGGCGTAGTGCCGCAGCAGGTAGCGCAGATGACTGTCCGCCATGTTCTGGTGGTCGGCGCGGTGCTGGATACGCGCGGTGGTGACGGCCGCAGCGCCCTTGGGAACGACGGCGAGCACGAGTAGCGGCAGCAGTACCGGGTGGAGCAGGGCCAGCACCGAAGCCGCGGCGATGAGTTGACCAAGCGCGGAGACCAGCGCCTGGGCGTCACCGATCAGGCTCTCGGTCGCCTCCGCCCCGCGGCCGGCGGCCTGGAGCCGGTCGGCGAACCCCGCAGTGTCGTATGCCTCCAACTCCACCTGCGGGACGGCCGCAAGGATCTGGAGATCGGCCTTGGTGGCGACCTCCGGCGCAAGACGCGCGGAAGCGTAAACGGCGAGCGCGTCGGCCCCCGCGCGCACCCCCGCGGCGACGGCGACGACGAACAGCGCGGGAGCGGCCGCCGCCACACGGCCGCCCACCCGACCGCCGTCAAACAACTGAGCCAGTGCACCCGGCAGCGCCGCGAGCGCGACGGCCGACGCGACGACGACCGCCAACTGGCAGCACGCCAGCAAGAACATCGCGAGACGATCGGCAGCCCAGCCGAGACGGGCCGCCGCAGCAAGCGTGAGGGGCAGCCTGGCAGCCATCTGCCACCAGGAGGCATTCACGATGTCCTCGAAGCGCGCGTCGCCACGGACGCCGACCCGCTGCGGGACATCGGCGCAGGAGGAACCGGAAGAGGACGCGGTCACCCGTCTCATACTGCTGCGCCCACCAAAGCCCGCAGGCCCAAAGCCCCGAGTTCACCCAGAAGATGAACGCCGACCCGTATCAGACCGGACAGGCTCGGCCTCCTTACGGGCGCATGCCGTGACGAGACCCGGCCGTTGTCCAGGCATGGAACACAGTGAGCAATCAGCACAGTTGGCGCTCTCCATCGACAGGCACAACAGCTTGTCCAGGCTGGCGCGCGATCTGTGGAGGCAGGCGCAGGCTGAGAGCCGCCGCATCGGGGAGATGGTCGAGGCAGTGATGGCGACGGGCATCTCATGGACTGAGCTGGGAACTCTGCTGGACGGTGTCGATGACGCCCCTCCTCCGGCCGGGCTTGTCGCGCGCGTGCCTTCCGGCGCTCCGTCAGCCGCTGAGAAGGGCGTGCGCGAGGACGGGGAAGCCGCGCTGACGGTCGCCAAAGGGATCACATTGCAGGTGATCGAGCCGGAGAGGCAGGGCTGGTTGCGCGGCTACGACGCAGCGCAGCGTTACCGGGAGCGGATGGGTGATCTGGAGGTGCCCTACGGACATCTGGAGGGCACCTATCCGCTGGGGCGGTGGCTGTCGGATCAGCGGCGCACCCTGCGGGCCGGGCAGATGCCCAGCGAACGGGCCGACCGGCTGGAGGCGCTGGGGATCGTGTGGGACACCGCCGACGCCGCGTTCGCCGAGAACCTGGCCGCGGCGCGTGCCTACTTCGCAGAGGCCGGCACGCTGGCCGCGCCCCGGCACGCCACGGCTCTCGACAAGCCGGTGGGGCAGTGGCTGACCAACATCCGGCGCCCGGGCGGGCTGGGCAAGGACCCGGAACGGGCCGAACGGCGCGCTGCCCAGCTCGCGGCGGTCGATCCGGACTGGAACCCGGCGGTGCTGGGGTGGACCGTCGACTGGCAGCGGCACTACGTCGGCCTGGCCGCGCTCCTCGATGACGGAGCGCTGCTGACGGGCATCGTGCCGGGGGTCACCTACCGGGGCGACGACATCGGCCGGTGGCTCACCCGCCAACGGCGCGACTTCACCCGGCTCAACGAAGAACAGCAGATCCGACTTGCCACGTGCGGTGTGCAACCGGCCGTTCGGGCCCGCAAGGCCCCTGAGTCCGGCGGGGCGGGGCGCGGCGGGGAGGCGTTCACGCGGGGGCTGGCGGCGCTTGCGCAGTACATCGAGCGGGAGCAGCGGACCGTCATTCCGCGTCAGCACACCGAACGGATCACCATCAACGGCGATGAGCACGAAGTCCGGCTCGGGGTGTGGGTCTCGAACCAGAAGAGCCGCCGCAACAAGCTGAACGGCGAGCAGCTCGCGCTGCTCGCCGAGCTCGGGATGGACTGGGCGTAGGCCGTTAGGGTTTGCGGTGTCCGGGGCGGGTGGCTGGCAACCTTGCCGGTGACGGAACGCGCGTCCCGGACACGTTGGCCACCGGGCGCCCTCGCCCAGCCTGCGAGGGCGTGCCGCAGCAACAGTCGTCGTCCGGAACTGATCGACCATGAACTCGTTGAACCGGTCGCCTCACCCCCCATGAGGTGCACAGGTTCAGGGCCCCGCAGCCGGCGGCTGCGGGGCCCCGAGTCGTTTCCGGACCCGACAAGGGCCGCAAAGAGGGGCCCGGCGCGGCGCGCAACACTAGCCGGTGCGGAAAAAGTACGGTCCGGGTCCGGTGTCAGAGCGCGTTGCGCTGTCGCGTACGCGATACCCAGTGCCTCGGTGCACTCCTCGGCCATCACCACCGCGAACCAGCCCAACGGGCTCTGCACACACGACGGTTGCCGCCCAACCCTCAGTAACGCCCTGCCCGGCTCCACCCGACCGTGACATGCTGCGCTCGCCCCGGGGCAGGCGACCGGCCCTATGCCGGCGTGACGGAGCGCCGCGTCCCGGGGCCACAGGCCCAGGTGCCCCCAGCACCCTCCACTCGCGAGCTGTGTCGCTGTGCTCCGGGCCACTCGCGTGCGGGCGGGTCAGGTCCGGCGGCCGGAGTTGCTGATGCGGGTGCGGGCGCAGGCCAGCATCTCGTTGGCTTCGGCCAGGGTGTCGGCTGCCTGTACCGGCGGCGAGAGGTGGGCCTGCAGGAGCAGCATCAAAGCGCGTGCGGTGTCGCTGATGGCGTCCAGCCCCGGGTCGCTGTGGGGCGTGGAGTGGCGCGCCTGGAGGAGTTGGCCGGCCATCAAGGACGCCTGCCAGTACCAGATGGCGGGCAGGTCCTCGGGGATGTCGCCGGCCATCGCGGGGAGCACGCTCGCCCGGGAGGCGGTGACCTCGTCCAGGTCCGCCTCGATGGCCAGCAGGTTGAGTTCTGCGCGCATGGCCTCGTCGGCGAGGGTGCCGTAGGCGGCGGCCGCCAGGCAGGCCGTGCGCAGAGCCTGCTGCCGGGGGGTGCCGGTGCCGGCGGGGGTGACGGGCTCGGCCGCGTGCAGGAGACGCAGGACCTGGGAGAAGGTGTCCGCGTCGGGCCGGGCGGGTTCGCTGGAGTGAGTCACAGAATTTTCCGTACGTCAGGCGGTGGAAGAGTGGGCATGCCGGTTGCGGGATCGCCGGGTGGGGCTGTTCATGCGGCGCGGCGGAAGGCGAGGACGGCGTTGTGGCCGCCGAAGCCGTAGGAGTTGCTCAAGGCCACGTCTTTGTCTGGCAGCGCGCGTGCGGTGCCGGTGACGATGTCGAGCGGGTTGTCGTCATCGGCCGCCTTAAAGCCGGCCGTGGGCGGGATGAGCTGGTGGTGCAGGGTCAGCACGGTGGCGACGGCTTCGACACCGCCGGCGGCGCCCTGCATGTGGCCGAGGGCCCCCTTGGGAGCGGTGACCGGCACGCGGCCGATGCCCTGGCCGAAAACCTTGGTCAGCGCGAGGATTTCCGCGGCATCCCCATGGGGTGTCGCGGTGGCATGGGCGTTGATGTGGGCGACGCTGTCCACGTCGGTGTCGGCATCCGTGAGGGCCTTGCGGATCGCGTCCACGATGCCCTCGCCGTCGGGGCGCGGGGCGACCATGTGGTGGGCGTCGGCGGAGACGCCCCATCCGGCGGCCTCGCAGTAGATCCGTGCTCCTCGCGCGAGGGCGTGCTCCTCCGACTCCAGGACCAGGATCCCCGCGCCTTCACCCAGGACGAACCCGTCGCGGTCCTTGTCGAAGGGCCGCGACGCCGTGTGGACATCGGTCGCGCTGGACAGGGCCCGCATGGCCGTGAAGGAGGCCATGACGCTGGGGGTGATGACCGCTTCGGTACCACCGGCGAGCACCACGTCGGCCGCACCGGCGCGGATGCGGTCGATGGCCTGCCCGATCGCCTCCGTGCCCGAGGCGCAGGCGGAGACGACCGTCCGGGCCTCGGCCCGGGCGCCGATGTCGAGCGCCACCTGGGCCGCGGCACCGTTGGGGACGACCATCGGCGCGGTGTGCGGGGAGACATGCCGTGCTCCGCGGGTGGCCAGCGTGTTGTCGGCGGTGACCAGGACCGGCGCCCCGCCGATGATCGTGCCCACCGACACGCCGACCCGCCGGGCATCGATCGCACCGTCGCGGACGGCATCGGGGGCGAACCCTGCGTCGGTCCACGCTTCCCGGGCGGCGACGACAGCGAACTGGGTGCCCCGGTTCATGGTGCGGGCCTGCGTGCGGGAGAGCTGCTCGGCGGGATCCGCGGCACTCGGCGCCGCCACATGCACCGGCAGAGCACTGAACGCTTCCCCTTCCAGCACCCGTACCCCGCACCTGCCCTCCAGCAGGCCGTGCCAGGTTTCGGACGCGGTCGCCCCCAGCGGCGAGATCGCGCCCAGCCCGGTGACCACGACCCGGCGCCGCTGCGCGGGGACAGGGCCATCGGTCCGGCCGGAAGGGAGAGCAGAGGGGTGTGCCACGGCGTCACTTTCGATAGCAAAGGGAAGGTAAAGGAACGATAGCCGCAACTCGGCCATGATCATTTCAATACGTCCGATAGGCATCGAAAAGCTCTGCCGTACACCTGAAAACCTGAGCACGCACCGGAATCGCACCGCACACCCGTCCGCGCCTGCCGCATCGCCGCCCGCCACTCCCCCGAGCGGGACCCCGCGTCGTGGGATTGGACTGTCGACAGACGCCGGCCTGGCAGCCCCGCGCACCCCCGAGGCCAACCGGGAGCAGCATGCCGAGGAGGAAGGCCGGCGCCCCGTGCCAAGACGTCACAGGTCGGGGTACGGAGACCGAGGAAGATCTACGCGCCCCGACGATCGGGCGATGGCCCCGGTTTGCGGCAACACCCTGGTCCGGGGCGATTTTGCCCGCGCTTCGAGCAACCACCCGTGGCAGGCCGCGCAGAAGCGGCTGCGCGACCGCGGTTCGGCGAACAGTGCCACCCCCGGGCACCCCCGCACAGCCCCGCGAGGGCGTACCGCAGCAACAGTCGCCGCCCGGATCTGATCGACCATGAACTCGTTGAACCGGTCGCCTCACCCCCCAGTCAGAGGCACAGACTCCGGGGGTGTGGCTCTCCTGCAGGGACTGCCGGTGGGGCGGCCGGGAGTGGCGTTGGTGTTGCTCGCATGCGGTGCGTCACTGGTGTTCTTTTGCTGGAAGGGCGATCTGGGCGCGGAAGCCTTCGCAGTGTTCGAGCGCAGCGTCGTGGGGGCATGAGAGCAGGTCGCGCAGGTAGCTGCGGGCGCTGTCCAGTTGCGTCAGCTGGCCTTCGATGGCGGCGATTCGAGCGGTGACGGTGTCGCGCCAGACGGGAGTGTCCGCGGGCTCGGCAAGGACCGCGGCGATCTCGTTGAGGGACATCTGTCCGGTGGTCCGCCACAGACGGATCAGCGCGATCCGGTAGATCTGATCGGTGTTGTAGTAGCGATGGCCGAAGCGTCGGTGGGACGTGATGAGTCCGCGGCGCTCCCAGTAGTGGAGCGTCGAGACGGGCAGATTGAGATGGTCGGCGACTCGCCTGATCGAAGCCAGATCGTCCATCGGGCCAGTTGAACTCAACCCCGGTTGAGCGGGCAAGGTCGGCCTCACCGAACCGTCTCGGGCCGCCGCGCCCTCGTAGAGCGCTGGAAAGTGCGGCCGCCCCCAGGGGAAAGGATCGCCATGCCGGTGAACCTTGGTGTCTGTCTTCCGACCTTCGAGCGTGGCGATGAGGGCATGAAAGAGATCCCCTCGTTGGCCCGGCACATCGAGCAGGTCGGCCTGGACATGGTGTGGGCGGGTGACCATCTGTGCGCGCGTGTCCCGTTCCTGGAGAGCGTGGTCGCGCTGAGCGCGGCCGCCGCGGTCACCGAGCGGGTACGGATCGGCTTCGGGGTCATGCTGCTGGCGCTGCGGCAGCAGGCGTGGGCAGCCAAGCAGCTGTCGTCGTTGCAGTACTTGTCCGGCAATCGCGTGGTCCTGGGGGTCGGCGCGGGCATCCACCCGCAGGACTGGCCGGTTGGTGGGGTTGCGTTCGCCGGGCGGGGCCGCCGGACGGAGGTGATGCTGCAGGCGTTGCCCGATCTGTTCGCGGGCCGGCCGACGTCCTTGCTGACGGTGCCGGGTGAGCCGGTGATGACGCTTGAGCCCGCCGTTCCCGCGCCACCGGTGTGGGTGGGTGGCATGTCCGACCGCACGTTGCGACGCGTGCTCGATCACGGTGTCGGCTGGCTTGCCTCGTTGCTCGAGCCCGCGCAACTGGGCGAGCGGGCCGCCAAACTGGCGGCGATGGCAGCCGAAGCGGGCACGCGGACACCCGAGCTCGGCACCACGGTGTTCGCCACGCTGAGCACCGATCCCCAGGAGAGCTGCCGCAGTCACCAACACCTGGTTCACTTTCTGCGCTCGCTGACCGGAGAACAGGGGCTGTCCGAGCAGCAGGCAACCCGCCTGGTGGTCAGCGGACCTCCCGAGAAGCTGGCCGAACGACTTGACCAGTACCTTCGCGCGGGCGCACGCACATTCGTGATCAACCTGTCGGGCAACAACCTGCGTCGGCAGTACGACCTGCTCGCTCGTTCCCGCGAGCTGTGGGCCATGATCCGCGACGGAGCGTGCTATCGGGCGGCACCACCAGTCACCATGGCCGCTTGCTTCCTGATTGGGAAGTCTTTTATGGTCCACAGCCCGTGACTCTGGCCGTTCGTGTCGGTTGTTACGGTTATGGGTTGTGACTGAGCTGCCTCCCGAGTTCCCGTACCACCCTGACCCCGTCGCCACAGGCGTGATCGCGCCTTCTGGCACGGCCTGTAGCTGCTGTGGTCGGGAACGCGGGTATGTCTACAGAGGCCCGGTCTACGCGGCCGAGGAGCTTGGGGGGCGGCTATGTCCGTGGTGCATTGCAGACGGCAGTGCCGCGGAACGGTTCGACGCTCATTTCACGGCGGGAACGTGCCTGGGCGACGACGTGCCCCTTGAGGTCTTCGCGGCGGTCGACCGGCGCACTCCGGGTTTCGTCGCGTGGCAAGAGCCCCAGTGGTTCTTCCACTGTGGCGATGGGGCCGCGTTCCTCGGCCTGGCCGGAGCCGCCGAACTCGCTGCCTTTCCGGAGGCACTGGAGGTGCTGCGACGGGAGGCGAACGGCTGGGGCTGGCCGTCGAACCAGGTTGAGCACTTCCTCGGCTCGCTGGACAAGGACGGCGAGGCGACGGCGTATCTCTTCCAGTGCCGGGTCTGCGCAACCCACCTCGCCTACTCCGACTTCACGTAGGCCCTGCCGACGAGTCGAACGGCATCCCGAACGGTGTCACTCACCAGGGAGTTTCCGGGGCAGGCGGACGGCCTTCGTATGAGCATGCGTTCCGCCACGGAACATGCACGCAAGCCGCCCTTGAGCAGTGGGTCTCAGCCCCGGAAGCCACCTACCGGGACGAGACCGGACACTTCATCCGCTGGTCGGTACAGCACCGCCAAGCACGCGATCTCACCTTCGGCACCAACCGCTGGACCGGCCCGACCAGCACCATCGACAGCGAGAAACGCTGGGACGACGCCCGACGCCTCCTCCACAATGACAGCCTGCCCACCCAGGATCGAGTCGCCGGCCTCCTCCTTCTCCTTTACGCACAGAAGATCGCCACCATCACCCAGCTCACCGTCGACGATGTCCAACTCAGCGAGGAGGCCGTCACGATCACGTTCGGCACCGCGCCGGTCGTACTCCCGGCACCACTGACGGACTTGGTCCGCGAACTCGTCGCCAACCGCCGCGGCAAGGCCAAGATCGGCACACCGGACGATATCCCCTGGCTCTTCCCAGGCGGCCGCCCCGGACATCCGATTGCCGACGACCGGCTCCGGCTCCGGCTCCGGCTCCGGCTCCAGAAGATTGGGCTGCGGCCCCGACAGGACCGCTCCACCGCCCTGTTCACCCTCGCCGCCGAACTGCCCGCCGCCATCCTCGCCCGGATGCTCGGCGTCCACATCCAGGTCGCCACCCAATGGCAGAAAGCATCCGCCGGCGACTGGGCCGCCTACGCCGCCGATGTCAGCCAGCGAGCCACACGCCGCCAGCAAGGAGAAGACGTAAGTGCCCCTCGATGACCAGAGTGCTTGGGCCCTGCTCCGGCAACTCGACGACCCTGATCGCATGGAGTTCCCCCGCGGCTACGATCACGCTGCCGTCCGAGCACGGTTTGACCAACTCGCAGCCCGCTTGGACCAGCAATTCCAATGCACCTGCTCCGTTGATCGGTACGTCCAGGACGCAAGCCACCATGGGACGATCACTATCCCGCAGACCGCAACTGTCAGCGGGGATCACATCACCGTGACCGTCAGCAACTTCGGGAACCTGACAGCCGTGACTTTGGGCAGTCCCGGAAGCTACGACGGAGACGAGGAACGCGAACTCTTCCAGGCCACCGACCGTCACCGGGTCGACGGCGAGCTCGAAGCACTCGGCTACGTCGCCATCTCAGAACACCTGCTCTGGACGAGATACGACGGCGTCAGCGACCTCGTCTCCTACTACCCACCCGGGCATCCCCCGACGTGGTGGACCCGCTTCTTCGACTATCTATGACCGGCGTCTCGGGCCCCCGGCCGAGATATTCGGAGGGTTCCAATACCCGACTCCACCATTAGCGATCTACCCGGAGGACGTGATCTCCCATCATCGGGCCTTCATCGCCCGCCGCCGAACCGAGCGGCCCAGCGAGGAGTACCGCGAGCTCACTACCACCGAGTGGGACGAATTCCTCTCCCACTTCGAACTCCGCAAAGTTGCCCTTGGGACCTGCGGTCGCGACTACTCGACGCCGTGCCAACATGAAAACGCCTGCGTCCGGTGCCCCCTATTGCTCGTGGATCCGGCCCAGTTGCCACGCCTGCAGGAGATCCACGCCAACCTCGTCGACCGTCTCGAGGAGGCCAGGGAGCAAGGCTGGCTCGGCGAGATGGCCGCCATTGAGACCACCATGGCTGCCGCCGCGCAGAAGCTGGAGGCGATGCGCGTACGTGCAGCCGAGCCGTCCACAGTCCACCTCGGCATGCCCGACTTCCGCGCGAGCGCCGGCCGAGTCACCCCTGAGCTCTGACCGCGGCTGACGGCCGTCCCCGCCGGCATCTCGCACCTGACCGGCCCAGTAGCCTCAGATACGAGGCGGCAGGACCTCGATGATCTCGGCGATGCCGACGACCGGTTGCGCTTCGTACATGAGGATCACGTCACCGGACTTCAGATGCCGCCATTGCTCCGGCTGAAGGGGGGCCAGGCGAACGTCTGCGGTCTCTCCAGGGCCAAGCTGTGGCTCGAACTCCACCCATAGCCTTGCGATGCTGAGTGCTGGTTTCCCGTCGGTGGTGCGATTGCCGATGTCCCACATGGGCCTGAGCCGACCGTCCCCGGAAAAGGCGGTTCGGCGTCCGCCTTCCTTCGGGTCCATCAGACTCAGCGTCGCCCGGAGAGTGCCGTGCTGGACTTCCCAGCCCCGCCACTGACACCAACGGTGGCTGCGGTCGAGCATCATCTGCCGAGCGGCTTCGGCGAGAAGCTCCCAGAAGTCCACGGAGACGGGGTGGACATCCCCGAACTCTTCGAGAAGGCCGAGCACCATCTCCCACTCTTGGCGCCTGATGTCCTCGCGAACATCCCCGACCGTCTGGCCGTTCTCTGCCACCGCGTCCTCGGGCAGCAGATCGACGGCCTGCCGAAGGAGTGTGAACGCATCATCCATGCCGTGCATTGTTCCTTGCTCCCGGATGCCCCGTTCATGGGAGCCCCAGCAGGACCCGGCGGCGTGACACGCCCGGATCTTCCCAGGCGCCAATCTGTCTGCCCACTACTTTCAGCAACCCGACTGCGGTCCTGCTCACCCGGCCGTCAGACGACTAGCTCGGATAAGCATGTGTCAGATGCTCGCTCCTGCGACCTGACCCGTCTCAACACGCACGACTCGTCGAGATCCGCGACAACCTCATCGCCCGCATCGCCGAGGCCGAACGTGAAGGATGGCTCGGCGAGGTGGAAGGGCTCCAGGTGAGCCTTGCCGGAGCGGAAGGGAAACTCGCCCAACTCGACCGACGGCCGGCCAGCCGGAGCGTCGTCGACCTAGGTATCCCCATAGTCACCAGCCCCGCCTCCATTCCACGCCAACTCCATTTGCCCGAAAGGGACTAACGCCTGCGGCGGAGCGAGTCCGGCCCCAGTGATCACCAGCTGTTTCTCGGGAAGCGGTGCAGCCGCCCGGCCGGGTCGAGCAGAGGTGTCAGAGTGCGGAACGTGAGCTCTTGTCCGTTTCGTAGTTGCGCTTTGCGGGCCTGGCCTGAGTGCTGGGAGTTATGACCCCAGGGTGCTGCGACTGTAACGGCGATGCAGCGCGCGCAGCTGGGACAGTTGCTTCTCGAAGTCGCCCACGTCGGCGGCGCCGGCCCATGGCACTGGCAGCGAGACCATGGAGCCGTCGCGCAACGTGGCCGCGACACGCAGGTTCGGAGTTCTGATTCGGGTGTCAGCAGCAGCTACCCGCAGATCCTCCAAGCGGGCGATCTCGTTCCACTCCAGCCGCCGCCACCGCAGCACGGTGCGGAACCGCAGCCCGTCCGGGCCCGCCTCCACCCGTCGCCTGAGCATTCCGAGCACGCATCCGGCGGCACTCGCACCCACGACCCCGGAAAGGATCCCCCAATCCCGGGCGTCCGGAACTCCGAGGCATGCTGCAACCCCCGCCGCAACCGCGAACAGCACGCACACCGCGATCCACCGGCGCGCGGACTTCCCTTCCCACCGCAACGACAACTCAACATGGTCGGTCATCCGTGTGATCTTGCCACCCGCCACGCTCATTCGGTAGATCATGGATTCACGAGCGTGGTAATGGCCTGAGCGTGCGGTACGTGATCTTCCATCTGACTTCTCATCGCTCGATGGGGTGACGTTAGGGGATCGTTGCCGAGCAAGCGTTCGTGATTCGTTTGGGTGGCGGGATGAGTGATCGCATGCCGTACTCGAGTGACGTCGGTGACGAGCAGTGGGCCCTGGTCGAGCCCGTGCTCACAGCGTGGAAGGCCGGGCATCCCTCGGTCAGTGGCCACCAGGGCAAGTACGCGATGCGGGAGATCGTGAACGCGGTCCTGTACCAGAACCACAGCGGCAGCCAGTGGGACCTGCTGCCCCACGACCTGCCACCCGCCGGCGCGGTGAAGTACTACTTCTACAAGTGGCGCGACGACGGCACCGACCAGACCATTCACGACCTGCTGCGATGGCAACTGCGGGAGAAGCGGAAGCGGTTAGCCGACCCGAGCCTGGTGGTCCTGGACACGCAGAGCATCCACGCCGCGGTCGGCGTCCCCGCCGCGACGACCGGCAAGGATGCCGCGAAGTGGGTGCCGGGCCGCAAGAGATGCCTGGCCGTGGACGTGTTGGGCCTCGTCATCGACTGCGTCGTCCTGCCCGCCTCCGCGCACGAGAACACCGCTGGCATCGCACTGCTGGACGGTGTCGCCGGGCAGTGCGACACGGTGAGGAAGGCCCTGGTCGACCAGGGCTTCAAGAAGAAGGCCGTCGACCACGGCAAGACCGTGGGCATCTACGTGGAGATCGTCGAGCGCAACCCGGACCAGAGCGGCTTCGTTCCCCAGGCGAAGCGGTGGATCGTGGAGCAGACGAACGGGATCTTGATGTTCTACCGCCGTCTCGTACGCGACTACGAACACCGGCTCACCTCCTCCCGCTCCCGCGTCCTGTGGGCGATGACCTCCATCATGAGCCGCCGCCTCACCGGGGCCACCCTCGCCTCCTGGAGGACCGCGTGAGCGAGAACTCACAGGTCACAGTCATCTTGGAACACATCAAGGCCCGTGAGCGCGAACTGGCCGATCAGGCCGGGCAGGTGAGGGCCCGCATCGAAGAACTCGCCCGGCAGCTCGGCGAGATCGACACAGAAAGCGAGAACCTGCGCATCACCCGCAAGACCCTCCTCGCCCTTCCGCTGCCCTCACCCGCCGCCGAGCCGGAGCGTCCCGACATCCCGGACCACCCCGCCTACCATCAGATCCTCACCGCTCTGACCGACTCGGGACGGCCGATGCGCGCCCGCGACCTCTGCCAGGCCCTCGACCTGCCGATTCTCCCGAAGAACACCGAAGGAATCCGGTCCAAGTTGAAGCGCCTGGTCAGCCGGGGCATCCTCATCGAACCCGAACCCGGCTTGTTCGCCCGCCCCGGCGTGTGAGGGCCGTCCCCCGCTCGCGACCAGCAGTTCTTCCCCAACCTCAACTACGAAACGGACAAGAGCTCACGTTCCGCACTCTCAGATCGTGGACGCTCAGGTCGAGGAGCTGGCGGCACTGCGCACGGCGTGCCTTGTCTCGGGTGTAGGGCATGACGGGCCTGTCCTCTGAGGAGTGCTGCCCGGTCAGCAGGAGGAAGCCGTCGTGGCTGTACGCGGTACCGCGGGGAGACTTGGTATCTCACCTTTTGGCCACTGTCGGGCCCGTCCCGGGGGGCCCTCGACCGTCAGCCGGTCTCCGCGGCTGTGACGGCAACACTATCCGGCCGGTGATGCGTGATGCCGATGGACACGCCGAGACAGCCCCCACCACCCACCACACGAAGCTGGTCGTCAGCCCGGGGCTCGTTGGTACGGCAACACCAAATCGAGAAGGGACTTCCCAATCAGGAAGTCAAGCAGCCATCGTGACTGGAGGTGCAAACTTAGTATCGGCCCGCAAGCGGACACCCACACCAGTTGATCCAACTCGCACATGAGCCCTGTGAGTTACCCCGCAAGTAGAGCTTGCGCAGATCTCGTTCGGGCGCGGCTACCTGAGGCGTTGGGCGACGTTCAGCGTGAGTACGTACTCGGGGGTTCGCGACGTTCACCGTGGCCACGGCCGGGAGGCGTCACGTTGACGCTCGTGCGCGACGACACCGTGCACATCAACCCAATCTCCCTGTCCGGCGCTTGGCCCCGGTCCCGTTCTTCGTCGACGTCGTGTCGCTGGTCTCCGTCCGGGTGAGCCATACGACCGGACCGGAGTGGATGATCAACTGCGTGGGCAGCGTGCAACACGAGCTGCCCCTGGCGGGGCGGCCCGGTCCTGGTGACGCTGGTGGGATGCGGGAGGCACCTGGTCGTGATCGTTGTGGCGGAGTCCGAGACGAGTGTGATGCCGTCGTGCCCGGCCTGCGACGCGCCGCTGCGTCCATGGGGCTACGCCCGCGAGCGCGCGATCCGGCTGCCCGGGGGCGGCCTGCGGCGGCTGCGTCCGAGGCGGGCCCGCTGCCGCTCCTGCCGCACCACGCACGTGCTGCTGCCGCCGTACTGCCTGCTCCGCCGGGCGGACAGCGTCCACACCATCGCCGCCGCCCTCCTGGAACACGTCGCCGGACACGGCCACCGCCGCGTCGCCGAGCGGCTGCACCGGCCCGCCGCGACGGTCCGCGGCTGGCTCCGCCGAGCGACCGCACGCGCCGCGTTCCGGCGCGCCACGGCATGCTCTACGCCTACCACCTCACCCCCGACGCCGGCCCCTTCCCGCCGCGGGACACCGACCTGGCCGAAGCCCTCGATGTCCTGGTCGAAGCCGCCCGCGTCGCCCAGGAGCAGCACGCCGACTGGGCAGCCACCGATCCGTGGGGCGCCGTCACCCTGGTCACCGGCGGCCGGCTCCTCACGCCCGCGTAGACGGCCCGCGACAGCAAGCACATGAAGCCGACACCGTGATGACGACACATCACTCCGGCAAGCGAATGAAAGCCGCCTCTACGTCCCCACGGCGAACGTCGCCAACATGCTCACCTTGAGCGTCGGGCAACAGCATGGCGGGAGGAGCGTCAACGCCCGCCGGAGGCCCTCCCGTTGTCCTCGTTGTCGACCAGCGTGCCCACCGTGCCCGTGCCCTGACAGTTCGAGCACTGCACGGTGGTCTCGTTGCCATCGTCGTCCCGCACCGTGACCTCACCGCCCTGGCAGTTTCCGCACGCCGGCACCCGACGCTCCTTCAGCAGTCGCTTCGTCAGGTTCAGAAGCCGGGCATACCGCGGGTCCTGCTCCAGCGCAGAAATGTGCTCCCGGTCCACCCATCCCATGAGCGCCACCACCCTCCGGCCCTGCCTCCACCGTACCCACGCCGCAACGTGGCCGCGCCACCCCGGTGCGATGATCATGGTTCTCCCCCGCAGGAGTGAACCAGCCTCCGCTCAGCTCGACTTCGGCCGGCGCTCCTCGCTACGAAGATCACTCCATGTGGGATATCTCCGGAGGGGTGCCGATGCGCGCAGGGGCCAAGACACTGACCGCGGGGACCGCCGTGCTGACCGTCCTCGCCACCTGGCCGGCGGGCGCGGTCGCGGCCTCGGGCGAGGAACCCTGCCGGATCAACACCGACGCCGCCGTCATCCGCCGGGCCCCGGCGAAGAACGCGGCGAAGGCCGGCATCGGCTACCGCGACCAGACGTGCCGCTTCCACGGCTACACCCGGGACGTGGCCTGGGCACACATCACGATGAAGAGCTCGGGCGTGGACGGCTGGGTGGACCGCACTTTGATCTCCACCGCCAAGGAGCAGCTCGCCCCCACCGGCAGCTGATGCGCCCGGCCCGTCTGCTGGCGGCGGTCGGTGTTGCGCTGCTTGCCACCGGCTGTGTCACCGTGTCGCACAAGGCCGCGCCGCATGGCGGGCACTTGCTGCCCGACGGCGGCCGTCTCACCACGGTGGCACCGGCGCCCCAGTGGCCCGAGCCGGTCCAGCCGCCGGCCCGCGAGATACTGGCCCCTGCCTACGGTCCAGCCCCCGCCACCACCGCGGTCAGCGCCCCGGTCAGCAGCGTAGGTGCGGCGGAGCGACCGCGTCGTGACCGACCACGGCCCGAGGCCACTCCTGCCCACGGCGACGACCAGGGCCAGAGCATCCCCCGGCACGCCGCACCTGCACCCAGCCATCACCGGGACCGCCCCGCTACGACCCCGGTGCCGTCTGCTCCTGGGCCCAGGACAACGGCGTCGACCCGTCCGTCGTCAGCGCCTGCCGCCAACAACTCGGCCGCTGAACGAATTGACCAACCGTAGGGCCCCGACCCGTCTCCGTCGTCCTGCGCGAGCCTCGCCTGCTGTCGGTGACTTTCCTGCCCCGAGACGGTTGGACTCACCAGCACCAGCGATTCGGGAGGGCCCCATGCCGACATGCTCCAAGATGCGCGTGTTGCTGGCCGGCGCGCTGGTTGTTGTCGCCCTCGCCTTATCTGCGGTACCGGCCTCCACCGACTCCTACCTCGACCAACGCTCCAACACCTGCCGGCCCGAGGGCGGCATCGCGTGCGCGTACGGACTGGTCGTCACCTACTGGCACCGCCCCGGATCCCTACAACGCGCCGTGAGCTGGGTCTACGTCACGCGCAGCCCCGCGAACACCCACAACATGGCCCGCTGGTGGTACCGGGCGCCCGGCGGCCAAGCCCGTGTGGGCGGGGCCCGGCGCCGCGGCACGAGGGTCCAGTCCTGGACGGAGATCACCTGGGGCTCCGGCGGTCACCGCCGAACCGGGCCCGTGCTGTCGGCCGGGACGCAGATCTGCGCGGAGTTCAACTACAGCGCCACCACCAGGCCCTGCGTCACCCTGAAGTAGCGCGGCCCCACCGTTTCGGTCTCTTCCTCGCGGAGGCCGGCTCCCGGCACTCCGCCGACCGTTCGTGCAGCGCCACACGGACCAGGAGATCAGCGAGGGGCGCGCCTGGCTGTGACGCCTCTAGACGCAGGGCCTGGCACCCGGAGCAGTTCTTCCGCACCAGAGCCTTCCTGCGATGAGACCGGCCGGGGGACCGGGGCTGGTCGTTACGGGTCGGCGTGCGGGATCATGCAGGCCGGATACCGCGCAGGGCGGCCCGCAGGCGACGGCCCTCGTCCGATGCGGGGACTTCGACCCGCTCGGGGTCCATGGAGGCAAGCCGGGCCACAGCCTCACTCTGATCATGGCCTCGTTCGTGTGCGACGTGCAGCCGGTACAGGGCTTTGTAGAGCGCCTGGGAGACACCGGGCCTGAGCGCGACGACGAACGGGGCGAGTGCCGCCCGCAGTTCCGCGACCGGATCCACCGGATCCACCGCCCGCGCCGCGGTCCGGCGCCGGTAGGCCTTCTGCCGGCAGCGCGCATCACAGTACGCAGAATCCGCACGCCCAGCCGTAACAAGCGTGCCGCAACTGCCGCACGGACGGCCCGAACCCCTGCCGCCGTTACGTTTACGCGTGAGAGAGGTCCGGCACGCCCGCGAACACGTCACCCCCTTCAGGAGCTTCTCCGCACGCCGCACCACCACAAGCCCGCACGCCAGACACGGCTCTGGCGGCAGGAGCGCCCCGCGGCCAGCCAGCTCCAGCCACCGTGCCGTTCCCGCCTGCCGCGCCGCGGCCGGGCGGGACAGCCCCGTGACCGGATCCGCACACCCCCGGCGATAGCACCCCTCACAGATCAGGAAGCAGCCAAACACCCGCCGCCGACCCCGGCAAGTGCTCCCACCGACCAGATACGCCGTCCCGCCGAACAGCTCCGCACCGCACATCGTGCACGGCCGAGCAACCACACGCACACCCATAACCAACCCAACGACCAGCACACCCAGCCGTAACGGCCCGCTGTGACGTTGCGCGATACCTGACCACTTTGACCGTTACCTGGCCATTAACGCAGGGTGAGCGACCTCGCTGCTTGGCTCTGTCGCTGATTTGGGGGCAGCGGCTGGTTGATCACGGGGACAGGAGGATCCGGCGTCGCAGCAGGTCAAAGTTGGCCCGGCCGTACATCTGTCTTTTGAGCAGCTTGATCCTGGTGACGTTGCCCTCGACGGCTCCGGAGGTGTGGGTGGTGGAAAGGGCCGCGAGGATGGCGGCGTGGTCGCGTCGCATGCCACTGGCGAGGGTCCGGAGTTCGCGTTGCCCGTCGAGGCGGACGTCGGCGAGCCAGACATCGAAGGCGAGGTGTTCGGTGCGGCGTTCGCGCAGGATCACAGCAAGGCGGCGGGCGTACTCGGTGGTCGTGGCCAGCGCCGGGCTACGGTCGCACAGGTCATTGAGACATTTGCGTTCGGTGTCCGTGAGGTGCTCCGGACGGCTCATGATCCAGTTGGTGACGCGGCGGACGGTCAGGTGTGGCAGAGGGGTGTCCAGGGGGATGGCTCCGGTGCGGTAGGGCCGCAGATGGCGGCGGACGGTGTTGATGTCGCCCCGGTAGCCCAACTGCTGGATCTCCCGGGCCAGTGCGGAGGCGTTGGTGCAGCCCTCCAGCCAGCGGTGGTGCAGATAGAGGCGGTAGTCGTCGATTAGGCTCGGACGTTGAGTGGCCGCGGCGAGGAGTTCATCGAGGTCGGCGGCCTCGGCGAAGCGGACGACGGTGCCCCGGCTGAGGCGGAGTTCGCGAGCGATGGCGCGCAGGCTGTCGCCGCGGGCGATCCGCTCGTGGATCAGCTGATACCGCTCACGGGTCCGTGCCACCAGGGGACGTGGCCGGCCGTGAATGTCGAGTTCATCGGCGGCCGTCGGAGATGCGGAGGCGGTCTCCGTGGCAGTTGGCAGTGGTTCGCGTAGCTCCGCGCGGTGCCGGCCGACGATGCGCTCGACGGCCTCGGCCAGGTTGTGCAGGACGTGCCAGGGATCGGCCACTTGTCGGGCCTGCGGTGCTCCGGCGCAAGCACCGTCACGGAAGGAACCGGCGCGGTCGCGGCAGATCATCTGGACTTCCGGGTGGCACCTCAGCCAGGCGGCGAAGGTGGCTGCGGTCCGGCTGGCGAGCACGTCGACGGGACGGTGGGTGGTCATGTCGACCAGGACGGTCGCGTACTTCCACCGGCGGCGCAGGGCGAACTCGTCGACGCCCAGGACCTGGACGGGGCCAGGATTCGGCTCGGGCAGGGCCCGGATCAGCCGGAGCATCGTGTCCTTGCACGTCACCATAGACATCCGGTCGGCCATCCGGGCACCAGGCCGACCGCCCAGGAACAGCGCGATGTCTGTGAGGAGCGCCGTCAGGGAATCGGTCCGTCGCGCGTAGCGGCGGGTCAGCGCCGGTATCTGCTCAGCGAACGTCCGATGCGAGCATGCACTGTTCTCGCAGGTGAACCGCCGTGCCCGGAGCCTCATCTGCAACCGTCTCCCGGCAACAGGACGGTCGACGAGACGCCGCTCGTAGTAGCAGTGCACCCGCGACGAACTCCAGCCGCACTCCGGACAAAGAGCCCCAGGTCCCCGGGCCCGAGCAGCCACGAGCACTTCGTCCTTGGTGAGCATCAGTCGCTCAACCTCAACAGCCGCACCAGGAAAGAGAAGATCAGCAACGCTCACGACCCCGTCCACACCCAAGTGATGCCCAAGCCGTAGTCGCAGCCACTGCCCCCAAATCAGCGACAGAGCCCGAAAATCTTGCAAGACCCGGGCTTCTCGTCAGCTGCTGTCGCCGGGGCCGCGCAGGGTCTGGGCGTCGGCCAGTTCCCGGTAGGTGGCGCTGCGGTTGAGGAGTTCCTCGTGGGTGCCGGCCGCGATGATGCGGCCGGCGTCAAGGAGGTAGATGCGGTCGGCGTTCTGCACGGTGGAGAGGCGGTGGGCGATGACCAGCAGCGCGCACCGCTGGGCGATGTCGCGCATGACCTGGCTGAGGGCGGCTTCGTTGATGGCGTCCAGGTGTGAGGTCGGTTCGTCAAGGAGGAGCAGTGCCGGCCGGGTGAGCAGGGCGCGGGCGAGGGCGATGCGCTGGCGTTCGCCGCCTGAGAGGGTGGTGCCGCGCTCGCCCAGGACGCAGGAGAGGCCGCCGGGGAGCCGGTCGACGACGTCGGTGAGGTTGGCCAGGCGCAGTACTTGCCGGACCTCGGCCGGGTCGGCGTCGGGCATCGCGTAGGTGATGTTGTCCCACAGGGTGCCGTGGACGACGTGGGTGTTCTGGTCGACCAGGGCGATGCGGGCCCGGCACTCCCGGCGGGTCAGTTCGGGGGCGGGGTGCCCGTCGAAGGAGAGGGCGCCTGCCTGGGGTTCGTAGAACCGGGCGGCGAGCGAGAAGACTGTGGTCTTGCCAGCGCCCGAGCGGCCCACGAGCGCGATCTGGCCGCGGTGGGGCACAGACAGGGACACGCCGCGCAGGACGGGTCGGCCGGGCAGGTAGCCGAAGTGGACCTCGCGGAGAGCGAGCGCGTCGGCGGGCCGGGCGGTGGCCTGGCGGGGGCGCACGGGTGCGCGCTGGGGGCCGGTGGGTTCCTCGGGGAGCGCCAGGGCCTGGTCGACGCGCTGGTAGGCACCCATGCCGCGCTGGATGAGGCCGATGGCGCGGAAGACGGAGGAGAGCGGGACGACGAGGTAGGAGGCGTAGAGGAGGAAGGCCACCAGTTCTCCGAGGGACTCGGAGCCGCCCACGCGCATGCCGCCGATGACCAGGACGAGCAGGAAGGAGCCCTGGACGGCGAGTTCGACCGCCGAGCTCATGAACGCGGCCAGTTTGGCGGTGCGCACACCGGCGTCGTAGGCGGCCTCCACGCGGGTGCCGATCCGTCGGGCTTCGCGGGTCTCGGCGCAGTGGACCCGCACCATGGGCAGTGCGCCGAGGGCTCGTTCGAGGTCGGCGGCGATGTCGCCGACTGCTCCCTGGGTGCGTTCGGCGGCGGCTCGGATACCGGCCAGCAGCGAGGCGACGACGACGGCTGCCGCGACGACGGTGGAGGCGACGAGGAGGAGCAGGAGAGGGTCGATCCACGCCATGAGCGCCAGGGCGCCGACGGAGACCAGGATGCCGGTCACCAGGTCGACCAGGGCCTGGGCCGCGGCTTCGCGGATGACGGTGGTGTCGGCGGTGACGCGGGAGATCAGGTCGCCGCTGCGGTGCCGGCCGTACTCGCGCATGTCGAGGCGGAGCAGATGGGAAACCAGCCCGTGACGCATGGTCCGGATCACCCGTTCCCCCATGCGTTCGAGCAGGAAGCGGCCGACCGCGCCGGTGACCGCCTCGGCGACGAACAGGACGGCCAGGAGCAACAGCGGTCCCAGCAGGCGCTCGTGTCCTGCGGCGTCCACGATGCGCCGGGCGACGAGCGGCTGGGCCAGACCCATCGCGGATCCTGCCAGGGTCAGAACGGAGGCGACGGCGATCGCGGACCGGTGGCCGGCGGTCAGACGCACCATGGTGGCGACCGCCCCCGGCACGCCGGGGCGACGGTCCCCGGCCGGGTCCGGTGGCGGGGTGTCGTCGCCGGACCGCGGGCCGGGGTCCGTGGCGACCTGCTCGGTCACGGCGTGTTCCGGGAGGGTGGGGGGACGCTCATCAGGCGGCTGAAGTAGTCGTCGGGGACGCCTTCGCCGATCGGTCGGCCGTCGACCTCGATCCAGGCGTGGGCACTGAAGGGGGGCACCGCACGGATGCCGGTGCACCAGGTGGGCCAGACGCCCCACAGGCGGCACAGCAGCGCGGCGCCCAGGGAACGCGGCAGGCAGCCTCGCGGCCCGGCACAGAACAGGCTCGCCGCACACAGCGCGTCCCGGGCGGCGTGGGCCCGGCCGGGGGTGGCGGGCACGGCGCCGCGCCGCAGAAAGGTCAGCAGGGCCAGGATGCGGCGGGGCGGCAGCCGGGCGATCAGGTAGGCCGCGGGCAGGACGGCGCGGGCGCCGATGCGGTGCGCGCGGGGGACGCCGGTGGGGCGGGCCAGGGCGCTGGGGGTACTCATGCCGAAACCTCGCTGCGCTCGGCCTCGCGTTCGCGAGGAGCTGACCCCTTGATGAGTGGCGCGGACCACCCGATGAGCGGGGCCCTCCCTATGAGCGGCGCTGACCTCCCGATGAGTGGCTCGCTGCGCCCGTTCATGCGGCCAGCCCCGAGGCCCGCAGTTGCTCGGTCAGCGCGACGACGTCCCGCGCGGCCTGCGAGCGGTCGATGTCGAACTCGGCCATGAGCGCGTCGACCGCGTCCTCCTCGTCGCCGCCCTCCAGCAGCGTGCGGACGACGAGCGTGCCGGTGGGGTTGAGCTCCCAGTACTCTCCGTTGCGCTGGTCGAGCAGGACGGTTCCGTAGGTGGTCTCGGTGGTGCAGATGTCGGCGCTGAGTCGCACTGTCATGTGCCGTGCCCCTTTCTCCGCGTCAGGCTCCGTAGCCAGACCTCGCAGGCGATGGTGGAGTAGAGGATCGCGTCCTGCAGCCCGGGCGTTGCCGGGCGGCGGGCCAGGGCGCGCAGGACCTCTGCGTCGACCAGGCCCATGCGGGCCAGGTGGGAGTCGTCCCACAGGGCGAGCAGGTCGCCGCGGTGCTCCCGCAGCCCGTTGGAGGCGTCCATCGAGGCGTGGGCCTTGTTGGCGCGGAGCAGGCACTCGTCGGGGACGATGCCGCGCATGGCCGTGGTGAGCAGCGGTTTGTAGGCCCACGGGGTGACTCGTTCGCGGGGCCGGACGGCGAGGGACGCCTCGATGACCCGGTCGTCGAAGAACGGCGAGGCCATGGGCACACCCGCGCGGGCGGCCATACCGTCCCACAGGCGGACGACGCGGGTGCAGTCGCGGATGGCCTCCAGATCGGTGTGCAGGCCGCGGTCGGGATGCAGCGGCCGCGCGGTTGCCGCCGTCTCGGTCATGGCTTCGCGGACGAGCCCTTCGGCCTCGGGAGTGACCCAGTCGAACAGGCGGGGCGGAGCCGACCAGCCCAGGGCCCCGGTGACGGTGAGGGGGAAGGGGTCGCGCAGGTGCGCGGCGGCGTCGGCGAGCCACCTGCCGTACGGCCGGGAGTCGGCCAGGGTCCTGGCCATGCCCGGCAGGGGCCAGTCGAAGAGGACCTTGAAGCCGCGCAGCTGGCGCAGGGCGAACAGCGGGCGGCGGCGCAGCAGTTGATGGTAGTAGGCTTCGGAGCACCAGGCGATGTGGTCGCCGCCGATGCCGGTCAGATGCAGCCGGCTGCCGCGTTCCTTGAGGCCGGGCAGGTGGTGAAGGACGCGGGCCCGGTCCATGACGCCGATGGTCGGCTCGTCCATGGGGTCGTCGATGTCTAGCAGGTCGGTGTAGACGAGCGGGGAGTCGTCGGCGTCCCACACGACGTGCTCGACGTCGGGCAGGTGGTCCGCGGCCCTCTTGGCCCATTCCAGGTCGTCGTCGGCCGGGTCGCGACCGGGCCAGGTGCTGGCGAGCACGCGGGCCGGGGAGCGGTCGGCCAGGAAGCACACCGAGGTGGAGTCCAGGCCGCCGGAGAGGTCGCAGCTGACCACGCCGCCCTGCCGGGTGCGGGCGTCCACGGCTTCGGCGAGCGCCTGCCGCACCAGGGGGGCGCCGACGGCGAGGGGCTGCACCGGCTCGGGCGGTGTCCACCAGCGGGAGGTGCGCACGGTGCGCCCGTCGGACGCGAGGTGGAGCGCCTCGCCCGGGGGCACGGCGGTCACGCCCTGCCAGAGGGACGTCTCGTGCAGGGGGTGGGGAACGGGCCACAGCAGGCGGATGGCCAGTTCACGGGGGTCGGGATCGGCGCCGGTGGCCGAGGCCAGCAGGTCGGCGGCGGTGGCGGCCAGGGTGACTCCCGCAACGTTCGCGTGGAAGACCAGCCGCAGGCCGGAGGCGGTGCCCTGGATCCTCACCCGGCCGTCCAGCGAGGCCACCAGGTGAAAGCTGCCGGGCAGGGCGCGGGCCAGTGTGTCGAGTCCGGCGAGGTCGTCCAGCCGCTCGGCGTGGCGCCGCAGGACATCCGGGTCCACGGGACAGCAGCCCACTACGGCGAGCGCGGCCCGACGCGTGGTGGCGGTGACGCATTCGTCATCGGTCCAGCTGCCGGTGATCCATGGCCTGCCGGAGGGGTGGTCGACTGTCCGGACATCAGGATGGCGAGGGAGGCGGCGGGCCGCGGCAGACGCGCCCCCGCAGTCCGGAAGGACCGCGAAGTACGCGCCGCCACAGCCCGTGCCCGCATAGTCATGCGATGAGGGCATGGCCTGAGATCAGTCGCCCGGCCTCAGTTCTTGCTGAGGATGAGGCGGTCGTTGCCGTTCGTCCTGAGCAGGCCGGTCTTTGTCCGGAAGCCGCCGCGGCGGACCAGAGTGGGGGCCTCGTACGTCTTCTTCATGACGTCTCCTCCGGGGAAGAAAAGAAAGGAAAACCAGCCCCGCATGAGGCCCAACTCGCGCCTGGTGCAGGGTGGTTCACCGCTTGCGAAGAACGTAGCAACGCACCCCCCAGGTATGACAATACGTACATATTCGCATCTATATGTTCGATCGCACATTTATGCATAGATGCTCAGTTTGGGCGCCCCGGGCTGGAGGCCGGCGTGCGCCGACGTTGTATCCCCACAGCCCCGCGCCCATAGGGACGGTGTCCGGCGCATGGCCCTCTATCTCTTCGGCCCCGCGGCCGGACCGGACGCCGTACACCGCAACACGCGACGGGTCCCGGCCGAAGCCGGGACCCGTCGCCCACGCGAAACCGGGGGGGCTCGGTTCACAACACGCGTCGCCCCGGACAACGCCGCAGCACCCGTAAAGGTCACCCCCAGCCCCAGACCGGAAGCAGGCCAGTTCACGCCGTAGCAGTGCGCCCCCAGACCGTCCTAACTCAACACAGGAAACAGCGCGTCCGCACCGAACCTCACGGAACACGCGTCTCCTTGCACCCTCCCCCCGAGGGGGGCTGCACCACCTGTTCGGTGAGCGGCCGGAACCGCACCTGCACCGACAACGCAGACCCGGTCCTTCGTCCTTGCTGCGTGCCCCAACCCGGATGACACCCGCACACCCGCCGTTGCCGGCCACCCCTGCGGACATGAGAGGAGCGATCGCCGCAGTCCCGCAGCAGCGGTAACACACCCCGAAGCGGGGCGGGAGAGCCCCTCGTCGTTCCCCGGCCGCGGCCCCCGGGGGCTGAGGGTGTGATCACGGCCCGCCAGCGAGAGACTCCCCCCTTGCCCCTCTCTAACACCGCACACCCGCGGGCGGGAGGGGCCGCACGGGGACCACTTCGGGACCGGACGGCCCCACCACAGACGCCGTACGGCCTTTGCCGCAGCAGAGATGACGTCCCCCGGGCCCGCGCCGCAGGGCGCTGGGACACCCGGAAGGAACGCCCCGGGCGCAGTCGGTGACGCCGTGGGCCCGTGGACACCACAGCATGTGACAGGGTGCCGCGTGGGCCCACCGGCAGGGCTCCCCTGAGACCGAGGGAGCACACTCCTCAACGGACGCCAGGGGCACGGGACTTCCTCCCTGGCCAACGCAACGCCCGCAGGCCGACGCGTCCTCCGTCGTCGCCTGCCCACGAGACGCCCGCCACACCGACCCAACCGGGAGACCTGAAGGCCGCGCCCTTGCCAAACGGCCCAGGAATCAGACGAACGCCGAGCCGAGGCTCTACGGCACGGCCAGATCAGGGCTCGTGCGGACCGCTGCCCCGCCCCGCCCCGGTCTCACCCAGCCCGGCCCGGCTTCCGGTTCCGGCAGGCCGACTGCCGAGATCGGCCAGACAACGCACCAGCAGCAGACCCAGCTTCGCCATCTGCTGCGTCCGCGCCACCGTACGGGGCAGCACCGCAGACGGCGCCAGAACCAGAAGACGCTGCGCTGCGGCCGCCCCCGCCAGAAGCTGGGAGCGCAGCTCATCATCCCCGGGCAGCAGCGCCGCTGCCGCCTCCGCCGCGGCGGACAGCCGGGTCAGATGACGGCACATACAGCTCAGGATTTCCTCGGCCTGGTCCAGGCGCTCCACCGGGCCAGCCTCGCCGAGCAGGCCGCGGCAGTCCTCGGCGATACTCCAGTACTCGCCCGGCCCAGGCCCCCGGCCCGACACACCCACCCAGCACCCCCCGCCCGATCCGACAGGCCCCCGGGGACAACTCCCGCGCCCAAAGAGACAGATACCCACAGAATACGCCCACATGTCCCCCTTCGATTGCGGTGAGCCGCTCAACGCCCATGCGCTGCCGGTCAGATCAGAAGATGCGCCGGGACCGGCTGAGCCGTGTCCAGCTCGTGCAGCTCGCCGGCGGCACGGTTCACCTCGCCCACTCTCCGCACCCGGCCCGGGCAACGACGGTGGCGCCGCCCTGGCCTGCCGCTCGGCGCTCGGCCCGGTTCACGCTCGTCGCGGACGTGGTGGGGGCCAGGCTCAGGCCCGCCTCCCGGTCCCGGTCAGGGGGCCGGCAGCGGCCCCAGCCAGGTCTCCACCCGTGCCCGCAGCAGCCGGTACTCCTCCCAGCGACGCGGCAGCCGCCCCGGCGGCCGCTCGACGACCTTGCCTTCGGTGACGGTCTGTCCGTCCCGGAACTGCTCCAGCGTCAGATCCAGTTCAACGCCCGACGGCAGACGGTTCCACCAGTGGAAGCCCTGCTGCGCACCATCGCGGGCGCGGACTCCACCAAGCATCAGGACACCGCCGAACAGGTCGCGGACGACCAGGGCCGTAATGTCGCAGTGCCCCCAGGCCGGGTTTCCCGGGCGCCACGGCGCCCGCTCCACATCATCGGGCGAGCAGGTGTCAGCAGCCCAACTGGCACGCAGCGCCCGCTCAATGTCACTCAGCGTCCACGGCTTCATGCATGCCAGCATCCCACCCGCCACCCGCATCCAGGTCAGCGCCTGTGAGGGCGCGGGCCGCAGACGGAGAAGCCTCGGCCGGTTGTTTCCCGGCCGGGGCTTCCGCGTGAGTTCCACCGCCGCGCTACTCCGGCTCGTCGAAGCAGAAGATCACGGTCACCATGCTCGGGCAGAGCAGGATGCTGCCGGCGCTCTTCGCCGCCAGCCCAAGGCTGGCAGGGGGTTCGGGGCGTACCGGCAGCTGCTGCAGGTCCAGGAGCACCACGTGGTCCTCCTCCGTCCAGGGTGGGGTCAATCGCGAGACGCGGCACGAAGCACCGCCGGGGCCACCGAACGGCAGCCGCAGATACCCCCGTGCTGGGGAGTGTAGGAAGCAGCCGTCGTTGGGAACAGCGGCGTCCCGGCCACGGACCAGATCCGCCTCCCGGCGGGGGCCTACTGGCAGTCTGGCGCTACTGCGAAGGATCGCTGTGCCCCCCATCCCTCCCCGCCGCCCCGACCACAATCGATGACGCACGCAAGGGTGCCCCGTGCGGCGCCGGCCGACGTCCTACGTGTCGCCGACCGAGCCGCCGTTCAACTCCCTGGGCATACGGGGCAGAATGCCGCTGGACCATCTACGACGCGGATGCAGTGCCCGGTCGGCCTTCGCGGTGTCCACTTCGAGCACACCCTCGCCGTCCGCCATCTCGCCCAGGCAGACATCGCACCCGGCCACCAGGCGTCGTTCATGAGGCTCCGTTCTCTGGTGCTGCCGGGACCCTACCCGGCTGCGAACCGGCACATCGGCCCTGGAAAGGTGAACTACCCCTGCACGACGCCGAGACCGCGAACCGCAGCCCCGGAGTGCCGAAAGGGACAAGTTCACGAGGAGGAGAGCAACAGAAGGATGACTCAGGAGGCGGACGGCTCGATCTCCCCCGCGAAGACGATGACCTGGTCGATGAGGCTCCGTCGCAGATGGACGACGTCCGTTCCCGCCAGGCGGGGGCCTCCATCCGGCGTGGTGAAGACCCACTGGTACCGGGCCCATTCGTCAGGCATGTCCACCGCTGAGCAGCGCACCATCGTGCCGGTCCCTGCCGGGTGGCGCCGGATGTCCAGCACGAACCGCTCGACCGCCGCGATTCCTTCGCTGCGGCCCAACGGTCCCCAGAAGACCACGTCTGAGGTCAGGGCCTGGGAGAGCAGGGCAGTCACATAGCTGTCGTCCGAGGCGTTGAACGCGGAGATGAACGTGTCGATCGCGGAGCGTGCCGTCTCTTCCTGCATGCCCCAGTAATACCAGCCGTTGCGCGTGCGCTCGTCCCGCGAGCCGCCTTCCGATCACGGTGGACCATGTGCAATCCGCCGTACCGGCGCCCAAGGCCCCGCCGTCCGGCGGCGCGAAGACGGGGGCGGGGCGCGGCGGGGAGGCGTTCACGCGGGGCCTGGCGGCGCTCGCGCAGTACGTCGAGCGTGAGCAGCGCACCGTCATTCCACGGCAGCACACCGAACGCATCGTCGTCGACGGCCAGGACCACGACGTACGGCTCGGGGTATGGGTCTCCAACCAGACAACCCGGCGCGACAAACTGAACGACGAGCAGCTCGCCGAACTCGGCATGGGTTGGGCGGGGGAAGCGTGGCGAACAGGCCGGGAAGTGTCGTTGCACCCGACGGAGACACATCAGGGTCCCGAGGCCTGAGCAGCCCCGGGACCCTGGTGCACTCGCAACCCCCTCGGCGTAACAGGCAAACTGCCCAAACTGCCCAGTCCCTACCGTGGGCGGCGGCGCGACCACTCGCGAAACGCCTGTCCGGCCCGCCGTGGAGAGTTACCCGGCCCTCGATCGCTGCGGTTTCGGCCGCAGCCCCCCGAAATGTGCGCGCCGAGCTCTAGGGTTTTCTCTACTGGCCTTCGCCGTCCGGGCCGTGGTCCCCGTGGTCCCCATCGTGGTCCTGACCGTAGCTGACACCGGCACCGTTCTCCGGCGCGAACACCGGAGCGCCACCCCGGCCGTGCTCCGGGCCGCCGTCCCAGCCGCCACCGCCGTTGTTGGCCACAGCGTTGGCCTGCGAGGAAGCCACCGCAGTGACCCCGCCGTCGTGGGCGAAGCTGACGCCGGCACCGAGGATGGACAGCCCCGCGACCGCTGCGGCTACCGCCGCAGCCCGCTGAAACTTACGCATCATTCGACTCTTCCCTGTCTAGGTGTGAAGCCCTGACCGGACTACCAAACATGAGCATAAACACACAGAATGTAGCCATTTGGGATTTTGGGGCTTTCTGCGCGCCGTGCCCGCTTACGGCGAGGCATCCCCCGGGCCTTCTCAACTTGGCCGTGCTGGGGCGCAGTCGGGTTGGTCGAGGCCGCGGTCAGCTCCGAGGGCGCGTCGTGTCCAGGAGGTCCGGACAGACCGGCGCTCCGCTTCCAGGCGGTGAATCGGCGGGCCATTTCGGTCAGGCAGTCACGGGCGGCGAGTACGTGACGGCGCGGCGGGAAGCGGGGTGAGAACCGGCTGAACGCGGCGAGGAATCCTCGGCGGCACCGATGGGGCGGAAGCCTTCATCGCCCGTCCTTGCTGCCTGGTGGGCCGGAGCCACATGGGAATAGCGTGCTGGTTGGCGCCTGGCTCGGCAACCAGCGATGTCAAGAGGTAGAACACGCGGGATATTTCCTTACAACTCCGCCGGTGGGAGTTCTCGGCCCGGGGGTTGGCCCAAGAACGTGATGAAGGCGGTACTCGACAGCAGGAAACGATCCGGGCTTGCGGGGGGCCACCGACGGCTTCAAGGTGCGGTGGGCGCGTCGTAGCCGCAGGACCTGCCAGTGACGATCCCCCGCGGAAGCAAGGCAGCCGCCTTTGGGCCCGATTCGATATGCCAGCAGGGGAAATTACCCCACCAACGGCCACATATTTCATTCGGACCGCGACAGAAAATTCACTTGCAGTGAACTCCGGGTAAAACTCTGCACGTTTAATACCCAGGACATCAGCCGACCACACCGCGGCCTGCCGGGCCAGCGCTATGACCGAATCATGTTCCGGCGCCATGAGGAATGATCTCGTGCACCAGACTTCGTTCCCGACGCGTGCACATACGCACCAGGAAACCGTCCGATCCAGCTCCGACGAGTTCAACCTCAGCACTCATGGGGCAGGGTATGGGCCCGCCGCAATCGACCAAGGCAGTGAGGATTCCCCGCATTCGGCGCGCCGCCAGGCGCTTGAGGGATACGTCGTATTACCCCTGTAGCCACACGAACGATCTGTCGCAGATCGCGTCCACTTCGCTCCACCGGAGATGACATGCACAAGCTTCGCAAGGCCGCCGTGCTGGTCGCTGCCCTCGGCAGCCTCGGAATGCTGGCCGCCGGCACAGCCCAGGCACACGACGGAGGCCACGGGAAGAGCGGCGACCGCTTCAACATCGGGCAGAGCACCACCTGCAGGTCGCACGACCTGAACCTCGACATCCTCGGCCAGGTCGGCATCCTCAACGGCCTGCTGGGCAACGGCCTCAACGGCGAGGGCAACCCGGGCTCGCAGCAGACCTCCCTGGGCTCCAGCATGGGCTGCAACAACAGCGCCTTCAGCAAGTAACAGTCACCACCTGTTTCGGTGGCCCGGCCACAGGCCGGGGCACCGAAACAGGTGACCCCCGGAGTGACTCCGAGGTGAAAACACCACAGCCGGCCGTCAGGCTGCGGGACGGCGGCGGTGATCGCTGTGCGCTGTTCGCTGCACGGTGTTGCCCAGGCACGGGCCGCATAGGAGGTGTTCACCGCGCCGCCAGACCCGGACGGCCTTGCCGAGTTCCCCGATCACGCCGTTGACCTGGCGAGCCGGGTTAAGGGCATCGCCCCTCTTGCTGGATCTGCGTCTGACCGGCTCCTGCATTCCCGATCAGTCACAGCGACCCGCTCCGCTGTACGACGATCCGCCGCGGCTCTTGTCAGCGGTACCTGCCAGCATCGGCGTCGCAGAACTCACTCACGCCCACCGCGGGTGCGAAGAGTACGGGAGTGTGAACATGAACCGCAGTGGCGTGGTAGCCACGTTGGCCGACCGCGCCGAGGTGACCCGCAAGGACGCCGACGCCGTGCTGGCCGCTCTCGCCGAGACCGTCGCCAAGGGCGACGAGAAGGTCACCATCCCCGGCTTCCTGACCTTCGAGCGCACCCACCGCGCCGCGCGTACCGCTCGTCACCCGCAGGCCGGCGACCCGATCAACATCCCCGCCGGCTACAGCGTGAAGGTCTCCGCGGGCTCGAAGCTCAAGGAAGCCGCCAAGGGAAACTAGGCAGCCGTCGCGACCCCCGAAGGGCAGCCCGACCTGGTCGCCGATGACCTGACAGCGCGGGCATGGGAGCGTCGTCTCAGTGCCGTGGTCGTCCCGCAAGTGATCGTGCCGGTCTGCCCCCTCCTCCCGCGGGTTGGTCCCTGCGTTCCTCCACCAGGCAGGCGACAGCTTCCACCTCACGTGGCCGCACGCAAGCAAGTACCACGTGGCCGTCGAGGAGTTCCACGACATCACGGCGGCCCGGGGCCAAGCCGCGTGCTTCGGCCCGTACGACCACGGCAGCCGCCCCATCGCCGTAGGTATCAGCAACGGCTGCACGCCCGGAGACCTCGTCTTCGCCGCGGTGGAAAGCAACAGCGGACCCGCCCCCCACCTCACCTCCGGGTGGCAACGGCTGCCCCAACTCCAACTGTCCTCCTACCGGCTGACCGTCGCCTCCCACCGCGCCACCCACTCCGACGACTGCAGCCGCACCGGCACGAGCAACGCCCAGTGGGAAACAGCCCTGGTCAGCCTCCGATAGCCCTCTGGGGCACGACTCAGCACGTCATCAGCTTCCGAAGGCGGTGGACCGGCCTGGCGACCATTCGCGCGCTGCGTCCAGTGTGAGCAGCCGATCGTGGTTCCGCGTCAGCACAGGGTGCGGCGCGACGGGTTGCCCGAGCAGCTCACGCAACCGAGCGGATCGTCGTGGACGGCCGGACTCAGGAAGCAGGTGCCCAATGCCCAACCAGAGCTTGCCGAGCTCGGCGTGGACGGGGGGCCTTCACGAAGAGCCGGGACCGGGTACGCCCTTCGATCGGGCGGACTACACCCCCTGACAGCACGGCAGTTGGCGATCCGGTGGGACACCGCCGACACCTCACTCCAGGAGAATCTCGCGGCGGCGCGCGCACTTCCCGGAGGCCGGGACGCTGGCCGCACCGCGGCACGCCACCGCGCTCGACAAGCCGGTGGGTGCAGTGGCCTGACCACCATCCGGCGCCCCAGCGGACTGGAGAAAGACCGGTACGCGCTGAGCGGCGAGCCAAGGAACTCGCCGCGATCGATGAGGACTGGAAGCCTGCGGCGTCCGCGCGGGACGGTGAACCCCGGGGCCCCTGGGGCTGTCCCCACCCCCGATCCGGGCGGTCGCCCCATCGCGCTGCCCCGTATGTCCCGGACAGCATGGTGGCGGCGCAGGATGACGCGTCATCCCGAGTACGACGCGCGGCGCCGAACCATGACGGCACTCACCTCCGAGGACGCACACATGACCCGATACCGACGCGCGTTGGGCGGCCTGCTCGCACTGGTCGCGGTGGCCGGCGGCACAGCCTGCGCGCGCGGCGACGACACTTCGGCGTGGCAGAACGCCGCGCACGCCACCACCGACGACGCCGCTGCCGACCACCCCCAGCTCCGCGTGCTCCTGCACCGGCTGACCACGAAGGACGGCGGTCCCGGTGCGCTCGTCGCACTGGGGAGCCGACCCGGCGGCGCGGTGCTGACCAGCGGCGTCGCGGACGTGAAGACCCACGCGCCGATGCGCGGGGACAGCCGGTTCCGGATCGGCAGCATGACCAAGCCTTTCGTGGCGACCGTGATCCTCCAACTGGTGGGCGAGGGCCGCGTCGTCCTCGACGCACCGGTGGAGCGCTACCTGCCCGGCGTCGTCCGCGGCCACGGAAACGACGGACGCAGGATTACGATCCGTCAGCTCCTCCAGCACACCAGCGGCATCCCCGACTACTTGGACTACCTCAAGCCGGAGGACGTCCTCAACAACCCACTCGCGCACTACGACACCCGCGACCTCGTGAAGCTCGCGCTCGCCCACCCTCCGGCCTTCGAGCCCGGCACCGACTGGCGCTACTCCAACACGGGATACCTGCTGGCCGGCATGCTCATCGAGCAGGTGACCGGCCACCCGTACGGCGACGAGATCCGCCGACGTGTCATCGAACCGCTCGGCCTGCGTCAGACGTCCGTCCCGGACGACGCCCCGGAGATCCGCGGGCCGCACCCGCGCGGCTACGCCCGGCCGGCCAAGGATGCGCCACTCAAGGACATCACCGCACTCAACCCCACGCTCGCGGGCCCGAGCGGCTCCATGATCTCCAGCGGTGCCGACTTCAACCGCTTCCTGGACGCACTCCTGCGCGGCAAGCTGCTTGCCCCGGCCCAGCTCCACGAAATGATGCGGACCCGTCCGACCGGCGACCCGGGCGGCGGGGCCTACGGCCTCGGCCTGGAGAGCCACCCGCTGCCCTGCGGCGGCCTCGCCTGGGGGCACGACGGCGGCATCCCCGGCTACCAGACCACGGGCGCCGGCACGGCCGACGGCAGGCAGGCCACAGCCATGGTGAACCTCTACCCGGGCACCACGGACGCCCAGAACGACGACCTGACATCCGCCGTCGAGACGGCACTCTGCGAGAGCCGCACTTCGAGCCCGCCGCTCTAGCAACTTGCCCCTGAAGAAGTCCGGAGCTGTCGCGGATGTGGGCATGCTGCGGGCGGAGCCGGGTGTGTTCGGGCCGGTGGCTTCCGACCCGACGGTCTCCCGCCTGATCGATGCCCTGGCCGCGGCCGGGCCGAGAGCCCTTGAAACGATCACGACGGCGCGGGCCGAAGTCCTCAGGCGGGTATGGACGTTGGCCGGGGCGGCGGCGCCCGATGCCGACGGACACGTGGTCGTGGACATCGACGGGGTGCTCGTGCTGGCCCGCTCCGAGAAGCAGGACGCCGCTGCGACCTGGAAGAAGAGGTTCGGGCATGATCCGCTGATGGCCTTCGTCGACCACGGAGCGGGCGGCACCGGCGAGCCGGTGGCGGGCCTGCTGCGGCACGGGAATGCGGGCAGCAACACCGCCGCGGGATCCGGACTGCCGCAGGCCAGTACTCCAGTCCAGCACACCGCACTGACACTCGGGGCCGGTACAGCGATCCTCAACTCGCCTTCGGGCAACCGGTGGCGACTGTTCACGCAACTACCGAGGGGCGATCCTCGGCCTTGATCTGGTGAGCCGCAGACATCGGTGCGGCAGGGTCTTCGGTGATCGTAAACTGGGCTATGAGCGGAGAGAGTTCGTGGAGACACGGATGTGGGCGGCGCTGGTCGGCTCGGTGAAGAGCGCGTACACGGCAGGCCTCGGCCAGGGGGCAGTGCCACGCCCGGTTTATCATGCCGCTGGTACGCGGCGAGCTCGTCGGCCTGATCTGAATCCGCCCGATCAAGGTGGGCGAGGACGCACTCAACGGGATCGCGGAACTCTCGAACGTCGCCGCGGCCGCGAGCGCGGACGAGGTCGTCCTGGCGCGGGAGGCCCATGACATGGCGACCGCCTGTGAGCTGCCGGTCGTCGGCCCGGCGCCGTGCCTGAACATGGTGCGCGCCACCACGGCCGGGCACGAGCTGCACCGGTTCCCGTACGACGAGGAGCTCCTGGCTCGCAGCCCTGAGGGTTGGGCATCGGTGGCTCCCGACTGGAAGCTGGACCCACCGCCGCAGCCCGGCGGCGAGCTGGTGCCGCCCATCCAGGTCGCGGTGAACTCCGCCTTCACCCCGCTCGAGCTCAACCACCTGGAACCGTTCGGTGTCACGGTCGTCCTGATGGAAGAGCAGGGCTACAGCGTCCGGCTGACCGAAGCGTCCGCCCGCTGATCGGCTGTCGTGATGGCCCGGAGTCTGGATGATGCTGCACCCGACCGGGTATGGGCGGCTGACGAGCAGTTCCCCGTCGTGAGCGACAACAGCGGCAACTCGGTGCTGGCTGCGCGAGACCAACTCGCCCGACGGTGCTGGCTGAATCGTATCGAGCGCGGCGCCCAGGCGTTCGCCGTCCTCTCCCTGGTGGCCGTCGTCAGCCGAAGACCGGTGATCAACGCTCTCACCTGTGCGGATGATTTATCGGCACCCTCAATAGGGATTGGGTGGTGTCGTTTGACGTTGCCGGCGGTCGTGATGACGTGCAGCGTGGTGCCCTTGCCCAGATCAGCTGGTGCTTGCTGTCCGTATTCCGCCGGTCGACCGGCGACGGACCGGTCGCGGCTCCTCCTCTTTCGCGCGCACGTGGGAGCGGTCCGCGCACCCGCGGGTCGTTGGCGGTCGGTGCGCGCCCCGAAGGCGCGATGTCCTTCGGGGCGCGCCGCAGGGGTTCCGGTTCAGGCGTTGTAGCCACCGTGGGCGTCTAGCACCGCGCCCGTGACGTACGACGCGGCGGGGCTCGCCAGAAAGGCGATCGCCGCGGCGATTTCTTCGGGGTGACCCATGCGTTGCAAAGACAGCGAGCCGACCAGGGCCTTGAGGGTCTCGGGGTCCGGCCCTTCCATGCCGCCCTCCATGAGTCCGGCCTCCACGACGTTGGCCGTGATGTTGCGGGGCCCGAGGTCCCGTGCGACCCCCATGGTGTACCTCTCGATGCCTGACTTGGTCGCCGAGTAGTCGGCAAGGCCCGGGGCGCCGACCCGGGAGCCCAGTCCGGAACTCACGGTGATGATGCGGCCGCCCGCGCGCAGTACCCGGGAGGCGGCCCGGATGACGGCGATCACGCCGAGGTAGTTGGTGGCGTGCATCCGGTCCAGTGCGGCGGTGTCGGCGTCCGGGTCGTCCACCGTGCGGCCCTGCTCCACCGAGATCGCCGCGTTGTTGACGAGGATGTCCAGGCCCCCGAAGTGCGCGACCACGTCGTTGATCAGCGCCGGCGCCCGGCTCATGTCCGCCTGGTCGGACTGGAAAGCGACAGCCTTCGCTCCCTTGCCGTGCACCTCGTCGACGACAGCCTGCGCCTGCTTCTGGGAGCTGACATAGGTGAAGGCGACGTCGGCGCCTTGCTCGGCCAGCAGTCGTACGGTCGCGGCGCCCAGTCCGCGCGACCCGCCGGTGACCAGGGCGACCTTGCCCGTGAGTGGCTTGCTCATTCTTCTCACCTCGTTGATTGACCCTTCCCGACGGTTGCAACAATAATTGTTACGACAGCTTGTCGCAACCTTCGCTGTTACGACTGCGCCGTCGTAACATAAAGCGTTGCGGCCGAGAAGAGGGTTCATGAGTGCGAACAGCAGGTTGACCATTGCCGCCCACGCGCTGGCCTGGATCGGCCTCTACCAGCGCCAGGGCCATGAGGTCGCCACCTCCGAGCAGATCGCGACCAGCGCGAACACCAACCCCGTGGTGATCAGGCGGCTGCTCGGCGAGCTGCGCAGGGCCGGGCTCGTGGAGTCCCGGCGGGGCGTGGGTGCGGGCTGGTCGCTGGCGCGCGAACTGGGGTCGATGACCTTGCTCGACGTGTACGAGGCAGTGGAACCCGGCCCGCTGTTCGCGATGCACCGCACCACCCCGGACCAGGGATGTGTGGTGGGTTACGGCATCCAGCCGGCGATGCAGGGCATCTACGAGGGCATCGAGAAGACCCTGAGACACGAGCTGGCCCGCGTCACACTCGAGAACGTACTCCAGGACGTACTCGCGGCACCTCGCTAGCCTCCCCGTTACGCTCTGACATCACCAAGATCCCCATCCATACCTAGGCCAGTGAACAGCTCGGCAACCAGTCACGCCAAAGACCTTGCAGTAGTCAGACCGTGTCCTGCGAGCTTGTCCTCGCCGGCGGATGGACGGCTGTGGTCTTCGGGGTCCTGGTGCCGCGGCTGCTGCTGTACCTGCGGAGCTCGCCTGGCTAGGCCTGATCAACGAGCACACCTGGTTCGGCCCTGAGGCCCGCACCGGCACGCCAGCCTGGGTGGAGGCCGGCCGCTGCCTGCGCCTGTACCCGCACAACCGCGCCCTGGCCCTGCTCGCGCCGCGACCTGGCTGCCGTACGGCGACCTGCACCACTACGCCCGCTCCGCTCACCCGGCAATCCGCCGGAACTATCTGCCCGCCCTCGAACGGCACTTGGCTGAGCCGCACTTCACGCCCGGCGCGCTGCTGCTCGGTTCCGGCTCGGTGGCCCGCCGCCACCTACACGCCCTCGCCGCCACCTCCGCGCCGCACCCGGCCTACAGGACCGCCGCCGCTCCCCGGCGCTGAACGGGTGTCCCGGTCACCGGTGCGGCGGCTTCGGTCCGCCTCCGCCCGCCGGTCCCCGCCCCGGTCCCACCGCGTGGGGCATCCAGTTCGGTGTCCGGGGTGACCGGCGCGGTCCAGCTGGCGATAATCGGGGCATGGCTGTCACGTCCTCCCGTTTCCCGGTGCCCAATGCCGGCGAGATCCTGCGCGGCCGCTATATCCGGCGGCTGCCCGCCCGGCTGGAGGACCTGCAAGGTCCCGCGCACGGCATGGTCGACCTGCCGCTGCACGTGGTCTGGTCGGGCCGGCGCTCCTTCGATGTGGACGCCCTGCGCCCGCGGATGGGCCTGTACCGGACCGTCCTCGCCGAGGGACAGCAGCAGGACGTGGTCAACTTCCTGAACCGGGACCTGCTCATCGCCCAGTGGCCGGTGCTGCGGACCCTGATCAGCCGCCTGGTCCGTGACGTGTGGGAGGACGCCTTCCCCGAGCTGACCACCACCCGGACCGCGACCGCTGCATGAACCTGAACGACCTGCACCGCCGCCTGCTGGCCGACCTGCTCGACATCGGCACCCCCTACCCTCTGGTCGTCACCGGCGGCTACGCCGTCCAAGCCCACGGTCTCGTCGAACGCCTGAGCCAGGACCTCGATGTCGCCACGGAGAATCCCGCCCCCATGGACGAGATCATCCACACGGTCAGCGCGGGCCTCACCGAACGCGGCTGGGCCGTACGGCAGATCGAAACCGACCCGCTGTCGGGCCGGCTCATCGTCAGCGACCCGAACACCGGCGAGGAGTGCGAGGTCGACGTCCTCAAAGAAGCCTTCTGGGCGCCGCCCGCCACCACCGAGTACGGCCCGGTCCTCTCGACGACGTGATCGGGACCAAAGTCCGGGCCCTGGCCGACCGAAGCGCCGTCCACGACCTCATCGACGTCCACGCCGCCTCCCGGCAGCACACCACCGCCGACCTCGAAACCCTCGGCCGCCGCCACGCCCGCACCGAGTTCAACCTCCACGAACTGCGCGACCACCTCGCCGGCGCCGAATGGTGGGACGACCAGGCCTTCTACGACTACGGCCTCACCCCGAGCCAACTCGCAGACCTGCGCACCCGGGCCAACGCCTGGGCAACCGACCTCGACACCCGCCTGCACACCGAAGACGGCATCGACCTCGACTTCGGCTTCGACGACGAATAGGTCGGCATAGAGCCCTGCCTGTTCTGAAGAATCACACGCCAGCACCAGCGCACCGTCGCCCCTGCCGAAAACCTCATCCGCCCCGCTCAGGCCGCATGTTTGTACTCGTGGAGGAGGCCGCCGAGTCGGTCGGTTCACATACGTCGAGGTGAGCGATTTGATTCAGGCCTGTCGATTGGCTCGGCATGGGCGAAGAGAAGGCGGGCGGTCGTAATGCCCTGGTGGGGCCTGTGGTCGTTGTAGAACTCCTCGAACTGGCGTAGCGCGTGCAGGAGGTGGCGCTGGTCCCAGATGAGCGTGCGGTCCAACAGCTCCCGGCGGCAGGTCTGCACCCAGTGCTCCATAAGGGAGTTCATACGCGGCATGCAGATCCCGCTGAGCACGACCTGGATCCCCGCGTCGACGGGGACGGTGTCGAACAGTTCGGGAAACTTCCCGTCCCGGTCACGGACTATGCAGCGCGCCCGGCAGCCAGCGTCCTCAAGGACCATGACGAGGTTCTTCGCGGCCTGCGCTACCCAGGACGCGGTCGGATGCGCGGTGGCGCCGAGGATCCGGATGCGACAGTTGGCGTGCTCGATGACGGCGAATACGTGAAGCCGCGCTCCGGTCACGGGTGACCGTTTCGAGGAAGTCGCAGGCCAACAGGGCGTCGGCCTGGGAGCGCAAGAAGTCGGCCCACGTGTTGGAGCTCCGTTCGGGCGCGGGGTCGATCCCGGCCTCCTTGAGGATCTCCCCCACCGTGGAAGCGGCCACGTTGATCCCGAGCACGGGCAATTCGCTGTGCACCCTCCGTAGCCCCGCGTGGGATTCTCTCGAGTCAGGCGTAGCACCAGGACGCGGATGGCGTGCACGGTGCGTGGGCGGCCAGAGCGCTTCGGCCGGGAACAGGACGCGTGGTGACGAGCGGCCAGGCTGCGGTGCCATCGCAGCACCGTGTCGGGGTGCACAAGCAACCGCAGTCGACGCAGGCATCGCGCGGAAGCGGGTGCAGCAATGCCGTAAGGAACGCCCGATCGCTCGGCCCGAACCGCGGCCTGTCCCCGCCCAGTTGCCGCTCCAGCACCGTAATCCGATGACGCAGCGCCAGGATTTCCACGTGCTTGCCCCGGTCACTTATGGGCAGCAAGCGCAGCACGGCAAACGCGTTCGTCACACCCAGGTAGGCCAGTCGCAGCAGCACGATCGATCGTGTTCCCGCAGTTCTCGGCACACGCGCCAGAGCGCCATCTCCAGCGACCACCACCAAGATCCCATACGCCGTGCACGGCGCTTCCCACCAGGGCGGACGAGGTTTTCGGCAAGGGCAGTCGCCGCCTCGGTAGAGGGGCGTGGCGGTGTCTGGAGTTGACGCCGGTACGCGGCTGCCGCGTCCAAGGCAGTGCTGCAGCCGTAGCGATGCCGGCGGTGCCACATTGACCGTTCAGGTCGAACGCAAGTGAACCGTCACAAGGAGGCATCCGGGTCCACCGGCTGACGAACCCGCGCCGACGAACGACGCGCACCGGCACACCGCCCGACGCCGCCCACGCCGACCCCGGCGCGGGCGGCGTCGGCATTTCAGGCGGCCTGATGAAGGCGGGCGTCGGCGGGCGTCGGCGGCCGCACGGGCCGCGTGCCGAAGAAGCAAGGCTCGATTCAGGGCAGCTCCAGTCCCGGCCCGCGCCTTCGCGCCGTGCACACGCTTTCCCCACATGCGCACCATCCATATGGAGCGCAGCAATGGAATCCCGGCCACAAGGGATCGTTCCGGCCACCCTTCTTTGCGCCGACATTAACTGTCCGCGATCACGGTTGACACGATGGAACCAAACCGTGTGTAGTTGCCACGGAAGGTCAGAAAAAGAAGGCCTTTCTTTTTCCGGCTACCTACGAGGCAGGCATGACAACCATCAGGCGCACCACGGCCGAGGCGCTCTCCCACGAGGACTTACAGGCCCTCGTCGAGGGCACGGCACTGGCCGTACACATACCGGGGTTCATCCATCCGGAAGCCTTGGCTTCGGCTCGGAAGAAACTCTTTGACCACCCAGACCGCGGCGGACTGAGCCAGGACACCGCGTTCCAGCGCATCGGCTTCGCCTATTCCGAGATCAGCGATTTCGCCTCGCGCGACCATTATCACGCGGAGGCGCGCGCCAACATCCAGCGCATGCGAGATATTTTCTCTCCTTACGCATCGCCGAGCGATGTTCTTCGACTGCTTGTTGAAGAAACCTGGAAAACGGGCGCGAATCTCCTGCACGTCGAGGAACGCAAGGCCTTCATCGGCATCTGCCGCTACCAGGACAAGGATGTGGACCTCAATCCCCACACAGATGCTCTGGAGCGCAACCTGCCCGCCGACCACTCCGTCGAACTCACGGCGCAGCTCTCGGCCAATATCTACGTCAACATTCCGCAGACCGGCGGTGAACTGGAGCTGTGGGGCACCGAGCCGGGCGAGGAGGCCTACAACGACCTCAAGGGAGAACGGGTCTGGGGCCTGGAGCGCGACCAGCTCGGCCCACCGCTGGAGGTCATCAAGCCCGCCCCTGGTGACCTGTTGTTCCTCAACCCACGCCAGATCCATGCGGTACGCCCTTCCGGCGACGAGCCCCGCATCACCCTGGGGCACTTCCTCGGCTACTACGGCGCCGATCGCCCGCTTGAGCTCTGGAGCTGACGCTGCATGGACAACTACGTCATCGACGGCCGGACCAAGGCCAATTTCGGCGAGGCAGCCAAATCGCTCACCCTTGCCGGAACGCGGGCCGTATTACTGGTCAGCGTGGGCCAGCGCTACCACGAAGGCGACAAGCTCCGGGCCACCGTGGAACTCGTCAACCGCAGTGGATTCCGGGAGTTGACCATCGCGGTCGCCGACACACTGCAACGATCCAACTACCTGGAAGTGTCGCCCGCAGATGCCTACGCGCGCGCACTGGACCAGGGCGACGAATGGATTGAGCGCAATGAAAAGATCCTCGGAGAACTGACCGTACCCAATCAAGTACTGCGCTGGGACGAGGCCCTGAACGATCCCTCATACGGAGAATTCCGTCAGCGCATCGAAGACGCCTATGCGCACGACCCGCAATACAAGAGCGCGGTAGACGCCACCATTGCAAAGTTCATCGACCGCCTCACGTCCCGCGATCCGGGCGCGGAAACGGAGCAAGCTTTCAAAGGATGCCTGGAATACCTCGTCGAGGAATGCCCCATCATCATGCCGATGTGGGCGCATCAAGGCTACGACTACATTATCTATCCACAGCCGATGACAGCCGCCATGGCCGAGACCCAACGGATTTTCGTCACCGATGAATACCCGGGCAAGGGCGGCTGGCTGTCCTTGAGATTCAAGAAGCGGGCTGCCACCTCCGAGCAGTCGGCAGCCTGAAGAACAACACCATCAATCCGGTACAGAGGACACGACACTGTGACGCCATCAACGACGCCCTCGACGGCGAAGACGGCACCGCCGAAGGCCACTCCGCCCGACCGCAAGTGGTGGGCCTTCGCCGGGGTCGGTCTGATCAGCTTTCTCGGCTGCATCGACCTGACGATCGTCAACACCGCGGCCCCCGAGATCCAGTCCGACCTCGGCGCCTCGGTGACCGATCTGCAGCTGATCGTCAACATCTTCATCGTCGCCCTGTCGATGTTCATGGTGACCATGGGCCGCCTCGCCGACACGTACGGCCGACGTCGTGTCCTCTATGCCGGTGCCGTCGTCTTCGGCCTGGCCTCGCTCGGTGCGGGCCTGGCCGACAGCATCGGATGGCTGATCGCCTTCCGGTTCCTGCAGGGCGCCGCCGGGGCGATCCTGTACACCTCGACCGGCGCCATCGTGCAGAACGCATTCCCGGAGTCCCAGCGCGGCCGGGCCATCGGCGCGCTGTACAGCGTGAACGGTGTCGGCCTCGCCATCGGCCCGCTCCTCGGCGGCGTGATCGTCTCCGCACTGGGCTGGCACTGGGTGTTCTGGATCAACGTCCCGCTGGTCGCCGTCGCGCTGGCCCTGTGCTCGTTCAGCGTCCGGGAGTCCCGCAACGAGCAGAGTACGACGGGCGTCGACTGGCCGGGCCTCGTCCTGCTCAGCCTCGGCATCCCGGCGATCGTGCTCGCCTTCACGCTGGGCGACAACTGGGGCTGGACCAGCGCCCGTACGCTGCTCCTGCTCGCCTTCGCGCTGGTGGCACTCGTCGCCTTCTACCTCGTGGAACGCCGGGTCGCCGACCCCATCATCAGCTTCCGGCTGTTCCGCCACCCCGCCTTCCTCACCGCCCTCGTCTCCGACTTCGCGCTGGCGTGCTTCTACACCACGGTGCTGTTCCTGCTGCCGCTGTACCTGCACGACGTCCGCGATTTCGGCGGGTACGCGACCGGGGCGCTGCTCCTGCCGTGCACCGCCGTCATGGCGGCCCTCTCCCCCTTCGTCGGCCGCCTGACCGACCGCCACGGTCCGAGGAGGCTACTCGCCGTGGGTTTCACCGCGTTCGTCGTCTCGGCGCTCCTGCTGACCCGGCTGACCGCGGACACCTCGCTGAAGTTCCTGTCCGTGGCCCTGGTGGCGATGGGCATCGGCTGGGCCTGCGTCCTCGGCCCGGCCACGGTCTCCGCGCTGTCCTCGGTACCTGAGCGGCAGGCCGGCCTTGCCATGGGCTCCTCGTGGACCTTCCACAACCTCGGTGGCGCGATCGGCCTGGCTGCCGGCATCGTCCTGTACCGCACGCACGGCGAAGGCACCTCGGGTACGCAGGCCGCGATGTGGATGGTGGCGGGCACCTCGCTCGCGGCGCTGGCCGCGCTTGGGCTGTTGCGGCGGCGCACCTCACAGTGACCCACCCCCGAGAGCCGGTGGCTGCATTCACCGGCTCTCCGGGTGGGGAGCGACTCCGACGTCTGTTGAGCGGCCCCGGCAAGTTGACTTCGAGTGGCCTCAGTTGGGGAGGGTCGCGCGGTCGTATTGAGAGGTGGTATTGGGTTGAAGTGGCCCCACGCTGACTCTGGCGGTGAGAGGGTTTCTGTGACCTCCAGCAGGGGCGGCGCTTGGGATGCCTTACGTCCAAGTAGGAACTGTTTGATCTGATTCGGCGGGACAGCTGGCAACAGCGGTTGCCGGTTCGGGCTCTGTCCGAGAAGTACAGCGTCCATCGCCGTCTCGTGCGCCAGGCACTGTCCTCGCCGGTGCCCGTTCCGCGTCGGCGGCCGGTCCGGACCGGGTGCGGATCCCTTGAAGGGATGATCGGTTCACTCGCGGGCTGCCGGGCCGGTGGCAGTTACGAGGCGTCGGCGTAGGCGAGGTGGGTGCCGCAGACGGTGCAGCAGAAGACCATCGCGGTGGCGCCCTCGCCAAGATGGGTGAGGAACTGATCGAGTTGGGCTGCGTCGTGCCAGCCGCCCATGCGTAGATCTTGCCGGAGCTGGTCGAGGGCTTCGGGGTGGGCTGCCAGTTCGCCGTAGCCGACCTCGCCGGCGAAGGCGGCCGCGTCGTGGCAGCGGACGAGCCAGTGCGGATCCTGCCAGGCGTGGAAGCCGGGCGTGCGGCGGGTGACCTCGTGCAGGATCTCCTCGCTGACGCCGTCGAGTCCGTAGGAGTCCATGAACTCGCCGGCGAACCGTTCAGCCGCGCTGCCGTCGGCGATGCACCACGGGCAGAAGCGTCCGCTTACCTCTTGAGCGGTGCAGAAGGTCGCGGTGTAGACCACCCTGTGGCGCGGTTGCAGCAGACACATGTCTCGGCGCTCTCGCGGATGGACCCGCTGGTGAGCGGATCTGGGTGATAGCGGAAGGTGGGAAGTTCGGGGCTCACCGGTGCAGTGTGTTCGCCAGGCCGCCCCGCGATCAAGCAGTTAGAGGCGAATTCCTCCTGGTCGGGTGCCGGATAGAGGCGCTGGTGCTCACGTGTGGTGTGGTGTGGTGACGCCAGTAGGAATCGAAGTCTCCGTTATCGATCAACGTGCGGAGCCTGAGGACGGCTTCGGCGCCTGCAAGGCCCCAGCGGGCGCCGGTGATGTCCAGGCGGTCACCGATCAGGTGCCGGCAGGCGCCCTCGATCGCGCCGGTGTCGATCCGGCTGTGGCTCCGGCGATGATCCGCTGGGCAGTTCTTCCCGGTCTGGAGACTCCCGGGATCCATGGAGAGGTCGGTGATCGGGCGAGGTCAGGGTTTCCAGGGGAGGCGGAGGGCTTCGAGGCCGGGGTTGTTGAGGAGGGCTTCGATCAACGGGGCGGTGCCCGCGACCTTGGTGCCGTGGAGGTCGAAGTGAGTGAAGGTGACCCAAGTTCGGTCAGCGGGCCAGATATTGGAGGGGCTGTATGCCATCAGGTCGGGATGGTGGTAGAGGCTGTGGGCGTCGCCCAGGCGGCCGGTGAGCACCGTGGGGACGTGGTAGTAGAACATGTTTCGGCAGAAGTGGACCAGGCAGCGAGTGTCAGGGCCGTCCGGGCTGTGCTCAATGAGTAGGTCGATCAGCTGGTGCCAGGTTTCCCAGTCGAGGCTGCCTTCGTTCGACCACAGGATGTTGTCCGGCCGTCTGTGGTCCTTGGAGCGCCATGAGCGCAGTTGGTATCGGTCGGGATAGGCGCCTTCCTCGACGATCGCGTCGCCGATGCGTTCGGCCAGCTCGGACCAGCGCAGGCGCTGCCAGTCAGGCCCGGGATGCGTGGCCCAGTCCGTTTCATCGTCGCCGTCGTTGGCGCCTTCCGTGCCGATCGCAGCGTCTGTGCTGGTCGGGGTGGCCGGGCGTCGCGGGTCCTCGTACATGGCGTGCAGGATCCAGGCACTGTCAGGGCGAGCCGGTGGCTCGAAGCCAAGAAGGCCGTCGTCACCGGACAGTACGGCCAGCCAGCGCGTTTCGGTCTCGGCGGGAACGCGTGCCCAGTTGGCGAATGACGCAACCTCCTCGGGCGTCAGGACCCGCGCAGCCCTCTCGGCCTTGTCCGCCGCGAGGAGGCTCCGCAGTGCCGGAGGCACCTCGTCCATGTCGGGAAGGCCGTAGATGTCTTGCATCTGGCCATTCTCTCAAGCCGCGGGACCCGCCCGGCGACGCTGCCGGTGAGCCGGCAGATCGTGCCTGGCGGCGGCATCTGCTGGTCACGGACGTCAGGGTGTCGAAGCCACCTATCGGACAGGCCCTAGTGCTGTGACCGCATAGGTTCACCGGGTTGCTGCGTGCCTGTCGAGGGCGGCTCAGCGATCGGCATCGGAGAGTGGTCCGGCCTTGGTGACAACTC
>NZ_LGDD01000322.1:0-17267 GCF_001279695.1 Streptomyces sp. WM6378
ACCCCTCCCCGCACTCCACCCCCAGGAAGGTCCCTGCCATGGCCGTTCTGCTCAGCCCCGAGTTCCCCGTCGGCCGGCCGGCCCGCGTCGGCGGGGATGAGGACGCCACTACGCTCGCCGGGGCGGCCACGCGTCGGCCGATCGTCGGCTCTGTGCACTCCTGGGACCTGTCGACCGGCGTCGACGGTCCGGGCACGCGCTTCGTCACCTTCCTCTCGGGCTGCCCGCTGACCTGCCTGTACTGCCACAACCCCGACACCTGGCGGATGCGCAACGGCAAGCGCACCACCGCGGACGACGTGGTCGCCGAGGCCGCGAAGTACACGACGTTCATCCGCGCCGCGGGCGGCGGCGCCACGGTGAGCGGCGGCGAACCGCTGCTCCAGCCCGTCTTCGCCGGTGAGCTGCTGCACCGCTACAAACACGAGCTGGGGCTGCACACCGCCCTGGACACCTCCGGTTTCCTCGGCACCCGGGCCACCGACGCGCTGCTGCGCGACGTGGACCTGGTGCTGCTCGACATCAAGTCCTGGGACCGTGAGACGTACAGGAAGGCCACGGGCCGGCCGTTGCAGCCGACGCTGGATTTCGCCCGTCGTCTCGCGGACCTCGGCAAGGAGGTCCATGTCCGCTTCGTTCTGGTCCCGGGTCTGACCGACGACCCCGCCAACATCGAGGGCGTCGCCTCCTTCGCCTCCTCTCTCGGCAATGTGTCCCGCGTCGACGTCCTTCCGTTCCACAAACTGGGCGAGGGCAAGTGGCAGGCCCTCGGCATGAACTTCACCCTCCACGACACCCCGTCCCCCACGGCCGCCCGGGTGGCGGCGGCCCGGGAGGCCTTCACCGCGCACGGGTTGTACGCGGTCTGAAGCGGTCGCGGCGCACGTGGCTGCGTCCGAGTGAACCTCTGTGATCGCCGGGCTCGTCGCGGTGGTGGACGGGGAACCCCAGTGGTGACGCTTCGGGCCCTGTGTGCCGTTCCGGCGTCACCAAGCGAACGCGACGAGAGGTTCCGGGTGTCAACCGAAGAGAACAAGAAGCTGGTGCGCCGCTTCTACCAGGAGATCGACGCGGGCAACATCGATGCCCTGGACGAGCTCGTGGTCGAGGACTACCAGGACCACTCACCGCCGCCCTTTCCCGGGTTCGGACCGGGTCGTGAGGGGCTCAAGGAGGCGTTCCGTCTGTTCTGGGAGTCCACGCCCGGCACCCACACGATCGAGGACCAGATCGCGGAGGGCGACAAGGTCGTGACCCGGCTGACGGCTCGTGGAGTCCATGAGGGGGACCTCCCGGGCATCCCGCGCACCGGCAAGCAGATGGAGATGACGGCGGTGGTGATCCATCGCATCGAGAACGGCCGGCTGGCCGAAAAGTGGTCGGAGAGGGACCTCCTTCGCCTTCTTCAGGAACTTGATGTCGTGCCGACGCCCGACGGGGCTGCGGGCTAGCGAGTGCGGCTGGTTGCGCCCTTCCGGAGCCCGGCCGCAGTCGGCTCGGCTCCGGCGCGGCAAGGGCCGAGCGGACTCACCCCGTTGATCGCTAAAACAGGTAGTTGATGCCGGAATGTACCTAGCGTGAGGGGGTGACCGAGCCACCCGCACCCCCCGCCGCACCTCCGGACGCCTCCTCCCCGGGTGTGCCACCGCCACCGGTGCCGGCCGTCGCCCCCGCGCCCGCCCCGCGTTCCGTGGCGCTGCGCGCGACGCTGGCCGGTACGGCCGTCTCCGTTCTGCTCATCCTGGCCATCGTGTTCGGCAGCCGGCTGCTCCAGGACTTCGACTCCGCGCTCCTTCCGTACGCGGTCGCCACCGTCTTCCTGGCCTTCGGTGTCGCCTACCGCTACACCGTGTGGATCTCCTCTCCGGGCGCCCGCCGCCTGTTCAAGCAGGGCTGGCGGAGCCTGTTCTCGGCGGCCAACTTCCGTAGGGCGCCCACCGCCCTGCCGAAGATGATCGCCACCTATCTCGGCTTCCAGAAGTTCCTGGGCGCTCGCTCGCACGCCCGCTGGGCCGCGCACCAGCTGATCTTCTGGGGCTGCATCCTGGCCGCCGCGATCACGTTCCCGCTGACCTGGGGCTGGTTCACGTTCACCTCGGGGTCCGGCTCGGGCCCCGGATACGAGATGCGGATCTGGGGGTTCAAGATCCTCGGCTTCGACTCGCTGAGCGTTGCCGGCTGGCTGATGTTCCACGGCCTGGACATCGCCGCCGTCCTGGTGATCCCCGGCGCCTCGTACTTCCTGTGGCGGCGGATGAAGGACCGCGGCGCCATCACCGGCCAGCGCTTCGCCTACGACCTCGTCCCGCTGATCGCGCTGATCGTCATCTCCGTGACGGGGCTCCTCCTCACCTTCTCGTCGATCTTCCTGCACGGCGGTGGCTACCAGTTCCTGGCGGTCCTGCACATGGTCTCGGTCGTCTTCACCCTCATCTACATCCCGTTCGGGAAGTTCTTCCACATCGTGCAGCGGCCGGCCGCGGTCGGCATGCAGCTCTTCAAGTACACGGCCCGCCAGGACGCGCAGGTCTTCCCGTGCAAGCGCTGCGGCGAGCCGATCGACACCGCCCCGTACGTCGAGAACCTGCGGGGCACCATGCGCGATCTGAACCTCGACTTCGACGCCTGGGCCCAGTACTGCCCGCGCTGCAAGCGGGTGCTGCGCGGCAGCGCCTACCTCAGCCACGTCAAGAAGGGCTTCAAGTGAGCAGCCGGCCCATTCCGCTCGACCCTTCGATCGCGCCGCCCGGCACCCGCAACTTCCGGGACGCGGGCGGCATCCCGGCCGACCAGTGGCACGCCGACCAGAACGGCGAGACCCTCGTCCCCACCCACTGCTGCTTCTGCGGGGTGCAGTGCGGCATGTATCTGCGGGTGGACCGGGCGGGCAAGGTGTTCGGGGTCGAGCCCCGCAATCACGACATCAACCGGATGCGCCTGTGCCCGAAGGGCATCAACGCCTACCAGCAGGTCAATCACCCCGACCGGCTGACCTCGCCGCTGATGCGCCGCTCTCGCGACGAGCCGTTCCGCGAGGTCTCCTGGGAGGAGGCGCTCGACTTCACGGTCGCCGAGATCCGCCGTATCCAGTCCGCCCACGGCAACGACGCGTTCGGGCTGCTCGGCGGGGCGAGCTTGTTCTCCGAGAAGACGTACCTGGTCGGCAAGTTCGGCCGGGTCGCCCTCAAGACGCGGCACGTCGACTACAACGGCCGGCTGTGCATGGTCTCCGCCGCCGGCGCCAACAAGCTGGCCTTCGGCATCGACCGGGCGGGCAACCCGTTCTCCGACATCCTGCTCACCGACTGCCTGCTGATCGCCGGGTCCAATGTGGGGGAGTGCTTCCCCGTCATGACCCAGTACCTGTGGGGCGCCCGGGACCGCGGGGCCAGTCTCATCGTGGTCGACCCGCGCGAGACGGCCATCGCGCGCACCGCCGACATCCACGTCGCGCTGCGGCCCGGCACCGACGCGGCTTTCTTCAACGCCGTACTGAACGTGGTCATCCAGGAGGACCTCGTCGACAAGGAGTTCCTCGCCGAGCACACCACCGGCTGGGACGAGGTGTGCGCGGCGGTCGCCTCCGTCACCCCCGATGTGGCCGCCGAGATCTGCGGGATTCCCGCCTCCCAGGTGGTGCAGGTCGCCCGGGCCTTCGCGGGCGCCGACCGGGCGATGGCCTGGCACGCGCGGGGCATCGAGCATCATTCGCAGGGTGTCGAGAACTGCCTGACCGTCATCAATCTCTGTACGGCCACCGGCAACCTCGGCAAGCCCGGCGCCGGTTACGGCACCATCACAGGCCAGGGCAACGGCCAGGGCGGGCGGGAGCACGGGCAGAAGTCCGATCTGCTGCCAGGTGGGCGTTCCATCTCGAATCCGGAGCACCGGCGGCAGATCTGTGAGATTTGGGGCATCGAGGAGTCCGAACTGCCGCCCGCAGGGACCTCGATGATGGAAATGGTCTGGCAGATGCAGCGCGAGGAGATCCGCGGTCTGATCGGCATCTGCAACAACCCGTTCGTCTCCCTTCCCAACTACACGACGGTGAAGGCTGGTTACGACACTCTGGAGTTCCACGCCCAATTCGATTTCTTCCTTTCGGAGACCGCGGCCAACGCGCATGTCGTCTTCCCCGTCACCACCTGGGCCGAGGACGAGGGCGTGATGGCGAACGCCGAGGCCAGGGTGGTCAAGCACAACAAGGCGCAGGAGCCGCCCGGGGGCGTGCGCACCGACACCTGGGTGATGTGCCAGCTGGCCGGGCGCCTGGGCGTGGGTGACAAGTTCGCCTATCCGGGCTCCCGCGAGGTGTTCGAGGAGCTGCGGATCGCGTCGGCCGGAACGGTGAACGACTACTACGGCATCACCTACGAGCGTCTGGAGGAGACCGGCGGTATCGCCTGGCCCTGCCCCACCACGGACCATCCGGGCACGCCCCGCCTGTTCGAGGGAGGGAGGACCTTCCACCCGGACGGCAAGGTCCACATGCAGGTCGTCGAGTGGCATCCGCCGATGGATCCGTACGACGAGGAGCATCCGATGTCGCTGACCACGGGCCGTACCGTGGCGCACTTCCTGTCCGGCAACCAGACGCGGCGGCTCGGCGCGCTCGTCGAGCAGACCCCGCGCCCCTGGGTGGAGGTCCATCCTTCGCACGGGTTCCGCAACGGAGATCCGGTGCGGGTGGTGACCCGGCGCGGCAGCGAGGTCTTTCCGGCGCTGGTGACCGAGGCGATCCGGCCCGACACGGTGTTCATCCCGTACCACTGGCCGGTCCCGACGGCCGCGAACGCGCTCACCATCGATGCCCTCGACCCCCGTTCCAAGATCCCCGAGTACAAGGTGTGCGCCTGCCGGATCGAGGCCGCCGATCGGATCGACGAGGTGCCGGCGCCGCCGACCGCGCCGGGCCACGAGGCGTACCCGGCGACGCAGGTCTCGCGCACCGACCCCCTGCCGCCCACGTCCCCGCAGGGCCGTGGCACCTCGGAGAGGAGCTGACGCCCGCCATGATGGGCAGAACGATCTTCATCGACCCGGGGCGCTGCATCGGCTGCCAGGCCTGTGTGTCGGCCTGCCGCGAGTGCGACTCGCATCGCGGCAAGTCCATGATCCATCTCGACTATCCCGACGAGGGTCATTCCGTTGCCTCCCTTCCGACCGTCTGCATGCACTGCGAGGACCCGGTCGCCCCGTGTGCCGAGGTGTGTCCCGCCGACGCGATCCTGGTGACTGCGGACGGGGTGGTGCAGCAGGCCGACACGACCCGCTGCATCGGCTGCGCGAACTGCGTGAACGCCTGCCCCTTCGGCGTACCGAAGATCGACCTCCAGGCGAAGCTGCAGATGAAGTGCAACCTCTGCTACGACCGCACCGCGTACGGCCTGGCCCCCATGTGCGCCACGGTCTGCCCGACCGGTGCGCTGTTCTACGGGACGGTCGAGGAGCTCCTCGCGGAGCGCCCCGGCGTCCAGGTCGCCGACTCCTTCACGTTCGGCGACGTCGTCGTCTCCACCGGCGTGGCCATGGTGGTGCCCGCCGACAAGGTCCAGTGGCCGGTGCCCGGCGGCCTCCCGATCGTCGAGGTGAATGGAAGAGCCGTGAACGCAGCCAACTCCGGCCCGGGTGGCGGCGGGCGACGGGCGGGCGGCAAGGACGTCCGCCGATGAGCGTCACCGACCAGTCGCCCGCCGCTCCCGATCCCGGCGCGGATCCCGCCCGGGCCGCCCTCCACGACCGCATCGCCGCCGACTCCCTCACGACCCGCCGCGACTATCTCCGCATCGTCGCCACCGTCTCGGGCGGCCTCGCCGTCGGCGGCGTCGCCGTGGCCGGGGGAGTGCTGCACCGGCACGGTGACAGCGACGATCCGCCCGACGCCAAGCGCGTCGCGGCCGTGCTCGCCCCGGGTGAGTCCGTCGCCTTCCGCTTCCCCGGCGAGGACGACCGCGCGGTCGCCGTCCGCCTCACCGACGGCACCCTCGTCGGCTACTCCGCCGTGTGTACGCACCTGGCCTGCGGGGTGCTGTGGCGCGAGGACCGCGGTGCCGAGGGCGAGCTGTACTGCCCGTGCCACGAAGGGGTCTTCGACGCCCGCACCGGCGAGGTCACCGCAGGGCCGCCGCCGCGCCCGCTGCCCAAGGTGCTCCTCATCGAGGAGGCCGACGGCAGCGTCTGGGCGGTGGCCACGGCGCGCTCCGGTGAGAGCGTCAAGGACGCCATGTGCCGCCAGTTCGCCGACAAGCGGCCCGACATGGCGGCCCGCATGGGCTGCCCCGCCGCGAACGCGAAGTCGGACGAGAGGAGCGAGCGGACATGAGCACCGACGGCGACGCCGCCCGCGGCCGGGCCTCCGATGGCGGGCCCGGCCCGGGCGAGGGCCTCCCGGTCCCCCCGCGGCCCCCGTACACCCCGGGCTCCGCACAGCCCCGGCTCAACCGGCCGGTCCACGAGCGCTACCCGCAGATCCGCGCCACCAGCGGCTACGGCGACCCGCGGATCCGGCACACCGGGCCGGGCCCGGGCGCCGGCAGCGAGCAGGAGCCGGAACGCTCCTCGAAGCTGACGGCCCGCCTCACCCTGGCGATCACCGTGGTCATCGGCCAGCTGTGGGGTCTGACCGTGGTGGTCAACGAGTGGATGCGCGGCAGCGCCGGCACCGCCTGGTGGGGCGCGGGGTTCCTCTGTCTGTCGTTCCTGGTGGTCCTCGGCCTCTGGCTGCTCGACCCGAAGGACCGCTGAGCGCAGGCCGGTGAGGCGCGGTTCCGCCGACCGGAAGACCTCTGAGCGGGGGCCGCCGAATAGCGGTGCCGCCGACCGGAAGACCGCTGTCCGGGCTCCGTACGCCACTGCCCGGAGGGCCGCTGAGGCCACCGTCCGCAGGAGGGGCGACGCGGGGGCCGCCGACCGGCCCGCGTACCCCGTCCCGACCCGCCGTACCCCGTCCCGACCCGCCGTACCCTTGACGTATGAGCACCGCCCCCGCCCCCGGACCGCGCGACCGGGAATCAGCGCCCAAGGAGCAGTCCAAGCCGACGCTGGTCTTCGACGATCCGCTGGACCAGCAATCGGCGGACGACACGGACCGCGGGTGGGGCGAGCGGCCCGCTTCCGCGGGCAGCGCCGCCGACCTGGCACGCTTCCTCGACGAGAAGCCGCCCCACCACATCTGAGCCGTACGAGACGGCGCTACGACTCGCTGGGGCCGCGCTGGGCGACCAGGGCGTCGCGGATCTCCTTCAGCACTTCCAGCTCGCTGACCTCCATCGTCTCGCGCACCCCTTCCTTCGCCTTGTCCTGCCGGGCCCGCCGGGCCAGGAACTTGGCCATGGGCAGCACCATCAGGAAGTAGACGACGGCGGCGGTGATGATGAAGCTCAGCAGGGCGCTGAGCACCCCGCCCCAGGCGATCTGGATCCCCGAGCCGGCGGTGCAGGGGCCCTTCAGGCAGGAGGTGTAGCTCTCCAGGTCCTTGGTGCCGAACGCGCCGACCAGCGGGTTGATCACGCCCTTCACGACCGAGTTCACGACGTTGGTGAACGCGGCGCCGATCACCACGGCGACAGCCAGGTCGATCACATTCCCGCGCATCAGGAAGGCCTTGAAGCCTGCCAGCACGCCTGTCTTCTCCTCGCTCACCAATGAGCCTTTCTTCGCATGTGCAGGGGGCGGAGCAAACTCCTGCGCCACCTTGGACAGGGCGGCCCCGCGCTGTCCAATCCATGCATGCGAACGGGGGACTTGACCGTTCGCCCGTGCGCATCAGCACAACGTCACCGCCAGCCGGGACGTCGTACTCGCGCCGACCAGCGCCCCGGCCGCCTCGCGCGGCACGGCGAGGACGACGAGCGCCCCGGCGTCGGAAGCAGTCCCGCGTGTTTCCGGAACTTCCGTGACCCTGGCGCCCGTTGCCACCACACGGGCTTGATCGCCGCCCGCCGAGGGCGAGTTGGGGGAGGCGATCACATCGACCCGGTCGCCGGGCTTCAGCAGCCGTACGGTCTCCGCGTCCGCGATCCGTACCGGCGCCGACACCAGCGCGGCCGGCCGCGCCGGCCCGCGTTCGCGTGGCGCGGGGGCCGCCGGCGGGTGCGTGCGCTCCGCCGCCTGCGGGCTGGAGACGGCGAGGGCCGCCGCCGTGACGGCGAGCCCCGCGGCCACGGCGCGCCGTCGCCTGCGCATCGCGCGGCGCAGCCGGTGCTTTCCGCCGCGCACCCGCAGCGGCGGGAAGAACGGCACGCCGCCGGGCTCGGGCGCGGGCACGGGAGGCAGGAAGGGGAGCGGGCGGGGGGCGGGCGAGGCGGGTGACGCGGAACCTGCGGACATGGTGATCACTGCCGATCGTGAGGAGCCTGTGCTGCTCGGACGTTCCTCACGATCCCCTGCCCCGCGGGATTTCGTCGGGGCCTGTGGACCACCGCCCGCCTGTGGACAACTCGCTCACCCGGAAGGGGAGTTCAGGACCGAATCCTGATCGCGGGCCGGCCCGCCACGCCGGCCTGCCAACCCGGCCCGGCGCCCGCCGGAAAGCGCCCGGCGCCGGGCTCGCGTCACGCTTACGGCAGCTCGATGCCCAGGTCCCAGCCGTCGTGCGCATGCATGCACAGGCAGTCGCGGTCCTCGGTGGCCGGAAGGGCTGCGACCGCGTCGAAGAGCACCTCGCGCAGGCGCGCCACGTTCTCGCCGAACACCCGCAGGACCTCGGCGTGCGAGACGCCCTCACCGGTCTCTGCGCCCGCGTCCAGGTCGGTGACCAGCGACAACGAGGTGTAGCAGAGCTCCAGTTCGCGGGCGAGGTAGGCCTCGGGGTGCCCGGTCATGCCGACCACCGACCAGCCCATCGATGCGTGCCACTTCGATTCGGCGCGGGTCGAGAAGCGGGGGCCCTCGACGACGACCATGGTGCCGCCGTCCACGGCCTGCCAGCCGCGTCCGTCGGCCGCGCCCAGGGCCGCCTTGCGGCCGCTCGGGCAGTACGGGTCGGCGAACGTGGTGTGCACGACGTTCGGGACCGTGCCGTCGGGCAGCGGAAGGCCGTCGAAGAAGGTCTGGACGCGCGCCTTCGTGCGGTCCACCAGCTGGTCCGGCACGAGCAGCGTGCCCGGCCCGTACTCCTCGCGCAAGCCGCCGACCGCGCACGGCCCGAGCACCTGGCGCACCCCGACCGAACGCAGCGCCCACAGGTTGGCGCGGTAGTTGATGCGGTGCGGGGGCAGGTGGTGGCCGCGGCCGTGGCGGGGCAGGAAGGCCACCTTCCGGCCGGCGATCTCGCCGAGGAAGAGCGAGTCGCTGGGGGAGCCGTAGGGAGTGTCCACCTGGACCTCGGTGACGTCCTCCAGGAACGAGTAGAACCCCGAGCCGCCGATGACGCCGATCTCTGCGTTAACCATGCCGGTCACACTAACCGTGGCCGTGAACGGCAGAACCCCCGCCGTAGGACGGCGGGGGTTCTGTACCGAGGTGGGGTCAGGCAGCGCTCGACGAGGACGAGCCGGAGCTCGACGACGACGCGGCCGGCTTGGAGTCCGAGCTCGACGACGTCGAGGTCTTCGACGCGGACGAACCGGAACTCGACGACGACGCGGGCGAGCTGCTCGACGACGCGCCGCGGCTGTCGTTGCGGTAGAAGCCGGAGCCCTTGAAGACGATGCCGACCGCCGAGAACACCTTCTTCAGGCGTCCGTCGCAGTTCGGGCATACGGTCAGGGCGTCATCGGTGAACTTCTGCACCGCCTCGAGGCCCTCGCCGCACTCGGTGCACTGATACTGGTAGGTCGGCACTGTGTCTTCCTCCTGGCACTCTCACTCATTGAGTGCTAACGACGGTCCATAGTGACGTATTCCCCGGGATCAGTCCACCGTGACGGGGACACGGTGACCGACGCCACGCGCCACGGTACGTGCCGCCTGGCGCGGCGAGAGCCGGGAGCGCAGTGCGAGCAGCGTGACGAGGGCCAGCGCCGTGCCCGCCATCGGCACCAGGAATCCGGCGGTCGAACCGTGGGCGTCGGTCAGCCGTCCGGCGACGGTGACGGCGGCGGCCTGGCCCAGCGCGACCGCGCCGGTCAGCCAGGTGAACGCCTCGGTGCGGGAGGTCGCCGGGACCAGCGTCTCGACCAGCGTGTAGCCGGTGATCAGGGCCGGGGCGATGCACAGGCCGACGATCAGGCCGAGGCCGCCGAGCAGCAGCGCGGAGTGCGCCGCCCACAGGCCGGAGGCCGCCAGGGTGAGCGCCGCGTAGCCGGCGATCAGCCGGGTGCGGGGCGCGGACTTCCAGGCGATGGCGCCGCAGGCGATGCCCGCCAGCATGTTTCCGGCGGCGAAGATGCCGTACAGGACGCCGTTGATGCCGGGGTTGCCGATCTCTTCCGCGAAGGCGGTCAGGGAGACCTGCATGCCGCCGAAGACCGCACCGATGCCGAGGAAGGCCATCGCCAGGACGCGGACGCCCGGGATGGACAGCGCGGAGGTGTGCTCGGCCGCCTCGTGTTCGGCGGCGCTGCGCACCGGCGGCTGGGTGCCGCGCTGGGCCGCGAACAGGAGGCCGCCGACGAGGGTCAGCGACGCCTCGGCGATGAGCCCTGCGGCCGGGTGGACGCTGGTGCACAGGGCGGTCGCCAGGACCGGGCCGATGACGAAGGTGAACTCGTCGGTGACCGACTCGAAGGCGGCGGCGGTCGCCATCAGGGGCGAGCCGTCGAGCTTGCTGGCCCAGCGGGCCCGCACCATGGGGCCGACCTGCGGGACGGAGGCGCCGGTGGGCACGGCGGCGATGAACAGCGCCCACAGGGGCGCGCCGGCCAGTGCGAGGGCGGTCAGCGCGGACACCGAGGCCGCGTGGACGAGGACGCCGGGCACCAGGACCGCGCGCTGTCCGAAGCGGTCCGCGAGCTTGCCGCTCTGCGGGGCGAACAGCGCCATGGACACGCCGGTGAAGGCGGCGACCGCGCCCGCGCCCCCGTAGGAGCCGGTGGTGTGCTGGACGAGCAGGAGGATGCCGATGGTGAGCATCGCGAAGGGCTGCCGGGCGGCGAAGCCGGGCAGGAGGAAGGACAGTGCGCCAGGTGTGCGCAGAAGCTGCCCGTAACCGGGCCGCTTGTCAGAAGTGACCGTGGATGCCACGGCCCCTTGCCTTTCTGCCGCCTGGTAGCGCGCCCCATGCACAGATCTGTGGGTGCGGGCGTTGCCGAGAGCTGTCCTCTTGCGCGGAACTGCGGTAGATGCCGGGGGCTACTGCGGGGAGCTCCCGACCGCCATACGGTCGCGCCAGCTCTGCGTCAGGCAGAGTTGGTCGATCAGTGGTGTGCCTTCATGATACAGAGGTTTGGCACTCCGTGCCTACGAATCCGCACGGAGTGCCAAGTTTCGGCCTGTGTTTATTCGGCCGACACGCGGCTTAACGGCGGTGCAACCCGCCTTAATGAGCCGTTCGCCCGGGCTTCGCCTTCTTGGGAGGCTCGCTCGCCTCGCCCCCGGTGCCCAGCCAGCCCGCCAGCTTGCCGCCCTGGCCGACCGCCCGCAGCCGGTTCTCGGCCGCGTCCCGTACCGGATCGGTGGCGACCACCAGGAGCTCGTCGCCGTGCCGCAGCACGGTGGTCGGCCCCGGCACGAAGCTCTTGCCGTCCCGTACGACCAGGGTGACGGCGGCGCCCGGTGGCAGCCTCAGTTCGTGCACCTCGACGCCGTGCATCCTCGACTTCGGGGGGATCGCCACGGAGAGCAGATGGCCGCGCAGCCGCTCCAGGGGGGCCGATTCGACGCCCAGGTCGGCGGCCTCGTCGGAGTCGGAGAGCTGGAGCTTGCGGGCCAGCCACGGCAGCGTCGGACCCTGGATCAGGGTGTAGACGACGACCAGGATGAAGACGATGTTGAAGACCTTCTCGCTGCCGTCGATCCCGGAGACCATGGGGATCGTGGCGAGGATGATCGGTACGGCGCCGCGCAGGCCCGCCCACGACATCAGGGCCTTCTCCTGCCACGGCAGCTTGAACGGCAGGAGGCTGAGCAGCACTTCCAGGGGCCGCGCCACCATGGTGAGGACGAGGCCGATGATCACGGCGGGCCAGAAGTCGGCACCCAGGTTGTGCGGGGTGACCAGGAGGCCGAGCAGGACGAACATGCCGATCTGGGCGATCCAGCCGAGCCCGTCGGCGAAGCCGCGGGTGGCGGGCCAGTGCGGCAGCTTGGCGTTGCCGAGCACCATGGAGGCGAGGTAGACCGCTAGGAAGCCGGAGCCGTGGGCCATGGCGCCGGCCGCGTAGGCGCTCACGGCGATCGCCATCACCGCGATCGGGTAGAGGCCGGAGGCGGGCAGCGCCACATGGCGCAGTCCGTACGATCCGAGCCAGCCCACCGCGAGCCCGATCGAGGCGCCGATGGCGAGCTCCAGGGCTATCTTCCCGACCAGCAGGTACCAGGAGTCGACCGGTCCGGGCGTCGAGAAGGCGACGACCAGGATCACCACGGGGGCGTCGTTGAAGCCGGACTCGGCCTCCAGGACGCCGGTGATGCGCGACGGCAGCGGCACCTTGCGCAGGACCGAGAAGACGGCCGCGGCGTCCGTGGACGACACCACCGCGCCGATGATCAGTGCCTGCCGCCACTCCAGGCCCACCAGATAGTGCGCGCCCGCCGCCGTGACGCCCACGCTCACCGCGACGCCGACGAGCGACAGTACGACGGCCGCCGGCAACGCCGGTCTGATCTCCTTCCACTTGGTGCCCAGACCGCCCTCGGCCAGGATCACCACCAGTGCGGCATAGCCGATCACCTGCGTCAGTTCGGCGTCGTTGAACTTGACGTTGAAGATGCCGTCCTGCCCGATCGCGATCCCGATGCCGAGATACAGGAGCAGGCTGGGGAGCCCGCTGCGGGAGGAGATGCGCACCGCCGCGACGGCGATGAGCAGGACGAGCGAGCAGATGAGCAGGAGTTCGTTGAGCTGGTGGACAGTCAGTGGCCGATCCTTCCCCTCAGGCGCCGCCGGGCACCCCCTGAAAATCGTGCATCCCCAAGTGACTGGTGCGCATCCGGGGACCCCTGGGACGCACCTGGTGAAACGTTCCGTCACTCAAGGTACTTCGTTACCTTACCTAATCTTTGACGCTTTCTTTACGCGAGGGCTCCTCTGCGCGACGCCTCGGTGCGCGAACTCAGACACCGCGTCGGGCGCTGTCAGCGGCTGCGCCTATGGTTGCTCCCAGCACTCCTGGACCACCCTGCCCCTCGAAGGACAGCGATGCCCGCCACCACAACCGCCCCTTCCGCCGGTACGACGGCCGGCAAGACGAGCAGGAAGAGGGGACGCCGCCTGAGGCTGTTCGTCCTCGTCCTGGTGCTGGCGCTGGTCGCGGGCGTCGCCTACGGCGCGTACTGGTCGGTGAGTACCGTCCGCGCCTCGTTCCCGCAGACCACCGGCACCATCAAACTCCCGGGTCTGACCGGCCAGGTCGAGGTCAAGCGCGACGACTACGGCGTCCCGCAGATCTACGCCGACAGCGACGCCGACCTGTTCATGGCGCAGGGCTACGTCCAGGCGCAGGACCGGTTCTACGAGATGGACGTCCGGCGCCACATGACGTCGGGCCGGCTCTCGGAGATGTTCGGCAGCGGCCAGGTCGACACCGACGCCTTCCTGCGCACCCTGGGCTGGCACAAGGTCGCGCAGCAGGAGTACGACACCAAGCTGTCGCCCGCCACCAAGCAGTACCTCCAGGCGTACGCGGCGGGGGTGAACGCGTACCTGAAGGGCAAGGACGGCAAGGACATCTCCGTCGAGTACGCGGCCCTCGGCTTCACCAACGACTACAAGCCGGAGGCCTGGTCTCCGGTCGACTCGGTGGCCTGGCTCAAGGCGATGGCCTGGGACCTGCGGGGCAACATGCAGGACGAGATCGACCGTTCGCTGATGACCAGCAGGCTCAGCCCGAAGCAGATCAACGACCTGTACCCGGCGTACCCCTCCGCCACCCACCGCCCCATCGTCGACGAGGGCTCGTACAACAAGGCCACCGGGAAGTTCGACCCCCAGCGCCCCGCGACGAGCTCGGACGGGACCTCGGGGACCGCGCAGGGCGCCCTCCAGGGCATGCAGAGCCAGCTCTCGGCGCTCTCCGACACCCTGGACAAGATCCCGGCGCTGCTCGGCCCCAACGGCAGCGGCATCGGCTCCAACTCCTGGGTGGTGTCGGGCCAGTACACGACGACCGGCATGCCGCTGCTCGCCAACGACCCGCACCTCGCACCGATGATGCCCTCGCTCTGGTACCAGATGGGCCTGCACTGCCGGACCGTCTCCAGCAAGTGCTCCTACGACGTCGCCGGCTACACCTTCTCCGGCATGCCCGGCGTCGTCATCGGCCACAACCAGGACGTCTCCTGGGGCTTCACCAACCTCGGCGCCGACGTGACCGACCTGTACCTGGAGAAGATCAACGGCTCCAGCTACCTCTACGACAACCAGGAGAAGCCCCTCGCCACGCGCGAGGAGGTCATCAAGGTGGCCGGCGGAGCCAGCAAGACCATCACGATCCGCGAGACCAACAACGGCCCCCTGGTCTCCGACCGCGACGACGAGCTGGAGAAGGTCGGCCAGAAGGCGCCCGTCAACTCCGCGGCCCCCGACCGGGGCACCGGCTACGCGGTCTCCCTGAAGTGGACGGCCCTTGAGCCCGGCAAGTCCATGGACGCGGTGTTCGCGCTGAACCGGGCCACCGACTTCAAGTCCTTCCGGGCCGCCGCCAAGGACTTCGACGTCCCCTCCCAGAACCTGATCTACGCCGACACCAAGGGCAACATCGGCTACCAGGCGCCGGGCAGGATCCCGGTGCGCGCGGACGGTGTCGACGGCACCATGCCGGCGCCCGGCTGGGACTCCAAGTACACGTGGAAGAAGGGCTACATCCCCTTCGACGCGCTGCCGTACGAGTACAACCCCAAGCGCGGCTTCATCGTCACCGCCAACCAGGCCGTGATCGACGACAAGAAGTACCCGTACCTGATCACCAAGGACTGGGGATACGGCACCCGCAGCCAGCGGATCAACGACCTCATCGAGTCGAAGATCAAGGGCGGCGGGAAGATCTCCACCGAGGACATGCAGAAGATGCAGATGGACAACAGCAGCGAGATCGCCGCGCTGCTGACGCCCGCCCTGCTGAAGATCAACGTGTCGGACCCCTCGGTCCGCGAGGCGCAGAAGCTCCTTGAGGGCTGGGACTACACGCAGGAGAACGACTCGGCGGCCGCCGCCTACTTCAACTCGGTGTGGCGCAACGTCCTGAAGCTGGCGTTCGGCAACAAGCTGCCCAAGGAGCTGCGCCCCAAGGGCGAGTGCCTGTACGTGACTCCGCCGGCCGGCACCGGGCCCGTCGACGACCCCAACCAGAAGGTCCAGGAGTGCGGCGAGCGCGACGGCGACTCGACGCAGCCCGACGGCGGCGACCGCTGGTTCGAGGTCGTCCGCAAGATCTTCAACGACCAGAACAACACCTGGTGGCAGTCGCCCGCGACGCGTCTGGACAAGGCCACCACGACCCGCGACCAGCTGCTGGCCCGGGCCATGAAGGACGCCCGCTGGGAGCTGACCGCCAAGCTCGGCAAGGACACCACGACCTGGAGCTGGGGCCGACTGCACCAGATGATCCTGAAGAACCAGACCCTCGGCAAGGAGGGCCCGGGCTTCCTGCAGTACATCCTCAACCGCGGCCCGTGGAACCTGGGCGGCGGCGAGGCCGCCGTCAACGCCACCGGCTGGAACGCGGCGAGCGGCGACTACGGCGTCACCTGGGTCCCCTCGATGCGGATGGTCGTCAACCTCAAGGACTTCGACAAGTCCAAGTGGATCAACCTCACCGGCGCCTCGGGCCACGCCTACAGCGCGCACTACTCGGACCAGACCGGGAAGTGGGCCAAGGGCGAGCTCCTGGACTGGTCGTTCAGCGGCAAGGCGGTCGACGGGTCAACCGTGGACACGCTGAAGCTCACGCCGTAGTACGGGCCTTGTGACACGGGCCTTCAGGCGTTGAAGCGCGTCACCCCGTCGGGGGTGACGACAGCCTGCACGGGGTGGTCGTGCGGTTCCTCCGGGACCCGCGCGACCACCTCGTTCGCGTAGAGGAGCACCACCAGCGCGGGCGCTCGGCCGGACGCCCCGATACGGGCCAGGACCCGGTCGTAGGAGCCGCCGCCCCGGCCGAGCCGCATCCCGCGCGCGTCCACGGCGAGGCCGGGCAGCAGCACGGTGTCCGCGGCCGTCACGGCGTCCGGGCCGAGCCGTTCGCCGTCCGGTTCGAGCAGCCCGCGCCCGGCCGCCACGAGGCGCTCGGGCCCGGCGTAGGCGGCCCAGTCCAGGTCGTTGTCCGCGAGCAGCACCGGAAGCAGCACCCGAACCCCCCGGGCGTGCAGCGCGTGGACGAGGGCGCGGGTGCCCGGTTCGCGGCCCACCGAGACGTACGCGGCCACCGTGGTGGCCGCCGCGAGTTCGGGCAGGGCCAGGGCCCGGTCGGCGAGCGCCAGGGAGGAGGCGAGCAGCTCGTCGTCGCTCAGCTGCTTCCGGGCGGCGAGGAGGCTGCGCCGCAAGAGGGCCTTTTCGGACGTGTCATCACTCACCGTGTCTCTGCAATCCCCTCAAATGCGTGGGTAAGAGAGCGAATTCACCGACGGATCATCTTCCGCACATACGCAGCGGATAGGGTGCCCCGCATGACTCAGTCGCCCCCACGGATCACCAAGGCTGTCATCCCCGCGGCCGGGCTCGGTACCCGGTTCCTTCCGGCCACCAAGGCCACCCCGAAGGAAATGCTGCCGGTGGTGGACAAGCCGGCCATTCAGTACGTGGTGGAGGAGGCGGTGGCGGCGGGCCTGTCGGACATCCTGATGGTGACCGGCCGCAACAAGCGTCCTCTGGAGGACCACTTCGACCGGAACTACGAGCTGGAGTCGGCGCTGACCCGCAAGGGCGACGCGGACCGGCTCGCGAAGGTGCAGGAGTCCAGCGACCTGGCGACCATGCACTACGTACGCCAGGGGGACCCGCGCGGTCTCGGCCACGCGGTGCTGTGCGCGGCCCCGCACGTGGGCAGCCAGCCCTTCGCGGTGCTCCTCGGCGACGACCTGATCGACGCCCGCGACCAGCTCCTTTCGCGGATGGTGGAGATCCAGGAGCACGAGGGCGGCAGCGTGATCGCGCTCATGGAGGTCGATCCCGAACAGATCCACCTCTACGGCTGTGCGGCCGTCGAAACCACCGCCGAGAGTGACGTCGT
>NZ_LGDD01000322.1:17273-65159 GCF_001279695.1 Streptomyces sp. WM6378
TGGTCGAGAAGCCGGAGGCGGCCGAGGCGCCCTCCAACCTCGCCGTCATCGGCCGCTACGTCCTGGACCCGGCCGTCTTCGACGTGCTGCGCACCACCGAGCCGGGCCGCGGCGGCGAGATCCAGCTCACCGACGCCCTCCAGCAGCTGGCCGCCGACGAGTCGATCGGCGGCCCCGTGCACGGCGTCGTCTTCAAGGGCCGTCGCTATGACACCGGCGATCGCGGAGACTATCTGCGAGCCATTGTCAGACTGGCGTGCGAACGTGAAGACCTGGGCCCGGACTTCAAGGCCTGGCTTCGCCGGTACGTCACCGAGGAGATGTAGGCACCCGTGAGCAACACGATCTGGTCGGTGGACGAGCACCTGGACGACATCCTCGCCGCGGTCAGGCCGCTCGAACCGATCGAGCTGCAACTGCCCGACGCCCAGGGCTGCGTCCTGGTCGAGGACGTCACGGTGTCCGTCGCCCTGCCGCCCTTCGACAACAGCTCGATGGACGGGTACGCGGTGCGGGTCGCCGATGTCGCGGGCGCCAGCGGGGAGTTCCCCGCGGTGCTCACCGTCATCGGCGACGTCGCGGCGGGCAGTGGTGAACTGCCCACCGTGGGCCCCGGCCAGGCCGCCCGGATCATGACCGGCGCCCCGCTGCCGCCCGGCGCCGAGGCCGTCGTCCCCGTCGAGTGGACCGACGGCGGGACCGGCCGGGGAGCCGCCACCACCATGCGCCCCGCGGGAGACGCCCCCGAAGGGGCCAGCGGCGAAGTGCGGGTGAACCGCCCGGCCGAGGCCCGCGCCCACGTCCGCGCGCGCGGCAGCGACGTCCAGGTGGGCGACCTCGCCCTGACGGCCGGCACCGTGCTCGGCCCGCCCCAGATCGGCCTGCTCGCAGCCATCGGCCGAGGCACGGTCACCGTACGGCCGCGCCCGCGCGTGGTCGTGCTCTCCACCGGCAGTGAACTGGTGCAGCCCGGCGAGGAGTTGGGCGCGGGCCAGATCTACGACTCCAACAGCTTCGCGCTGGCGGCCGCCGCCCGGGACGCGGGCGCCATCTCCTACCGGGTCGGCGCGGTCACCGACGACGCGGCCGTCCTGCGCGACACCATCGAGGACCAGCTGATCCGCGCCGACCTCCTGGTCACCACCGGCGGGGTCAGCGTCGGCGCGTACGACGTCGTCAAGGAGGCGCTGTCCTCCGTGGGAGACGAGGACGAGCCGGGCAGCGGCATCGACTTCCGCAAGCTGAAGATGCAGCCCGGCAAGCCCCAGGGCTTCGGCTCCATCGGCCCCGACCACACCCCGCTGCTCGCCCTGCCCGGCAACCCGGTGTCCTCGTACGTCTCCTTCGAGCTGTTCGTACGCCCCGCGATCCGCACCCTGATGGGCCTCCACGACGTCCACCGGCCGACCGCGCGCGCCGTCCTGAAGGCCGACAAGGCACTGTCCTCGCCCGCGGACCGGCGCCAGTTCCTGCGCGGCACCTACGACGCCGAGGCGGGCACCGTCCGCCCGGTCGGCGGCTCCGGATCGCATCTGATCGCGGCGCTCGCGCAGGCCGACTGCCTGATCGTGCTGCCCGAGGACACCACGTCGGCGGAGCCCGACAGCGAGGTGGACGTGGTCCTGCTCGGCTGAGTGTCAGTCGGTGGGGGTACGGTGTCTGCCCACAGAAGCCGTACCGGGAGCGCCACCGAATGAGTACGACGCAAGGCAGGCTCACGCACATCGACGAGGCGGGGGCGGCCCGCATGGTCGACGTCTCCGAGAAGGACGTCACCGCACGCACCGCCCGCGCGAGCGGCCGCGTGCTCGTCTCGCCGCGTGTCGTGGAGCTCCTGCGCGGCGAGGGCGTCCCCAAGGGCGACGCCCTGGCCACCGCACGCATCGCCGGGATCATGGGCGCCAAGCGCACCCCCGACCTCATCCCGCTGTGTCACCCCCTCGCGGTCTCGGGCGTGAAGCTCGACCTGTCGGTGGCCGACGACGCGGTGGAGATCCTCGCGACGGTGAAGACCACGGACCGCACCGGCGTCGAGATGGAAGCGCTGACCGCGGTTTCGGTGGCCGCGCTCACCGTCGTCGACATGGTCAAGGCGGTCGACAAGGCCGCCGTGATCACCGACATCCGGGTCGAGGAGAAGACCGGCGGCAAGTCCGGCGACTGGAACCGGCCCGAGGCGGCCGGAGCATGACGCCCCCTCAGCCCCCTCAGCCCGCTACGACCCCGCCGAGGCCCGGCCCGCAGGCCGCGGTGCCCTTCCCCCCGGGCGGCGAAGGGCTCGGCGAGGCGCTTCGGGCTCCGTACGCGGCCCTCGTCGTCACCGCCTCCAACCGGGCGGCCGCCGGGGTGTACGCGGATACAGGCGGCCCGCTGCTCGCCGGGGGCCTCGCCGCGATCGGCTTCGCCGTGGACGGCCCGCTCGTGGTGCCCGACGGCGACCCGGTCGAGCAGGCGCTGCGCGCGGGAGCGGCCGCCGGGTACGACGTGATCGTCACGACCGGCGGCACCGGCGTTTCGCCCACCGACCGCACCCCCGACGCCACCCGCCGGGTCATCGACTACGACGTGCCCGGCATCCCCGAGGCCATCCGCGCCGAGGGCCTGGCCAAGGTCCCCACCGCAGCCCTCTCGCGAGGCCTGGCCGGAGTGGCCGGCGGGCGCACCCTGATCGTCAACCTGCCGGGCTCCACCGGCGGCGTACGCGACGGACTCGCCGTCCTGGAGCGGATCCTGCGGCACGCCGTGGACCAGATCCGCGGCGGCGACCACCCGAGACCCGCGGGGAGCCCGAGCTGAACGTTCCTTCCTGGCCGGTCGAGCTCGCGGAGGGCGATGTGGTCCTCCGCCCCATAAAGCTGCGCGACCAACGGGCCTGGCGCGAGGTCAACCGGCGCAACCGCGACTGGCTGCGGCCCTGGGAGGCGACGATCCCGCCGCCCGCGGCCGGCGTGCCCTTCGCCCAGCGCCCCACCTACCGCCAGATGGTCCGCCACCTGCGCGCCGAGGCCAACGCGGGCCGCATGCTGCCGTTCGTCATCGAGTACCAGGGCCGCCTGGTGGGCCAGTTGACGGTCGCCGGGATCACCTGGGGCTCGATGTGCTCGGGCCACGTCGGGTACTGGGTGGACCGTGACGTGGCGGGCCGGGGCGTGATGCCGACGGCCGTCGCGCTCGTCACCGACCACTGCTTCCGCACGGTCGGGCTGCACCGCATGGAGGTCTGCATTCGCCCCGAGAACGCGCCGAGCCGCCGGGTGGTGGAAAAGCTCGGTTTCCGCGAGGAGGGGCTGCGCCCGCGCTATCTGCACATCGACGGCGCGTGGCGCGATCACCTGGTGTACGCGCTCACCGCGGAGGAAGTCCCCGACGGGCTCCTCGCCCGGTGGCGGCGGGCCCGCGAGTCGCAGCACGGGAACACGGGAAACACCGGGAAATGAAATAAACGTTCGAATTCGATCGGGATCTGATCCCTCTCTCCCGTCGAACGATCCGAGAAATCACAAAAAAAGCCGGTGATATCAGCCAGATCGTGCGACACACCGGCTCAATTGGCGTATCCCCGCGCGCCCGTCCCTCTACGGTGTGGTGTGTGAGCAGCAGCGGCCTCATTTACGCAGTCATCGTCGGGGCCTGGGCCGCCTACTTGGTGCCGATGTGGCTCCGCAGGCAGGACGAGCTCAACGAGGCCCGTCCGACGGAACGCTTCAGCACCGCCATCCGGCTGCTGTCCGGACGGTCGGCCATGGAGCGCCGGTACGCCAAGGAGCTGAGTCAGCGGGCAACCGACGAGGCAGCGCCCGAGGCGCCCCCCGCGACCCCTCCGGACGCCCTGACGGAACCCCTCGCCACCCCGGGGGAGTCCACCGGCGCCCGGGAATTCGGCGTGCCCCCGGCCCGCGCGGCCCGGCCCGAGCGGCAGGAGCGGCGCGAGCGGCCGGAACCCCCGGAGCCGCGGCGTGCGCGTCCCGCGAACTTCACCTCGGCGGAGCGGGCCCGGCGCGCCCAGCGCAGCGCGGTGCTCGCCCGACGCCGGCGCACCACCGTCGTCCTCTTCCTCGCGTTCACGCTGGGCGCGGTCGTCGCGGCGGTCGGCGGACTCGGCTTCCTGTGGGCACCGGCCGCGCCGGCCGCCCTGCTGAGCGCGTACATCGTGCACCTGCGGATCCAGGAGCGGCGGCGCTTCGCCTTCACCATGGACCGCCGCCGCGCCGAGGCCGCCGCCCAGCGGCTGCGCGAGAGCCGGCCGCGCGCCAGGGCCACGGCGCCGGGCGCCGAGGCCGACGACGACGCGGAGTCCCACCAGCCGGCCCCCGTGCCCGAGCCCGCGCCCGCCCCGGCCCTCTCCCCGCAGGAGGCCGGCCGGCGCGCCCTGGTCGAGCAGACCGACCACCAGGAGTGGGTCGACCAACAGCGCGAGCGCGGCCCCGAACGCGGCGCCAGCTGGGACCCGGTCCCGGTCCCGCTGCCCACCTACGTCACCGCGCCGGTCGCCCCGCGCGCCACCGGCAGCATCGACCTGGGCGCCCCCGACACGTGGTCCTCGGCCCGCTCCTCGACCGCCGATCCCACCCCGGCGCCGCCCGCCGCCGACCCGCCCCCGAGGCAGCGCACGGGCCCAAGTCGCCACCGCACCCCGCTCTTCGACCAGTACGCGGACGACGACCGCCCCCGCGCCGCCAACGAATGACCCCGCTCTCGCTGACCAGCGGGGAACGGATTTCCAAGCACTCCCATCCGGGTGCTAAGGTTTCACTCGTTGCAAGGGCCTGTGGCGCAGTCCGGTAGCGCACCTCGTTCGCATCGAGGGGGTCAGGGGTTCGAATCCCCTCAGGTCCACAACAACAGCGAGATCCCGTCCGATCATCACGATCGGGCGGGATCTCGTCGTTTCCGGGGGTGGCTGAGCAGAGCCTCCGGGTCAGGGGTCAGGCACCCGTGAGCGGCTTCGCGAAGCAGCGGCTCGTGTCGTACGTGCGGTAGTGGCCGAACTTTTCGCAGGGTTCGTAGCCCGTCGAGGCGTACAGGGTGATCGCCTCGGGTTGCTTTATGCCGGTCTCCAGGACCATGCGGGTGCGGCCGGCCGCGCGGGCGTCGGCCTCCAGAGCGGCGAGTATGCGGCGGGCCAGGCCCAGGCCCCGGGCCTCGGGGACGACGTACATGCGCTTCAGCTCGGCGTCGCCGTCGCGGTAGTTCTCCTCGTTGGCCTCCTGGCTGCGCCAGCCGCCGGTGGCCACCGGGCGCCCCTCGGCGTCGTACGCGATCAGGTACAGGCCGCGCGGGGGCAGGAACATCGCGGCGTCCAGGGGTGTGACGTCGCCCTCGTCCCCGTACCGCTCGGCGTATTCGAGCTGGACCTGGTCGTTGAGCTTCACGGCGTCGGGGTGGTCGTAGCCGAGCTGGTGGATATTCATGCGCTATAGCGTACTTCTATGCGAAGGTCGGACCGTGCCGGGTGGGTAGGGTGCCGGGATGCTCACTGTTACCTCTGTGAATGTAAACGGGCTGCGGGCCGCCGCCAAGAAGGGCTTCGTGGAGTGGCTCGGGGGAACCGGGGCCGACGTGATCTGCCTGCAGGAAGTGCGGGCCGAGCCCCACCAGCTGCCCGCCGAGGCCGGCGCGCCCGAGGGCTGGTTCGCCGCGCACGCGCCGGCCGCCGCCAAGGGCCGGGCCGGTGTGTCCCTGCTCACCCGGCGCGAGCCGGACCGGGTGCGGACCGGGTTCGGGAGCGCGGAGTTCGACGGCAGCGGGCGCTACATCGAGGCGGACCTGCCCGGCGTGACCGTCGCTTCGCTGTACCTGCCCTCCGGCGAGGTCGGCACCGAGCGGCAGGACGAGAAGATCCGCTTCATGGCGGAGTTCCTGGAGTACCTCAAGGACCTGAAGGCGCGGGCCGCCGCCGACGGGCGCGAGGTCGTGGTCTGCGGCGACTGGAACATCGCCCACCAGGAGGCCGACCTCAAGAACTGGAAGGGCAACAAGAAGAACTCCGGCTTCCTGCCCGAGGAGCGGGAGTGGATGACGCGGGTCTTCGACGCGGCGGACGGCGGCTACGTCGACGTGATGCGCGCCCTGCACCCGGACGTCGAGGGCCCGTACTCGTGGTGGTCCTACCGCGGCCGCGCCTTCGACAACGACACGGGCTGGCGGATCGACTACCAGGTCACGACCCCCGGCCTCGCCGAGCGCGCCGTGAAGGGCTTCGTCGAGCGGGCCGCGACGCACGGGGAGCGGTGGAGCGATCATGCGCCCGTGACGGTGGCTTACGACCTGTAGGGCCCGGCGTCCAGGGGGGTTGGGATGTCCGGTCCCCTCAGGGCTCCCGCGAAAGCCGCCGGTCCAGGGCCAGGGACAGCTCCGCGTCCACCACCGCCTTGGCCAGGGGGCGCAGGCGTTTGGCGTCTTCCGGGGCCGCGTGGGTGTGCAGGAGGTCGGTGAACAGGGCGGCCAGGGCGTCGGCGTGGTCGCGGACTTCGCGGCCGGCCGCCAGGACCGCCGCCAGCGGGACGCCCTCGCGGACCAGGGAGGCCGAGACGTCCAGGAGGCGGCGGCTGATGTGGACGATCTCCTCGCCCGAGACGGCCAGGTAGCCCAGGTCCAGCGCGGCCGCCAGGTTCTCGGGGGTGACCTCGCCCGCGAAGTGGTCGGCCAGCGCCTGAGGGGTCAGGCGCACCGGGGTCTCCTCGGTCGGCTCCACCAGGCCCAGCGCCTCGCCCGCGTTCCGGCCCGACTCGAAGGCCGAGGTCAGGTCCGCGATGCCGGACAGGGTGTGGCCTCGCTCCAGGAGTGCGGAGATCGTGCGCAGGCGGGCCAGGTGGTGGTCGTCGTACCAGGCGATGCGGCCCTCCCGGCGCGGCGGCGGGATCAGGCCGCGCTCGCGGTAGAAGCGCAGGGTGCGTTCGGTGATGCCGGCCTTCTGGGCCAGCTCCGCCATGCGGTACTCGCGGGTGCCGTCGGTCGGCTCACCCCGCCCCGACGCCCTGCCGCCGCCGACGCCCTCACTTGCCTGGTCTTCTGCCACCACGTCAGCCTATGCGGTGACCAGCGCCCCGCACCGACGAGTTGTACCGGCGGTAACTTTCCCCGCCCGTACCCCTACCGCTCGGTATGCGACTGCTCTACCCTCCCAACAGTGCCAGTGATTACTGGCGGAATTGGAGGCGGTGGCATGGGCCAGCACGAGCGCGAGCATGTGCGTGTGGCGGTGATCGGGTCGGGGTTCGGCGGGCTCGGGGCGGCGGTTCGGCTGCGGCGCGAGGGGATCACCGACTTCGTCGTCCTGGAGCGGGCCGGTTCCGTCGGCGGCACCTGGCGCGACAACAGCTACCCGGGGTGCGCCTGCGACGTGCCCTCGCACCTCTACTCCTTCTCCTTCGCGCCCAACCCCGACTGGCCCCGCACCTTCTCCGGGCAGGAGCACATCCGCGCCTATCTGGAGCACGTCGCCGACGTCTTCCGGCTGCGGCCCCACATCCGTCTCGATCACGAAGTCACCATGATGCGGTGGGACGCGCAGGAGTTGTGGTGGGAGATCGAGGTGGCCAATGGGGTCACGCTCACCGCTGACGTCGTCGTCTCCGCCACCGGGCCGCTCTCCGATCCCAAGACGCCGGAGATTCCGGGGCTCTCCACCTTCCCCGGCAAGGTGTTCCACTCCGCCCGCTGGGACCACGACTACGACCTGCGCGGCAAGCGGGTCGCCATGGTCGGCACGGGGGCCTCGGCGATTCAGATCGTGCCGTCCATCCAGCCCGACGTCGCCCGGCTCACGCTCTTCCAGCGCACGCCGCCCTGGGTGATGCCGCGGATGGACCGTGAAATCACGGGAGTCGAGCGCTGGCTGCACCGTCAGCTGCCGTTCACCGGGGCCGCCCGGCGTGGACTCCTGTGGGGCATACGGGAGTTGCAGGTCAGCGCGTTCACCAAGAGGCCCGACGAACTCGGCCTCATCGAGTCGCTCGCCAAGTCCAACATGGCCCGCGCCATCAAGGACCCTGCCACCCGGGCCAAGCTGACCCCGGACTATCGCATCGGCTGCAAGCGGATCCTGCTCTCCAGCTCGTACTATCCGGCGCTCGCCGAGCCCAATGTCGACCTCGTCGCCTCCGGGCTCGCCGAGGTGCGCGGGTCCACCGTCGTCGCCGCCGACGGCACCGGGGCCGAGGTCGACGCGATCATCTTCGGCACCGGGTTCCACGTCACCGACATGCCGATCGCCGACCGTGTCGTCGGCGCCGAGGGGCACACGCTCGCCGAGTCGTGGAAGGACGGCATGCAGTCGCTGCGCGGGGCGACCGCCGCCGGGTTCCCCAACTGGATGACCATCATCGGGCCCAACACCGGCCTCGGGAACTCCTCCATGATTTTGATGATCGAGTCCCAGCTCAACTACATGGCCGACTACCTGCGGCAGCTGAACGTGCTCGGCGGCCGCGTCGCGCTCGCCGCCCGGCCGTCCGCCGTCGGCGCCTGGAACCGGCGGGTGCAGGAACGCATGAAGCGGACCGTGTGGAACACCGGCGGCTGCACCAGCTGGTACCTCGACGCGGCCGGCCGCAACACCACCGTCTGGCCGGGCACCACCGGCGAGTTCCGCCGCGCGACCCGTGAGGTGGACCTGGGGGAGTACGAGGTCGTACGCGCCCCGGTGCGGGAGTCCGCGGAAGCTCCGGCGGTGTCCGCGTGAGCCGGGTCGGGGCCGTGCGGGCCGGGGTGTACGCGCCCCCCGTCGCCGAGCGCGAGCTCACCGCCCGCTCCGCCGACGGCACCCCGCTGCACGTCGAGGTGCACGGGCCCGCGGACGCGCCCGCCGTCGTCCTCGCGCACGGCTGGACCTGCTCGACCGCGTTCTGGGCGGCGCAGATCCGGGCGCTGTCCGGCGAGTGCCGGGTCATCGCGTACGACCAGCGCGGGCACGGGCGTACGCCCGCCGGCTCCTCCTGCACCACCGAGGCGCTCGCCGACGATCTCGAAGCGGTGCTCGCCGCGACGCTCGCGCCGGGTGAACGGGCCGTGCTCGCCGGGCACTCCATGGGCGGCATGACCCTCATGGCGGCCGCCGGACGGGCCGGCCTTCGCGAGCACGCGGCGGCGGTCCTGCTGTGCAGCACGGGCGCCTCGCGCCTCGTGGCCGAGTCGCGGGTGGTGCCGATGCGGGCGGGGAGGATACGTACCGGGCTCACCCGGCGCGTCCTTGGCTCGGGGGCGCCGCTCGGGCCGGTCACTCCGCTCGCCAAGAAGGTCCTGCGGTACGCGACGATGGGGCCCGGGGCCGCGCCCGACAAGGTCGAGGCGTGCGCCCGCATCGTGCACGCCTGCCCGCGCGATGTGCGCCAGAACTGGTCCCACGTGCTGGCCGAGCTCGAACTCGGTCTGCTCGTACGGGAGTTGATGGTGCCCACCGCTGTCGTGGCCGGCCGCGTGGACCGGCTCACGCCGCCCGTGCACGCGGAGCGGATCGCGGCCGGGCTGCCCGACTGCCGCTCGCTCGACGTCCTCACCGGCGTCGGGCACATGACGCCCGTCGAGGCGCCCGAGTTCATCACCGAGAAGATCCGCGCACTGGTGGCCGCGCATCTCGTGGCCCCCGCCGCCGACGCCGAGGAGCGTGCCGTATGAGCAGGGTCAGTCTGCAAGGGCAGGTCGCGGTCGTCACCGGAGCCGCGCGCGGCGTCGGCGAACTCCTCGCGCGCAAGCTGTCGGCGCGCGGCGCCAAGGTCGCGCTCGTCGGGCTCGAACCCGACGAGCTGAAGCGGGTAGCGGCGCGGCTGCACACCGAGGCCGAGTCCTGGTACGCGGACGTCACCGACCACGCGGCGATGGCGCGGGTCGCGGGTGAGGTCAAGGAGCGGTTCGGGAAGGTCGACATCGTCGTCGCCAACGCGGGGGTCGCCTCCGGGGGCCCGTTCGTCGACTCCGACCCGGACGCGTGGCGCCGCGTCATCGAGGTCAACCTCATCGGCGGGGCCGTGACGGCTCGCGCCTTCCTGCCCGTACTGATGGAGTCGCGCGGGTACTTCCTCCAGATCGCCTCCCTCGCGGCGATCACCCCGGCGCCGATGATGACGGCGTACTGCGCCTCCAAGTCCGGGGTCGAGGCGTTCGCGCACAGCCTGCGGGCGGAGGTGGGCTACAAGGGGGTGCGGGTCGGGGTCGGGTATCTGTCGTGGACGGATACGGACATGGTGCGGGGCGCCGACCAGGACGAGGTGATGCGGGAGCTGCGGTCCCGGCTGCCGTGGCCTTCGAACCGGACGTATCCGCTGGGGCCCGCCGTCGATCGCATCGTCGCGGGGATCGAGCGGCGGTCCTCGCACGTGTACGCGCAGTGGTGGTTGCGGGGGATGCAGTCCGTGCGGGGGTATTTGCCGGGGGTGATCGGGGCGGTGGGGGCTCGGGAGATGCGGCGCTTCGAGCCGCGGCTCAAGGGGGTTGGGCGGGGGCTGGTCGGCGCGGGCGGGGCGGCGGACGAGGAGGCCCGGGGGACTCTCCCCACCCCGCCCCTTCCCTAGACCCTCCGGGGGGTGTGGATGGGCTGAACTTGTCTCCTGGGGCTCCGCCCCAGACCCCGTTCGCGCCTCAAGGGCGCTCGTCCTCAATCTCCCCCAAGGCCTCAAGGGCCAGGGGGGACCCCCATGACGGGCTGAAGATGCCGGTGCCGGCCAGCAATGAGGCTGCTAGGGGCGCGGGGAACTGCGCAACCCCGCACCCCCGGTCCGCAGGCCGAGAACGCTGCGGGGTTGGGGCACCCCGTGGCACCCTCAGCCCCCCACCCCCCGCGGTGGCAGCTTGGGGCGCTGGAGGTTCGGCGTTGTCGCATAGCCCGGTGGTGCCGACGCCGGGTGGAGGGTCAGGAGGTCCAGGGCCAGGCGGACCGCGTCGTCCAGTTGGGCGTGGCGGCCCTCCGCCCAGTCCAGGGGGGTGCGCAGGATCTCCAGGTCCGGTTCCACCCCGTGGTTCTCCACGGACCACCCGTACTCGTCGAACCACGCCGCGTTCATCGGCACCGTGATGACCGTTCCGTCACCCAGGGTGTGACGGCCCGTCATGCCGACCACCCCGCCCCAGGTGCGCTGGCCCACCACCGGGCCGAGCTTGAGGAGGCGGAACGCCGCCGTGATCATGTCGCCGTCCGAGGACGTGGCCTCGTCGGCCAGCGCGACCACCGGGCCCCGCGGCGCGTTCGACGCGTACGACACCGCCTGGGCGTTCCTCGTCAGGTCCCAGCCCAGGATTCTGCGGGTCAGTTTCTCCACCACCAGTTCGCTGATGTGGCCTCCCGCGTTTCCCCGTACGTCCACGATCAGGGCCGGGCGGCTCACCTCCAGGCGCAGGTCCCGGTTGAACTGGGCCCAGCCCGAGCCGCCCATGTCGGGGATGTGCAGGTAGCCGCACTTGCCGCCGCTCAGCTCCCGTACCACCTCGCGGCGTTTGGCCACCCAGTCCTGGTAGCGCAGGGGGCGTTCGTCGACCAGGGGGACCACGGCCACTCTGCGTGATCTTCCCTCGCCCTCGGCAGGTTGGAAGGTCAGCTCCACCGTCGTGCCGCCCGCGCCCGCCAGCAGGGGGTACGGGCCCGCGACCGGGTCGACCGGGCGGCCGTCCACGTGGGTCAGGACCGCGCCTTCACGGATGCCCGCGCCCGCCAGGGGGGAACGTGCCTTGGAGTCGGACGAGTCACCCGGCAGGATGCGCCGGATCTGCCAACTCCCGTCCCTGCATACCAGGTTGGCTCCGAGGAGGCCTTGCGCGCGCTGGTAGTGCGGGGGGCCTTCGTTGCGGCGGGCGGCGGTGACGTACGCGTGTGAGGTGCCCAGTTCGCCGAGGACTTCGCGCAGCAGGTCCGCGAACTCGTCCGGGGAGGCCACGCGTTCCACCAGCGGGCGGTACTGGTCCAGGATCGCCGACCAGTCGATGCCGCACATCTTCGGCTCCCAGAAGTAGGAGCGGATGATGCGGCCCGCCTCGTCGTAGGCCTGGCGCCATTCCAGGGCCGGGTCGACGTCGTGCAGGATGCGGCGCAGGTCCAGGTAGACCGTGGAGTCGTTGTCGCCGGGTTCGGTGGCCGGGACCGCTCGCAGTTCGCCCTCGTCCACCACGACGAGTCGGCTGGCGTCGCCGCTGACCGCGAAGTAGTCGAGGTGGTCGACCAGTTCGGTCTTGCGGGCCTTGGAGATGTTGAAGTGTTCCAGGGTGGGGCGGCCCGAGGTGTCGGCCGGGTTGGCGAAGGTCTCGCCGAGCGCGCCCGAGATGGGCCAGCGCAGCCAGACCAGGCCGCCGCCCGATACCGGGTAGAGGGCCGAGTATTTGGAGGCGGAGACCGGGAACGGGGTGACTCGGCTCTCCAAGCCCTCCACCTCCACCGTCACCGTGCCGTCGCCCGAGTCGTCGAGCGGGTCCATGCCCCCCGCCGCGGGCCGCCCGTCCGGCGAGAGCGCGAACGGCGAGGGCGTCGCCGAGGACAGCGGCACCAGGTAGGGGCGGCAGCCGAGCGGGAAGGACAGGTCGCCGGTGTGGACGTCGTACACCGGGTCGAAGCCGCGCCACGACAGGAACGCCAGGTAGCGGCCGTCGCTGGTGAACACCGGGTTCTCGTCCTCGAAGCGGCCGTTGGTGACGTCCACGACGGTGCGGGCGCCGGGTCCCGAGATGCGGGCCATCTTGATCTGGCGCAGCGAGCGGCCGATCCCCGGGTGCGACCAGGTCACCCAGGCCCCGTCGGGCGAGAAGGCGAGGTCGCGGACCGGGCCGTTGACGGAGCGGATGAGCTCGGTGACCTCTCCTCCCCCAGACTCCGTCCGGGAAGTGCCCCCAGACTCCTCCGTGACGTCGATGAGCAGCAGGCGGCCGTCGTTCGCGGCGATCGCCAGGCGTTCGCCGTCCGGGTCGGACACCATCTCCTGCACCCGGCCGAGCTCGCCGGCCGCGAGGCGGCGCGGCTCGCGCTCGCCGCTGGCGCGCGGCAGGAAGGCGATCTCGACGGCGTCCTCGCCGTCCGCGTCGGTGATGTAGGCGACCTGGCCGCCGCTGCCCAGCATCACGGGCAGCCGGACCCGTACGCCCGGGGTGTCGGCGATGGTGCGGGCCGGGCCGTCGCGGTGGGTGAGCCAGTACAGGCTGCCGCGCACCACGATGGCGCTGGCCCGGCCCGTGGTGTCGACGGACAGCGCGTCCACGTGGTTGGCGGCCGGCACCTGGTAGCTGCGCCGCCCGGCGCGGGGCCCGCCGAGCCGTACGTCCAGCTTGCGCGGCACCGAGTCGGGGGTGAGGTCGTCCACGATCCACAGGTCGCCCGCGCACTGGTAGACGACCCGGCGGCCGTCGCTGGAGGCGTGCCGGGCGTAGAAGGCGTCGTGGTCGGTGTGCCGGGTCAGGTCGCTGCCGTCGGGGAGGCAGGAGTACAGGTTGCCGACGCCCTCGTGGTCGGAGAGGAAGGCGATGCGGCCCTCGACGAACATCGGCGAGTCGAGGTGGCCGCCGATGTCGGGGAGCAGCCGTCTGCCGTGCAGCCACAGGCGGCCGGTGGCGCCGCCGCGGTAGCGCTTCCAGGCGGCCGGCTCGTGCGGCGGCTTTCCGGTGAGCAGCAGGGTGCGGCGTTCGCCGTCGACGTCGGTGACGGCGATGTCGGAGACCGGGCCCCAGGGGAGCTTTCCGCCGGGGGAGCCGTCGGTGGGCACGCTGTAGGCCCAGGAGAAGTACGAGAACGGCTGGCTGTGGGAGGACACCGCGAGGATGTCGCCGTCGGGCGTCCAGCCGCACACCCGGGTGTCGGAGGACCCCCAGTACCCGATCCGGCGGGCCGGGCCGCCGGTCACCGGGGCCAGATGGATCTCCGGGTCGAGGCTGCGCCAGGTCGTGTACGCGATCTGGCTGCCGTCGGGCGAGAAGCGGGGGTGGCCGACCTTGGTGCGGTCGACGGTGACCCGCCAGGCGCGGGACGGGCTGTGCCCGGCAGGCACGAGGGGGGCGACCCACAGGTCGTCCTCGGCGGCGAAGCACAGCAAGTCGTCGTGCAGATGCGGGAACCGGAGGTACGCGGCGTCGTCACTCACCCCCCAATGCTTTCCGCGCGAGGTGCCCGCGGCAACTCGTAGGAGCGCTTTATTCCGTTCCGACACCTGTGGTCGACGACACAAGCGAAACGGTTCCGTTTCGCTTCGGGGCGGGGTTACCTTCGTACGGTACGCACAGTTCGTACGCGAAGTTCGTACGTGCAATACGTGCAAGGAGAGGAGGTCGATCATGGCGGGCAGGCTCACCCCGGAACGCGAGGCAGAGCTCTACGAGGCCGTGCTCGACCTGCTGCGCGAGGTCGGTTACGACGCCCTCACCATGGACGCCGTCGCCACCCGCACCCGCTCCAGCAAGGCCACCCTCTACCGCCAGTGGGGGAGCAAGCCGAAGCTGGTCGCGCGCGCTCTGCGGCACAACAAGCCGGTCAGTCTCGCCGAGATCGACACCGGGTCGCTGCGCGGCGACTTCCGCGAGCTGGTCTCCCGCGAGGACGACTGCAAGATGGAGAAGGACTCCGCGCTGATGCGGGGTCTGACGCGGGCCGTCCACGACAACCCCGATCTCCACCAGGCACTGCGGGAACTGCTCATCGAGCCGGAGATCACCGGTCTCGACGCGGTGCTGCGACGCGCCGTGGACCGCGGTGAGGTCCGCGGGGACAACCCCGCGTTGTCCTATGTTGTACACATGTTGGTCGGCGCGTTCGTCGCCCGGCAGCTCATCGAGGACCGCCCGGTCGACCGGGCCTTCCTCGGCCATTACATCGACGCCGTGGTCCTCCCCGCCCTCGGTGACCCCAGCTAGACCACCCTCCCCACGCACCACCCGCCCCACCTGACGCACGCCGCTCTCGTCGTCGGGCTGGTTCCCCATGCCCTGCTGGTTCCATACGACTTGACCGGGAGTACGCCCTCGTGGCCACGTTCCTCTATCGCCTAGGCAGGTTCGCCTTCCGGCGCCGCCGCTACGTCGCCCTGGTGTGGGTGGCGCTGCTCGCCCTCGCCGGGTTCGGCGCCGCCTCAGCCGCCACCGCCACCTCCTCCTCGTTCTCGATCCCGGGCACCGAGGCGCAGCGCGCGTTCGACCTGCTCAAGGAGCGGAACCCGAACGCGAGCGCCGACGGTGCCACCGCCCGGATCGTCTTCAAGGCGCCCGAAGGCCAGAAGATGGCCGACCAGGCCAACAAGGCCGCGGTCGAGAAGACGATCGCGGGCCTGAAGGCCGGCTCGGACCAGGTCGCCGCGGTGACCGATCCGTTCAAGGCCAACGCCGTCTCCAAGAACGGCCAGGGCCCGATCGCGTACGTCCAGGTGTCGTACAAGGCCAACGCGATGCAGCTCACCGACGACACCCGTGACGCGCTCAAGAAGAGTGGCGACGAGGCGAAGAAGGCCGGGCTCACCGTCGAGATCGGCGGTGACGCGCTGCAGGCCATGCCGGAGCAGGGGGCCGGCGAGATCATCGGCGTGATCATCGCGGGCGTCGTCCTGGTGATCACCTTCGGGTCGCTGGTGGCGGCCGGGCTCCCGCTGCTCACCGCGCTCATCGGCGTCGGCATCGGCATCTCCACGATCACCGCGCTCGCCAACGTACTCGACCTCGGCACCACCACCGGCACCCTCGCGATGATGATCGGGCTCGCGGTCGGCATCGACTACGCGCTGTTCATCGTCTCCCGCTACCGGGCCGAGCTGGCCGAGGGCAGGGAGCGCGAGGAGGCCGCCGGACGGGCCGTCGGAACGGCCGGCTCCGCCGTGGTGTTCGCCGGTCTGACCGTGGTGATCGCACTGGTCGGCCTCGCCGTGGTCAACATTCCGATGCTCACCAAGATGGGCGCGGCCGCGGCCGGCACGGTCGTCATCGCCGTCCTCATCGCGCTCACCCTGATCCCCGCGCTGCTCGGCTTCGCCGGCAAGCGCGTGCTCGGCCGCAAGGCCCGCAAGGCACATGAGCAGGGCGAGAAGACCGCCTCGGGCAAGCCCAACATGGGCACCCGCTGGGCGAGCTTCGTGCTGCGCAAGCCGGTGTGGGTGCTGCTCGTCGGCGTGCTCGGCCTCGGCGCGATAGCGCTGCCGGCGAGCTCGCTGCAGATGGGCCTGCCGGACGACGGCTCGCAGCCGACCTCCACCACGCAGCGCCGCGCCTACGACACCCTTTCCGAGGGCTTCGGGCCCGGCTTCAACGGGCCGCTCATGGTCGTCGTCGACGGCAAGGACAGCACGAACCCGCAGGCCGCCGCCAACAAGACGGTCGACGCGATCAAGAAGCTGCCGGACGCGGGCCCGGTGCTCCCGCCCCTGTTCAACAAGGACCACGGCAACAACACGGCGACCATCACGGTCATACCGAAGTCCAAGCCGTCCTCCACCCAGACCGAGGACCTGGTCCACTCGATCCGGGACACCAACGAGTCGATCAAGGCCGAGACCGGGGCGAAGCTCCTGGTCACCGGCTCGACCGCGATGAACATCGACTTCTCGCAGAAGATGAACGACGCCCTGCTGCCCTACCTGGCACTCGTCGTCGGGCTCGCCTTCCTGCTCCTGATGGTGGTCTTCCGTTCGGTCCTGGTCCCGCTGAAGGCGGCCCTCGGCTTCCTGCTCTCGGTGGTCGCCGCCCTCGGCGCGGTCGTCGCGGTCTTCCAGTGGGGCTGGCTCGGCTCGCTGTTCGGCGTGCAGCAGACCGGCCCGATCATGTCCATGATGCCGATCTTCATGGTGGGCGTGGTCTTCGGTCTCGCGATGGACTACGAGGTCTTCCTGGTCACGCGGATGCGCGAGGCGTACGTCCACGGCGAGCGGCCCGGCCAGGCGATCGTCACCGGGTTCAAGCACGGCGCCCGGGTGGTCACCGCAGCCGCGGTGATCATGATCGCGGTGTTCTCCGGCTTCATCGGCTCCAGCGAGCAAATGATCAAGATGATCGGCTTCGGCCTCGCGATAGCGGTCTTCTTCGACGCGTTCATCGTCCGCATGGCGATCGTGCCCGCGGTGCTCGCGCTGCTCGGCGCGAAGGCCTGGTGGCTGCCGCGCTGGCTGGACCGGGTGCTGCCGAACGTCGACGTCGAGGGCGAGGGCCTGCGCAAGCAGGAGGCCGCCGAACTCGACAGCGACGGCGACCCCGACGGACGTCGCGAGCTGGCGCGGGTCTGACCCCCGCCTCCTGAACGCCGGGACCCTTCGAACCGAGCGGCCGTGGGTCCCGGCCGACGTCGGCGGCCTGTGGGGACGGGACCGCCGGCGCCCCTCGGCCCCTCGTGCGTACCGCGCACGGGGGGCCTCCGCATGTCGTAAGACATGTTGTACGGAATGGCGTACGGAAGCTCAGCGGTGGCGGCCCGCCGCGGACGGGGCCGCCCGCGCGTCGGTGGCGTAGGTGTGGCGCAGGAAGCGGACCAGCGGCGAGCTGTCGAACTGGACCACCGCGACCCCGTCCGGCGAGTGGAATTCGAGGACCGTCTGGGCGCGGCCGCACGGCCACACTTCCACGTCGCCCCGGCGGGCGGGCGCGCGCAGCCCCGATTCGAGCAGGTCGCGCGGGAAGATCCATTCGTTGCCGCCAGGGAAGGCGAAGCAGACCGTGCCGGGGGCGTCGGCGGGGTCATAGCGCAGCTTCACCGGGACGGGGTTGGTGAGCGGGGCGTCCGTGACGATGCGGGCCCGGGCGTGATCCTCGACGGAGCGGCTGTCGGCGTGTTCCTCGGCGTGTTCCTCGACTGCGGGGGACATCGGTCGCTCCTCACGCTGGGTGCTGAATGAAATCCGGTTCGTGCTAGTTGGTATCAAATGTCCCATATTTTTCGGGTAAACCCCCAGCGAGTCGGCTTGTCACTTGGTACTCAGCCGCTCTTGCGAAGGGTTCGCAACAGGGCACTATCATCAAACGGTTCTGCGCATGCCGCGCAGGGAAGAGGGCGCCACGGGAAATCGGAGTCCCCCCATGCACGTACCCGATGGATTCATCAACGCACCTGTATCGGCGGTCACAGGTGTGGTCGCCGCCGGAGCCGTCGCCGTCAGCCTGCGCGGAGCGCGCAGGGAACTCGACGAGAAGACGGCGCCGCTGGCCGGTCTCGTCGCCGCGTTCATCTTCGCCGTGCAAATGCTCAACTTCCCCGTCGCGGCCGGCACCAGCGGCCATCTGCTCGGCGGCGCGCTCGCCGCGATCCTCGTCGGGCCCTACACCGGCGTGCTGTGCGTGTCCGTGGTCCTGCTCATGCAGGGCATCCTGTTCGCCGACGGCGGCCTCACCGCGCTCGGCGTGAACATCACCGACATGGCGATCACCACGACCGTCGTCGCCTACGCCCTCTTCCGGGGCCTCGTGAAGGTGCTGCCCCGCACCCGCCGCTCGATCACCGTCGCCTCGTTCGTGGCCGCGCTGCTCTCCGTCCCGGCCGCCGCCCTCGTCTTCACCGCGATCTACGCGCTCGGCGGCACCACCGACGTGCCGATCACCAAGGTGCTCACCGCGATGGTCGGCGTGCACGTCCTGATCGGCATCGGCGAGGCCGTGATCACCGCGCTCACGGTGGGCGCCGTCATCGCCGTACGCCCCGACCTCGTGCACGGCGCCCGCGGCCTGACCGCGCCGCTCAAGCTGCGCGTCGGCGGCGAACTCGTCGACGCGCCCGCCGCCGCCCCCGCGGCGGCCCGCACCCGCTCCACGAAGAAGGTGTGGGGCATCGGCATCGTCACCGCGCTCGTCCTCGCCGGGTTCGTCTCCTTCTACGCCTCGGCCAGCCCCGACGGCCTGGAGAAGGTCGCCCACGACAAGGGCATCGACGCCAAGACCAAGCCGCACGCCACCTCCGACTCGCCGCTCGCCGACTACTCCGTCAAGGACATCGGCGACGCCCGCCTGGCCGGCGGCCTCGCCGGAGTGATCGGCGTCGGCGTGACCGTCGTGGTGGGCAGCGGCGTGTTCTGGGTCGTACGCCGCCGCCGCACGGAGCCCGCCCCCGAGCGCACCCCGGAAGCGGTCTGACGTGGGAGCGGGCCACTCCCACCGGCTCTACCGGCACGGCCACTCACCCGTCCACGACCTGCCGCCGCACTGCAAGCTCGCCGCGGTGTTCCTGTTCGTGGTCGTCGTGGTGTCCACACCGCGCGAGGCGATGTGGGCCTTCGCGCTGTACGCCGTGCTGCTCGCCTGCGTCGCGGGTGCGGCCCGCATCCCGGCCGGATACCTCCTGAAGCGGCTGCTCATCGAGATCCCGTTCGTGGCGTTCGCCGTGCTCATGCCGTTCGTCGTGCCCGGCGAGCAGGTCCACGTGCTCGGCCTCTCGCTCAGCGAGAACGGGCTGTGGGGCGCCTGGAACGTGCTCGCCAAGGGCACCCTCGGCGTCGCCGCCTCCGTGATCCTCGCCTCCACCACCGAACTGCGCGCCCTGCTGCTCGGCCTGCAGCGACTCAAACTGCCGCCGCTCCTCGTCCAGATCGCGTCCTTCATGATCCGGTACGGGGACGTGATCACCGACGAGATGCGGCGGATGTCGATCGCCCGCCGCTCGCGCGGCTTCGAGGCGCGCGGGGTGCGCTCCTGGGGCGTTCTCGCCAAGTCGGCGGGCGCGCTCTTCATCCGCTCCTACGAACGCGGCGAACGCGTCCATCTCGCGATGGTCAGCCGCGGCTACGCCGGCGCCATGCCGGTGATCGACGAGGTGACGGCGACCCGCGCCCAGTGGACGCGGGCCGTGGCCCTCCCCGTGACGGCGCTCGCCGTCTGTCTGCTGGGCTGGATTCTGTGACAGGTGAGAACGTCATGAACGCTGAGAACGTCCCGTCCCTCGAAGTGTCCGGGCTCGCCTTCGCCTACCCCGACGGGCATCAGGCGCTGTTCGGCGTCGACCTGACGGTGGCGCGCGGCGAGCGGGTCGCGCTGCTCGGCCCCAACGGCGCGGGCAAGACGACCCTCGTCCTCCACCTCAACGGCATCCTCGAAGGCGGCGCGGGCTCCGTGACCGTCGCCGGTCTGCCGGTCGCCAAGAAGAACCTCGCCGAGATCCGGCGCCGGGTCGGCATCGTCTTCCAGGACCCCGACGACCAGCTCTTCATGCCGACCGTCCGCGAGGACGTCGCCTTCGGCCCGGCGGCGTCCGGGGTGCGCGGGGCGGAGCTGGAGCGGCGGGTCCTCGTGGCCCTCACCCAGGTGGGAATGGCCGAGTACGCGGACCGGCCGCCGCACCACCTGTCCTTCGGCCAGCGCCGCCGCGTCGCCGTCGCGACGGTGCTCGCGATGTCGCCGGAGATCCTGGTCCTGGACGAACCGTCGTCCAACCTCGACCCCGCGTCGCGGCGCGAACTGGCCGACATCTTGCGCGGGTTGGACGTAACGGTCCTCATGGTGACCCATGACCTGCCGTACGCGCTGGAGCTGTGCGGGCGGGCGGTGATCCTGAGCGAGGGGGTCATCGCGGCGGACGGCCCCACGGGGGATGTCCTGTCCGACGCGGCCCTGATGCGGGCGCATCGCCTTGAGCTCCCGTTCGGCTTCGACCCGTCCTCAACGGCGGCGCTCCGCTAGGGGGCGGTTCGTTTCGGCGCGGGCCCGCCGTGCCCTTTTGCGCAGTTCCCCGCGCCCCTAGCAGGACTGGTGTCGGCCCAGTACTGGCATCTTCAGCCTGTCATGGGGGTCCCCCCTGGCCCTTGAGGCCTTGGGGGAGTTTGAGGACGAGCGCCCTTTGGGCGCGAACGGGGTCTGGGGCGGAGCCCCAGGGTCCTTCACCCCCGGCGGGTTCCGGGAAGGGGTGGGGTGGGGTCTCAACGGGGTCTGGGGCGGAGCCCCAGCGCACCCGGCCGGGCCGCAACCCCGCCCGCGTCGGCCCCGCCTCCCCGTCAGGCACCATGGGTAGCGGGCACCAGCGCGGCGCCCAGCAAGATGGGGAGCGATCGTGGTCGACGTACAGGGCACCGTGGCACCGGGCTACGAACCGGTGAAGGACGCCTTCGTGCGGAACTTCGAGCAGCGCGGAGAACGCGGCGCGGCCGTCGCCGCCTACCGGCACGGCCGCAAGGTCGTCGACCTGTGGGCCGGCACCAAGGACGTGGACGGCACCGCCCCCTGGGCGCTGGACACCGCCCAGATAGTGCGCTCGGCCACCAAGGGCGTGGCCGCCGCCGTCCCCCTCCTCCTGCACCAGCGCGGCCGGCTCGACCTGGACGCCCCGGTGTCGACGTACTGGCCCGAGTTCAAGGCGGCCGGCAAGGAGCGCACTCTCGTACGGCACCTCCTCTCCCACCGGGCCGGGGTGCCCGCCCTCGACCGCCCGCTCACCCCCGCCGAGGCCGTCGACGGCGAGAGCGGACCGGCCGCCGTGGCCGCGCAGCCGCCGTTCTGGGAGCCCGGCACCGCGCACGGCTACCACGCGCAGACCTACAGCTGGCTGCTCGGCGAGCTGGTCCGGCGCGTCACCGGGCGCACCATCGGCCGCTGGGTGGCAGAGGAGATAGCCGGGCCGCTCGGCCTGGACTTCTGGATGGGCGTGCCGGACACCGAGGCGCACCGGGTGGGCCGGGTCGGCCCGGTCGAGGCGCCCGAGGCGGGCGACGGCGGGCTGCGGCTCAGGCCGAAGCGCAGCGTCACCGAGGCCTACCAGGACCCGCACTCGCTGACCCGGCGCGCGTTCGGCGCGATCGACCCGCTGCCGGACGAGAACGACCCCGCCTACCGCGCCGCCGAACTCCCCGCCTCCGCGGGCATCTCCACCGCCCGCGCGCTGGCCCGCTTCTACGCCGCCACCTTCGGCGAAGTGGACGGCGGGGAGCGGCTGTTCGCGCCCGCCACGCTCACCCTGGCCCGCACGGAGGAGAGTTCGGGGCCGGACAGGGTCCTTGTCGTGAACACCCGCTTCGGCCTCGGCTACATGCTGCACGGCCCGGCCTCCCCGCTCCTCGCCCCCGGATCCTTCGGGCACCCCGGACGCGGCGGCTCGCTGGGCTTCGCCGACCCCGAGTCGGGGACCGCGTTCGGCTATGTGACCAACGGCCTGCAGAAGGGTGTCACCGCCGATCCCCGTGCCCAGGCCCTGGTGCGGGCGCTACGTTCGACCGTATGACGCATCCTCAGACGGCTTTCCAAGCGGCTTCCCAGACGGCTTTCAACACAGCACGCTTCGACGGACACGCGGTACTGATCACCGGCGCGGGGCGCGGCATCGGCGCCGCCACCGCGCGCAGGCTGGCCGCCGAGGGCGCCCAAGTCCTCGTCACCGACGTCGAGTTGGGGCGGGCGACCGAAACGGCCGCCGAACTGAAAGGTGCCGTCGCCCGGCGCTGCGACGTGTCCGACCGGGCTTCGGTGGAGGCCGCGGTCGCCTACGCCGTGGAGGAGTTCGGCCGGCTCGACGTCCTCGTCAACAACGCCTATTCCTGTACGCCGGACGCCGCGCTCTTCGAGGACGAGGACGACGAGGAGTGGGCCCGCGACCTCGACATCAGCCTCACCGGCGCCTTCCGCTGCGCCCGCGCCGCCCTGCCGCACCTCGCCGCGTCCGGCCGGGGTGCGATCGTCAGCATCGGCTCGGTCAACGGCGAGCAGGACTTCGGCAACCACGCCTACAGCGCCGCCAAGGCGGGCCTCGCCTCCCTGACCCGTACGCTCGCCGGGGACGCCGCGCCGCGCGGGGTGCGGGTCAACCTGGTCGAGCCCGGCACCGTCCACACCCCCACCTGGGACGGCCGCGAGGCCCAGCTGGAGCGGATGGCGAAGCTGTACCCGCTGGGCCGGGTCGGCGAGCCCGAGGACATCGCGGCGGCCGTCGCCTTCCTCGCCTCGGCCGACGCGTCCTGGATCACCGGCACCACCCTGCGCGTCGACGGCGGCCTCCTTGCCGTCAACACCGGCTTCCAGCGGGCGGCTTGCGGGGAGTGACCGGCCGAGGGGATGTCAACCCGCCCGCAGCATCAGGCCGATGCCCACCACCAGCAGGCCCGCCGCGGCGATCCGGGGGGCGCCGAAGCGTTCCTTGAAGAAGACCGCGCCGATCGCCGCGCCCACGATGATCGACGATTCGCGCAGCGCGGCGATCGGGGCGAGCGGCGCCCTGGTCTGCGCCCACAGGACGAGCCCGTACGCGGTGACGGACAGTGCCGCGCCAAGGAGCCCGCGGGCCGTGAACGGGCGCAGTTCCACGGCCAGTTGGGACCGCCGGCGGTGCACGGCGTAAGCGGGGATGGCCAGGCCCTCCAGGATCATCAGCCAGGCGATGTAGCCGGACGAGGAGCCCGAGGCGCGCACCCCGACGCCGTCGACGACGGTGTACCCGGCGATCGTGAGGCCGGTGGCCAGGGCCGCGAGAATGGCCGGCCAGTTCGGCCGCGAGCCGCGCAGGCCCCACAGGGCGACCCCGACCAGGCCCGCGCAGGCCACGGCCACGCCCGCCAGCTGCCATGCGTTCGGCATCTCGTGCACGAACACGGCGGCGAGCACGGTCACCACCAGCGGGGCCGTGCCGCGCGCGATCGGATACATCTGCCCGAAGTCGCCCAGCGTGAACGACCGCATGAGCAGCAGCATGTACGCGACGTGCAGCGCCGCCGAGACCAGCAGATACGGCCAGGCCCCGCGGTCCGGCACCGGCACGAACGGCAGCGCGAGCAGCCCGATCAGCGCGCCGCCGCCGGATATCAGGGTGAAGGAGAGCAGCTGGTCCTTGAGGTGGTGGGCGAGCGCGTTCCAGCTGGCGTGCGTGAGGGCCGCGAGCAGCACCGCGCACGTGATGGTCAGGGTCACGAGTGCCGCTCGCGCGGGGCGAGGGGGCGATCCGGAGAGTTCATGGCCCGCACGCTAGTGGTCGGTGTACGGGCCATGCGAGAGGGTTTCAGGGCCTGGGCTCGAACCCCGCGCCAGGCGCTTGGGGGGTGTCCCCCTAGCCCGCGCGCAGGACCTGCGCGACGATCGGCCCCGCCGCGTCCCCGCCGTGTCCGCCGGACTGCACCAGGGCGGCCGCCGCGAGGTCGTCGCTGTAGCCGGTGAACCAGCTGTCCGACTTGTTCTGGCCGTCCTTCTCGGCGGAGCCGGTCTTGGCGCCCTTGTCGCCGCCGACGTTCCCCATGGCCACGGTCGCCGTCCCGTACGAGGCGGTCGCGGTGATGTGCATCATCTCGCGCAGCTGGCCGGCGATGCCCGAGGGCAGCGGGTCGGCCTGGGCCAGCGCCCGGCCGTCGAGGGACTGCGGCACGATCACCGGCTGGCGGAAGCGGCCCGACTTCGCGGTCGCCGCGATGGACGCCATGTCGAGCGGGCTCATCTGGACCTTGCCCTGCCCGATGTACGCCGCCGCCGTCTCGGCACCGGCCGAGGCGGGCACGCTGCCGTCGAAGGACGGCACGCCGATCTTCCAGTCCTGGCCGATGCCGAAGTAGTTGGCCGCGACGCGCCCCAGCGCCCCGTCGTCGTTCACGTCGTCGACGAGCTTGATGAAGGCGGTGTTGCAGGACCGGGCGAAGCTCTTCGAGAAGGGCTGGCCGTCCATCGAGAAGTTGTTGAGGTTGTGGAAGGTGACGCCCTGCCACATCGCGTCCGCCGGGCACTCGGCCGGCTTGTCCGGGGACGCCTTGCCCTTCTCGATCAGCATCGCCGCGGTGACGATCTTCATTGTGGAGCCGGGCGCGACCCGGCCCTGGAGCGACGCCGGGAACTTGTCGCTGCGGTTGTCCGCGACCGCCCGGATCTCACCGGTGCTCGGCTTGACGGCCACCACCGACGACTCCCCGAACCCCTTCACGGCCTTCTCGGCGGCCGCCTGCACATCCGCGTCCAGGGTCGTCTTCAGCTTGCCCGGCGTGCCCTTCTGCAGGGTGATGAGCGTGCGGGCCGGGGTGTTGTTGCCCTGGATCTGGAGCTCGATGCCCGGCGTGCCGTCGACCTTGGCGCCGTACTTCTCGCGAAGCCCGTCCAGGATCGCGGCCAGCGAGGGGTACTGCTCCTTGGTCAGCGGGCGGTCCTTGTGGTCGACGGCCTGGATCTCGGGGTTCTGCGCCTTGTCGGTCACCAGGCGCTCGCCCGTCTTCAGCTGCGGGTACAGCACGGCGGGCTGCCAGTCCACCAGCGCCTTGTGCGTCAACTGGCCGCGTACGACGGTGAGTTGGGAGGCGTAGGACAGCGGGGCCGTCTTGCCCTCGAAGGAGACGTCGGCCTTGACGGTGTACGGGACGACCGCCCCGTTCGGCGCGCCCGGGGTGACCACCACGTTCGTGATGTGGGCCTGGTCGCTGAAGCCGGCCAGCGCGGCCGAGGCACCCTGCTGGTTGTTGGTCAGGGCGGCGGCCCCCGCCGCGTCGCCCTTCGCCCAGGCCTGGAGGAAGCCGGTGGAGGTCTCCTTGATCTCGTCCGCGCCCGGCGGCCCGGTGCGCGCGGGCGCGCCCTGCGTGCGCGTCCCGCCGGAGCCCTTGTCGTCACCGCCGCCCACCAGCGTGTAGCCCCCGTACGCCACACCTGTGGCGACCACCACGAACACCCCGCCCACGATGGCGACCTTCGCTCCACTGCGCATCCCGCAGTTCCCCTCCCCAGGAGTCCCCCGAACCTCTTGAACGTGTTCAAGGGGTTACTTGGGGGCGACTCTACGGGACGGCAGTGACAGCGGTGCTCTCAGTTGTCGAACGGTTACCGGAACGCGACCGGCATCACACCCAGCTGTCCAGCCACATCCGGCTGCGCCAGGAGTCGAGCGGGATGGCCGTGCCGGTGTAGATCGGCCAGAAGTACACGAAGTTCCACACGATCAGCAGGACGAGCACACCCGCCCCGATCGCCCCCACCGCACGCCGCCGCTCGTCCGAACCCGGTGGCCCGATGATCGCGCCGATCATCATCGCCACCGCCAGACACAGGAACGGCACGAACACGACCGCGTAGAAGAAGAAGATCGTCCGCTCCTGGTACATGAACCAGGGCAGGTACCCGGCCGCGATGCCGCACGCGATCGCGCCGGCCCGCCAGTCGCGCCGGAAGATCCAGCGCCACAGGACGTAGAGGAGCGCGAAGCAGGCGGCCCACCAGAGCAGCGGGGTGCCGAGCGCGAGGACCTCGGAGGCGCACTTGCCGACCGTGTTGGAGGGGCAGCCCTGGATGCCGGGGGCGGGGCTCTCGTAGTAGTACGAGACGGGCCGGCCGAGCACCAGCCAGCTCCACGGGTTCGACTGGTAGGTGTGGCCCTCGGTGAGGCCGACGTGGAAGCTGTAGACCTCGGTCTCGTAGTGCCAGAAGCTGCGCAGCGAGGCCGGCACCCAGCTCAGGTCGAACTGCGGCAGGTGGTTGATGGTGCCGATGACCGGGAGCTTGATGTGGTCGGGGGACAGGCCCGCGCGGCCGTCCGCCCAGTGCCGGCCGTACCCCTTGTCGGTGACGAACCAGCCCGTCCACGACGCCATGTACGTGGCGATCGCGACCGGCACCGTGGAGAGGAACGCCCAGAACGCGTCCCGGCGCAGGACCGCCCGGTAGGGGGTGACCGCCCCCGCCGTGCGCCGGGCGCCCACGTCCCACAGGACGGCCATCACGCAGAAGAAGACCAGGATGTAGAGGCCGTTCCACTTGGTGCCGCAGGCCAGGCCGAGCATGATCCCGGCGCCGAGCCGCCACGGCCGCCAGCCGAACCTCAAGGTCGCCGCGATCTCCGCGTCCGGGCGCAGCAGCCCGTCCTCGCCCTCGGGCAGTGCGGCCGCGAGCTTCGCTCTCGTACGGTCGCGGTCGACGAGGAGGCAGCCGAACGCGGCCACCACGAAGAACATCAGGACCGTGTCGAGCAGCGCGGTGCGGCTCATCACGAAGTGCAGCCCGTCGACCGCGAGCAGCGTGCCCGCGAGGCAGCCCAGGAACGTCGAGCGGAACAGGCGCCGCCCGATCCGGCAGATCAGCAGCACCGACAGGGTGCCGAGCACGGCGACCATGAAGCGCCAGCCGAACGGCGTGAAGCCGAACATCTTCTCGCCGATGCCGATCAGGTACTTGCCGACCGGCGGGTGCACCACATAGCCCGGCGCGGTCGGCACCGCGATGAGATCGGGGTTGGCGAGGATCGACTTGTCGATGTCCTTCGGCCAGTCGCCCTCGTAGCCGTGGTTGATGAGCGCCCAGGCGTCCTTGGCGTAGTACGTCTCGTCGAATATCACCGCGTGCGGGGCGCCCAGGTGCCAGAACCGCATGAGCCCCGCGACCAGCGTCACCAGGAGCGGCCCCGCCCACGCCGACCAGCGCACGATGCGCGCCGCCCACAGGGGCGGGATGCCGAGCACTGTCCACAGCTGCCCGGAGGGCCGGGCGAACGGAGGCACCAGGCGCTCGCGCAGCCCGGTTCTCGGCCGCACGACATGGCCGAACCGGCGCATGCGGTGCGGCCAGGAGGGCGGCTCGTCCCCGGCTTCGTGGCCCGGCAGGGTCTGTGGCGCAGTACTGGTCACCGCGCCATCGTAGGGAACCCGGCTGTGCGAGTCCCGTGGCCGGGCCCGGCGGCCCGGCCGTCGCCGGGCTGCGAGGATGGTTGGTGTGACCGGAACTCTCGTACTCGCAGGCACCCCCATCGGCGACACCGCGGACGCCCCGCCCCGGCTCGCCGCCGAACTGGAGCGGGCCGATGTCGTCGCCGCCGAGGACACCCGGCGCCTTCGCCGCCTCACCCAGGCGCTCGGCGTGCACACCCAGGGCCGGGTCCTCTCCTACTTCGAGGGCAACGAGTCGGCGCGCACCCCCGAACTGGTCGAGGCCCTCGAAGGCGGCGCCCGGGTGCTGCTCGTCACCGACGCGGGCATGCCGTCGGTCTCCGACCCCGGGTACCGCCTGGTCGCGGCCTGCGTGGAGAAGGACATCAAGGTCACGGCGGTGCCGGGCCCATCGGCGGTGCTGACCGCGCTCGCCCTGTCCGGGCTTCCCGTGGACCGCTTCTGCTTCGAGGGGTTCCTGCCGCGCAAGGCCGGCGAGCGCCTCGGCCGGTTGCGTGAGGTCGCCGACGAGCGGCGCACGCTGGTCTACTTCGAGGCCCCGCACCGGCTCGACGACACCCTGGCCGCGATGGCCGAGGTGTTCGGCGCCGGGCGGCGCGCGGCGGTGTGCCGGGAGCTGACCAAGACGTACGAGGAGGTCAAGCGCGGCCCCCTGAAGGACCTCGCCGAGTGGGCGGCCGAGGGTGTGCGCGGCGAGATCACCGTCGTGGTCGAGGGCGCGCCGCAGACGGGCCCGGCCGATCTGGACGAGGCCGAGCTGGTCAGGCGCGTACAGGTCCGGGAAGAGGCGGGGGAGCGGCGCAAGGAGGCCATCGCGGCCGTCGCCGTCGAGACGGGTCTACCCAAGCGCGAGGTGTTCGACGCGGTAGTGGCGGCAAAGAATGCGGCACGTCAGGGCCCCGCCGCAGGTAAAGGACTATCGTAAAAAGTAAAACGCAGGCCGCGCACCGGGGCAGGGAAAAGCACGCAGCCCTAGGAAAGGCCAAGACCACGCCAACTCTCGACAGCCCCTGATGCGTTTTGGCAGCGAAAGGCGTCTCCTGGATCGGGGACGCTTTCGCCCCCGCTCGCAAGAGCGCTCGCAAGAGCTTGTCCAGCGGACAAGAGGAGCCGGCACATGAGTGAGATCGCTGAGACCACGGCACACGAGGCGTATGCCTTCGCGTGCATGAGGTGCGGATACGGCTGGGAACAGGCGTACGAAATAGAGCACCACACAGACGCCACTGGCCAGGCATTCGTCATATACAAGGCCAATGGCGAACGGGTGCCCTCCCCGCTGTCCGCCCCCACCTGCCTCAACTGCGGCGGGCACGTGGTGCGCATCATGCGTGCCGGGCGGGTGTCGTCCGCACAGCAGTGGCTCAAGGACCACGAGGCGAAGCCGGCCAAGTCCGAGCTGGAAGACACCGCCGGGACCGCTGCGAAGCCGGAGCACCACTGGCATCTGTCGGACCTCCTGCACCCCTTCCACCGGAGGTAGGCGCCCGCACGTACGCGACCGGTCGCGACGGGGGCGCGCCCCTTTCGTAGGATCGCCCGTATGAGTGCCGCCAAGGATGCCCCGCCGCCCCTGCCCGAACCGCTCGGAGTGGCGGTGGCCGATTCGCACACCCACCTGGACATGCAGGACGGCACGGTCGAACAGGCCCTGGAGAAGGCCGCGGCCGTGGGTGTCACCACCGTGGTCCAGGTGGGCTGCGACGTGAAGGGCTCCCGGTGGGCGGCGGAGACCGCCGAGGCGTACGCGCCCGTGCACGCGGCCGTGGCCCTGCACCCCAACGAAGCCCCCCGGATCGTCCACGGAGACCCCGACGGCTGGTCGCGCCAGGGCGCGCGCGGCCCCGGCGGCGACGGCGCGCTGGACGAGGCCCTCGCCGAGATCGAGCGGCTCGCCGCCCTGCCGTGGGTCAAGGCCGTCGGCGAGACCGGCCTCGACTACTACCGCACGGGCCCCGAGGGCAAGGCCGCCCAGGAGCGGTCCTTCCGGGCGCACATCGAGATCGCCAAGCGGCAGGGCAAGGCGCTCGTCATCCACGATCGCGAGGCGCACGCCGATGTGCTGCGTATTCTGCGCGAGGAAGGCGCACCGGAACGCACGGTCTTCCACTGTTATTCCGGCGACGCGGAAATGGCCGAACTCTGCGCCGAATCCGGGTACTTCATGTCCTTCGCGGGAAACATGACCTTCAAAAACGCCCAGCCGCTGCGCGACGCTCTCGCCGTCGCCCCGCTGGAACTCGTTCTCGTCGAGACCGACGCGCCGTTTCTCACCCCGGCTCCGTACCGCGGACGGCCCAATGCGCCGTATCTCATTCCGGTCACGGTGCGGGCCATGGCGGCCGTGAAGGGTATCGGCGAAGACGTGCTGGCCGCGGCGATCGCGGACAACACTGCGCGCGCGTTTGATTACTGACCGATAACAGGGATCCGGTCGCGCCGAGCGGTGCACAGGGTAGCGCCACGACGCTGTGTAGTCGAGTTGCTTTGGAGAGTGACCGCTGCTCCGCTAGTGTCCCGGCCCGCACCATCGGACCGGACCCTGGAGCGTCGTGAGCAATTCGCAGGGCAGTCACCGTGCCGCACGCGGCGGCCACCGCGCCGCGACCGCCACGGCAACGCCTCCGTACGGGGTCGCCGCGGGCACGGGAGAGGCGTCCGCGCCCCCCTTCGGCTCCCGCGCGCCCCGGTACGACGGCTTCACGCCCGCCTACGCGGACCACGAGACCCTGATCGCCCCGGTGCCCGTCCCCGAGCAGCGCGCACCCGTGCCGCCCCGCCCAGAACACCGAGAACGCCAGGACGCAGAGCCCGGAGGGCGGGCCGGGGCGCGCCGGGCGGCCCGGCGCCGCAAGTCCTCGGGCGGGCCCGAAGGCCTGCGCCGGCTCGTCCCGCAGGCCCTCGTCGTCGCGTTCCTGGCAGGCGGCACCTCCGCGTTCGTCGTCAGCGACAAGGCGGTCCACCTGACCGTCGACGGCGTACCGCGCACCATGCACACCTTCGCCGACAGCGTCGAGGAGCTCCTGGCCGACGAGCACGTGCCGGTCGGGGCGCACGACGTCGTGGCGCCCGGCCCCGGCGCCGAGCTCGCCGGCGGCGACGAGATCGTGGTGCGCTACGGCCGCCCCGTCCAGCTCACCCTCGACGGCCAGCGCCGCCAGGTGTGGACGACCGCCCGCACCGTCGACGGGGCCCTGCGCCAGCTCGGCGTGCGCGCCGAGGGCGCCTATCTGTCGGCGTCCCGCTCCTTGGAGATCGGCCGCGCGGGCCTCTCCCTGGACGTACGCACCGAACGCTCGGTGACCTTCCTCGCGGACGGCCGCGAACGCACCCTGCGCACCAACGCGGCCACGGTCTCCGGTGCCCTGGAGGAAGCGGGCATCTCGCTGCAGGGCCAGGACACGACCTCCGTACCCCCGATGTCCTTCCCCCGCGACGGCCAGACGGTCACGGTCATGCGGATCAGCGGAACGAGGGAGGTGCGCGAGGAGCCCATCCCCTTCAAGGTCGAGAAGACCAAGGACGACACGCTGTTCACGGGTACGCAGGTCGTGGTCCGCCAGGGCCAGCAGGGCGCCCGCAAGGTCACGTACGCGCTGCGGACGGTCAACGGGGTCAAGCAGAGGCCGAAGAAGATCGCCGAGGAGATCGTGCGCGAGGCGGTCACCCAGCAGGTCAAGGTCGGCACCAAGGCGCTGCCCGCCTCGGTGGGCGGCGCCGACCACCTCAACTGGAGCGGCCTGGCCCACTGCGAGTCGGGCGGCCGCCCGAGCGCCCTCGACCCGTCGGGCACGTACGGCGGGCTCTACCAGTTCGACGCGGGCACCTGGCACTCGCTCGGCGGCAGCGGGCGGCCCGAGCAGGCACCGGCGGGAGAGCAGACGTTCCGGGCGAAGAAGCTGTTCGTGGCCCGGGGGGCGAGCCCGTGGCCGCACTGCGGCCGTAGGCTGTATCGGTGAGCACCACTGAGCCCGACGCACTCCTTACCCCCGCCGACATCCGCGAACTGGCCGCGGCGCTTGGCGTACGCCCCACCAAGCAGCGCGGCCAGAACTTCGTCATCGACGCCAACACGGTCCGCCGCATCGTGCGCACCGCCGAGGTCCGCCCCGACGACGTGGTGGTCGAGGTGGGCCCGGGCCTGGGCTCGCTGACCCTGGCGCTGCTCGAAGCGGCGGACCGGGTGGTGGCGGTGGAGATCGACGACGTACTGGCGTCGGCGCTCCCCTCGACGATCGCGGCGCGCATGCCGAGCCGTGCGGACCGTTTCGCTCTGGTCCACTCCGACGCGATGCTGGTCAAGGACCTGCCGGGCCCGCCCCCCACGGCACTCGTGGCGAACCTCCCGTACAACGTGGCGGTCCCGGTCCTCCTCCACATGCTGGACCGCTTCCCGAGCATCGAACGCACCCTGGTCATGGTCCAGGCGGAGGTCGCGGACCGCCTCGCGGCGAAGCCGGGCAACAAGGTGTACGGGGTGCCTTCGGTGAAGGCGAACTGGTACGCGGAGGTGAAGCGGGCGGGGTCGATCGGCCGGAACGTGTTCTGGCCGGCGCCGAACGTGGACTCCGGGCTGGTGTCGCTGGTGCGGCGTACGTCCCCGGTGGAGACGACGGCCGCCAAGGCGGAGGTCTTCGCGGTCGTGGACGCGGCGTTCGCGCAGCGCCGCAAGACCCTGCGGGCGGCGCTGTCGGGCTGGGCGGGCTCGCCCGCGGCGGCCGAGGCGGCCCTGGTCGCGGCGGGGGTTTCTCCGCAGGCGCGGGGCGAGGGGTTGACGGTGGAAGAATTCGCCCGGATCGCAGAGAACCGCCCGAGCTAGAGCCGCCTGCGGCGAGCCATTCCCCACCCCGCCCCTTCCCGAGACCCTCCGGGGGTGGAGTGGTCGGGTGCGGGCCGTGCGTGGCTGGTCGCGCAGTTCCCCGCGCCCCTAGCAGGGTGGATGCGGGCATACCCAGCCCGTCCGGCGTTTGAGGACGAGCGCCCTTCAGGCGTGATCGGGGTCTGGGGCGGAGCCCCAGGGTCCTTCACCCCCGGAGGCCACGCGGCGGAGCCGCAGAGTGTTGCAGCGGGAAGGGGCGGGGTGGGGGAAAATGAAGCCGCCCGCACCCGAAGGAGCCACGTGACCCCCCGCACCGTCACCGTCCGCGTCCCCGCCAAGGTCAACGCCCAACTGGCCGTGGGCCCCGCCCGCCCCGACGGGTTCCACGACCTCGCCAACGTGTTCCTCGCCGTCGCCCTTTACGACACCGTCACGGTGACCCCCGCCGACGAACTCCGCATCACGTGCACGGGCCCGGACGCCCCCCAGGTCCCCCTGGACCGCACCAACCTGGCCGCCCGAGCGGCGGAACTCCTCGCGGCCCGGCACGGCATCGAGCCCAACGTCCACATCCACATCGACAAGGACATCCCCGTAGCGGGCGGCATGGCAGGCGGCAGCGCGGACGGCGCGGGCGCGCTCCTGGCCTGCGACGCCCTGTGGGGTACGGGCGCCGAACAGTCCCAACTCCTCGACATCTGCGCCGAGTTGGGCAGCGACGTCCCGTTCAGCCTGGTCGGTGGAGCAGCCCTCGGTATGGGACGCGGCGAGAAGCTCACCCCGCTGGAAGTCGGCGGCACCTTCCACTGGGTGTTCGCGGTGGCGGACGGCGGCCTCTCCACCCCGGCGGTCTACCGGGAGTTCGACCGCCTCACCCCGGACGCCCCCGCCCCCGTAGCCTCCCCGGCCCTCCTGGACGCACTCCGCACCGGCGACCCGAAGGCCCTCGCGGCCGCCCTCGTCAACGACCTGCAGCCCGCCGCCCTGTCCCTGCGCCCCTCCCTCGCGGACACCCTGGAGACGGGCAAGCAGGCGGGTGCCCTGGCCACCCTGGTCTCAGGCTCGGGCCCGACGACGGCCTTCCTGTGCGCAGACCCCGAAGCGGCGACCAAGGTCGCGACGGCCCTCACCGCATCGGGCACCTGCCGCACCGCGCGGGTGGCCTCGTCACCGGCACAGGGGGCGACGGTGCTGACCGGCTGAGATCAGCCCCGGTGCCCCGCGACGAACGCGGTCCACGCCCGCGCCGAGACGGCGAACTGCGGACCCTGCTTGTCCTTGGAGTCGCGTACGTGGACGGTGGCGGGGCAGACCGCGACCTCTACGCAGCTGTCGCCCTGCGTGCCGCTGTAGCTCGACTTGTGCCAGTCGAGGGCGACTTCTACGCAGTTGTCGCCCTGCGTGCCGCTGAAGCTGCTTTTGAACCAGGTGAGTTCTGTGCTGCTCATAGGGCTCCTCGAATTCGCTCCAACAAGGCCCGTGATTCAGCTGGGTTGAGGGCCTGCGAGCGCAGTGTGTCATACGCCCGCTGGAGGGGGCCCACCTCTTTCAGGTCGCTGATCAGACGCCCGATCATCTGCCCCTCGCAGTATGCGTACCGCTTCCCGTCTGGCCCTTCCAGCAGCGCGACCGGCCCATCCAGACACGCATGGAACTCGCAACCCAGCGGCATGATTTGGAGCGTCACGTTGCGGAGTTTCGTGACCTCCAGTACGTGGTCCAGCATGCCCCGAGTCACCTCCAAGCCGCCGAGCCGCTCCCGGAACACCGCCTCCGAAACGATGAAGCTGAACGGCACGTTCGGCCGCTCCAGAAGCAGCCGCTGACGTTCCATCCGCGCGATGAGTTGACTCTCCACCTGCTCGTCGGTGAGGGGCGGTACAGCGTTCTCGAACAGCGTGCGCGCATACGCCTCCGACTGCAACAGCCCGGGCACCATGCGGCATTCGTACGTGCACAGACTCACCGCGGTCCGTTCTCGCCGGGCCCACTCGCGGAACCAAGCCGCCAGCCCCGGATGCCGGGTCAGATGGCGGTACGCCTTCTTCAGCGCCCCCGTCCCGCCCAGGGCCGGCTCCGCTCGGTCCACGAAATCGCGGTCCGGCATGCGGCGGCCCAACTCGATCGATTCCACGGTGTGTTTGGAGAAGCGGACCAGCGAGGCGAGCTCTTCTCGGGTGAGGCCGGCGTGTTCGCGCAGGCCCTGTACGAAGGCCCCGAACGTCTTCAGGCTGTCGGACGAAACGGGCTCGCCCGCGCCGTACTCCCAGTCCTCGGTCATGTGCCGCCACCTTCCGGTGAGTTGATCTCCCCGCTCAACTCACCCAGGGTGACCGCTCACGACCGTACCGTCCACCCTCCGTGTCCGTACGCTCGCTCAGCGTACGGACCGGGGTGTCACGGCGTCGCCTTCATGCTGGACTTCGCCAGCTCGTACGCCGGGAGCATTTCCGTCTGCTCCTGCGTGTCCAGGCCGCTCAGGTGCAGGACGAGCGTGCCCTTCGGCGTGACCACCGCCAGTGCACGCTCCTGCTTCGACTCGTCCATCAGCTTGTTGTACGTCTCGAAGACGACCTCGGTCGCGGGGAGCGAGCCCGCCTTGATCTCCTCGTACGTCGCCTTGCTCGCGTTCTTGTTCGCTCCGACGAACGCCTCCAGGACCGAACGGGGCGTGCCCGACTTGGCGTCCTCGGTCCAGGCCCGCATGAAGCCGACGTTCCCCGCCGGCTTCGCGTCCATCTCGCACGCCATCGTGAACGGGCCCTGCTTGCTGAGCCCGGCGAGCGGGGAGTCCGCGGCCTCCGGCTCCACCGGCTTCGCCTTCCACTTGGCCGCCAGGTCGAAGGCCACCGGCAGTGTGCACGCCGAGCCCGCCGCCCCCACCGCGGAGCCCTTGGCCGCCGGCGCCGTCGCCCCGCTCTGTGAGGGCTTCGCGGGGCTCGCCGGGGTCGACAGCGCCGCCTCCTCCTCGCCGCACCCCGTCAGCACCGCCCCCGCCAGCGCCAGCGCCACCGCGCCCCGCACCACATTCCGTACATTCCGCTTCATGAGCCCCCGCCCCTTTGCCACTCGTAAACCCCAGGCTTTGAACCTCGGATTACCGAACATGTGATCCCCTGATCGCGCACCGCACGCTATCCGACCCTCCGCGGCGACTACCCTGGACGACGATCCATCCCCCTGCTCAGGAGTGAAATGGCCGTCAACCTGGTCAATGTCGAGGCAGTCAGCAAGGTGTACGGGACCCGTGCCCTGCTCGACGGTGTTTCCCTCGGCGTCTCCGAAGGTGACCGGATCGGTGTCGTAGGGCGCAACGGCGACGGCAAGACCACCCTGATCCGGATGCTCGCCCAGTTGGAGGAGCCGGACACCGGGCGGGTCACGCACGTGGGCGGGCTGCGCCTCGGCGTGCTCACCCAGCACGACTCGCTCGACCCCGAGGCCACCGTCCGGCACGAGGTCATCGGCGACCTCGCCGACCACGAGTGGGCCGGCAACGCCAAGATCCGCGACGTCCTTACGGGCCTGTTCGGCGGGCTCGACCTGCCCGGCTTCGCGCAGGGCCTCGACACCGTCATCGCGCCCCTGTCCGGCGGCGAGCGGCGCCGCATCGCGCTGGCCAAGCTGCTCATCGGCGAGCCGGATCTGATTGTTCTTGATGAGCCGACCAACCATCTCGATGTCGAGGGCATCAGCTGGCTCGCCCGGCACCTCCAGGCCCGGCGGTCCGCGCTCGTCTGCGTCACCCACGACCGCTGGTTCCTCGACCAGGTCTGCACCCGCATGTGGGACGTCCAGCGGGGGTCGGTGTTCGAGTACGAGGGCGGGTACTCCGACTACGTCTTCGCGCGGGCAGAGCGCGAGCGCATCGCCGCCACCGAGGAGGTCAAGCGGCAGAACCTGATGCGCAAGGAGCTCGCCTGGCTGCGCCGCGGCGCCCCGGCCCGTACCTCCAAGCCGCGCTACCGCATCGAGGCCGCCAACGAGCTCATCGCCGACGTGCCGCCGCCGCGCGACACCAGCGAGCTGATGAAGTTCGCGAACGCCCGGCTCGGCAAGACCGTCTTCGACCTGGAGGACGTGACCGTCCAGGCGGGCGAGAAGCTGCTGCTCAAGCACCTGACCTGGCAGCTCGGCCCCGGCGACCGCATCGGCCTGGTCGGCGTGAACGGCGCGGGCAAGACCTCGCTGCTCCGCGCGCTGACCGAGGCCTGGCGCACCGCGGGCGAGGCGCAGCCGGTGGCCGGCAAGGTCGTCGTCGGCAAGACCGTGAAGCTCGCCTACCTCTCCCAGGACGTCGCCGAACTCCCGCCCGCCCTGCGGGTGTTGGAGGCCGTCCAGCAGATCCGCGACCGCGTCGACCTCGGCAAGGGCCGTGAGATGACCGCCGGGCAGCTCTGTGAACAGTTCGGATTCTCCAAGGAGAAGCAGTGGACGCCTGTCGGGGACCTCTCCGGTGGTGAGCGGCGGCGGCTCCAGCTGCTCCGTCTCCTCATGGACGAGCCCAACGTGCTCTTCCTCGACGAGCCCACCAACGACCTCGACATCGAGACCCTGACCCAGCTGGAGGACCTCCTCGACGGCTGGCCGGGCTCCATGGTCGTCATCTCCCACGACCGGTTCTTCGTCGAGCGCACCACCGACCACGTGTGGGCGCTGCTCGGCGACGCCACGCTGCGGATGCTGCCGCGCGGCATCGACGAGTACCTGGAGCGCAGGCAGCGGATGATCGAGTCCGCGCCGGCTCCGGTCGCGGCCCCCGCGGCCAAGCCCACGAGTGCGGTCTCGGCCCAGGACGCCCGCGCCGCCAAGAAGGAACTCCAGAAGGTCGAGCGGCAGCTCAACAAGATCTCCGACCGCGAGACCAATCTGCATGCGCAAATCGCCGATAACGCCACAGACTTCGGCAAGGTGGCGAAACTGGATGCAGAGCTGCGCGAACTGATCGCCGAGCGCGACGAGTTGGAGATGCGCTGGCTCGAACTGGCCGAGGAGGCCTGAGGCACACCCTTACGAACGTCTTGCGGCGCTTGCGTAGAGACGGCGTACAGAGTCAGTAACGGCGGCATTACGGGCCGGTTCTCCCTTGGGAACAGGGGTGACCGGCCCGTGGCGCGTAGTGCTCCGAGTGATAGAAAGTAGCTCCGTTCGACTGACGTAAAGACGCAAAGACGCAAATTCGGGGGTATCTCGCTGTGACTCAGCCGCCCAGTTCGCAACCACCACAGGGTGGCTTCGGAGCACCGCAGGACAAGCCTCAGGGACCGCCGGCCCAGCCGCCGCAGATGCCGGCCGCGCCGCCCTCCCCGCCCGCGCAGCCGCCGCAGATGCCGCCGACTCCACCGACCGGAGCGCCCGGCTACGGCTATCCGCAGACGCCCCCGCAGCAGCCTGGTTACGGCTACCCGGGCCAGCCCCCGACGGGCCCCAACCCGTATGCGCAGACCCAGCAGGGCGGCTACGGCTACCCCGGTCAGCCGCAGTACCCGGGCGCCCCGGTGCCGCCGCAGGGCGGTGGCAAGAACCCGTTCAAGGGCAAGCCCGGGGCGATCGTGGCCGCGGCGGTCGCGGGCCTCCTGGTCATCGGCGGCGGCGCCTACTTCATATTCAACGGCAGCAGCAGCGACGGCAAGAAGCCCGTCGCCGACAAGAGCCATGGCGCACAGCCCTCCGGTTCGCCCTCCGTCGACAAGGGCAACGGCAAGGGCAACGGGGGCAGCGACTCCGACGACATCAACGCCGGGATCAAGGACGGCGAGGCGCGGGCCTGGCTGCACGAGAACGAGACCGCGCTGACCCAGAACGGCGCCGAGCAGTACGGCCCCTGGCGCCTGGGCGACGTCGTCGTCAAGGCCATGTACAAGGAGGTCGTCGGCTACGCCGTGGCGGACGGCAAGGAAAAGTGGAAGGTGTCCCTGGACACCCCCATCTGCGGCGCCCCGCACGACACCACCGCGGACGGAAAGATCGTCTTCGGCGTCCAGGAGAACAACACCAAGGACGCCAAGTGCAACCAGCTCCAGATGGTCGACCTGGCCGCGGGCAAGGCGGGCTGGAAGGCGCCGGTGCCGTCCGAGAACGCCTTCGACATCATGGTCAGCTTCGACATGGCGATCAGCGGGAACACCGTGGCGCTGGCCCGCATGGGCGGCGCGAGCGGCTTCTCCGTCACGGACGGCAAGAAGCTGTACGGCACCCCGAAGACCGGTAACTGCCGCTCCGACGCGTTCGCGGGCGGCCCCAAGCTGATCTCCGTGGGCACCTGCAGCGACCCGAACAACACCAGCATGGACGCCCCGCAGTCGGAGCTCCTGCAGGAGCTGGACCCGGCCACCGGCAACCCCAAGTGGAACTACCAGTACGACAAGGGCTGGTCGATCCGCCGCGTCTACTCGATGGACCCGCTGGTCGTCTACGCCACCAACAAGGACAAGAAGACGTGGAACATCTCCACCTTCACCCCTGACGGCAAGGTCCGCTCGCAGGTCGACTCCAAGTCCCAACTGACCGCGAACTGCAGCGGGTTCGGCATCGTCGACCGCCAGCTCCAGGACTGCTCGGGCACGGCCGCCGACGCCAACACCCTCTACATCTCCACCGAGGGCAAGGACGCCGGCGAACTCGGGGTCGGCCGCAGCAACGACGTGGTCGCCATCGACCTCGGCACAGGCAAGGAGAAGTGGCACGCGGCCGCGCCCAAGGGCCGCATGATGGAGCCGCTGGCCGTCGAGGGCGGCAAGGTCGTGGTCTACATCGAGCCCGGCATCGACGACGCGGGGGCCGCGATCGCGACCCTGCCGCCGACCGGCGGCACCCCGACGATCACGCTGCAGAGCCCGTCGGCGGCTGCCAGCACCGAGCAAGCCTTCTTCAGCCCCCGCATGGCGTGGGCGGGCGGGCGCGTCTTCCTCCTCAACGGGCGAGTGAACAGCCCCAAGGCCGACAAGAAGGACAACTCGATCCTGTCCTTCGGCAAGTGACGCCCCAACTCCCCGTCCCCGCCTTCCAGTCAGAGGTCTCCCCGGCATGAGCCAGCCACCCCAGCCACCATCGCAGCCCCCGCAGCCCGAGGACACACCCAAGGGCTTCGGCGCCCCGCAGCAGCCCCCGGCCCCCGGGTTCGGCGCGCCCCAGGAGCCGGCGGCGCCCGGCTTCGGCGCGCCCACTCCGCCGCCGCCCGCAGGACCGCCGAGCACCCCGCCGCCCGCGGCGGCCCCGGCGTACGGCTACCCGCAGGCGCCCGGGCAGCAGCCCGGCTACGGCTACCCGCAGACCCCGCCCCCGCAGCAGCCGGGCTACGGGTACCCGGGCCAGCCGCAGCAGCCCGGTTACGGATACCCGACGCCGCAGGCCGCCACCCAGCCGATGCAGCCGCAGTACGCGACGCCGGGCGCGCCCGTGCCCGGCGGTCAAGGCGGCGGCAAGAAGCTCAACACGCAGATGACGATCATCATCGCGGCGGTCGTCGCGGTGGGCCTGATCGTCGGCGGCGGCATCTGGTACGCCGGCAAGGACGACGGCAAGAGCGACGCCAAGCAGGGCGACACCGGAGGCGCCAAGGGCGACGGCGGCAGCGCGACCGGAGGCGGCGGCAAGGAGAAGGTCCCCGCCAACACCGCCGGCAAGGTGCTCTTCCAGACCCCCCAGCCCAAGGTCACCGACCTCACCTCGGTGCACGGCTCCTGGCTCACCGACAAGGTGTACGCCAAGTCGGGCGTCAAGGAGATCGTCGGCTACGACCCGGTCAAGGGCACCCAGCTCTGGAAGCTCCCGCTGACCGGCAACGTCTGCGAGTCCACCACGCACGTCTCGGCCGACGGCAAGACCGCGTTCGCCTTCGAGAGCCAGGAGGCCGGCGCCAAGGTCGCCTCCTGCACCGAGGTCGCCGGCCTCGACCTCAACACCGGCAAGCTGCTGTGGCAGGCGGACATCAAGGGCGCCAACGGCGACCGCAAGACCCGCTTCGACGAGGTCACCCTGGGCGCGGGCACCGTCGCCGCGGGCGGCCTCGACGGCGGCGCGGCCTGGGACCTGAACACCGGCAAGGAACTGTGGAAGCCCACCACCACCGCCGACCAGTGCAAGGACGTCGGCTACGGCGGCGGTGACGCGCTCGTGGCGGTCCGCAAGTGCGGCGACTACGACAAGCCCACCATCAACATCCAGACGCTCGAACCCAAGTCGGGCCAGCCGGTCTCGACGTACAAGATGGTGCCCGGCGTCCAGTACGCCCACATCGTCTCCACCAGCCCGCTGGTGCTCGCCGCCGACGTCGGCGAGAGCGCGGGCGACGGCAGCGGCATCTCGGACTTCTTCTCCGTCGACGCCAAGACCGGCAAGCTGCTCGCCCGCATCCCGGCCCCCGGCGACAAGTACGCGGCCAGCTGCGACGGCACCTCCGTCGAGAAGTGCAAGATGGTCGCGGCCGGCAACGGCAGGCTGTACGTGCCGACCGAGCAGCACGAGAACGCCGCCGGCTCCAGCTCGGTGGGTCGCACCAACGAGATCGTCGCCTTCGACCTCACCACCGGCCAGCCCGTGCCCGGCAAGGCGGACGCGGGTGACGGCTACACGCTGTACCCGATGCGCATGGACGGCAACAACGTCATCGCGTACAAGGACGCCCCGTACGACAAGGGCACCCAGGTCGTCAGCATCGACGGCGGCAGCCTCAAGTCGACGCTGCTCCTGGAGAACCCGGCCGACCGTGCGGTCCGCGACGCGATCACGTCGTTCTCGCCGAAGTACTCCGAGATGCTCTACGGCAACGGCCGCCTGTACCTGGGCGCGGTGCTCCTGAGCAAGCCGTACTCGGCGAGTGACGCCGACAAGAAGTTCCTGTTCATGGCGACCGGCACCAGCTGAGGCGCGGGTCTTGCGAAGGCCCCGGCGGCGGAGAACGAACTCCGCCGCCGGGGCCTTTCCCTTTTCCCGGGCCCCGTTTCGGCCATCTGCTCCCTCGCAGGTCGGGGGCGTGCAGGAGGTTCGGAACGGGCTGAGTTTGCTTCATCCGCCTCCCCTCCTTCTTCCTCAACCGGGCCTGAATGCCGGAGAATTCGGCATTCCGGGGGCTTCTTACCGGTAACGGGCGCGCGGCGTCGAACAAGCGTGTAGCTTGCCGGGGCAAGAGGGGCCGGGGACCGGGGGGTCCGAGTGGGCTGCCCTCAGCTCGTAGAGCTGGGGAGAGTCCAGGGGATGGGGGTAGCTCGATGGGCGTGCGGCTCATGGTGGTCGACGACCACCGGCTGCTCGCCGAGGCACTCGCCTCGGCGCTGAAACTGCGGGGCCACCGGGTGCTCGCCGCGGCGGCTCCGGTCGCCGGGGCCGCCGAACTGGTGGTGAGCCGGGCGCCCGAGGTGTGCCTGCTCGGCACGGCCTCGCCCGCCGAACCGGGGGTGTTCGACCCGATCGTACGGATCAAACGGGAGCGGCCGCAGGTGGCCGTGGTGGTGCTCGGCCCGGTGCCGAGCCCGCGCGGCATCGCGGCGGCGTTCGCGGCGGGGGCCTCCGGCTATGTACGACACGACGAGCGCATAGAGGGCGTCGAACGGGCGATGGTGAAAGCGAGGGCCGGCGAGGCGGCGGTGGCTCCGCAGCTGTTGCAGGGCGCGTTCGCCGAACTCCTCAACCCGGCGGCCCAGCCCGACGACGAGGGCCAGCGCCTCCTCCAACTGCTGACCCCCCGCGAGGTGGAGGTCCTGGTCAGGGTGGCGGACGGCGAGGACACCCGGCTGATCGCGGCGGGCATGGGAATAGCGCCCTCCACCGCGCGGACCCACGTCCAGCGGGTCCTGATGAAGCTGGGGGTGGGCTCCCGCCTGGAGGCGGCGGCGCTGGCCGCGCGAACGGGCCTACTGGACCGGGTCACCCCGAGCCAGTGAACACACCCCCTGGGGCTCCGCCCCAGACCCCGGGATGCCCCACCCCACCCCTTCCCGCTGTGACACTCTGCGGCTCCGCCGCGTGGCCTCCGGGGGTGGGTGGGTCGACTGCGGCCCGGCGGTCGTTCCTGGGGCTCTGCCCCAGACCCCGTTCGCGCCTTGAGGGCGCTCGTCCTCAATCGCCGGACGGGCTGAAGGTGGGCGTACGTCCGTGGTCCCCTGACGGGCTGAAGATGCTCGGCGCTGCCAGGGTCGACGCCGCTAGGGGCGCGGGGCTGTGACACTGTGCGGCTCCGCCGCGCGGGCGCGACCAGCCACGCACGGCCCGCACCCAACCACCTCCACCCCGCAGAACGCGCTACTCCCCGGACGTCGGCGTAGGCGGAGCCGTAGGCCGCAGTTTCAGCCACACCAGGAAGAACACCCCCAGGGCCAGCATCCCCAAGCCCGTCCAGAGGTTGATGTTGACTCCCTGCGCCTTCTTCAGATCCGCGTCGGACGCGAAGACCCCCGCCCCGCCGACAATCACCCCGTACAGGGTGAACAGCCCGCCGATGATCCGGCGGATGTCGAACAACCGGGCCGCCGACGCCGACTTCCGCTCCAACTCGGAGACTTCGCGCTGCAGTTCAGACATTTAAAGGGACCTCCGGTCAGAACGAGTAGGGCACGTAGCAGAGCGCGGCCAGCGCGATCGCGCCCCAGCCGAGCAGGGCGGGCCGGCGGTACCAGGCGGCGTCGCCCTCGGCGGGCGGCTCCTCGACGCCGGGCGACTTCGTCCCGTAGACCAGCCCCGCCAGCTCGGAGGCCGGTTTCGGATCCGTGAACAGCGTGACTACGACCATCACCACCGCACCCGCCGCGAAGCCGACGATCGCCGAGACGAAGTTCGCGCCCTGGTCGGTCGGGATGGACACGACACCCTGCTTGTAGATCCAGAAGTAGTTGACCATCGCCGCCGTGGTGCCCGCGAACAGCCCCCACACCCCGGACTTCACCGACGCCCGCTTCCAGAACATCCCGATCACGAACACCACGAACATCGGCACGTTGAAGAAGGAGAACAGCGTCTGGAGGTAGCCCATGATGTTGGAGAAGGACGAGGCGATGAACGCCGTGCCGATGGACGCCAGAACCCCGATCGCGGTGATCAGGCGCCCGAACCGGAGGTAGTAGCCGTCCGGCTGGTCCTTCTTCACGTACTTGGCCCAGATGTCGTACGTGAACACGGTGTTGAAGGACGACACGTTCGCCGCCATGCCCGCCATGAACGCCGCGAGCAGACCGGTCACCGCGATGCCGAGCACGCCGTTGGGCAGCAGCTCCTGCATGAGCATCGGGATCGCGTCGTTGTACGTCAGGTCCGAGCCCGCCGTGCCGATCTTCGGCACGAGCACGGCCGCGACCAGGCCGGGGATCATGACCAGGAACACGATGAACATCTTCGGGAACGCGGCGATCAGCGGGGTCCGCCGGGCGGCGCTCAGGTTCTTCGCGGACAGCGCTCGCTGCACCTCGGCGAAGTTGGTCGTCCAGTAGCCGAAGGACAGCACGAAGCCGAGCCCGAGCACGATGGTCAGCCAGTTCGCGCCCAGCGGGTTGGCCTGGCCGATGCCGGTGCCGCCCCACGCGGACAGGAAGTTGTCGCCGTGGCTGGTCTTGAGCGAGCTCGTAAGGCCGTCCCAGCCGCCGACCCGCTTCAGACCCAGGATGGTCAGCGGTATGAGCGCGGCCAGGATCACGAAGAACTGGAGCACCTCGTTGTAGATCGCCGAGGAGAGTCCGCCGATCGTGATGTACGCGAGCACGAACAGCCCGGCGACGACGATCGCCACCCACTGCGGCCAGCCGAGCAGCGCCTCCACGACGATCGACAGGGCGTACAGGTTGACGCCCGCGATCAGCACGGCGGCGAACGCGAACAGCACCGAGGCGAGCAGGTGCGCCGACTTGTCGAAGCGCTGGAGCAGGAACTCCGGTACGGAGCGGACCTTCGACCCGTAGTAGAAGGGCATCATCACGAGTCCGAGAAAGACCATCGCCGGGATCGCGCCGATCCAGTACCAGTGCACGACCGCGACGCCGTACTGGGCGCCCGTCGCGGACATGCCCAGGATCTCGGTGGCGCCGAGGTTGGCGGCGACGAAGGCGAGCCCGGTCACCCAGGCCGGCAGCGACCGGCCCGACAGGAAGAAGTCGAGGCTGGTCTTCACGCTGGCGCGGGCGGCGAAGCCGATGCCCAGAACGACGATGAAGTAGATCGCCAGAATCGTGTAGTCGAGCCCGTTGGTGGGGAGCCGTAGCCCCGCGGCCAGGTATTGCATGCGTACTCGCTTCGTCGCGCTTACTGATCCGGACGGGAACCTACGCCTCCGTGTTCAGAAACTGAACAGTTTTGATGAGATTGTTTGTTTGATTGTGATCGAGCGTGGATCGCCGCCGGAGCTGCCGCCGTACTTGATCATCCATAGCAACCGCTTGCACGCCCATTGACGGAGCCTGTTGGCTTGTGGTTTGTTGTGTGCGGTTCTGTTGGATGGTGGAGGTTGCAGGTGAAGAAGACGTCGACCCGGCTCGCCGACGGTCGTGAGCTGCTCTACTACGACTTGCGGGACGACCTCGTTCGGGACGAGACGGACCGCCGCCCCCTCGACCCGGTCTCGACCGCGTCCGAGATCCGCCGCGACCCGCTGCTCGGCGACGCCGTGGCCATCGCCTCCCACCGCCAGGGCCGCACCTACCACCCGCCCGCCGACGAATGCCCGCTCTGCCCGTCGCGCGACGGGCGCCTCAGCGAGATCCCGGCCGCCGACTACGACGTCGTCGTCTTCGAGAACCGCTTCCCCTCGCTCGCGGGCGAATCCGGGCGCTGCGAGGTCGTCTGCTTCACCCCCGACCACGACGCCTCCTTCGCCGACCTCACCGAGGAGCAGGCCGCGCTCGTCCTGGAGGCCTGGACCGACCGCACCGCCGAACTCGCCGAACTCCCGCAGGTCCAGCAGGTGTTCTGCTTCGAGAACCGGGGTGCCGAAATAGGCGTCACCCTCGGCCACCCGCACGGTCAGATCTACGGCTACCCCTTCACCACCCCGCGCACCGCCCTGATGCTCCGCTCGCTCGCCGAGCACCGCGAGCGCACGGGCGGGCGCAACCTCTTCGACGACGTGGTCGAGCGGGAGCTCGCCGACGGTGACCGGGTGGTCCTCGACGGCGAACACTGGGTGGCGTTCGTGCCGTACGCCGCGCACTGGCCGTACGAGGTCCATCTGCACCCCAAGCGGCGCGTCCCGGACCTGCGGGAGCTCGACGAGGGTGCGCGCACAGAGTTCCCACAGGTGTATCTGGAACTCTTGAGGCGATTCGACCGGATCTTCGGCCCCGACGAGCCGCCCACCCCCTACATCGCCGCCTGGCACCAGGCGCCGTTCCGGGGCGAGGGCGCCGCCGACCGTGCGGAGTTCGGGCTCCATCTTGAGCTTTTCACCATCCGACGCACTTCCGGCAAGCTGAAGTACCTCGCCGGTTCCGAGTCCGGCATGAGCGTGTTCATCAATGACGTGCCGCCGGAGGCCGCGGCCGAGCGACTGCGAGAGGCGGCAAGCAAGTGAGCAAGTACTTGGTGACGGGCGGTGCGGGGTACGTGGGCAGCGTGGTGGCGGCCCACCTGGTCGAGGCCGGCCACGAGGTGACCGTCCTGGACGATCTCTCCACGGGCTTTCGCGAGGCGGTCCCGGCGGGCGCCGAGTTCATCGAGGGCCGTATCCAGGACGCGGCCAAGTGGCTGGACCCCTCCTTCGACGCGGTGCTCCACTTCGCGGCGTTCTCGCAGGTGGGCGAGTCGGTGGTGAACCCGGAGAAGTACTGGTCGAACAACGTGGGCGGCACGATGGCGCTGCTCTCGGCGATGCGCGAGGCGGACGTCCGCACGCTGGTCTTCTCCTCCACGGCCGCGACCTACGGCGAGCCGGTCTCGACCCCGATCACCGAGACCGACCCGACGGCCCCGACCAGCCCGTATGGCGCGTCCAAGCTGGCGGTCGACCACATGATCGCGGGCGAGTGCACGGCCCACGGCCTGGCGGCGGTGTCGCTGCGCTACTTCAACGTGGCGGGCGCGTACGGGAGTTGCGGCGAGCGCCACGAGCCGGAGTCGCACCTGATCCCGCTGGTGCTGCAAGTGGCGCTGGGGGAGCGGGAGTCGATCTCGATCTACGGCGACGACTACCCGACCCCCGACGGCACTTGCGTCCGGGACTACATCCACGTGGCGGACCTGGCGGAGGCGCACCTGCTCGCGCTTGACGCGGCGACGGCGGGCGAGCACCTGGTCTGCAACCTGGGCAACGGCAACGGGTTCTCGGTCCGCGAGGTCGTGGAGACCGTGCGCAAGGTGACGGGGCACCCGATCCCGGAGGTCGTCGCGGGCCGGCGCGGCGGCGACCCGGCGGTCCTGGTGGCCTCCGCGGCGCGCGCCCGCGAACGCCTGGGCTGGCAGCCCGCGCGCGCCGACCTCGCCAAAATCGTGGCGGACGCCTGGGCGTTCGCGCGGCGGACGGAGCACGCGGGTGAGTGAAGTGGCCGCCGCCTTCCGGGAGTTGTACGGGTCGGAGCCGGACGGGGTGTGGGCGGCGCCCGGCCGGGTCAACCTCATCGGCGAGTACACCGACTTCAACGAGGGCTTCGTCATGCCGCTCGCCCTGCCGCACACGGCGGTGGCGGCGGTGGCCCGGCGGGCGGACGGGGTGCTGCGGATCCACTCGGCGGACATCGGGGGCCCGCTCGTGGAGCTCCGGATCGACGAGCTGGAACCGCTGTCCGGCGCGGGCTGGGCGGCGTACCCGGCGGGCGTGGTGTGGGCGCTGCGACAGGCGGGCCACGAGGTGACCGGCGCCGACATCCACCTGACGTCGACGGTACCGACGGGCGCGGGCCTGTCGTCGTCGGCGGCACTGGAGGTGGTGACGGGCCTGGCGCTACGAGACGTATTCCAACTCCAGCTGTCCATGGAGGAGTTGGCCGGCCTGGCGCAGAAGGCGGAGAACTCCTTCGTCGGGGTCCCGTGCGGAATCATGGACCAGACGGCGTCGGCGTGCTGCACGGAAGGCCACGTGCTGCACCTGGACGCGCGGGACCTGAGCCGACGCCAGATCCCGTTCGACCTACCGGCGCACGGACTGCGGCTCCTGGTCGTGGACACCCGCGTGAAGCACGCGCTGGGGGACGGCGCGTACGCCGAACGGCGCGCCGGCTGTGAGCGGGGCGCGCGGGAGCTGGGTGTACGGACCCTGCGCGAGGTCCCCTTCGCGCAACTCCACTCTGCGCTGGTCCAGTTGTCGTCCCCGGCCGTACGGGACTACGTACGGCACGTGGTGAGCGACAACGAGCGGGTGGAGCGGGTGGCGGCGCTGCTGGCGGCGGGCGACGTCCGGGGCGTAGGCCCGGTCCTGACCGAGGGCCACGCTTCCCTGCGGGACGATCTGCGGGTGTCCTGCGCGGAGCTGGACCTGGTGGTCGAGACGGCGGTAGCGGCGGGGGCGCTGGGTGCGCGCATGACCGGCGGGGGTTTCGGCGGCTCGGCGATCGTACTGCTGGAGGAGGCCGAGCTGGGCCCGGTCACGAAGGCCCTGGTGACAGCCTTCGAGGGGGCCGGCCTGACCCGCCCGAGGATGTTCGAGGCGGTGCCGTCGGAGGGGGCGCGGCGGGTGGGGTGAGGGGGGCTTTCCCCCACCCCGCC
>NZ_LGDD01000323.1 GCF_001279695.1 Streptomyces sp. WM6378
GTAGGCGCGGATGTTGCGGCCGATCCGGCCCAGCGGCACTGCCCCGCGCGGTGGCGTGATCGACGCCTCCTGCAGGGCCACGACACTCGCGTTGTCCGACAGGCCCAGGGCGTAGGTCCAGCGGCCGGAGGCGCGCTGCATGTTCCAGGTCGCCATCCGGTTGCTGTCCGGCGGCGCCGCCAACACACCGCCGGCCCCTACCACGAGGAACGCGGCGCGCAAGGCGCCCACCACAAGCGCTATCAGGTCCCGCCGGCCAGCAACGCGCCGTACGGCTGCTGCCGTTCTCTGTCCTGCTACCCCGCCCACAACGGCAGCTACATTCAGGGCAGTTGCCCGGGACAGGGTGAAGGCCCCCTGCCAAACGCCTTGAGCTGAAAGCCAGCAGACAACAGATGCTCTGGCCGGCCCAGCCAGCCCGTCGACAGGCTCGAACTGCCCACCCGCTCGGCACCCTCCCGGTCGGGGGACCGCCCTGGACGCGGAGCGGGACCTTGATGTCAGGGCAGTGCCGCCGCCAAGGGGCCGGTCCCGAAGGCTGCCCCGGGGCCTTGCGCCTCACCCCGGCAGCCGACACCCTGCCCCACGGGCGGCATCAGGTGGGCGGCGTCGCCGAGCATGCTACTGCCCCTCAATCCGTCTGGCGCCGGCCGCCGTTCAGCTCCCCACGGCAGGGAGCCGCTCAGCTCAGCAAGTAGCCGACCCCTCCCTTCCCCGTCTGCCCGGCACCCGTCCTGACCGAGGGCCCGCACCGTATGCTCCCCCACCCGGTCGGAGACGGTCCCCGTACCGGACCAGAGGGGTGGTGTGAGTGCTGCATCGGCTGGTTCACTCCTCAGTTGCTCCGGAGTCAGCTGGCAGAGAGAAGTCAAGTACACAGGTGAACACGCAGGTCATACAGTCCATGCAGTACTGGATGACGGACGCTCTCAGCGCCACTGCGCGCGCTGAATCCTGCCCAGAGGGAGTGACGACCGGAGTGCCGCACACGACGACGTTTGACGGGGTTGGTATCGCTTACCAGGTGCGGGGCGAGGGGGCACCGCTGGTTCTGCTGGCGGGCCAGGCGAACAGCCACCACTGGTGGGACGGGGTTCGCGACGACTTCCACGCCGAACGCAGCACCATCACGCTCGACTACCGCGGAACCGGGGAGAGCGACAAGCCCGACAAGCCCTACAGCACCGAGGACTTCGCTCTGGACGTGATCGCGGTGCTCGACGACCTCGGTGTCGACCGGACCGACGTCTACGGCACGTCTATGGGCGGACGCGTGGCCCAACAACTCGCGGCCCGCCATCCGCACCGGATGCGCGCCCTGGTTCTCGGGTGCACGTCGCCAGGCGGCCCGCATGGTGTCGAACGCGACAACGACGTACGCAAGTCGCTGGCGCAGGCCCAACCGGGTGCGACGCGACAGGCTCTGCTGGAACTGATGTACACCCCGGCCTGGCTGGCGGCCCACCCCGGCCCCTACCAGACGCTCGGCGACCCGGGCATGCCCGCCCACGCCCGGCGACGCCACCTGGTGGCCAGCAACCACCACGACGCGTGGCAGCTCCTACCTGGCATCAGCGCACCCACCCTGGTCGTCCACGGCAGCGACGACCTGCTCAACCCCGCCGCGAACGCCTCGCTGCTTGCGAACCAGATCCCCGGCGCCCGGCTGCACATGATCCCCGGAGCACGGCATGCCTACTTCGAGGAGTACCGCTCCGTCGCAAGCCCCCTAGTCCTGGACTTCCTCACCACGGTGCCGCATCAGTGAACTCCAGGAAGGAGCACGGGACTCCCGCGGCATCCCCACGACATCCGCCGCATGTCCACTTCAAGATCAAGCGTCTAGCGACGGCAAGATCGGGACAACACCACCCGCTCAGGGCCGGCCGACAGCGTCATGCTCCTTAGGGAATGCACCCACACGGCTCACTGCGCCGGGGTCCACGTCCCACACGCAGTCCGCGGAACGCCGTGTCTCTCGGGAGCGAGTTGCCGACGCCAATGGGTTCAAGGCGTCGTACAGAGCCTTGTCGGGCCCTACTTGTTCTTCATCTCAGAGTACGACAACTCCAGTTACCGGATGGCGAAGTGATCGCCGCCCCCGGTCGGCCTGGATCCGCTACCGGCCGAGGCTCTGCCGCCAGGCCGGACCGAAGCCGCCCGATCGGGACTCCCATTCCACCAACACCGCTCAAGGTCTGAACGGCAACAGCCCCTGAGCCCGGCCGATGAGAAACCACCGGTTGTCCGCCTCTCACCGGGGCGCATCGCGGCGCCCGACCGGCGATCGGTCGCTCATCAAGCCCGCCCGCTTCCCGCCCCGGGGAGCATCTTTGATGCGGGTGCTATCTTCGTGAGTAACTGGGGATGCATCCCCGCTTTTGGCAGGCGGGCCGTCCGCGGTCCTTCACGGAGAGGGGAAAACATGCCCGGCACCGCACTCGTGCTCGGCGGCGGCGGACCGGTGGGCGGAGCCTGGATGGCCGGAGTGCTGGCCGGGCTCACCGAGGCCGGGATCGATCTCGGAGACGCCGACGTCGTGATCGGCACCTCCGCCGGTGCCGTCTTCGGATCCCGGCTCCGCTCCGGCGTCCCGGCTGCGGACCTGTATGAGCGTCAGCTATCTGGAGCAGACGCGGTCCACCTGCCAGTGACAGCGCGTCAGACGGCGACCTTCCTCTGGGCGGCGCTCGGCTCCCGCAATTCCCAGCGGTCCATCGAACGCCTCGCCCGGGCAGCACTCCGCGCCCGGACCGGCCCGGAGACAGACGTCTTCGACACCGTCGGTGCGCTCTTGGGCGGCGTACGCGACTGGCCCGAGCGGGAACTGCAGATCACCGCGATCGACGCGCGAACCGGACGACCCGAGGTGTTCGACTCACGCTCCGAAGTGACACTCCTCGAAGCCGTCGCGGCGAGCTGCGCCGTACCCATCGTGTGGCCGCCGGTCACCGTGGCCGGCCGGCGCTGGATGGACGGAGGGAGCCGCTCGACCGCCAACCTCCAACTCGCACGCGGCTATCGCCGGATACTGGCAGTCGTGCCGAGCCCGCGGGCGGTGGGCCCGCATCCGAGCGCCTCGCATCAAGCCGCGGAACTGTCCGCCGACGGAGCCCGCGTCGTCCTGCTGTCACCGGACCGCGCCGCACGCCGCGAGATGGGCCGCAACTTGGCGGACGACACGCGCCGTCCGGCCGCCGCCCGCGCGGGTCACGCCCAAGCCAGTGCACTGGCCCCTTCGGTCGCCGACGCCTGGAAGGGGTGACCTGCGTCCAGGCCGCAGATGGCCCCACCGTCTGGAGGCCGCAGGGCGGTAGCCCCCCCGAGAGCATCAACGGGCTGTAACTCGCGGACTGGTGGTTAATCCCGGTCTTCACCTCCATCACCCAGCGAGCGCAACCTGCCCCTCCCCTTACGTCAGGCTTGAGGCTGTAGGCCGACGAAGGGCAGATGGATGAGCCACTCCGTTGGGCAGGTCTCGGCCTTCGCCGGGGTGACCGTGCGGACCCTGCATCACTACGACAAGGCGGGGCTGCTCGCGCCCAGTGACCTCAGCCCCGCCCGGATACCGGCTCTACAACGAGGCTGACCTGGCCCGTCTCCAGCAGATCCTCTTCTACCGTGAGCTCGGCTTCTCTCTCGACGAGATCACCATGATCTTCAAGGATCCACAGGTGAATCCCCTGGAGCAGCTCCAGGCCCGGCAGCGGCAGCTGAGTGAGGAGATCGCCAGGCTGCAGCGGTTGGCCGAGGTGGCGGAGCGCGCGACAGAGGTCCAGAAGACGGGGGTGTCCCTGACTCCTCAAGAACGCTTCGAGGTCTTCGGTGAAACCACCTTCGACCTGAGCTATGCCACCGAGGCAGAACCGAAGTGGGCGCACTCGCAGGGACAGCGCGAGGCGATGGCGCGCCCGGCTGCTCACACCAAACCTGCAGCCCACCCTCACCAGGCCCGCCCGGCCCCCGCCCGCCCCCGCTACGACCCCCGTGCCGTCTGCGCGTGGGCCCAAGGCATCAGCATCGACCCGTCCGTCGTAAGCGCCTGCCGCCAGCAACTCGGCCGCTGAACGGCATTGGCCAACCTCTCCGGTCCCACCCCGGGCACTCCACTCCGCCGACTCGTAGGACGCCCTGGCCCCGTCCGTGCGATATCCCGTGAGTTCGCCTGACCTCTGCTGAGGCCCCGAGCGGGTGGCCAGGGGTTTTTCATTGTGCAGGTCCTCTGCTGGCTTGTCAGGCACCTTCGGCATTCCTGAAGCGTTCTCAGCCTGTCTGACGGATCGGCGGTCTGGTCGAAGGTGATGAGGCGCGGGTCGTCGGCGATGGCGGTGGTCCGGGATCTGCGTGACCACCGGGATTCCGGGCTCGGTGGAGATGCTGGAGCAGTCGAGACCGATGTGCTGGCCGATGTGCCCTCGACCAGCACCACGCGGATCGGGCTGGTAATGCCGCTCCGCGGCGGGTGCGGGAGGAGCCTGGCGGGCATTGCACCCGGTCAACTATCGCGCTGTGTGGCGCAGTTGGTCTCTCGTCGGCCGAGGCAGCTGGTTCGGCCGGCAGGCGTGTCGCGACGGGAGTCGGCTCCGGGTGCCCGGGAGCGGATGCGGGCGGCGACCGTGGCGGCGATGGGTTGCCCGAGCACGATCCCGAGCAGGACAAGGACCAGTCCGCATATCTGCCGCAGAGTGAGGGTCTCTTCGGCGATGACGGTGCCAAGCAGTACACCGGTGACCGGGTTGAGCAGTCCGATCAGGCCGACAGCGGCTGCCGGCAGATGACGCAGGCCGGCAAACCAGGCAGCGAAGGCGACCGCGGTCGCGACGACGGTGACGTAGGCGAATCCGAGGATCGCGCCCACATCGAGGTGGGGCGGTTCTCCTTCGCGGACGACGGCCAGCGGAAGCGCCACCAGGCCTCCGGCAATGAGCTGCCAGGATGTCGAGGCGAGGATGTCGATGTCGGTGCTCCACCGCTTCGCGAGCACGTAGCCGAACGAGGATGTCACCATCGCTGTGGCCGATGCGAGGACGCCGAGTGCGTTCAGGGTGACGTTGCCGGTGAGCAGCATCAGGCACACACCTGCGATACCGATGCCGGCGCCCATCAGCGGGAGGCCGTGGGGGCGTTCCGCGTTCACGGCCCAGGCGAGCAGCATCAAGACCGCCGGTGAGGCCGCCATGATGGTGGAGGCGATACTCGTCGGCAGCAGCTGCGCCGCGAGGTAGATCAGGGCGAAGAAGGACCCCATGTTGAGGGTGCCGAGCACCAGCGACTTCCACCACCACGCCCCGTGGGGCGCCTGCCGGCACAGCGCCAGCAGCAGGACCCCTGCGGGCAGAGCCCTGATCGCCGCACCGTAGAGCGGGTGGCCGGTGGGCAGGTATTCGTGGGTGACGAAGTAGTTCGTCGCCCACGCGACCGGAGCGATCGCCGTCACCAGCGTCCATCGCATAGTAGCTTCCACAGAAGGAATATAGCTTCCATGGAAGCTATAGTGAAGCCGTGAACTACAACGAGGATCACATCGCCCGCATCCAGCGCGAGTGGGCTCGCGAGCGTCCAGATGTGGATGTGAGCCCCCAGGGCGTGATCGGCCGGCTCCATCGCCTCGCCGGCCTTCTCACCGAGCAGCTATGCCTGGTCTACCGGCGTTACGGATTGAGCGAGGGAGAGTTCGACGTCCTGGCGGCGCTCCGGAGAGCCGGGGACCCCTTCGAGCGCGCCCCGGGCGAGCTGGCCACGTTCACCATGGTCACCACGGGCGCGATGACCAAACGCATCGACCGGCTCGAACGCAACGGGCTGGCCACACGACGCCGGTCCGCCGAGGACGGCCGGGGACGCGTGGTCGCACTCACCCCGGCAGGACGGGAGCTGATCGACCGGGCCTTCGCCGACCACATGAGCAACGAACGCCGCATACTCGACGAGCTCGGCCCCGACGAGGCCGCACGTCTCGAAACACTGCTCACCGCCTGGCTGGCACGTGTCGAGCCACCTCCCGGCGCACCGGAGCGACTCCTTTGAACGGCACCGCCGAAGCTCTTCGACTCACTCAGCACCCTCGTGTTTCATCCGAATCCACGGATGCACCGACCTGAAGCGCACTGGTGGACCCGCGGGTTCGCGTTGAAGAGCCTTCGGTTTCCCCGAACCCACGGGGATCTCGGCCCTGTTCTCGTACAGCTACGGCCAGGTGGCGAGTAGCGCTGAGTGACTACACGGGGCTGCGGTCACGCTGAAGGGCGGTGAAGTCGGCGTGTGCCGTCTCGACTGCCTCCGGGTACTCCTGGGTCTTCTCGTGCTCGGTGAGCGCCCGGTAGATGCTCGCGACCGAGGGGTTCTGTCCCTTGGGCTTGCCAGTGGGGATGATCAGGTCGGGCTGGATCTGCTAGACGGACCCGCCGAGCGCCTTGCGCCGCAGCACGGTGTGCAGCATGTCGTCGGTGATGACCGGGGGCCGGCGCCGTACTTGCCCTTGCGGGCCGCGGTCTCCAGCCCCTTCAGTGTCGATTCGCGGATGTTCTCTCGCTCCGTCTCCGGCGTCACGGCGAAGAAGCCGAACACCAGCTTGCCGGGGCCGGTGGGGTCGTAGATGCCGGGCAGCGGCCCGGCGAGCATCTCCGGCGCCAGGCCGGAAACGAGGACCACGGCAGTCACACAGCGCTACACGCCACCTGGCGGAAGCTATACGAGAACAGGGCCGTCTCCGTCGTCCCACGGTCCATCCGTCGCCGGCCTTCGGTGACTTTCTCGCCTCTAGACGGTTGGACTCACCATCACCGGGCGATTCCGGAGGGCCCCGTGCCGACTTGGTCGACCGTGCGCGCGTTCCTGGTCGGCGCGCTGGCTGTTGCCACCCTCGCCTGCGCGACGATGCCGGCCTCCACCGACTCCTGCGTCGACCAACGCGCCAACACCTGCCGCCCCGGGGGCGGCATCGCCTGCGCGTACGGACTGGTCGTCACCTCCTGGCACCGCTCCAGATCCAGCCGGCGCACCGTGAGCTGGGTCTACGCCACGCGCAGCCCCGCGAGCACCAACAACCTGGCCCGCTGGTAGCACCAGACACCCGGCGACCAAGCCCGCGTGGGCGGGGCCCGGCGCCGCGGCACGAGGGTCCAGTCCTGGACGCAGATCACCTGGGGCTCCGCGGCCACGGCCACACCGGGCCCGTCATGCCGGCCGGGACACAGGTCTGCGCGGAGTTCGACTACGGCGCCACCACCAAGCCCTGCGTCACCCTGAAGTAGAGCCGCCCTGCACCTTCGGCCTCTTCCGCGCGCGGGCCGGCTCCCGGCACTCCGTCGACCGCTCGTGCAGCGCCACACGGACCAGGAGATCAGCGAGGGCCGCGCCGGCCTTCGACGCCTCCAGACGCAAGGTCTGGCAGCCAGGGCAGTTCTTCTTCACCAAAGCCTTCCTGCGATGGGAGCAGCCGGGCAGGACGCGCTCTCCCCCGCCAGTGATCGTGCTGACCCTGCCGCCGGCACCTGTCCCGCGCCGGTCTGCTCCCGCACGGGCGCCGCCGTTGTCAGGTCTCGTCCGGGTTCAGGCGGAGCCAGGCGGTCAGGGCGGCGTGCAGGTCGAGGACTTGGGCCCGGACCAGAGGCGCTGAGCTGGTGTAGTTCAGCCGTACGGCGTGCGCAGTGATGGTGTAGCCCGCGCCCGTGGCGCCGTGGGTAAGGGGGTGTTCCTGGGCGAGGACGCGCAGGTACTGGTCAGTACGCGGAGTGTGCGGAGCGGAGGTGCGCCAGGCGCGCGATGCGGGGCGCGGGGCGCGGGCCGCGTGGGGGCGCCGATCGAGCGGTGGAACACGGCGATCGCGCCCTCCAGGGCCCGCTCGCCCGAGGGAGCAGCGCCCGTGAATGCCGTGATCACGTCCGTGCTGGAGCTTTCGTCGGTGCCGTCCTCCAGGCGGACGGCAGCCGGGGCAATCATGGTCCGGGCGTAGGCGTGCTGCTGGTTGTGCAGTCGGCGCAGCTCCGCCACGGCCTCCTGCACCGGATGAGGGTTCGGGCCCGGAGGGAAACGTGTCACGTCGCGAGGGCAGGTGAAGCGCCCGGGTCTGCCCAGCGGCCCGGAGCTTTTGTGGAGGAAGCCGGACTGGGTGACCGCTGCGGTGATCTGACGGCCCGTTGTCTGGTTGGCCCTGCGAAATCCGACGGTCGCAACGGTCATGCGCCCTCCCCGTGGTGCTGTGGTTCACCGCCGATTCTGGCCCGGCCGACTGCCCGGCGTACCGCTTTCGCCAGCCTTCCGCGTACGTCAGCCGCGGTCCCGACGCACCGCTCGCCCGGACCAGGCATGCCCGCCTTCACGGCGGCGCGTGGCGCAACGCTCCTCATCCGTTGCACGGCGCGAGGGAGGATGCCTCCGACGGCGCCTCACGCAGCGCGAACAACGCCGGCCATGTCGGCATCCACCACGAACCGTTCCATCAGGAAACCGGCCCGCCAGTGTTCACCCTCACCCACGACCTGCACAATGTCCGCGATCGCGCGCCGCCGGACATCCGAGAGCGAAGCATCCACCAACCCGCCCCTCTCCCCCGCACAGGACGCCGCAACCGGCTCCCGCCCCAAGGCTTCTCCCCTCAACCCGAGAAAGCGGCGCCAGCTCCGTCACAAGACCCGACCGACGATCACCGGGCTTGCGAACAGGGCTGGCAGCACACAGCGCTGACCCGGACATCCACCGCGCCATCCTCATTAACCGGCCGCACCGCACCGCGTTCGACGTCCCCATCCTCCTCACCGACGTCGACCCCGACGACGAAACGTCACCCGAACCACCCGACATCGTCGGCACCTCGGCGAGCGCCATGGCGGCCGCCGACCTCATCGACGCCCAGAACCACCTCGACAACCAGCGCCTCGACCACGCCCACCTCGCCCTGGACTCCGCCGAAGGCTCCCTCGCCCAAGCCCTCCTCACCCGGCACCTCCTGCGCCTCCAAGTCCGTGGCTTCACCGAAGCCGTGCACTACGCACGCGTTGCAGGGCGGCGGTGATGAGGTCCTCGCGGGTCGCGGCCGAGGTGTCCCGGAGATGTCCCAATCCGCTGGTCAGGAGGTTGGGACGGGGTAGGGACGTCCCAGTGGTCTGGCAGCGCGTGACCGGGCAGATCTGCACGCTACGTTCTTGCTGCACCGGATCCCCGCTGGCGTGCAACAGATCTGATCGTTGCCAACTCTGCCTGCGCCCGCCCGGGCAACCACCTCTCATCCAAGAAATAGGGTCTCCCATGTTCAAGACACCCCTGTCCAAGAAGCGCATGACTACGGTCCTGGCCGCCGCTGCTGTGACGCCCGTTCTGATTCTTTCGACGTCGGGCAGCGCCTTCGCCGAGAGCCAGGTTCACTGGCGGAACGCGAAGACGGGCGGCTGTCTGATCACCGAAGCCACCGTGGGCGCGGAGCACCGCGTCAGCACGGACGCCCCGGGTCTGGTCCACTGTTTTGACCCGATCGGTCACCTCAAGAGCGACTGGTACGACGGTCAGGACAATCTGGAGAACTCCAATGGTGCCTGGACCGAGAAGGCGTCCAACGGCGAGTGCCTCACCTCCTACTGGCAGGGCCAGGTCTACACCGAGCCGTGCTCCAGCCCGGCCAACTACTACGAGCAGTGGTACGAGAAGTGGACCGGGAACGGCTTCAACCTGGTCAACCGCGAGACCGGGCAGTGCCTGGACAGCAATTCCAGCGGCGACGTGTACACGCTGGCGTGCAACGGCGGTCAGTACCAGGTCTGGAAGTAGCGCCCGCACGAGGCGGCGACCTCACGATGCCGCTCGGCGTCTCGGGCCCGCTGTGCTGTCGCGGCTTCGAATCGAGGCGGCGGGGCGACTCGCGAGCGGCACCTTCGGCTGTTGCCGGCCGAGGCAGGGGCTGCTCGCGTGCATCGGTATCCGCTGTGGAGTTCGCGGCCGCGGCTGCCGGTCAGAGCGACCACCGAACTCCGCGCCACCCGCACCTGAACATCCCCGGGCCGGGCCCGCGCACCCGCGGGTCCTCTGGGCCCGGCCCGTCCGCTTGCCGCCCCTCCCCGAGGCACTCGACACCTCAGGGAGACGGCCCCGCCCGCACCCACCCCGCCCTGGATGGCACCCCGTCGGTGCCGGGGGCTGCCGCGTGCGGGACGGTGGCGGCCATCAGGAGCGGGGGATGATGCCGCCTCCTCTCCGCGCTTTCCCATTCCCGCGCCCGCCTGGTCATCCCTCGGCGGCGCCCGGCCCTTACGCCGGGCGCCGCCGAGGCTTTGCGGGGTGTTCCGACCTGGTGGGGGCCAGGTGGGAACAACACCCGTTGCGGCGCGAAGTGTTGGCCGACCGTCGGGCGTGGGAGACAGGTGCGGCCGTCACGTGCTTCGAGCCCACAACAACCCTGCGGCCCGCGCGCCTGGTTGAGGAGCCTCCGGCCGGGTCTGCTCACGGGGCCGGTTGGCCTGTCAGGCGGGACCGACAGTCCCATTCCAGTGCGGCGGGGTGCGGAACCGTGGGGAGTGGGAACGCGCGGCCAGCGAGGTGCCCGCGCGGAGACGGTGAGCCTCGCCGCCCTCGGCAGAGCCGGGAACGACTCAGGGCCCCGCCACAGATGACGGGGCTCTGAGTCGGTGCACCTACTGGGGTTGAGGCAACCGGTTCAACGAACGCCCGGCCGACAGGGTCCGAGCAAGGCGCCGTCGGCCCGGGGAGGACCTGCCAGGCCTGGGTTCGGTTAAACGTCTCCTGCGACCGTGCCGTGGCTGTGTGCGGTCGGCTCGGGGGATTGGCGGACGGCGACGGTGCGCTCGAAGTCGAGCCCGTACTGCTCGTTGCCCGCGCACGGCGGTCGGGTGCATCGCTGGTTGTGCGACGCTCAGCAGGGGAGGGTGGTGTGACCGGCAGCGCCGGTGGCACCCGTGGTGCCGTCAGCGGTGAACGTGGCAGCGGTGCCGTTGCCGCCGGGCTTGCCCGGACATACGGGGCTGGCGGCGCCGCCGGCGCCGCCCGTACCGCCCTTGTGGCCGCCTCCCGCCGTGGCGGCGCCACCGTTGCCGCCCAGGCCGCCGGAGATACCGGTCCCGGCGTCGCCGACGCCCCCTACGCCGCCCTTGCCACCAGTGCCATTGAATGTGGCGGCGCCACCGAACCCGCCGTTGCCGCCATTGCCGTTGGCCCCGCCTGCGCCTCCAGCACCACCGGCGCCGCCGACACTCGCAAGGCCGTTGGCGTTGCCGCCGGCGCCTCCGTTGCCTCCGTTGCCGTTGGCGCCGGACGCACCGCCGGTGCCGCCCAGGCCGCCGATCCCACCGTTGCTCCCCACGCCGTTGGCTCCGTTGCCACCGGGGAGCCCCAGGGCGCTGAGGCCGGTGTGGGTGCGGGCGATGCCCGCGTTGGTCTGCGCCGTTGTTGCGGAAGCAAGGGCGGGGGTAGCGGCGAGGCCCGCTACAGCGAACACGGCGACGAGAAGACTTCGGGGGATGGCGATGGTGCGCGTGAAGCGCATGAGGTACGCCTTTCGGTTGTGCAGCCGAAGAAATTCTCCGACCGACAAAAACCACCCTAAACGAAAATTGCACGCACTACATGATAAATTATGATCAAATGTCTTGAAATTGTGAAATTGGATAAATATTGGCCTGTAACTGGCGTTACTGATCTCGGCGCATCAGGGTGATGTTTGTTGAACGTCCTGATGGTGGTGGGGTGTTGGCGGTAGACGGTGGTGTGTGAGGTATGCGGATGGGGGCGGGTGACGCCCGTGGCGCGGCAGCGGTGCCAGGAGCACGGCGAGGAAGGCCCGGTCATGGGGGGCGAACTTCCCCCTTTCCGGGTCGAGTTGCCGTTCAAGGACCGTGATCTGGTGGCGTAGAGCCAGGATCTCGGCGCCCTTGGCACGGTCGCTCACCGGGAGCAGCCGGAGCGCGACGAAGGCATTCGCCACGGTCAGACAGGCGAGACGCAGTAGCACACGACCTTCTTGCCTGCGTCCCATTCCCGGCTGTCGGTGCCGACCGTTTCCGCAGCCCGCACGGGCTGGGAGTCGATGACCGCCGCGGTCGGCTCGGCGTCGCGTCCCTCCGCCCGCCGGACCTCGGCCCGCGGGTCGTTGTGGACGGCGATGGTGAAGCCCTCCTTCGCCCAGCGTGTGAAAGTCGAGTGCAGTGTCTTCCAGGAGATGCCGTAGTCGGCAGGCAGGTTGCGCCACTTGTTGCCGTTGTCGGCAACAAAGCAGACGGCATCGATGACCAGGCGGCGGCAGTACTCCTCGGGATGCCCGCCGTTGCCGTCCAGCCAGGTCGGCCACGGCAGCAGCAGTGCGAGGCACCGCCACTCGGCGTCCGTCATGTCTGTGGTGAACGGCGGGGCCGGGGCAGACGGTTGGCACCGTGGCCGAATCGGCAGGCCACACACGAACAGCGAGTTTCCTCATCCTTGGTGACAGCGACGGGAGCAGCGGCGTACAACGGCATGACAGGACCTCTTGGTGTACCGGTCGGCTTCGACACCACCGTTGGTACCAAGGGGTCCTGCCCACTCGGGCGAAATAGCCAGTTCCGCCCCACCGCCGAAACGATCAGTTCACGGACGGGTACTGAGAGATCAGCGTCGCCAAGCCGTACGAGCCGTCTGCGACTACCCCGGCGGCTTCACGGTGGTCTTCCACGCCATGCCGCGCACTTCGTGAGATCCGGGCGCGTAGACGGTCCGGGAACGGCAGCGGTGACCCGGCCGGAAGGATGTGTCTCCGGCCCTGTCACCGTGTGGGGAACAAAGCTGGGGCAGAGGACACCGCTGCGGTTCTTGCCGCATTGTGGGCGACGCTCCTGTTGTGTGGACGACGGTTGCGGGCACGCGCCCGAGACCATGGCTGTCCGCGTGCTTGGTTGATCGCCGCGTGCGGCTGACGGTCCAGCGCGACTCACCGTCAGTTGATTCGTTGTGTGGCCTGGCGCACGAGATATCGCAGTCGAGTCCGGTGGGGGGTGTCGGGCAGCCGGTCCAGGTGGCTTTGGGCCTGCTCGCCATACGTAGTGGCCAGGTTGCGGGCACGAACCACCGCTTGGGTGCCCTGGAGCACTCGGTGCAAGGCCGACAGAGCCCGTTCGTGGTCGGTGTCGTTCCACAAGGCGTGCAGTTCGTCCTGCTGATGCGGCGTGGCATGGGCGTACGCGAGCAGGATGGGCAGGGTGGGGCGATGATTTCTCAGATCGCTGGAGGCGTCCTTGCCGGCAGCCTCTGAGGTGCTGTCGTAGGGCAGGAGGTCGTCACGGATCTGGAAGGCCATGCCGAGAGCCAGGCCGTACGCGCTCAGCGCCTTGACCTGGTCGTTGCCTCCGTCGACGAGGTAGGCGCCAAGGCGGCTGGCGTAGGCGAAGAGCACAGCCGTTTTGAGTTTGATCATCTCCAGGTAAGTGTCCACCGGGCAGGTGAGATCGTCGGTAATGGACAGTTCGAGAGCGACGCCGCGCGTCAGGTCTTGGCCTGTTTGGCCCGCGTCGTTGAAGGCTTGGTTGAGGCGCTCTGCGGTGACGCCCTGTTCGCGGCAGCGGGAAAGCGCTTGGAGTGCCTTCATGAACAGGCCGTTGGCGGCCAGAATCGCGAAGTCCGCACCGAAGCGGGCGGGGGCCGAGTCCCGGCCCCTGCGCCGGTCGTCACCGTCGATGATGTCGTCGTTGATCAGGCTGGCGACATGGACCAGTTCGGTGCTGACTGCGGCCTGGACCACCACGGCGGTGTCCCCGCCGACCGCTCCGGCACCTTCCACGGTGAGAACCGGTCTGAGCAGCTTCCCGACGGGCAAGAGGGCGTGGCTCTGGATCGCGGCGAGCACTCCGTCCTGCGACTGCTCGCAGCAGCGCCGCAATTCTGCGCTGATCGCCCGGTGCGATGCCCAATGACGTACGTTGTCGGACTGCTCGGGAGCATGGGGAGCAGCGATGGGAAGGCAGAGGGGAGCCGTTTCCGTGCGGGGTTGAGGGACGGCACCGGCCATGGATCCCAATGAGGAAACCGCCAGCCGTTTCAGAGAAGCCGTGCGCGGGCGGGGGCGTCGGCGCAGAACAGCGGGCAGATCCTCGGTCACGGTATCCAGATGCAGCCGGTACAGGGACTGCATGGTGTCGATTGCGGCTTTGCCATACGCAGGCAGGCCCGCCACCACCATGTCGGCGCCGGCCAGGAGAGCCGCGGCTCGGTCGGCTTCGCATCGCAGCGCCCGCAGCACCTCGGGAGTTGCCCTGCGGTTCATCAGATCTGTGGGATCGGCTGCGCAGTTGTCCAGGGTCTCTCTCGAGATTCCCAGCCACCCGCGCGCCAGGTCTTCGGAGAGATCACGCAGGTTGTCCACCCGGTCCAGGCCCTCACCGAACGACAGTACCGCCTGATCGAACGCAGGATCGTCGACCGGACCGCCCAGCAGGGGGCAGCCGAGCAGAACAGGCGCGCCCACCGCGTGGCGGGCGAACTCCGACAGTTCTGCCTCAGTGGCGAACTCGGTTCTCCCGATGTCTGCCCGGGTCGTCGCGACGAACCGCTCCAGTGAAGCCACCGGCAAGGCGAAAGCGCCAATGCTATGCACGATCGCCGCGCGCACAGGGTGCGCCGAATGGCCCGAACGGACTTCCGCCAGAAGCTCCTGCGTCTCCTCGGAAAACCGCGCGACATTGCCCTTGCGGTGATCCGCCAGGTCATCCACCCAGCGCACCACGGCTCCCACCGCGGCCATCGCCGGCCGGCGATGCGGCGGCAGGAACGCCCCGGCCATGGCCATGGTCCAGTCCGTCTTGAGCGCCAACTTGAAGCAAGCCCGGTAGGACTTCCTCAATCTGGTGTCCTTGATGCCTGCTAGATCGAGGCACTCGTCGAACTTGCCCAGTTCCCAACGTGCCAAGGCTTGACCTTTCTCGGGAGGTGATTCCTACGGTGCCTTGCGCGTGCGTGGCTCGGGGGTCCAGGCCACGGTGATCGCTCCACCGGATGCCAGCAGCAGGAAACCGAGGAACAGGCCACCCATGTTGGCCGCGACAAGGCTGACCAGGGACAGCATGAGAGCGAGAACCCCGGGGAAGAGTCGTCTTTCGGGTACGTGCCAGGTGGTGATCCCGGACACCAGGCACAGACTGCCCAGCAGCCATGCCGACGCGCCGGCGGTTCCCGAGAACGGCAACATGCTCAGGCCGTTCCAGGTGGTTAGCACGAGTTCGGCGCCGCCCAGGCACATCAACAGGCCGCCCCAGAAGGGACGTGTGCGATACCAGGGCAGCCAGCAGGACCGGACGGACGACCAAGGTCGGTTCACAGTCACTCCTCGGAGCCCTGAGGGCTGGAGGGGCAGCCTTGTCGGCCGTGGACGAAGTCCGCGTGGAATCCCTTCGCGGCGAGGGTGGCAGCGGCGAACGTCCGGGGTTCGACGCGGACCTGGGATGCCGTGAAAGAGCCTGCTGTCAGCCTGAAGGGCGAAGCCTGGCCCCGACCCGTCAGGTCGGTTTTCATACTGGCGGCGGAAAGGGAAACGCCCGAGGAGGTGAGGGAAGCAGCTTCGATGGTAAATCTCGAGCCGGAGAGCGTGTCGGCATACAGACGTGCAGTGGTAGCCCCGATCACCGGCAGCTCCACCGTGGACGTCACGCATACGCCATCGGCCTGAAAGTCCTCAAACAGCGACAGGAGCGCCGTATCGGAGTGCTCTCCCGAGGAGAGACCCGGAGCGATGGACAGGCCGGTCACGTGGATCTGATCCGCGGTGATCGCGACTGGTACGCGTCCGGTGAACGCGAACTGCAGCGCGCTGGCACTGCCAGTCGACAGCAGCGCATAGGCAGCCCCAAAAACAACTGTCAACACTGCCGCGCAATGCCGCCACCGAACATGCCCCGACGGTGCCACCAGGACCTCCGTCGGCTCGCTTGACCCGCCTTCGCAGCGCAAGGCCCACTCTCCTCTTCTCATAGGGTTCGTCACGCATGCCGGGCCCGAAAGCAACCGGGGCATCCGATGGGCTCCCCTCTGGGGCATCGGCGCAGCAGCTCATTGCAGCCGCCCTGCCACCCGGACCCCGCGCTGGGACTACATGCAGTTCTGGCTCCGCATCAGCCGCTCGATCCCCTTCTCAGTAAGCCAATAGGGCATCCCGATCAACGCCACATGGCGCCAACCAGTGCTCCGCAAAAGACACGTTCACCCAAACGAGCACAACGAGGGGGAAGCAGCCGCCGCCCTCATCCTGGACGAGCCAAAGACTCCGCCCCGCTCGGCCCCTTCCCGAAGGCCCCACTCGCCGCATGCGGCTGTGCCACAGACGCCGACCACCCCCACCGGAGGTGGTGGCACCGGCTGACCGCGGTACGCCAGCCATACCGCTCGTCCCACACCGGCGCCGGCACCTCCCCGCCGGCCTCCAACTGGACGGCGGCGGCCAGATGCTCCTCGCCCAGGCGCCGCACCGTCCACCACCTGCACCGGCGCGAGCCCCTGAGCTGCCAAGGCGTCGGCGACGCCTTGGAGGTAGGGCTGCACCGTACGGGCCCGCAGCTCGACGCCGACCATGTCGAGGGCTGCCCTGTGGACGGCCGGGGCGTAGCCGAGAGCCGTCGCGGCCTGGTCCGCGGTGGGGCCGGGCTCGGCCTGGAGCCGGTCGGCGATCCGCGCGCCGCGCAGCTGCGCGAGGTTGCGCTTGGCGGTGGTGTAGGCGAGGCGAGAGCGTCGATGACCTGCTCGATGGTCGCAGCCGGGTCGGCATCCGGCGTGGCGGCGATTCGGACCGGCAGTTCGTCGCGGGGGACCATGTCGCCGCTGCCCCCTGGGCCGGCCGCCCGGGGCGGCCCTGGGGGGCGCCGCAGGCGTCCTTGTGGGATGCCTATGGCCAAGCAGGAACTGTTTGACCTGATTCGGCGGGACAATTGGCAACAGCAGTTGTCAGTCCGGGCTCTTCCGAGAAGTACGGCATCCACCGTCGTCTCGTGCGCCAGGCGTTGTCCTCGCCGGTGCCCGCTCCACGTCGGCGGCCCGTTCGGACCTCGCCGCGGATGGAGCCGTACAAGAAAGCGGTCGATGCCTGGCTGCGGGCGGATCTGGAGGTGCCGCGCAAACAGCGGCACACCGTGGTACGGATCGCCGCCCGGATCGAGGAGGAGTCCGGCGAGACGATCCCGTATCCGACGGTGCGGGACTTCGTCGCGGCCGCCGCAAGGAGATCGCGGCCCAGGCGGGGATGCCCGTGGAGGCGTTCGTCATCCGGCACGCCACGATGGGAGCGGATGCCGAGGTCGACTTCGGTGACGTCTATGTCGATCTGACCGGGCAGCGGGGCCGCTGCCGTCTGTTCGCCTTCCGGCTGGCGTATTCGGGCAAAGCGGTGCACCGGATATGTCCATGTTCCCGTGGGTCCCGCCGCATCCCAGCTGCGTCAGCGACCTTGATGGCTGCGTGATCTGGGGCTTCCGGTCTCGTGGACACGATGGCGATGGCGACTCGGAGCGGTTTCTCCGCATTCCCAGTAGTGCCCGGGTGCTTGCGATCGATCGCCTGGATGATGCTCATGCCGCGCTCGGCCAGGAGGGTCTGGATAGCCTCCATTCCATCGCTCTCAAGGACTGGCAGGGATTCCTCGACAAGCTCGGCTCAGCGTGCGGCTTCCTCGGGACGTAGTCCGATCACGTGGTGAAAACACGACTGCTTCCTTCCCATGCCGAGCCGGTGGGTGGTACTCACGTCTCGTTGGAGCTGACTGCTGCACTCAAGGCCTTCACGGCGTCATCGTATTGATGGCGGTCGAAACGGAATGGACCGAATCCCGAGTAGTCGCGTGTCTTGCGATGGGGCTGTTCGAAGGAGTCCCAGGTCACGTGGCCAGGTGTCACTATGATGCTGGCCATCAGCGGCCAGCATCCCCACTCGCCGCATCCACAGCCAAGCACGGGCGTCTTCGGCCCCATGGCTCCGGTGGATCGTCCGTGGAAATGGCCTTCCATCGGGCCGAACCGAAAGAACTGCGGGATAAGTCCACCGTAGGCGTCTCCGGCTGGTTGCATCCCAGCGTCCGTCTCGAACTGGTCGATCAAATTGGTGAGTGGTATTCGGTCGATGCACGCGACGACTTCGAGTCGGATGGTGACCGAGGGCCGCTTCGACTGCCGCCACGTCGTCGGGATCCCAATCGGAGAAAAGGTGGCTGGTCTGCTCATCGTCGATGTCGATATAGAGGCTGCCGGCCAGAACCCACGGCTTGCGCTGCTGGGGCAGATGCCGATCGCGTGAGGCGACGGTCTCAGCTCGCTCACCTGCTGGGAAGATGAACACGGTGCACATGGAGGGGAGCGTAGGTGGTGCAGGTTCGCCGCGTCCTGGCTGCTCTGAGCGACCCGGTGCGGCTGGCCATCGTCGCCCGGCTCGAGAGGCCGAACCCGACGGTGAACTGGCGTGTACAACATTCGCACTGCCGGTCAGCAAGTCCACCCAGAGCGGCCATTTCAAGGCCCTTCGGGAGGCAGGCGTGATCCGCCAGCGGGACGAGGGGACCCGGCGGCTCAACCGGCTCCGCCGAGAAGATCTCGACGCCCGCTTCCCCGGACTCCTCGATATCGCCATCCCAGAAGGACGTGACGTGACCGCCAGTTGGTGACGACACCGGTCATCAATCTCGCGGTTGGGTGGGCCCGTTACCCCTCGTCGCCGCACCTTTTCCTCCGAATTCCTCTCCGGCTGCCTCAACCACGCGTTCTCCGAAGGGCGTCAAGCGCGTCGCCGGGCCGCGCTCGGCGCGCTTGAGCAAAGGCTGTCCGAGATCGTTTTCAAGGCGGGTGATCTGGGTCGTCAAGGCGGAGGCCCAGCGGGCACCTCCGCCTCCATACCCACCCCCAGGTCGGACGCGTAATGCTGAGCGTTCGGGCGGCTTCGCCGATCGTTGGGTAGGAGTGTGCGGCCACGAAGCGTTCGAGCCGCTGTCAGGCATATGGGCTGGTGAGGACACCACGGAGGATGGCCGGGGTCTTATCCGTATCTGTACGCGTACGGCAGCCTGGAGGTAGCCACCTGTCAAGCCCACTGCCAGGTAATCGAGTCGATCGCCATCCAGACGGACTTGCCCACGATGGAATGGCCGACGCGGGAGCCGGGCCGGATGGACACGTTTCCCGGGTATCCCGCGTACGGGGATGTCCTGCGGGCGTTGGGAGAGGCCGGGTGCCGGTGGGAGAAGTACGAGCCGCTGACCCTTGAGGGCCAATGCGCGATCCGCGTTCCCGCCTCGGACGTGATCTTCGTCTTCACCGCCGCAAACGGGGAGGACCCCCTGCTCTGCAGCGCGTCGGTGGCCGAACACCGCCCCCACACCTGCGGCTAATTGGGCGCTCCGAGATGGTTCGTGGGATTTCAGGTTGAGTCGAGGTTCGGGGGTGGCTCGTTCCAAGGGAGGGCACGGACGGGCGCCCACGTCCCGACGCCCCTACCGGCGGCGGCGCTGTGGTGTTGTCCGCCGTCTTCAGGGCCAGATACTGATGACCGCTGCGGTGGGGAGGAGCGCGCCGGCGAGGGCGAGGAGCCAGTACGAGAGTTGCGCGAGTTGAGTGCGGCGGGCGCGTGGTCGGTTGGCGAGCCACCACAGGACGGCGCAGGCTGCGGCTATGGGGCCGAAGAGGACAAGTGCGGCTGACAGGTCGTCGCCGAAGTCGGACCCTGTTGGTTGCGCCCAGAGGACGACGATGAAATAGAGCATCCGGATCGGGACGACCGCGGGGACGCCGAGGAGCACGTTGAGCCCCGGCCCCCGACCCGCTCCCCCGGCGGCGGGCTCCTACTTCGGCCGCACGAGCCGGGTTTCGTAGGCGAACACCACGGCCTGGACCCGGTCGCGCAGCTCCAGTTTGACCAGGATCCGGTTCAGATGGGTCTTCACCGTCGCTTCTGCCAAGTGCAGTGCGGCGGCGATCTCTGTGTTGGACAGCCCGCGGCCCACCTCCGTGAGCACTTCGCGTTCGCGGGCGGTGAGTTTGCCGAGCCGGTCGTCCTGGCCCCGGTCGGTTCCGGACGGGAGGTGGTGGGCGAAGTTCTCCAGGAGCAGCCGCGTGATGCGCGGCGCGACGACCGCGTCGCCGGCCGCGACACAGCGGATCGCGGCGAGCAGTTCCTGCGGGAGCGCGTTCTTGAGGAGGAAGCCCGAGGCGCCTGCCCGCAGCCCGGCGAAGGCGTACTCGTCGAGGTCGAACGTGGTCAGGATGAGGACCTTCGACTCCGGGGACTCGGCCACGATGCGCTCGGTCGCCTCGATGCCGTCGGTGCCGGGCATCCGGACGTCCATGAGTACGACGTCGGGCCGCAGTTCGCGGGCGAGCCGGGCGGCCTCCGCGCCGTCGCCGGCCTCACCGACCGGTTCCATGTCGGGCTGCGCGTCGAGCACCATGGTGAAGGCCATGCGCAGCAGGGGCTCGTCGTCGACGAGCAGGACACGAATGGGCATGCGGCTACGCTTCGTTCCGGTTGAGGGTGAGTGCGGCGCGGACCTGCCAGCCGCCGCCGGGTCGTGGCCCGGCCGTCAGTTCGCCGTTGTAGGCCGCGGCCCGCTCCCGCATTCCGTGCAGACCGTGACCGGTGGTGGCGGCGGGGAACTTGGTGGTGGGGCCGGTGTCGGTGACGTCGACGGTGATCTCCTGGGGGCCGCAGCTGACGCGCACGATCGCTGTGGTGCCCGGCGGTGTGTGCTTGAGGGTGTTGGTGAGGGCTTCCTGGACCAGGCGGTAGACGGTCAACTGTGCTGCGGCGGGAGCGACCGACGGATCGCCGTGGACCTCCAGGAGAGTGGGCAGTCCGGCTGCGCGCACCTGGTCGGCCAGGGGTTCCAGCTGAGCGATGGCCGGCATGGGGTGGCGCAGGGCGTCCGGCTCGTCGGCGCGCAGTACGCCGAGGAAGCGCCGCATGTCGGTGATGGCCTGGCGTCCGGTGGTGGAGACCTGGCGCATGGCCGTGGTGGCCAGCTCCGGGGTGCGGTCCTGTGCGAAGACCGCGCCGTCGGCGAGTGCCACCATGACCGACAGGTTGTGCGTGACGATGTCGTGCATCTCGCGGGCGATCCGGGAGCGTTCCCCGGCGACGGCGAGCTGTGCCTGCTGGTCCCGCTCGCGCTCCAGGCGCTGGGCGCGCTCTTCGAGCAGGGCCATCTCGGCGCGCCGGCCGCGCATGTTGATGCCGATGACCGAGGCGGCGACGACCATCGCGGAGAGGCCGATGAACGTCTCGGCTCCGCGGTCGTCGGGCGCCCAGCGGATCGCGGCCAGGAGCACCCCGCCTTCGAGCACGCCGATGGCGAGCCACATACGCTGCCTGCTCGCGTGCGCGGCGACCGTGTACAGAGCGATGAGCAGCGCGATGTCCGCCGGGAGCCGCAGGTCTGCGAGCCATTGGGCGAACGCGAGCGCCGCCATCGTCAGGAACACCGCGAACGGCGCCCGCCTGCGCCACACCAGCGGCAGCACCATCGGGGCGGTGAAGCCCACGATGGTCCACGGGCGGTCGTGCAAGGGTCGCCGTGCCATGACCGAGAGCGCCACGAAGACGGCGGCCGCGAAGAGCGCGTCGACCGCGAGCGGGGAGAGCCGGGCACGGGCCCGAAGCCGGGCGCGCACCGCGAGGGCGCGCCACGACTCGGCCCGCCGCCGCGCGGCGGTCGCGTGCCCGTGCGTCATGAACCTGTCCGGCAGAGCCGCGCGGGATCGGCGGCGCCGTGCCGGGAACCCGCCGTCGGCGTCATCAGGCGTCCCGCCGCTTGAGCGCCACTCCCGCTCCGGCCAGCGCGATCAGCGCGTACAGGCAGAAGAATGCGAACCCGGTCCATGGGGCCAGCGTATGTGGCTCCTGGTGGATGTGGAGCAGCCCCTGCCCTGCCGTGCTCGGCAGGTACGGGTTGATGTTCTGGAACCACGACGACGGCAGGGCCTCGGCGAGTACCGGCAGGACGAGCAGCACCCCGAAGACGGTGGCGATACCGCCCGCCGTGTTACGGATCAGCGCCCCGAAGGCCACGCCGAGCAGGCCCACGACCGTGAGGTAGAGACCGGCTCCGAGGACCGCCCGCACCACGCCGGGTGCGCTCAGCGAAGTTCCCAGGTGGTGGCCGGACATGGCGGCCTGGCCGATGAGGAACGCCACCAGCGAGGCGACCGTCGTCAGGACGCAGGCCACTACGCCGTACACCAGGGCCTTGGCCCACAGGACGGGCAGTCGGCGGGGAACGGCGGACAGCGAGGCGCGGATCATGCCGGTCGCGTACTCGCCGCTGACGACGAGGACTCCGAGGACGCCGACGGCGAGCTGGGCCAGGTAGAAGCCGCGCAGGCTGACCAGGGTCGGGTCGAAGTGGGCCTTCTCGTCGGCGGGCAGGTGTGCCCAGCGGTCGGCCGTGAAGTAGCTGAAGAGCAGGCCCAGGCCGACCATCGCGAGGACGGCGGCGAGCAGTGTGAACAGGGTGGAGCGCAGCGACCGCAGCTTGATCCACTCGGAGTGGATCACCCGGACCTGGGTCACCTCGCCGCGGGCCGCGGCGGGGATGATGGATGCCGTCGTCATGCCGCACGTCCTTCACTGCCCGCGGCGACCAGCTCGGGCGCCGGGGCCTGGAACTCCACGGCGTCCCTGGTCAGTTCCATGAACGCCTCTTCGAGGGAGGCCTGCTGTGGGGTGAGCTCGGCAAGGGCGATGGCGTGGTCGGCCGCGACGCGTCCGATCCGGTCGCTGCTCATGCCGGTTACTTCGAGGACCCCTGGCTCCTGCGAGCCGATCGTGACGTCCGGGCCCGCGAGAAGTTCGCGGAGCTTCTCCGATTCACCGGTCCGTACCCGCACCACATCGCCGGCGGCCTGTGCCGTGAACTCCGCCACCGAAGTGTCGGCGATCAGCCGGCCGCGTCCGATCACGATCAAGTGCTCGGCGGTGAGGGCCATTTCGGACATCAGGTGTGAGGACACCAGGACCGTACGCCCTTCGGCGGCCAGGCCCTTGAGAAGGTTACGTATCCACAGGATGCCCTCGGGGTCGAGGCCGTTGACCGGTTCGTCGAGGATCACCGTCGCCGGGTCGCCGAGCAGTGCGCTGGCGATGCCGAGCCGCTGGCCCATGCCGAGCGAGAAGCCGCCCACGCGCTTCTTGGCCACCTCGCGCAGGCCGACCAGGTCGATCACCTCGTTCACCCGGGCCGCCGAGATGCCGGTGGTCGCGGCGAGGGCCAGGAGGTGGTTGTAGGCGCTGCGACCGGTGTGGATGGCCCGTGCCTCCAGCATCGCCCCGACCTCGTGCAGCGGCGCCCGGTGCTCGGCGTAACTCCTGCCGTTCACGACCGCGCGGCCCGAGGTGGGTGCGTCGAGGCCGAGGAGCATCCGCATCGTGGTGGATTTGCCCGCACCGTTCGGCCCCAGAAATCCGGTGACGATGCCGGGTCGCACCGTGAAGCTGAGGTCCGCGACGGCGGTGCGCTCACCGTAGCGTTTGGTGAGGGAATGGGCTTCGATCATGAAAGGGTCCTTGCAGGAAAGGGCATCGGGAGTCCGAAGCGGACGCTGTCCACGCTAGGTCCGCTCCCCCGGCCGGTACGACGCCCCTCGGACCGACATTGCGGCGGCCTTCCTGCACCCCGGGATTGAACGCCCGTACACCCGGCGATGTACACGCCCCGGCCCCGACCGCGGTGCCGACGCAGACCTTGCGCCGATGTGGAACCGCTGCCGGGGCGGGACAGATGCGTCGATCAGCGCTTGACGGCTGAGGTCAGCGGGTCGATTCCCGGCCCTGATCGGCCACGGTGTTGCCGGTGACCGTGCCGTCTGCGCCGGCCAGCGTCACCGCGTGCCGGACCCCGTCGGGGCCGAGCACCACGGCCTGCCAGGCGCTGCCGCCGCCCTGCTGGGCGACCACCCGCAGCGATTCGACCTTGCCGCCGGAAACGGCACCTGCCGCCTTGTCCACGGCCTGCGCGGCGGGCAGCGCCGGCAGCGGCGCCGGAGCCTGTGCGAGTCCGCGCGCGGCGGAATCCCATTCGCCCGGCCCGGCCTCCCGCGCCTTCTTGCCCCCGTCCCGGCCTTCCTTCTCCGACCCACCGTGGTCGCCTCGGCCGTCGGCCGCGAACCGGCCGCCGCCGCGCTCCTCGTGGTGGTGCTCCGCCACCGCCGCTGCCGCAGCACCGCCGCCGATCAGCACCACAAGACCGAGCGCCACCCATCGCGTACGGCCCTGACGGGTCAGCCTGGCGAACCGGCCGCGGCGCCCCGCCGCCTTGCCGGCCTGCCCGGCAGCCTCCTCGCCCGGACCCACGGGGTGCTCGGGAGGCTGGGGAATGGACTGTGTCATCTGGCTGCTCCTCGCGTTCCACCGGGCACGCGCCCGGCTCGGACAGAGCATGCGAGCACGTTGCTGAAGCTTTGCTGAAGCCACCTGAAGAACCCTTCAGCAATCTGTCAAGGCGACCTGAGAACCTTGGCCCATGCGCGTACTGGTGGTGGAGGACGAACGGCGGCTGGCCGCGGCCCTGCAACGAGGGCTCCAGGCCGAGGGCTTCTCGGTGGACGTCGCCCACGACGGCCCGCAGGGCCTGTGGCTGGCGGGTGAGCACGACTACGACGCCATCGTGCTCGACATCATGCTGCCCGGCGTCAACGGCTACCGGGTGTGCGCACGGCTGCGCGCCGCGGGCTGCGAGTCGGGCATCCTGATGCTCACCGCGAAGGACGGCGAGTACGACGAGGCGGAGGCCCTTGACACGGGCGCCGACGACTTCCTGTCCAAGCCGTTCTCGTACGTCGTCCTGGTGGCCCGGCTGCGCGCGCTCATCCGGCGCACAGGGCGGCGCAGTCCGCAGATCATGGAGTTCGGTGACCTGGTGATCGACCCGGCCAGGCAGCGCTGCACGCGGGGCGGGGTCGAGGCCCGGCTGACCTCGCGCGAGTTCGCGGTGCTCGTGCATCTGGCCCGCCGCGCCGGTGAGGTCGTGCCCAAGCGGGAGATCCTGGAGCAGGTGTGGGACGCCGCCTACGAGGGCGACCTGAACGTCGTCGAGGTGCACGTCAGCGCGCTGCGCCGCAAGATCGACGCCCCCTTCGGGCGGGCCGCGGTGGAGACCGTCCGCGGGGCGGGCTACCGGCTGGCGGCCGACGGTGGCTGAGCCGCACGAGCACAGCGGCACCAGGCCCGGCGCCGTTCCCCGCCGAGTCGTCGCCCGGCTCCGGTGCCTCGCTCGGCGCCTGCGGCCCCGGTCCGTGCGGGCCCGCGCCACGCTCGGCGCATCCACCGTGGTCGCGCTGGCGCTCGGCGTCGCCTCCTTCGGGCTGCTCGGGCTGCTGGAGAACAACCTGATGCGCAACGCCCAGACCGACGCCGAACGGCAGGCCGTCCTCACCGCCGGTCTCGCGGCCGAAGGCCGGCTCGACCCCGTGCTGACCCCGGACCGCGGCATCGACTTCCTCCAGGTCGTCGACGCCCACGGCCGGGTGCTCGCGGCCAGCCCCAACCTGGCCGGCCGCCCTGCCCTCTCGACCGCTCGCCCCAGCGCGCCGGGCACCGTACGCGGCACCTGGAACGGCAGGCCGGTGCGGGAGGAGCACCGCCAGCGCGTCGTCCAGGTCACCACCGCCACCGGGAACGGCCTCGTCACCGTGTACGCGGGCACATCGCTGCGGGAGGCCGACGCGGCCGACGAGTTCATCCGGGCCTCCCTCATCTTCGCGGTGCCGCTGCTCGTTCTGACCGTCGCCCTGGTCACCTGGCGGGTCACGGGCTGGGCCCTGCGCCCCGTGGAGGCGATCCGCGCCGAGGTCGCCGAGATCAGCGACCGCGACCTGCACCGCCGGGTACCCGTGCCGCACAGCCAGGACGAGATCGCCCGGCTCGCGGCCACGATGAACACCACCCTGGACCGTCTCGAAGCGTCCGTGACCCGCCAGCGCCAGTTCATCGCCGACGCCTCGCACGAACTGCGCAGCCCTATCACCGTGCTCCGTACGCAACTTGAGGTGGCCCAGGCCCACCCCGACCCCGACCTGTGGAGCGAACTCCTCAGCGGCGCTCTGGAAGACACCGTCCGGCTCCAGGACCTGGCCTCCGATCTGTTGCTGCTCGCCCGGCTCGACACCGCGCAGGCGCCCCCTTGCGCCACGGTCGACCTCACGGAAGTCGTCCGGGAGGCGGCCCGTGCGCGCAAGGGGGACCCGGTCCCGGTGGATACCGAGATCGCCCCGGAGATCACCGTGCGCGGGAGCACGCTGTGGCTCGCCCGGCTCGTCACCAATCTGCTGGACAACGCACAACGCCACGCCAGCAACCGGATCCTGCTCTCCCTGAGCGTGGACGAAGCCCACAACACAGCGGTGTTGGAGGTCAGCGACGACGGCCCGGGCATCCCGCCCGCCGACCGCGAACGCGTCTTCGAACGCTTCACCCGGCTCGACGACGCCCGCAGCCGCGACCAAGGAGGTTCGGGCCTCGGCCTTGCCATCGCCCGCGACATCGCCACCCACCTTGGCGGCTCACTCACCGTCCAGGACTCGGCGCCGGGCGCCCACCTGGTGGCCCAACTCCCGCTGGACACCGCCTGACTCGTCGTGCGGTGGCCCACGACGTACGGCTCGGCGTGTGGCTCTCCAACCAGAAGACACGTGACGGACGGTCGAGCTGACCTCATACCGCTGGAGCCCGGGCCGGAGGGAAAGCAGCAGCTGCTCCAAGGCGGCCGGCCACGAGATCACGGTCGGCCGACAGCACACCGGCGACGAGAACGGCCCGAGCCGATACCAGTACGCCACGACTCCGACTGACTCCGTGACCGGGAGTGTCCGCGGTAGCGGTATGTGCGTGAACCGATAGCTTTGCAAGTCCGCGCCCTGCTACCCCATATCCCTGACGGGCGTGGCCCACAAGGGCCCGGACCCGCAATGCGGTAGCACTGCCGCGCGCCGTATGGGCTGCCGAGTTCAGGGCGGGCCCAGCCATGGGCCAGAGCCACCACAACAACCATCCGCACCGCTCTGTCGAGAGGACTTCCGTCCGGGCTCGGCACAGGAGTCGGACAGTCGGGCATCCCCCCTGCCGGCCGCCCCGCTGCACCGAGGCTGTTGGAAGGGGGTTAGGCTCCGGGCCGGTCTCGCCGGACGGCGGCGGGCAGGTGGAGGCCGGGGGCCGTGAACGACAAGACAGCCAGCCGGGTCCGTCCGGCACCGGACGCTCCCGCGTCCACGCAGCAAGGTGCGTCCGGCAGCTTCACGGGGCGGGTGCTGCGGGTCTGCCTCGACGTGTTCGTCGGTGCGCTCGTCCTGGCGCTCGTGGCGGGCATCGCGCTCTTGGTGGCGCCGGATCTCCTGGCGCGCCTGGAGCAGCCCGCACTCCAGGCGTGGGGCACGGTGATGGCCGCCGTGGTGATCCAGGGCGTGCCCTTCCTGCTCCTTGGCACGGTGGTGTCGGCCGCGGTCACCACCCTGGTCCCGGACCGCGTGCTCGCCCGGGTCCTGCCCCGCAACCCGGTGCTCGCGGTCCCGGTCGCGGGCGCCGCCGGGGCTCTGTTGCCGGGGTGCGAGTGCGCGTCCGTGCCGGTCGCGGGGAGTCTGATCCGGCGCGGGGTCGCGCCGGCCGCAGCGCTGACGTTCCTGCTCGCGGCACCGGCGGTGAATCCGGTCGTCCTCGTGGCCACTTCGATCGCGTTCCCGGGCCGCCCGGTCATGGTCCTGGCGCGGCTGCTCGCCTCGCTCGCCGCTTCGGTCGCGATGGGCTGGCTGTGGATCCGGCTCGGCCGCACCGAATGGCTCAGGCTCGCCGACCGGCCACCCGCCGCCGCAGACCGGGGCTGCCTCGACGCCTTCACCCGCGCCCTGCAGCACGACTTCCTCCACGCCGGCGGATTCCTCGTACTCGGAGCGGCAGCGGCGGCGACCTTCAATGTCGCCGTGCCGCCCTCGGTCCTTGAGTCCTTCGCCGGATCGCCGTGGCTGTCGGTGCCGTTGCTCGGCCTGCTCGCGGTCGTCCTGTCGATCTGCTCGGAGGCGGACGCCTTCGTCGCGGCATCGCTGTCCGGGTTCTCACCGACCGCCCGGCTCGCCTTCATGGTGGTCGGGCCGATGGTCGACCTCAAGCTGATCGCGCTCCAGTCCGGCACGTTCGGCCGCGCCTTCGCCCTCCGGTTCTCCACCGCCACCTTCGCGACGGCCGTGCTCACCGCCACCGTGGTCGGAGGGTGGCTGCTGTGAAGAAACAACTGCCTGCCATGCTGCTCGTCCTCATCGGCTGCGCCCTGCTGCGGATCAGCCTGCTGAGCGATCTGTACCTGCGGTACGTGAAGGAAGGACTGCGGCCCCTGCTGATCGCCTCGGGGGTGGTGCTCGTCGTGCTGGGCCTCGCCGCGGCGCTGCGCACGCGGGAGCACAGCGGGCAGGAGGAGCGCGGGCACGAGGAGGACCAGGGGTATGACGAGGGCCACGGGCACTCGCATCCCGCAGCCGGCCCCAAGACAGCCTGGCTGCTTGCGCTGCCCGCGGTCATGCTGCTGCTGTTCGCCCCGCCCGCCCTCGGCTCGTACACCGTCGCCCGGGACGGATCCGGCGCGGTCGCCCGGCGCACGACGTTCGCTCCGCTGCCCGCGCTCAGCCCGCTTCCGCTGTCGCTGAGCGACTTCACCAGCCGCGCCGTCTGGGACGAGAAAGCGTCATTGAAGGGCCGCACGGTCCGCCTCACCGGTTTCGTCGCCCCGGGGAACGCCACCGCCTGGCAGCTCAGCCGGGTGATCGTCAGCTGCTGTGCAGCCGATGCCCGAGTACTGAAGGTCGAAGTCCACGGGATCGCCGCCCCGCCCAAGGACAGCTGGGTCACCGTCACCGGAACGTGGCGGCCCACCGCCAAGGCCCCGGCTCTAGACGCCACCAGCATCGAGCACATCGCACAGCCCAAGAACCCCTACCGTGACAGCGCGCGGCCCTGAGCTTCAGCCGATCTCCAGCGTGACGGTGTAGCTGCCCTGTCCCGGACGGCAGGGCATCGCCTCACCACAGGAGTTGCGGTGCGCGAAGATGTGCGCGGTGCCGGTGCGGCGGGCGGTGAAGTCGGCGGCCGCGACACCGCAGCCGGCCCCTGGTTCGCAGGTGCCCGTGGGGGTGCTGCCGCCCTTGCCCGCGGGGTCGAGTATCTGAGGGTCGGAGCTGGCGGGCGTGGACCAGTACGTACTGTGCAGACGGACCAGGACCGGCGCACCAACGTGCACTCTGACGACCTTGCCGGCGGCGTGTTCGTCGAGGGTGACGGGGTGCTGCGGCGGCATGGCGGCGGTACCCGTACCGGAGGTCGCGGGAGGGTGCGAACTGCCGGACCGGGAACAGCCGTTGACCGCGCCGACCGCCAGGGCGGCGGCCAGCATTGTCGCGAGATGACGAACCCGTCGAGGAGCCACGGAGCCTCCGGAAGCGAAGAGCGCGGGGGCGGACCGTTCGGTCCGCCCCCGCAACGGCGACCCGTCAGGAGACGGTCACGTCGTCGTAGTAGGTGTAGGTCGCGTCACCAGGGTAGTTGTCGTCCTTGCTGGTGAGGGTGAGCGTGTAGCTGTGGCCCGCCGTCAGGGATCCGGAGGCCGACTTCCAGCCCGCGTTCAGGGTGCAGGTCTTGGCGAGGACGGTGGTCGTCGTGCCCGTGGTGTTGTCCTTGAGGGTGGCCGTCGCCCAGTCGTACGTCACGGTGTCGTTGCAGGTGACGTTGTAGGAAAAGGAGACCTTGGAGGTGCCGCTCGGCGCCGTGAAGGTCTGGGCGACCGAGGACGTGTTGGTCGGGTTGGCCGAGCCGAGCAGCGCGCCATAGCTGCCGCTGTGGGCGGCTGCGCTGGTGGCGGCGGCACTGCCGCTCGCAGTCCAGCCGGACAGGCTGCCGGACTCGAAGCCGCCATTGGTGACGCCTCCGCCGCCGGCCGCGGAGACGGTCCAGCCGAACGAGGTGCTGCCGGAGGCGCCCGTGGAGTCCTTGGCCGTCACGCTCACCGTCGAGGTGCCGATGGTGGTGACCGTGCCGCTGATCAGTCCGGTGGAGGAGTTGATCGACAGGCCCACCGGGAGACCGGTGGCCGAGTAGGTGAAGGTCTGTCCGCTCGCCGAGTCCGAGGCGCTGACCTGCAGCGAGACCGCAGTGTTGACGGTGCTGGTCTGGTTGCCCGGGTTGCTGACCGTCACCGTGTTGCCGGTCGATCCGCCGCCGACGATCGGGTGCGAGATGGCGCAGGCATTGGTGTCGTTGGACCAGCTGGCCTGTTCGGCGAAGGTGCCGGTGCCCATGGTCACGTTGGCCGCGCCGCCGGTGGTGCCGGGGCTGAGCCACGCGCACTCGTCGGAGTTCTCCTGGCCGTCGTACGAGCTGCCGGTGTGGTTGGTCCAGCCGCCGGCCGGGTTCTGGTCCGACATCATCTCGTGCCACTCATGGCCGAGCGTCATGGTGTAACCGTCGAGCGTTCCGGGTGAGTTGACGAAGCCGACGCCACAGCCGGAGCCCGAGTCGATGTTGTACGGCTGGTTGCTGAACGCGACGTCACCATAGGGCGAGTTGACCGCGCCGCCGGTCAGGGTGCTGTCACCGTTGTAGTCGTGCCAGGCGCAGTACTGACCCTGGTAATTGTCCGGGTTGGTGCCGTGCGGCGACAGGATCACGTAGTAGGCGTCGCGGTTCGACGCGGCCGTGGTGTTGCCGAAGTGAGCGGCGGCGTTGACGGCCTCCTGGCCGAGCTGGTGGCCGGAGGCTGCGCTGGGTGAGGCGGCCGCGTTGTCGTACCACACGCCGGACAGCACGCCGCCGCTCTGATACGGGACGAAGTTGGCGTTCGAGGGGCAACTGGTGGCGCCCGCCGCCACGTTGGGGCCGTCGCACCACTGGGTCAGGTCGGCGGACCACAGCTCGTTGCCCGTGCCGATGCCCTTGAACATCTGCTGGGTCGCGCCTGCGGCACCGGCCGAGTCGCCCGAGAACTTGGCGTTCCCGTTGCCGTCCGTGCTCTGCGTGCCCCACTGGGTTCCGTAGAACACCAGGTAGACCTTGGAGTGGCCGCTCTGGACGCCGATGCCGTCGATGCCGCCGCCGTAGGACAGCGTCTCGGGGCCGGTCGCCACGTTCGGCGCGGCGTGTTTGGCGTCCCACGCCTTCATCTTGGCGTTCTGCTGCGCGGTCGGCACAGCGCCGTGCCGGTAATTGTGCTGGTAGGCCGGGCTGTACGGGTTCTTGACGGAGTGGCTCTGGGCCGACTCCGCAGCCGGGGCGGCCGTTGCCTGGGGTGCGGCGACGGCGATCATGGCGCCGGTGACGAGGGACAGCGAGGCAAGGCCGGTCAGGGCTCTTCGTGCCGTGCCGCGTATGTAGGGGGTACCCATGTGGAGGGGATTCCTCTCTCGTGCAGATCGCTTGGCGCCGGTCGGCGCTACGGTCTGCGGTCTGAAAGCGGGCAGCGAGGGGCACATCGGTGGCGCGGTGACTCAATGGTGTTGCGGTACACCGGAGTTGAGCGGTGGTGCGGAAGAGGGGATGCCCGCGGAACGGACACACCGGAGCACCCTGGCCGCTGAGGTGCCAGGAGCTGGTGTGGTAACTCCGCGCGGGTCCTCCCGACCCGCTCCGGCGGGAAGGTGGAACCAACCACGTTGTGATGACACGGGCGTTGGCTGTGTTGCGTACTGCCGTGTGCTGAGGGTGATGCGCCGGTCGCTGCGCGGAAGCCAAGCAGAGTTGTCGCGTCACGGTCAATCAATGGACTGCGGCTTTCCCGTCTCTTGACGGACACCTGCACCGCCTTGACCGTGCCGGACCGGAATCTCTACCAGCGCATGGGTGGCGGCAAGCGGTTGCTCCCGTGGCGGGATTCCATCGGTCCGCGCACGGTGTCGACTTGAGCCAGATCAAGTGCCACTTCCCCTACCTGGACCGAGCACAGACAACCAAGCTCGCCAAGCCGATCCACACGGACGACGGCGACATCGCCGAGGCAGCCACCCAGGCCACTTGGGGTCAGCGGAACCATCACACTGGGCCACCATCAGGACTTCACTCTCGGCGTCGCGCAACTCCGTTGCGAAACCGGCCAGTTGATACTCAAGGCACCGCAGACCTATTCCACCGGCGACGTCGTTCGCTCGGATCGACACGAGCAGTCCCGGAGCCCGTGCTGCCGGAAGTCGTGGCCGGCGCCTTGGCTGCTGGGCTGGAGCTCGACTCCACCGCCCGCGCTCTCGGCATCGCCGGACTCGCCGCCGGCACCCTCGGGCTCGCCGCGGCTGCCTACGCGCCCCCTCGGATGCGTGCGACAGGACGGGGGCCGCGCAAGGCGATCCAGCGCATCCAGCCTCTACATCGCGGGCCCCAGGAGCTGCCGGCTCCCGAGGCAGCCCCGCCGACATCTCCCCCACTATTGCTAATGGTATCCATTTTCATCTAGCGTATCCTTCACGTACCAACGACGGAGGTCTCGCTCCCATGGCTGTTCCCAAGCGGAAGATGTCCCGCTCCAATACCCGCCACCGCCGCGCGCAGTGGAAGGCGACCACACCTCAGCTGGTCCCCTTCACCGTGGACGGCTCCGCTTATCTGGTGCCGCAGCGGCTGATGAAGGCGTACGAGCGCGGGCTGCTCCGTCCGGAGGGGTGACACGAGACCCGGTGCCGCCCTGCCCGAGCGAGCCAACCGGCCCGGCGGAGGGTGCGTCCCGCAAGCGGTGGAGCCGTACGGCCCCGGCGGTACTCGGGAATTGGCGTCCATGAGTACCGGCTCCGGGGCCGTGAAGGCCTGCCACCGGCCGGCGGCAGCGCCTGGCACGCTGCCGCCGGCATCCCACGCCGCGCGCTCACCCGCCCGTTGAAACACAACATCCCGCAGCTGAGGCGACGAGTCCCAAGCGGACGCCGCCCGCCGCGGAAGACAAGGGAGAACTGCCTTCATGCCGCTGGGATTCCGCTCCGGACGACCGGAAGGGCCCGTACCGGGCCCGAAGTCGGGCGAGTTGAAGGAGACCGTGCGCCGACTCCTCGGCCTAGATGAGGACACCGCCGTCATGATCCGCCAGCTCGCCTGCACCGAGCCCGGGTGCCCGCCGCTGGAAACGGTCGTGGCCGTGCTCCCCATGGACGGCCCTGCCCGCCGCTGGACCCTGCACCGCCCGGCCGTGCAGATCACCGAGGACGACCTGCGGGCCGCCCTGCTCACCACCGCGCACGAAGGAGCCCCCGAATGACCACCGCACCGGAAGCCCGTGATGAACGGGTTCCCGTCACCGTCCTGACCGGCTTCCTCGGCTCGGGCAAGACCACCCTCCTCAACCGGATCCTCACCGAGCAGCACGGCTTGCGGATCGCGGTCATCGAGAACGAGTTCGGCGAGGTCGGCATCGACGACGCCCTCGTGCTCGACGCCGAAGAAGAGATCTTCGAGATGAACAACGGCTGCATCTGCTGCACCGTGCGCGGCGACCTGATCCGCATCCTGGGCGCGCTGATGCGCCGGCGCGAGAAGTTCGACCGCATCCTCATCGAGACGACGGGCCTCGCCGACCCGGCGCCCGTCGCGCAGACCTTCTTCATGGACGACGAGATCGCCGCCCAGCTGCGCCTGGACGCCATCGTCACTCTCGTCGACGCCGCGCATGTGCTCCCGCACCTGGACGAGGCCAAGCCCGAGGGCGTGGAGAACGAGGCCGTCGAGCAGATCGCCTTCGCCGACCGCATCGTGCTCAACAAGACCGACCTCGCCGACGATGCGACCGTCATCGACGTCGTCGCCCGCATCCGTTCCATCAACCACGGGGTACGGATCATCCCGGCCCGGCATGCGCAGCTGGACCTCCACGAGGTCCTGGACGTGGGCGCGTTCGACCTGGAGCGGGTGCTCGCCGACGACCCGTCCTTCCTCACCGACACCGAGCACCAGCACGACACCACCGTCACCTCGGTCGGCATCGACCTGCCCGGCGAACTCGACGAGGACCGCCTCAACAGGTGGCTCGGCAACCTGCTCCGCACCAAGGGCGTCGACATCTTTCGCTCCAAGGGCATCCTCGCCCTCGCCGGAGCACCGAAGCAGTACGTCTTCCAGGGCGTGCACATGCTCCTGGACGGGGAGTTCGGCCGGGACTGGCGCGAGGACGAGGAGCGGCGCAACCGACTCGTCTTCATCGGGCGCGACCTCGACCGTGCCGAGCTGGAGCGCGGCTTCGCCGAGTGCCTGGCCACGGCGGGGGCGACCGCGTGAGCATCACCGCATCCGATCAGGCGCTGTCCGCTGCCTGGGAGTTCACTCTGGACGACGCGCCCGTCGCGCTCAGCGCGCGCGGTGATCTGGTGGCCGTCGCCGGGGCGGACGGCACGGTCCGCGTCCTGACGGAGGGCGCCGAGATGGGTGCCCTCGAACTGCCCGGCGGGGCGCTGAGTACCCAACTCGCGCCAGATGCACAGCATTTGATGGTTACCGGCCCCACCGGGTACGCGCTGTGGCGGCGCGCGGACGGGCGTACGACGGCGCGCGAGACCGGTGCCTGGTCGTCAGCGGCCGCCTGGGCGAACCGTGAGCGGGTCGCGGTCGCCTCCGGCCGCCGGGCCCTCGTACTCGACGCGGACGGCGCGGAGTTGTGGGCCACCGAGCCCGCCGCCTCCACCGTCACCGACCTCGCCTGGATGCGTGACGGGCGGCGCCTGGCCGTCGCCGCGTACGGCGCCGTGCGCTGCCACGAGCGGCACACCGCCCGGCCGGTCGTCACCTATCCCTACCTCGGCTCGCATCTGACGCTCGCCGTCGCGCCCACCGGCCGGTGGATCTGCAGCGGCAACCAGGACGCCTCCATCCACATCTGGCGAGCCCGCGACGGCGACGAACTGACCATGTCCGGCTACCCGGAGAAGGTCGCACGCCTCGCCTTCGACGACACCGGGTTCTGGCTGGCCGCCGACGGCGCCCCGGACGTCACGGTGTGGGACTTCTCCGGCAAGGGCCCCGCCGGCACCGCACCCCGCTCCCTGCGCTGCCACGAGACCATCACCGCGCTGGCCTGGCGGCCCGGCGGCGCCGGCCACCTGGCCAGCGGGGGCGACGACGGCACCGTCGCGCTGTGGCGGGCGACCGCCGGGAGGTCGGAGTCGCGGCTGCGCCCGGTGCGCACCCTGGAGGGTGAGGCGGCGGTCGCGGCGCTGGCCTGGGCGGGCCCGCACCTGCTGATCGTCTGCTACAGGGACGGCTTGGTACGGGCCCATCGCCTGCCTCTACGGGAAGCGCTGTGAGCGGTGCCCTCAACCGCCCTGCCAGTGTCGTCACCATACAGCGCCCTGTCGCCGTCATCCGTGCCGCCCGCGGCCGGCCGTGCACGCTACTGGTGTGCCGGGGTTGTTGCTGCGGCAATCCGCGCAAGCATCCCGGGGCCGATCACCAGGGGCAGCTGGAGCGACTGCGTACGGCCGCTGATGATGCGGCGGGACGGTTCACGGTGCGGACGACGGACTGCCTCGGCCCTTGCGACCAGGCGGACGTGGTCGTGGTCCGGCCGTCCGCCGAGGGACGGCGGCGCGGCGGGCGGGCGGTCTGGATCGGCTTCGCCATGGACGACACGTTCACCGACGACCTCCTGCGCTGGATCGGCCAAGGGGGCCCTGGCCTCGCCGCCCCTCCGCCCGCCCTGGAACTGCAGTTCATCCGTGCCCCCGGTACGGAGAAGGAGACCCGGGCACGAGGGCGCCGCCGTGCACGCCGATGAGGACCGCGCCAGGCTCTCCGAGTGTCCGGACCACCCGGTGCCCGCCTCCGTAGCGGCGGGCATCACCGCAACTGCTGCCGCCACCCACCTCGACGCCGCCACAGCCTGCGTCATCGCGGCCACGAGGGCCACTGGGACGACCACTGAAAGCCGTCCGTGGGTAGTTCACCGCCGGGGGCTGGCTGAGGGAAGGCCGGGCAGGACAGTTATCGGACCGCGACGAGGATGTAGTCGCTGCCGAACTGCCAGACCGGTGCCACGTCTTGGAACCCCGCGTCTCGGAGCAGATCGACGTGATCGGCCAGGGTGAGGCCGTTGTCGGGGATGCATGACGGGTGACGTGTGGGGCGGAGGCCGAGGAGACCAGCCAGTTCGGGGTCGTCTTCCGCCGCCGCCCACCAGGACTCCCAGTCCTCATGCGTGGACAGCCGGCGCCGTTCGCCCCGGCGGCGGCCCACGTGCAGGGCGATCTCCGCGGCCCTGCCGCCGACCGGACGCAGCCGGTCGCTGTTGACGAGTACGCCGCCTGGACGCAGCACCGCGGCGAGGTCGTTGTACGTGCGGTTCAGCGCGTCCGCGCCGAGGCAGTGCAGCGCGGTGGTGGAGACCACCGCGTCCAGGGGGCCGCCCAGCTCCAGTTCGTCGATCCAGCCGTCCGTACCCATCGCTGTGCGGACGAAGCGGGCGGCGTTCGCGTAGTGGGTCCGGCCCAGTTCCAGGAGCAGCGGGTCGATGTCCACGGCCACGATGTCGGCGTGCGGGAGTCGCCGGGCCAGCCGCGCGGCCAGCGGGCCCGGGCCGCACCCGAGGTCGGCGACCAGGGGCCGGGGCCGGTCTGCCGTGACGTGCTCGACCACATCGGCGATCACGGTGAACCGGTCCTCGCGGTCGAGCGCGTACCGTTGCTGCTGGTCTTCCCAGCGCCGTACCCACTGCTCGGCCGTCGCCATTCTCAGCCCCATTCGGCCGTGCCACCTCGCCGTCTCGCACCGTGTCTGCAGGATCTCCCCCGACCCTACAGGTGGAAACGGTTTCCATTCGCGTTGTTCACTCCAACGTGGCCAGGACGGCGAGGAGTCGGTCGATCTCCTCCGTGGTGTTGTAGACGTGCAGGCTCACCCGCACCGACTCCTGCTTCTCTCCGGCGCTGCCCTGGCAGTGGCTGTCGGAGCGGACCATGAATCCGTGGCTGAAGAGGATGAAGCCGAGGTCACCGGAGTCGATGCCGCGGTGTCGGAAGGTCACGATGCCCTGGCGCCGCTGCACCTCGGTGTCCGCCGCCAGGCTGGTCTGACAGCCGAGGATCTCGTACATGGACAACCGGCGCAGCCCGTCGGTGAGCCGGGAGGCCAGCGCTCGGGTCCAGCGTTCGATCCGGTCCGTGCCCGCGGTGTCCAGCCAGTCGAGTGCGGCGCGCAGGCTGACGATGCCGGTGGTGTTGGGGCTGCCGCTCCACCCGCCGGGCGTAAAACGCGGTCCACGGATGTTACGGGCCCAGATGGCGCCGGAGCCGGGCAGGGCCAGGGCCTTGTGACCGGAGAAAACGGCGAAGTCCACATCGAGTTCGGTCATGGAGACCGGCAGGTGGCCGACGCTCTGGGCGGCGTCCAGGCAGATCGCCACGCGGGGGCCGACGAGGCGGCGGATCCGGTGGATGTTCATGTCGCCGCCGTAGACGTGGTGGACGTGGGAGACCGCGACGAAACGGGTCCGCCTGTTCAGCAGCTGGTCCAGTGCCGCCAAGTCGTAGTCTCCGGAGGGTGACTGGTAGGGCATCGGGCGTACCAGGACGCGGATTCCTTGCCGGGCCAGCAGGTCACGCGTCTCCAACCAGGGCAGGATGTTGGCCTGGTGGTCGGCGAACGGAACGATGACCTCGTCCCCGTCGCCGAGGAACGCTGTGAGCCAGTCGCGTGCGATGGTCCGCAGGCCGTCGGTGGTCCCGCTCACGAAGTGCACGCCGGACTGTCCGGGGTCCGGGTCGTGGAGGAACTCCTTGATCCGCTGCCCGGTCTCCCGCACCAGCGCGGTCGTCTGGTTGGCCCAGGTGTAGGTGCCTCGCCCGGCATTGGCGTTGGTGGTGGTGAGGTAGGTGTGGACAGCGTCCAGTACGGCTTGCGGCTTCTGCGCCGTCGCGGCGCTGTCCAGGTACGCCAGGTCCGGATGCGCCGTGACGATCGGGAACTGGGCGCGCAGCGCGGTCTGCCAGCTACTCAGTTCCTCCAGGGCGGCAAGGCCGTCGGCGGGTGCGGTGGGCACGGCGGCTTCATTCCCTCACCAGCGGTGCGCCCGCGTCGCGCCAGGCGATGATGCCGCCCCGCAGGCTGCGCACGTCGGGATGGCCCATGCGGGAGAGCAGCGCGGCATACCTGGCGGACTGCTCGCCCACCGGGCAGGCCAGCAGTACGGGCCGGCTCTTGCTGAACGGAAGGCCGCCCCGTACGAGTTCGCCGAACAGCTCGTCGACGATGTTGAGCGAGCCCTCGATGTGCAGTGCGGCGTAGGCGAAGGGGCTGCGCAGGTCGACGACGAGCGGGCGGTCGCGGCCGATCCACGCCAGAGCGTCCTCGACGCCGATGTCGGTGGCGGAGGCCAGTTCGGCGTCGGAGAGGTCGGCGAGGGAGTTCTTCTGCGGCGGGCGGCCCAGCAGTTCGGGGCGCCGCTCGCGCACATAGCCGAGGTAGCCCTCGATCCGGTCGCACACGATGAACACCGCGCTCCTGCGCTCCTGTTCACCGCCCTGATCCCGCTGTGCCAGTTCGGCATCCACTCCGCGCAGATGGCGGACAGCCCCGAAATAGGCGGCTCCGCCCGTCGGGCCTGCCAGCACACCGCACCTGCGGACCAGCGTCAGCATGCCGTCGATGGCCTGGCCGGAGGTGACGGAGGCGATCGTGTCGTACACAGCCGGATCGAACAGACCGACCTCCTGCACCTCGTCAAGGGTGCGGATCCCCGGTACGAAGTCCGACTTGTGTGCCACGAGCCCCACCACCGTCACGTCCGGGGTGTGCTCCCGCAACACCGTGGCGACGCCCGTGGACGAGCCGGCGGTGCCCACGCAGGCGATGAAATAGTCCGGGGCACGGCCGTCCAGATCCTTGATGATCTCGGGCCCGGTGCCTGCCAGATGCGCCTGGAAGTTGAGCGCGTTGAAGTACTGATCCGTGTAGAGGTACGAGCTGCCGGGCCCGGTCAGCGTCTGGTGGAACAGCGTCAGCGGATCCTCGGTGTTGGTCGGATCGAGGCACTCGGTCTGCCCGGGCAGCTCCTCGACCTCCGCACCCAGCAACAGCAACAGGTCCTTGGTCTCCGGGATCCGCATCCGGTTGGTGACGGTCTTGAACGGCACTCCGTGCATGCCCGCCAGCACGGCCAGGGCCTTGGCCGTGTTCCCGCTGGACAGCTCCACCACCGTACGGCCGTGCTCCGCCGCCTCGCTCAGCCCCGGCCGCACCATGTTCCACGCGGCCCTGTCCTTGACCGAACCGAACGGGTTCAACAGCTCCAGCTTCGCGTACAGGTCGATGCGGCGCAGGCCGTGCACGGCCGGATCGATGCGCAGGAGCGGAGTGTTGCCGATCGCGTCGGTGATGCTGTCAAGCCTCATGGATGCCCTCCCCTTGTATGACCGGCCAGTACTGCTCGTCCAGGCACCAGCGCCAGGCGCCCTCCTCCTGCCAGGCGGCGACCTTGCGCGCGACGGGCTGGTGCTGCGCCTGGTCGGCGCTGAAGTCCATGCAGTAGCCCGCGGTGTTCGGGAAGCCCAACAGGTCACCCGGCTGTGGCAGACACGGCAGGAACACCATCCGCCGCGTGATCAAGTCGCTTTCCAGGCACAGGTTGCCGGCGAGATACACCCCGACCGGCTCGCCGTCCGCCGCTGGGTCGCGCGTTCCGGCGCGCGGAACGACGACCGGGTCCATCAGGACTCCGTGCTCCTCCAGGCCGATGTCATCGGCGTTCGCCTCCAGCCGCACCATGCGGTCCCCGGCTTCCGTGCGGCGCACCTCCAGGACCCGCGCCAACGTGAGCCCGCACTGGTCAACGAGCGCCCGGCCGGGCTCCGTGTAGAGGTCGTAGAGGCTCTCCAGGAGCGAGGCCGCCAGCGTGCGGCCCAGCGACGGAGCCGGGTGGGAAAGAAGCGCGTCGAGATACCGCTCCCCGGCCACGGGCCGGTGTGCCGGATACAGCCCGAGGCCGCCCCGCAGCGTCCCTGCTTCGCACCTCAGCCCGTACCCGTGCCGCCCCCAGGTCAGGGCCTCGCGGTTGCCCATCACCGCCTGCGTGAGCTCCGTCGTGTACCGGTCCCACTGCCCGCCGTCCGCAAGGTAGTTGACCCCGAAGCCCCCGCCCGCGTCGATGACCCGCGGTTCGAGTCCCCGGCTGCGACACTCGTTCATCACCAGGACACAGCCTTCGAGTGCCACGGCCTTCTCGGCGATGCTCGTCGTGTCGAGGTGGTAGCCGACCCCCGTGAAGTCCACGACGTCCTGGTGCCGCTCGACCGCCTTCAGCAGTGCATCCAGCTCGCTTACCGGTGTGCCGAATCGGCTCTGCCTCGTCAGCTGCCTCACCCCGGGCGAGGAGAACGACGAGAGCCGCAGCAGAACCCGGACGCGGGGCAGGCCGTACCGGCGCACCACGGCGGCCAGGTCGTCCAACTCGCCGCGCCCGTCGACGTTCACGGCCGCCCCGCTGCGCGCCGCCAGCCACAGGAACTCCGGGTTCTTCGGCCCCGTCGCCATGATCTGGGCAGGGGCGAAGCCTGCCCCAAGAGCATGCTGAACCTCGCCCAGCGACGCCACGTCAATCCCGGTTCCGTCACGCGAGGCCGCCAGGCGCCGCACCAAGGCGCTCGACCGGTTCGCCTTGTGCGCGAAGAAGACCTCACCGCTCAGACGGTGTTTGCGGTACACGGCGCGGAAGCGCGCGAGATTCTCAACGATCTGGTCCGGCAGCACCACGTTGAGCGGCGATCCGAGCCCGCTCGCCAGCGTACGGAGGAAGCCGGTAGCCCCTAGCAGCGACGCCAGCCTGGGCTCCAGCCGTGGCTCCAGGTATAAGGGGAGGTCCATCCTCCGAGGCTCCTCCCCTCATCCAGGGCAGAACGCCCCTGCCATCACCGGGACTTGATCACCGTAGTCCGCCCAAACGGCCGTTCGGTCTATCCATTTCCATCCCGGAGGTGCTTTACGCCCCTGCCCGTCGCTCCGTAGGCAGGGAACGTGCGCCCCCGCGTAGGGGCGGGGCCGGATGGCAAGGACAGGGGCGTCGGCGGCTATCCGGCGCGGCAGTCCGGGCAGACGCCGGTGAGTTCCACGGTGTGCTCGACCTCGGAGAACCCCGAGGCGGCGGTGATGCGTTCGGCCCAGAACTCGACGTCCTCGGCGTCGATGGGCATGCCCAGGCCGCAGGTTCGGCACAGCAGATAGTGCCGGTGTTCGGCGGCAGGCCGGTGCCGGAAGAGCCGCTCGCCCACTCGCGTGCGTACGACATCGGCGCGGTCGGCGGCCGCGAGGGCGCCCAGGGTGCGGTAGACGGTGCTCAGGCCGATGTGCGAACCCGATGCCCTGAGGGAGGCGTGCAGCGTCCGGGCGCTGACGAATCCGTGTGCTTCGGTCAATGCTTTGAGCACGGTTACTCGTTGGGCGGTTCTGCGGCCGAGCAGGTCAGCATCGTCGGGCGGAGTAGTCATCATGCCGCTGCTACCTGCCTCGTACGGAGCCGGGTGCGGGGACGTACCACGGCGAGCGCGACCGCGTAGACGGCGGTGGCCACGGCCATGATGGTGAAGCTGGGCGGGATCTGGGGAACGGCGTAGCTGAGGGCGAGCCCGGCCCACATGTCGGCCACCGCGAGGCCCGCCGACAGGGTGAGCGCACGATAGGGCCGGTCGGTGAGGCGCTGGGCGGTGCCCGCCGGTGCGGCGAGCAGACCGAGCAACAGCAGCGAGCCGACGGCTTGCGTTGCTTCGGCGGCGGTGGCGCCGGTCAGGGCGAGGAAGACGATGCCCAGGGTGCGTACGGGAACGTGGCGGGCAGCGGCCACCGCCTCGTCGACCGAGGCGAACAGCAGGGGCCGGGCCACAGCCAGCATCGCCAGGCAGATTCCAGCCGCGACGGCCGTCGCCAGCCAGGTTTGCTGGGCCGACAGGCCGAAGATCGAGCCGAACAGGACGGTGACGCCCGCCGTCCCGTTGGCGGCGCCGCGCGACGTCGTATACAGGGTGAGGAAGAAGGCGCCGAGCCCGAGGATCCACGAGAAGACGTTGCCGATGGCCACGTCGTCCGCCCGGCCGCGCTTGCCGAGCGCCCCGATCAACACCGCGAGGAGCACGGTGGCCGCGAACAGGCCGAGCCGTAGGTCGTAGCCGAACGCGAGCGCCGCGAGCGCCCCGGTGAAGGCGACGTGGCTGAGCGCGTCGCCAGTGAACACCTGGGCGCGCAGCACCAGGAAGTAGCCGACGAGCCCGGCCGCCAGCGCGATCGCCGTACCCGCGAGCAGCGCGTGGAGGAAGTAGGGGTGGGAGAAGGCGCTCATGCCGCACCTCCTGGCAGCGGTCGGCCGCGTCCAGCGGCGAGCAGGCGGCCCAGGCGGGCGGCAAGGTAGACGGCGAAGGCGAAGGTCGTCACGTAGAACCCGATCGGATACGGGGAGTAGTACGCGGTGATGAGACCGCTCCAGGTCACCGCGACGGCGATCGCCACCGAGGCGAGCAGGCTCGCGGCGGGCCGGGCGGTGAGCTGCTGTGCGGTTGCTGCGGGCATGACGAGCAGGGCGAACACCAGCAGGGTGCCGGTGATCTGGCTGGCCTCGGCGGTCGCAGCCCCAAGGAGCACCAGGAAGGCCACGGCCAAAGCCCGCACGGGTACCCCGCGCGCGGCCGCCACGTCCGGGTCGACGGAGGCGAACAGCAGAGGCCGCCCGATGAATGCCAGCACGCCGAGGGCGAGTGCGCCCACCACGGCCAGGACGGTCACCTGGGTGGTCGTGATCCCCAGGAAGCTTCCGAACAGCAGGGAGTTCACGCCGCCGAGGAACCCCTTGTAGAGGGAGACGAAGAGGAAGCCGCAGGCCAGCAGGAACGCCTGCACGGTGCCGGTGAGCGCGGATTCCTGGCCGCGCCCGCCTTGTCCGGCCCGTGGGATGGCGGCTATCGCGAGGGCGCCGCCGATGCAGAAGGCGAAGTAGCCGAATCCGGCGCCGATGCCGAGCAGGGTGGCGCAGGCCGCGCCGGGGAAGCTGACCACGGCCAGGGTGTGCCCGGCGAAGCTCTGCCGCCGCAGCACCATGTACCAGCCGATGACAGCGGCAAGGACGGCGACGACGGTTCCGGCCCGGAAGGCGTTGACCATGAAGGGGAACGCCCAGATCTGCTGGAGGTCGGTAAGCGGGTTCCACGACCAACCGGCGTTCGCATCAGCCCAGTTCATGGTGCGTGCCGATCGGTGTGAACGGCCGGCGCCTCCGGCTGACCGACGACCACCAGGCGCCCGTCACTGGTCCGCAGTACCTCGACGGGCACCCCGTACAGCCGCGTCAGGGTCTCCGTCGTGATCACGTCCTGGGGGCGGCCCGTGACCGCGCCGCCCTCCGCGATGTACACGACCCGATCCAGCCACGGCAGTATCGGGTTCACATCGTGGGCGACCATCACCACGCTCACCCGCTCCTCACGGCAGATCCGCCCGATCAGAGCCGCCACCGCTCCCTGGTGGGACAGGTCGAGGCTGTCGAGCGGCTCGTCCAGGAGCAGCAACTGGGGCCTGCGGACGAGGGCTTGAGCGATCAGCAACCGCTGCTGCTCGCCGCCCGAGCATTCGCCTATGGGGCGATGCGCGTATCCGGTCGCACCGACCAGGTCGACGACCTCGGCGACGCGTTCGCGCTCAGCACGGCGCCTTGCGGACAACCGGGCCAGCAGGGGCACGCCCCACCGGTCGCCGTCGAGACCGAGCCGCACGATGTCGACGCCGCGGATGCGCAGGCTGGCATCGAAGCTCCGGCGCTGCGGAAGATAGCCGACGCGGTGACTGGCTCGGCCCGGAGCCTCGCCCAGTACCCGCACCTCACCGGTGGCAGCCGGCAGGAGGCCGAGCAGCACCTTCACCAGCGTCGACTTACCCACGCCATTCGGGCCGAGCACCGCGGTGAACTCCCCGGCTCCGACGTCGAGATCGACTCCGGACCACAGCGTCCGCCCACCGACACTCACCCCGGCCCCGCGCAGCGACACGACCGCCGGGACCGCATCGCCGGACCGGACCTGCGCCGGAACCCGCTGCCTCACCACGTCACTCACCCGCCCGGCGGGATCCACCGCAGTCACTGCTTCCCCGTGGCCTGCGCCAGCGCCTTCTCGATGTCCGTCAGCTGGCGCACCTGCCAGTCCTGGAAGGAGGTCCCGGCCAGGGTGAGCGTCTCGGTCACCGTGGCGACCGGGATGCCCGCCGCCTTGGCCGCCTTGACCTGGGCCGCGACATCCGGCGTGGAGTTCTGGCTGTTGTAGACGTAGACCTTGATCTGCTTGTTCTGGATCTGCGCGTCGATCGCCGACTTGTCCTTGGCCGTCGGGTCGGTTCCCTCGCTGATCGCGTCGAGGAAGGACTCCGGGGTGAGCATCTTCAGGCCGAGCCCGTCCGCGAGCGGCGTGACGATGGACTCCGAAGCGCCGACGGGCGTGCCCGCGTACTTGGCCTTGATGTCGCCGACGAGCTTGTTGTACGGGGCGAGGGTCTGCGTCTCATAGGTCTTCTTCTGCGCGTCGAAGTAGGCGGCGTCGGCCGGGTCCAGCTTCTTGTAGTCGCCGGTGATCCTCTCGATCACCTTGTGGACGTCGTCCGGCGAGTACCAGCGGTGCGGATTTCCACCGGGCTTGAGCCCGACCAGGTCGCCGACCTTCAGATCGGTACGGCCGCTGCCGGGGTTCGCGGACAGGAGCTTGTCGGCCCAGGCGTCGTAGCCGATGCCGTTGACGATCGTGTACTGGGCGGAGGCGACAGTACGGCCGTCGGCGGCGGTCGGCTCGTAGTCGTGCGGATCGGCGTTGGGATTGCTGATGATGCTCTTCACGTCCGTATGGCTGCCGCCGAGCTGCTGGGCGACGCTGCCCCAGAAGTTCTCCGCCGCCACCACGTGGAGCACCTTGCCCGACCCGCCCTCGCCGCTCTCCGCTCCGCCGGACGCCGTGGCCTTGTCCGAGCCCGATCCGGAGGAGGTGGAGCAGGCACTGAGGGCGGCGAGTGCCGCGACAACCACCAGGCTTCCGGCAGCGGTTCGGGCATGAGCGCGGGCATGGCCGGATATGTCGGTACGCATGGCAGGGATCTCCTCGACGGGCGGCCGGACCCTGCAGACGGGCAGGGGCCGGCGGAGCGGGACATCTCCACGCTAGATGGAAACGATTGTCACCACCACGAATCAGCCGCACTTAATGAAAACCATTACCGTTTCTTGACTGCGGTTTGCCCTGCGGTTCTGCCCGCGCCCTCGTATCGCCGGGCCGGCCCTTGGCGCACTCGGCCTCAGCGAGTGGATCGCCCCGTCGCGCCGTGCCCACACGCGCGCGAATCGCCGCACGGCACCGAGAAGCGGATCCGTCTCTCGTTGCGTAGGCGACCGAGTCCGCTGCACCGCCGCACCCGCGCGGGCTGTCCATCCCATGCCGCGGGCAACCGTCAGCCCGGTCGGCGATGAGCTCACTGTCCGCCATGCGCGCCTGCGAGCCCGCGCGGTGGACCAGGGTCTCCGACCCAGGAGGGGGCGTGGTCCGGAACCGAGAGCGGTATCGGGTGCGGGGGCGGTGGCCGGTCCCGTGATCGGCCGAGGATTAGAGGGATTTCTTCGACGCTGCCGTCCTCGGAGTGCACGCAGCGGTATGGCGGCTTGCCGGGCCCGATGGTCATGCCGCTCCGCCTGTTCCAGCTCCCCAAGGGCCTTGTCCCGGTTGCCGTCCCAGCAGCCACGCACGCGCAAGATCCATGTGGTGGTGACCCTGGCGCATGTTCGGCAGTCCTGCGACCGGCTGGGCTGGTGCGCCGGTTGAGGGCCAGGTGGTGATGCCGGCGGCGTCGGGGTTGTTCATCCGGCCGAGCCAGCCGGTGCGGCCGCCTCTCTTGCGGCCTTCGGCGGAGGGCTGGATGACGATGACGTTGGCGCGCTCACAGGCGTCCGGGCAATCGGGGCGGCGGACATGGCGAGACGCCCAAAGTGGTGTACGGATCGGCGAGTTGGGCTTCGTGTCCCAGGTGAGGGACCTTGGCCGGGGTGCCGCAGCAGCAGCTCCGGCAGACGGCGACGGTGGGCCGGGCTGTGCCTGCCTGCGCGGTGGAAGCAGCCCGTCGGGTGCGCTTGCTCACTGGGCGCCGTCGGTGTCGGCGCGCCTCCAGGCCGCATCGTGCAGCAGGCGCAGGCCGTTGAGGCCGACGATGACAGTGGAGCCCTCATGACCAAGGACACCGAGCGGCAGCGGCAAAGTGGCGACGAGGTCCCAGATGACCAGGCCGGTGATGAACGCACCGGCGATGACCAGGTTCTGGACCACCAGGCGCCGGGCCGCACGGGCCAGGGCAACGACCCTGGGGACGGTGGCCAGTTCGTCGCGGACGATGACGGCGTCGGCGGTCTCCAGGGCGAGGTCGGAGCCGGCGCGGCCCATGGCGATGCCGATGTGGGCGGCGGCCAGTGCCGGGGCGTCGTTGACGCCGTCACCGATGACCAGCACCTTGCGGCCTCGGGCCTCCAGACGGCGTACGGCTTCGACCTTGTCCTCGGGCAGGAGACCGGCATGGACCTCGTCGCCGGTGATGCCGGCCTCGGCGGCCAGGCGGGCGGCGGCGCGCGGGTTGTCGCCCGTCACCAGTATCGGCGTGCTGCCGGTCAGCGCGGTCAGGGCGGCGACGGTCGCGGTGGCATCGGGACGCAGCCGGTCGGCGATGCCCAGCACCCCGACCGGGACGCCGTCGCGCAGGACCAGGACGGCCGTGCGGCCACCGTCCTCCAGGCCAGCCGCGACCTCGGCGGCGCAGGCGGCGCCGGTGCCGCCGAGGAGGCGGGCGGGTGCGCCGACCGCCACCAAGTGACCACCGACGAGGGCGGTGACCCCGACGCCGGGAGTGGAGGTGAAGTCGCGCAGGTCGGCGA
>NZ_LGDD01000324.1 GCF_001279695.1 Streptomyces sp. WM6378
GCCGAGGTCCTCCACCTTCGCAAGGAGGTGGTTGACCATGCCACGCCGGTGCACCATCGCCCCCTTGGGACGCCCGGTCGACCCGGACGTGTAGATCACATAGGCCAGGTCGTCATCACTGCCGTGCAGGGGGCGGAGAGCGGACAGGTCCACGGGGCCGTCCGTGAACGGCGTGTCCAGGACGAGGACGGTGACCGGGTGCCCGGCCGCCGCCGCGATGCCCTCGGCCAGGGCGCGCTGCCCGGGGCCGGCGAGCAGGACGCGCGCTCCGCTGTCGGACAGCAGGCCGCTCTGGCGGGCGAGCGGAGCTTCCACGTCCAGGGGCAGCCAGGCGCTGCCCGCTCCCAGCACGCCCAGGACGCCGCCGACGTAGTGCGCGCCGGGCTCGGCGAGGACCGCCACCAGCGAGCCGGTACCGGCTCCGGCCGACCTCAGACGGGCGGCCAGATCGTCGGCCCAGCGCGCCAACTCGGCGTACGAAACGGTGGTTTCGCCGTCCACGACGGCCGTCGCGCCGGGCCGCAGCGCGGCGGTCTCCCGTACGCGTTCGACCACGCCGGTGAACCCGCCGTCGCGCGCGGTGTCGTTCCACTCCACCAGGAGCCGCCGCGACTCCGCCGCGTCCAGTACCCCGACCCCGGCCAGGGGCCGGTCGAGGGGGCAGCGCGAGAAGGCGTCGAGGAAGGCGGTGAAGCGGTCGCGGTGGGCGTCGAGTTCCTCGGCCGTGTACAGCTCGGGGTTGGCGTTGAGGTGGATCTCGACGTGGTCGTCGGCCGAGTCGGAGACGGCGAACATGAAGTCGTTGACGATGCCGGTGGACAGGTTGTGCAGCGTCACCGCGCAGCCGCCGAAGCTCAGCTCCGGCTCCGGCGGCAGGACGTTGACGAACGGCCCGAAGGGCCTGCGGTCGTCCATGCGCAGCCCCATGTCCCGGCGCACCCGGTCGCCGCGGTAGCGCTGGTGCTTCAGCGTCCGCAGCAGGGAGTTGGCGACCTCGCGCAGCAGGCGGCCCGGGGTCGTAGCGGGGTGGACGGTGAGGCGCAGCGGGAGGTAGTTGGCGACCATGCCGGGCACCGAGCGGCCTGCCGCGCTGGTGCGGGCGTTGACGGGCAGGGTCAGCAGGATCTCGTCGGCGCCGGTCATGCGCTGGGTGTAGGCGCCGGCCGCGGCGATGACCAGGGTGGGCCAGGTGACCTCCGCCTCGCGTGCGGCGGCCCGCAGCCGCCGCACGGTCGACTCCTCAAGGCGCACGCTGCGGCGCAGGAACCCGCGGGCGGGGACGACCTCGTGTGGCGCGAAACTGACCGGGGCGGGGCCGTCGGCGAAGGTGCGGGCCCAGTGGTCGCGGTCCCGGGCGAAGCGGCGCGAGGCGGTGTACTCCCGCTCGTCGTCCACCAGGGCGTGCAGCGGCGGCAGTTGGCCCTCGGTGGTCGGCCTACCCTCGTGCAGCGCGGTGTAGAGCTCGGCGAGGCGCCGGTAGAAGAGGGGGCGTACGAAGCTGTCGCAGACGATGTGGTGGGCGCACAGGTAGAGGAACGCCCGGTCCGGGGCGAGGGTGAGGAGGGCGGACCGGAAAAGCGGGAAGGCCGTCACGTCGATGGGCCGCTCCAGGTCGTCCCGCATCCACTGGCGGGCCGCCGCCTCCGGGTCGGCGTGCCCGCTGAGGTCGACGGTGACGTACGGGAGGCCGTCCAGCGGCTCGACGATCTGGCGGACCTCGCCGGTCCGCTCCCCCGTGCCCGCCACGAAGCGGGTCCGGAAGCACTCGGCCTCGGTGAGGGCCAGGCCGAGCGCCCGCTCCAGGAGGGCGGCGTCCAGCGGGCCTCGGATGTCGAAGTGGTCGGCCATGTTGTAGGCGAGGGAGCCGTCGGTGAACTGCTCGTCGAACCAGATCTCGGTCTGGGCCATGGTGAGCGGCAGACCGGATGGGAAACGTGCGTTCATGACAGCAATACCTCCTGGAGGACCTTCAACGGGAAATGCGGATCAGCGGGCCGAGTCGATGGAGGCGGTCTCCATCTGCGGCCGTGGGGGCGGTGCGGCGGGCCCGGGGCGTTCCGGCAGGTCGGCGCCGTCGAGGCCGTAGATGTCCTGGACCCACTTGTCCCGGTAGACGGTGTCCATGTAGTGGTCGCCGAGGTCGGGGGAGATCGCGACGCCGACGATGTCGCGCTCCGGCCGGTTCTCGCCGATCCACTTCTGGGCGCCGCTCAGGACCGTCCCGGTGGAGCCGCCGAAGACGAAGCCGCCCTTCACCAGGCGGTGGCACATCCGGATGGTGTCGGCCTCCGGCACGTGGACCACGGCGTCGACGAACGACTCGTCGAGGAGTTCCGGGCGGACGCTGGTGCCCAGGCCCGGGATCATGCGCGGGCCCGGCGGGGTGCCGAAGGTGACCGATCCGACGCTGTCGACGGCGACCACGGTGACGGCCGGGTGCTGCTCGCGGAAGTAGCGTGCGCAGCCCATGAGGGTGCCGGTGGTGCCGGCGCCGATGAACAGGACGTCCAGGTCCGGGAATTGGGCGGCGATCTCGGGCCCGGTGGTGCGGTAGTGGCTCATCCAGTTGCCGGGGTTGGCGTACTGGTTGAGCCAGACGTAGTCGGTGTTGGCGGCGCACAGTTCTCTGACGTGCCGGATGCGGGCGCCGAGGAAGCCACCGGTTTCGTCGGGGGCGGTGATGACGCGGACCTGGGCGCCGAGGTTCTCCATGCGCTGCCGGTTGGCGAGGGTGCACCGGTTGTCGGTGACGCACACGAAGCGGTAGCCCATGCTCGCGGCCACCAGGCTGAGGGCGACGCCCAGATTCCCCGAGGAGGACTCGACGAGCGTCATTCCGGGCCGCAGCGTTCCGGCCCGCTCGCCCCGGGTCACCATCTCGACGGCGGCCTTCAGCTTGATGGAGCCGGCGAAGTTGAAGCCTTCGCACTTCAGATAGAGCTGGTCCCCGAGGATGTCCTTCAGGTCCACGAAGAGATCGGGCACATTGAATTCATGGGGGGTCGATATCACTGTCAAGTCAGGGGTCTCCCAACCGCAAAGAGAATGGTCCCGGTGGCGGGGAGAGCGTTACTTCTTCCCGTGCCGCGAGAGTTCGTGGAAGAAGCCGTCGACGACGCCCAGTTCGCCCGCGCGGACGAGCTCGTCGTACACGTACTTGGCGACCGTCAGGTCGAGCACGCCGAGGCCGAACGGGGAGAACACCACGGGCCGGTTGGTGGGTATCTTCACCATTCCGGTCATGACGTTGTGCAGCGTCCCGTTCAGGAAGTAGCGGTTGCCGACCTCCTGCTCGACGAGGTGGACCGAGGTGTCGGCCTTCAGGACGTGTTCGACGTCGTCGACCACGTTGGAGGAGGCCTTGATGACCTCGGGGCCGAGGTCGCGCAGCGAGACGTTGAGGACCACCGGGTTGTGCGAGAACCAGCCCGGGTTGGTCACGTGCGGGGCGCCCGCGACGGTCGCGAAGACGACCAGGTCGCTGGAGCGGATCAGGCTCTCGGCGTCGTCGTGGACGGTGATGCGGGCCGGGGATCCGGACTGCTCCAGGTAGGAGCCGAAGCCGGCGGCGTACTCGGTGCTGAGGTCGTGCACCCCCACCTCGTCGAACGTCCAGCCGCTGCCGGTCAGATAGGTGTGGATGTAGCGGGCGATGAGGCCGGTCCCGATGAAGCCCACCCGGACCGGACGGCCGCGCTCACGGGTGAGCCAGTCGGCCGCGAGCGCCGCCGAGGCTGCGGTGCGCACGGCGCTCACGATGGAGCTCTCCATGCAGGCGAAGGGGTAGCCGGTCTTCTGGTCGTTGAGGATGAGGACGGCGGAGGCGCGCGGCAGCCCCTGGGTGATGTTCTCGGGGAAACTCGAAATCCACTTGATGCCGTCGACGCCGATCTCCCCGCCGACCGAGGCGGGCAGCGCGATGATGCGTGAGGACGGCCGGTCCTCGAAGCGCAGGAAATACGAGGGCGGGTTGACCGTGTCGCCGATTCCGTGGACGCGGTAGGCGTAATCGACCAGCTCGACGATCTGCTTCTCCTGGCCGTCCAGCACCTGGTGCACCTGGGCACCTGAGATGACGGAGAAGGACGGGACCTCATTGCCAGAGGCGGGCATGGACACTCCATCATTGGGTCCGAAACGCTGACGGCATCACACTTCCTGAGCTCAATGACGTTTCAATGACGGGTCACTTACCGTCGCGAGGAAGCCCCGCCGAGCCGTTTCGTACGGGAAATGTCATTGGCCTGTCATTGGCGCCGGGTACCGTCGCAGCCGTACATGCGCTGTCCGCGGTGGTCCGGCGCCGAACCGCAGGCCGCCGTGGAAAGGGCCATGATGCGTGTCGTCCTCGGAGAAGACCTCTTTCTTCTGAGGGAGGGTCTGGAGCGTCTGCTGACCGCCAACGGCTTTTCCATCGTGGCGTCCGTCGACAACGCGCCGGACCTGCTGACGGCGCTCGTCGAGCAGCGCCCCGACGTGGCCGTGGTCGATGTGCGGCTTCCCCCCTCGTACACGGATGAGGGAATCCAGGTGGCCCTTGAGGCGCGCCGCCGCATTCCCGGGCTGCCGGTCCTGGTGCTCTCGCAGTACGTGGAGCAGCTCTACGCCCGCGAGTTGCTGGCGGACGGGGTGGGCTCGGTCGGCTATCTGCTGAAGGACCGGGTGCTCAACAGCGGCCAGTTCATCGAGGCGGTACGCAGCGTCGCGGGCGGCGGGACCGCCATGGACCCCAAGGTGATCAAGCACCTGCTGGGCAGCGGCGCCCGCAACGAGCTCCTTGAGAGTCTGACCCAGCGGGAGTTCGAGGTGCTCGGGCAGATGGCCGAGGGCAAGTCGAACGCCCGGATCGCCGAGTCGCTGTTCGTCACCGACAAGGCGATCGGGAAGCACATCAACAACATCTTCAGCAAGCTGCACCTGCTGCCGTCCAAGGACGACAACCGGCGGGTACGGGCGGTGCTCGCCTACCTCAACCAGTCCAACCGGGCCACGATTTGAGCTCGGCCGTGAAGGGCCGGGCGCCCGCGAGGGCCAGCGCGGCGGCGTAGCCGTCCGGAGCGGGCAGCCCGGACAGCCGCCAGCTGCCGGGGAGGCGGCCCGCGGGATCCTGGAGCGCCCCGATGTCGGGGCCGGACACCGGCAGGTGGAAGTTCTCAAGCAGCCGTCCCCCGGCTGCTTTCACCCATGCCTCCTTGCGCGTCCACAGCCGGGCGAAGCGGGCCGCGGCTTCCGCCCGGCCGCCTCCTGCGGCGCGTACCCATGCGGCCTCGTCCGGGGGGAAGTGGCGGTCCGCGAGCCGGGTCCGGTCGTCGCCGTGCACGCGCTCCACGTCGACGCCGACGTCGCGGCCGGCGGTGACGGCGAGCAGTGCGAGGTCGTCGCAGTGGGAGAGGCTGAAGCGGAGTTCCTCGTGACCGGCGAGCTCCGGTTTGCCCCAGTCGCCGTGCCTGAAGATCAGGTCTTTCGGCGGGCGGTCCAGGTAGTGGCCGAGGATGTGGCGCATGGCGCCGTGCGAGACGGTGTGGCGGCGCCGGGTGTCCACAAACGCGGCGGCCGCCCCGCGCCGCCGCTCCTCGGCGTCCAGTACGGCGGACAGCCGGGCGAGCAGCGGCGGCGGTGCGGTCAGCGGGATCCGCCAGACGTGCACGGTGTCCCGCGGCGGACGCGTGGCACGGGTCACGCCGCGGCGACCGGCGCGGCGGCGAGCGTGAAGTCGGCGGTGCTCAGGGAGAGTTGGCCCACTTCCGGTTCGTAGTCGGCGACCACGACGCGGCCGCCGCTGCCCGTCCAGCGGGGCAGCTGCTCGGTGAGCACCGCCCACGCCCCGGTGCAGGGAAACTCTGGTGACGGGATCAGCACTTCGCCGGAGAACCCGGCCGGGAGGTCGCGTCGGGCGTCGAAGCCCGGTCCGAGGATCACGGCCGGCGCGGCACTGCCCGAGAGCGGCCCGGCCAGCGCCTCGGCCAGCAGGGCGCGGGCCCCGTCTGCGCCAAGGGCGCTCTCCTGGCGCACCGACAGGGGTGCGCCAGGACCGTCCTCGGCGAGCAGCAGGGCGACCGCGCTGTCGCGCGCGTCCTCGCCCTGGCGCGGCGGCAGGGGGTCGGAGGGCACCGTGGTCTGGTCCATGACGGTGATCAGGACCTGGCGGCCCTGGCCCTGGCGCGCGTACTGGGCCGCGAGCCGCAGCGCGGTGTGCGGGCCGGCGTCGCCCTGCTCCCCCACGGCGAAGGCCAGGGGGTCGCCGGGCAGCGCCTCGGTGAGGTACGAAGCCGCCGACAGGCGGGTGTCGAAGTCGGGCACGGCCGAGGCGACGAGGACCAGGTCGAAGGGGTGGGTGAGCGGGGGGAGCGCCCCGACCAGGTCCGCCGCCATCTCGGCGAAGGTGGTGCGGTTGGCCCGCTCCAGGCGCTCGCGGTCGAACGTGGTGCCGTACTGCTCGGCCATGTCCGAGTAGAGCCGGACCAGGAACGGGTCCGCGGGCGCCGGAGCCTTGGCGCCGAAGGTGCGGTGCTCGGCCGCGACGAGCCGCAGCCCGCCCGCCGTCCGGTCGGCCCGGCCGTCCGGATGCGCGCGGACCGGGGCGGGCCGGTCGAGGGAGCCGGTGCGGTACACGACTACGCGCTCGCCGCGGCGGCCACGTAGTCGGCCAGCGTGCGGACGGTCGCGAAGTGGTGCATCTCCAGCTCCTCGGTGTCGAACTCGACGTCGAAGGCCTCTTCCAGGCGCATCAGCAGGTCGAGCACGCCGGTGGAGTCCAGGCCGTAGTCGTCGAAGAGCCGGGCGTCGCCGCCGAGGTCCGGCAGCTCGCGTTCGAGCACGTCGGCCAGCGCCTCGCGGACGGTCGCGATGGTCCGGTCCTGGGCTGCGGTGTCGATGGTCTGGGTCATGGTGTCGCTCCTCTTTCTCATGGATCGTCGCCGGGTACGGCCCGTGGGCCAATTCCCTTTGTGGATAGCTCAGTTGTCCTGTGTTGCGGGGTTCTCGGGTACGTACAGGTGCTGGCGGCGCAGCAGGTCCCCGGCCTGCTCGCGTTCGCCGACCAGGTGGCTGCGGCCCCCGGCGACGAGCACCTCGGCGGGGTAGCCGTGGCTGAGGAAGTGCACCGGCGAGGCGGTCGGGCCGTAGGCGCCGGAGCGCAGTACGCCGATGAGGTCGCCGGGTCGCAGCGCGGGCAGTTTCGCCTTCTTGCCGAGGGTGTCGTTGGGGGTGCAGAGCGGGCCGGTGATGTTCCAGCTCTCGGTGGCTTCCTCGTCGGTCCGGTCGAGCAGCTGGATCGGGAAGTTCCGCTTGACGAAGGAGCCGATGCCGACGGCCGCCATGTGGTGGTTGGTGCCGCCGTCGACGACCGCGAAGTTCTCGTTCATCGACGTCTTCACGTAGCGGACCCGGGTCACGTACGTGCCGAACGGCGCGGTGAGGTAGCGGCCCAGCTCGTTGATGAGCCGGGTCGCCGGGTGCCGTGCCGCGAACGCCTCGATGACGGGGTTCAGCCGGGCGGCGAGCGCCTCCGGGTCGAGGTCCCGCTCGCCGTCGAAGTACGCGACGCCGAACCCGCCGCCGAAGTCGACCAGTTCGAGCGGGAAGCCGAGCTTCTCGGCGATCCGCTCGGCCAGGTCGAGGATGCGGCCGGTGTTCTCGGCGATGACGTCCTCGTCGAGGATGCGGGTGCCGAGGTAGACCTGGACGCCCATCAGACGCACCTGCGGATGACGCTCCGTCAGGTCGGGCAGGTCGAGGAGCTGGGCCTCGTCGATGCCGAACTGCCGGGGCTTGCCGCCCATCGTCAGTCCCGAGCCCTTGACCGAGAAGCTGGGGTTGACGCGCAGAGCGACGTCCGCGGTGGTGCCGCGTTCCCGGGCGAGCTCGTCGATGAGGTCGAGTTCGCCGAGCGACTCGCAGATGATGGCGTGGATGCCCTCGTCGAGGCAGGCGGCCAGTTCTTCGCGGCTCTTGCCGGGGCCGAGGAAGATGATGTTCTCGGGCTCGATGCCGGCCCGCCGGGCGGTGATCAGCTCGGTCATGGAGGAGATCTCCGCGCGGGCTCCCTGCGCGCCGAGCAGCGCGCAGACGGAGATGTTCGGGTTGGCCTTGAGGGAGAAGAAGATCTCGGCGCGCGGGTGCAGGAGCGCGCGGAGGCGCTGGAAGTGCGCGGCGAGGGCGTCGCCGTCGTACACGTACAGGGGCGTGCCGTACCGCTCGGCGAGTTCGCCGACGCCGATGCCCTGGATCTCGAACTCAGCTGTCATGTCGGACTCCTTCCGTCACCGCGGCGAGGCGGGCGGTGATCTCTGTGTCGATCGCGACGACCTGCTCCGCGGTGTCGGCCACGACGAGGCCGTAGAGCCGGCCGTCGGTGCTCGCGGTGGCGTCCGCGGCTGCTTCGGCGGCGCGCACGGCCGCGTTGACCGTGGCGAAGTTGTTGACCAGCAGGCCGCTGCCGTCGGGGCGGTCGAGCAGCAGCCCGTCAAGGGCGCGGCTCAGGGTGTCGAAGGCGACGGGCTCGACCGGCTTCAGCGGGTAGTGCCGGGCGAGCGCGACGCGGCCCTCGCCGACGAAGGCCTCCTGGAGGAGCACCTGATACGTGGACATGTTGTTCCGCGCGTTGATCTCGATGACCGGGAAGACGCCGCCGTCCGGGGTCAGCAGCGCGTCCATGCCCGCGACCCCGAAGTACCCGTCGGCGGCCAGGCGTTCGCCGATGCGCGGTCCGGCGTCGGTGATCTGTGCGGCCTGCTCGGCACTGAGCCGGGCGGGCATGCGGTGGCCCTTGTGGGTGCCGCCCTCGGTGAGGGCCTCCTTGACGAAGTCGAAGTGCACCGAGCCGTCGCGACCGACCGTGACCTGGTAGTTGAGGTCGGTCTGCTTGGCCACCCACTCCTCGACGACGAGGCCGACCCGGTCGCTGCCGGCTTTTTCGGCCCGGGAGAGGACCATGCGGTGGACGCGGTCCAGGCGCCGCTCGCTCTCGACGACCATGATGCCCTTGCCGGACACGCCGAAGGCGTCCTTGAGGACGATCTTGCGTCCCTGCGCGAGGAGTTCACGGGCCGCGCCGACCGCCGCGTCGAACTCGGCGACGGTGTCGCACGCCCAGCCGCGCGGCTGGGCCAGGCCCAGCTCGTCGGCGAGGCGACGGCTGTAGATCTTGCTGTTGACGGCCTTGCAGACGGCGGCCGTCGGGTGGGCGAGCCCGAGCCCGGTCGCCCGGGACAGCTCCTCCTCGACCAGCGAGACGCCGTGTGCGTACAGCAGCGGGGCCGGTCCGTCCGTCCCGGCGAGCGAGGCGAGGGCGGCCCGCAGAGCGGGGTCGGCGAGCACGTCCTGGGTCACGGTGCGCCGCGGCTCCGGGGCGGTGACGACGTGCACGGCGGGCAGCTTCAGGCCCAGCCCTTCGAGATACGTCAAGTACCCGGGATCGGGGCGGTCCTTGAGGACGACGTGGTCGCCCTCCCCCGCCAGGAGCAGGGCGAACTCGTCCATGGAGTTCACCACGGCGCCGCCGTCGGTGAACCCGAGGCGGGGCAGCCCGGGCTCCCCCACCGCCCACTGCTCCTCGACCTCGAAGTTCCCGAGGAAGACGAAGGGGGTGCTCGTCGCTCCGGCTACGGCGGACTTCAGCCGGGCGTTGAATCCCGGCAGCAGAGTTTCCATGATTTCCGTGGTTCCCTTCACCTCACCGGCTGGCCGGCGGGTTCGACGGTGAGCGCGCTTTCGATCATGTCGTCGGCGCCGTTGCGTGCTCAGTGCTGGACGACCATCGCCGAGAAGGTCGCGCCGAGGCCGACCGCCGTCAGGAGATAGTGCGCTCCCGGCCGCAGAAGACCGCGTTCGGCGGCCGTTCCGTAATTGATGAACGGGTCGGCGGCGAAGCAGTGACCGGTGACGGGGATGTTGTCCAGGAAGATACGCTCCATGGGAATCCCGACCTCCCCGGAAACCCCTCTCCAGGAAATGGTGTTGACGTTGTGCGGGATGACCAGGTCAATGTCGTCGAAAGAGATCCCGGCCTCCTCGCAGGCGGCCCGCATCACTTCGGCGAGCGCGCCGGTATAGGCCTTGTTGAATTCGGCGGGCGATTCCTCGCCGGTGATGACGTCGTCATAGAACCGGCCGTGCGTACGGCAGGCGTGTCCGAGAATCCGGTCGCCGTCCTGGGCACCGCCGAGCCGCACCAGGACGGCGGCCGCGCCCTCTCCCCCGATATTGCTCCGCGGGACCCCGCGCGCCGCCGGGGTGAAGGTCTTCTCGCCGGTCAGGACCAAGGCGAGCGCCTCCGGGTCACCGTCGGCGGCCAGCAACGTGCGGGCGGTGTCCACGGCTTGCATTCCCGATGCGCAAGCCTGCTGCGTCACCGAAAGGACAGCAGCCCGGCGCAGCCCGAGTTCCTCGGCGACACGCCGGAGTGAACTGGTAGGATCCGGACTGCTGCTGACAAATGTACGGGCCTGGATCACATACCGGACCCGGTCCTCCTGTCCGCGCAGCGCGTCGAGTTCGGACGCCGCGGCGAGCAGCAGCTCGTCCTCCCGACGGTGCGGGGAACGGCAGACCGCGGAGAGTCCGTAGAATCGCTGGAAGCGCTTCGTCTGCGCTTCGTCCACTGCAGATTCTTCCGCGAGTTCAGCGATGGGGACACTCTTCGGGAGATAGGTGGAAACGGCCGTCAACGATGTCATTCAGCCGCTCCGGCAAATCTCGGCACTCTCGCGCTCCCCGTCTTTTGTAACCCACCGGCGTGCTGTCCAGGACAGTGTTGCGAAAGCCACTGACAGCCGAGTGACCGCCCAATGACAGCCTTTATCAAGAGCCATTCGGGGCGAGTTCGGAATTTCCGCAGTGGTGCTAGGCCCACTTTTGAAGGGCGGCTTAACAGGTGTGCGCTCGGGGCGGCACACCACCAGCATGGTGAGCGCCCTGCCCCTGAACACACATCCGGGCTCCAGGGGAGGCTCAAGAGAAAGAGGTACCCGTGGTCGTGACAGGCCTGGCGGCGGCCGTGGACCGGGTGGCCGGCTGGAGCGCCGGTCATCCCCGGCGGGCGATCGCACTCTGGCTGTGCATCGTGACCGCCTCGGTGACCGGGGGTGGCCTTGCCCTGCACGCGCGCCGCACCGTCTGGCTGGACACCGCGCGGGCCGGCGCGGCCGAACCCTTCAGCGGCGGCTTCACGGGGGTGGGCCCCGCGGGCACGCTGCTGATCGCGGCGACGGTGGTCCTGGTGGTGATGACCTGCCTGCTCGCCGCGATCCCACCGGCGCTCCTCACGGTGCTCGTCGCCCTCAGCGCCGTGGCCGCCGCGACGGGCTGGTGGGCGCTCGCGGCGCTGTGTTTCGCGGACCACGGCCCGACACTGTCGGTGCTCGCGCTCGCCGCCGTCCTCGGGGCGTCGCTCGGCCTGGTCCATTCACTGATCTACCTGTGGCGCGAGCGGCTGACCTGGCGCCGCTGGCCCGACCGGCCGGGCCCGGCCGGCACCGCGGCCGCCTCCAGCCGCTCCGTGCTGCGGTCCTGCTGCGTGACGATCGTGGTGACCTGCGGCCTGTATGCCTCCGGCGACGCGATGCTGTCCGCCGTGGCGACCGGGGTGATCCTCACCGTGGCAGCCGTCATGCTGGCCTCCCTCACCGTGCTGCCCGCCGTCTGTGCCCGCTACGGACGGCGGTTGGGCTGGCCCCGGCTGCCCGTCCTGTGGCGGCTGGCCTACCGGCTCGGCCCGCCCCGGCTGTGGCCCGCGCTGCTGCGGCCCGGCGTCCGGCGGCCGGTCGTGACACTGGTGTCCTCAACTGTCGTGCTCGGCCTGCTCGCCCTGCCACTGCTGTGGTGGGACCCGACCGGTTCGACGGGCGGCCCGACCGGCATCGGCGGCGCGTCGGACGGCACCGCCACCGAGCTGACGGTGGCCGCAGTGGCCCTCTCCGCGGTCCTGCTGACCTTCGCCGCCCTGACCGCCGTGTTCCGCTCCGCCCCCGCCGCCCTCGCGGTCACGCTGCCCAGCGCCCTGGCGTCCGCCGCGTCCTGCGGGCTCGCCCTGCTGATCCTGACGGTGTGGAAACCCCGGCAGGCCCCGGGTACTTGGGGCCACAGCACCACCGCCGCCTGGGCGCCGCTGTTGAGTTTCGTTCTCGCCCTCGCGGTCTCCGTGAACTTCCACCGCTTCGTGGTCGATCACGTCCTGGAGTCCGGGGCTCATGGGATGCCCGCGCGCGAGGCCACCGTGCGCGGCCTGACCGGCACGTCGGACGCCGTCACCGGCGGCGCCACCGTCATGGGCACCGTGTTCGCGCTCGCCACGCAGCTGTGCTCCGGGGAAGTGGGGCGGCTCAGCGTCGTCCTGATCACCGCGGTGGCCCTGAACGCCACTCTCGTACGGGCACTGACCCTCCCCTCCCTGCTCATCCTGCTGGGCGGCCGCGGCCTGCGGCCCCAGGCACCCGCGCGCGGGACGGGTGTCACCTCCCGCAAGAGGTAGGCCTAGGCCTACTGACCTTCGCCCGCGCGACGCCCAAGATGATCAACGTAAGACGACGGGGGTGATCCTCCCGGGCCGAGCAACATGGAGACGACTGACATGACGGATGGTTCGACCGGTTCCCCGCACGGAGTGCGGCAGGGACGCTCGTGGTTCACGGCGGGCTGGGTGGCGATGGGCCGCGGGCTCGCCATGTTCGGCCTGGGGCTGCTTGCCGTGTTCCTCGCCTGGTTCGCGCTCACCGCGATGTCCCTGGTGGTCATAGGCGTCGGCCTGTTCCTGGTCCCGCCCATGGTCGCGGCGGTGCGCTGGTCCGCCCGGGCGCAGCGCCGGATGACCGCCGCGAGCGGGGTGGAGATCGCCTCCCCCTACCGGGCCGCTCCCCCGGCGCGGAGCGGCTGGCTGGGCGCCTGGCGCAGGTGCGAGGCGCTCTTCACCGACAGCGCCACCTGGCGTGACCTGCTGTGGGCACAGGTCTCCATCACCGTCGGCGGGCTGCTCGCGATCATTCCGTTCGGCATGCTCGCGCACGGCGTCTTCGGTCTGCTGCTGCCGCTGATCTGGGAGCCGGTGGTCACCGCCTGGGACGGCAGTTGGTACATGTTCATCCCGCTCAACGACCACGACGACGCCGTCATGGCCGCCGTGCTCGGCTTCGTCGAGATCCCCGTCGGCCTCTTCATCGCACCGTACGTACTGCGCCTGCACGCCCGTCTGACGCACTCGGTGCTCGCCCCCACCGAGCGGTCCCGCATGTCGCACCGCGTCCAGCACCTGGCCCGGACCCGCACCGACGTGGTGGACTCCTCCGCCGCCGAGATCCGCCGCATCGAGCGCGACCTGCACGACGGCGCGCAGGCCCGCCTGCTCGCCATGGGCATGAAGATCGGCGCCGCGGAGTCGCTCCTCGACCAGAACCCCGAGGCCGCCCGCGCCCTGCTGGCCGAGACCCGGGACGCCTCGGTGCAGGCCCTGGAGGAACTGCGCAATCTGGTCCGCGGCATCCACCCGCCCGTGCTCGCCGACCGGGGCCTGGTCGACGCCGTACGCTCCCTCGCCCTGGAGAGCCACCTCCAGGTCCACGTCACCGCGAACCTGCCGGCCCGGCCGGAGCCCGCCGTGGAATCCGCCGGCTACTTCGCCGTCTGCGAGCTGCTGGCCAACGCGACCAAGCACTCCGGCGCCCGCCGCGTCCTGATCGACCTTCAGCACCGCGCCGGCGCCCTCTTCATCACCGTCACGGACGACGGCCACGGCGGCGCGGGCGCCGAGGCGGGCAGCGGCCTGCTCGGCATCGAACGCCGCATCGGCGCCTTCGACGGCACCCTCGGCATCAGCAGCCCCCCGGGCGGCCCGACGACGGTCTCCCTCCAGGTCCCCTGCAAGCTGACGACGGGGGTCTGACCACCCGGCCGCGACTACCCGGCCCCGACCGCCCGGTTCCTGAGAACCGGGCGGATCGCTGAACGCCCCGCGCGTCCCTCCCGTACACCCTCACGCAGCTACGCGTCGTACGTCGAGAGGACAGTCAGCATGAGCACCGAATCGCAGTCCGTACCCGTGCAGGTACCGGCGCGCCGCACCGTCATCGCGTGTGTCGGCGCGGCCGGGCTCGCCGCCGCGCTCACCGCTTGCGGGGGCGGCTCGGACAACGCGGGTGGGGCCGACGACACCAAGCCCGCCGGGGACGGCGGCGGCAAGGACGCCGGGGGCGTGCTCGGCAAGACGTCGGACATCCCGCAGGGCGGCGGGAAGATCTTCGCCGCGCAGGGCGTCGTGGTCACCCAGCCGACCGCGGGGCAGTTCAAGGCGTTCTCGGCGAAGTGCACGCATCAGGGCTGCGCCGTGTCGTCGGTGTCGGGCGGAACCATCAACTGCCCTTGCCACGGCAGCAAGTTCGATGTCGCCGACGGCAGCGTCAAGGGCGGCCCCGCGCCGTCCCCGCTGCCCGCCGCCGCGATCTCCGTCGAGGGGGATTCGATCAAGCTCGCGTGACGCGGCGGGTCACCTTGAGGCAGCCCAGGATGTCGTCGGTGGCGGCCACCGTGGCGACCAGCGCGAGGGTGTTGCGGATCATCGCGGGGGTGTAGTCGGCCGGCACCCCCGCGATCGCGTCGGCCGCGACCACCACCGTGTAGCCGAGGTTGACCGCGTCGAAGACCGCGTTGGGGATCGCCACGTTCGCCGAGACGCCGGTGACGATCAGGGTGCGGCAGCCGAGGTTGCGGAGCAGCGGGTCCACGTCCGTGCCGGCCACGGGTGAGAGGCCGTGCAGTCGGCGTACGACGATGTCCTCGTCGGCCACCTCGATCGGCTCGGCGATCCGCACCGCCCGCGAGCCCGAGTACTGCTGCACGGGCAGCCGCTCGGCGGCCCGGAACAAGCGCGCGTTGCGGCTGGCCCCGCGCCCGTCGGGGCGGCGCTCCGCGACCGCGTGCAGCACCTGGACGCCCGCCTCGTGCGCGCCCGCCACCAGACGGGCCACGTTGTGCAGGGCCCCCGACTCCCTTGCCACCTTGGCGAGTTCGGGCAGTGCGCTGTCCGCGCCAACCACGCCCTGCTGGCATTCGACGGTCAGCAGGACCGTGGAGGCGGGGTCGAGCTGTTCCGCGAGGAGTTCCTTCGTCGCCATGGCGCGGGAGGCTAACCGCCATTGCGTTACGAGGGAAGAGCGCGCCATGATTTCTGACACATCGTCAGAATGCTTGCACGCACTCGTGGAAGGGATGGCACAGATGACCGCCACGCAGCGCCGGGGCCGCCGGATCATGATGACCGACGAGGAGCGCGACGCCTTCCTCGGCGAGCAGCGCACCTGCCGGGTCGCCACCGTCTCGGCCGACGGAAAGCCGCACGTCGCCCCGCTCTGGTACGTCTGGCACGGCGGCTCGCTCTGGCTGTACTCGATCACCCGCAGCCGCCGCTGGACCCAGCTCGGCAAGGACCCGCGCGTCGCGGTGGTGGTGGACGACGGGACGGAGTACGGGGAGCTGCGCGGGGTGGAGCTCAGCGGCAGCGTCGTCCCGGTCGGCGAAGCCCCGCGCACCGGGGAGCCGTGTCCCGAACTCCTCGATGTGGAGCGGGAGTTCGCGGCGAAGAACTTCGGCCTGGACGAGATGTTCCACGACGGGCGGCACGCGTGGCTGCGGCTGACGCCGGACACCGTGGTGTCGTGGGACTTCCGCAAGCTGGGCGGCGACTTCGGGCGGTAGGCCCTCAGGCCAGCCCCTTCCCCGCCGCCGCCAGCGCGTCGACCGCCGCCCGGATCGAGGGCCTGCGGTCGGCGTCGGCGCGCCACACGGCGTACACATGGCGGCTCATCGCGTCGCGCACCGGGACCACCCGCACCCCGTCGGGGATCGGGCCGCGGCCGAGGCGCGGGGCGATGCTGACCCCCAAACCGGCTTCGACCAGGGCGAGTTGGGTGGCGTGCTCGCGGGCCACATGGGCGATCCTCGGCTCGATCCCCTTGCCGCGCAGGGTGAACATCAGCCACTCGCTGCAGAACTCGCCCTCGGGCCAGGTGATCCACTCGTCGTCGGCGAACTCCTCCAGGTCCACCACGTCCCGGCCGGCCAGCGGATGCCCGGCGGACAGGGCGACGTCCGCGAGGTCGTCGAGGACCGCCCGCTTGGCGAGCCCGTCGGGCAGCGGCAGCGGCTTGTTGTACCAGTCGAGTACGAGCGCGAGGTCGAGGTCGCCGAGCAGCACGCCCCGCACCGACTCGTCGGCCTCCAGCTCGTCGGAGCGGACGGCGAGCTGCGGGTGCTCGGCGCGCAGCGAGGCGAGCGCCGCGGGGAAGAGCCCCCGGGCGGCGGTGGCGAAGCCCGCGATCCTGAGCTCACCGACGACCCGGCCGCGCTGGGCCTCCAACTCGGCCTGGGCCACCTGGACTTGGGACAGGATGCGCGTGGCGTGCTCGGCAAGGAGCCGGCCGGCGTCGGTGAGCCGCACGCCGCGTCCGTTCTTGGCGAGCAGCGGCTGGCCGGCCTCCCGCTCCAGCTTGGCGAGCTGCTGGGAGACGGCGGAGGTGGTCACGTGCAGGGTGTCGGCCGCGCCGCCCACCGAGCCGTGCCGGGCCACCGCGTCGAGGGTGCGCAGGCGCTCCAGATTCAACATGTAAGCGATGCTAACTGATTACGCGCATGAATTCTCGCTTGTGCTACGTAGTTCTGCGCCGCATTCTGGTCGCCATGAGCACCAGCGCCCCGTCCCGGGCCACCTCCTCCCCACCGACCCCGACGACCACCCCGCGCCGCCCCGCCCTGGACTGGCGCATCCGGTTCGCGGCGCTTTCCCTGATCTGGGGCTTCAGTTTTCTGCTGATCAAGGTCGGCACGGACGGCTACGCCCCGTTCCAGGTGACCTTCGGACGACTGCTCTTCGGCACGCTGGTGCTCGCCGTGGCGATGGCCGTCAAGCGCGAGCGGCTGCCGCGCGGTCGCCGCACCTGGCTGCATCTGACCGTGGCGGCGCTGCTCCTCAACGCCGCACCGTTCTCGCTCTTCGCCTACTCGGAACTGACGATTCCGTCGACGCTGGCCGGCATCTGCAACGCGACCTCGCCGCTGTGGGGCATGGCGCTGTCGTTGGTCGCGCTCTCCGAGGACCGGCCGACCCGCCGCCGGGTCGCGGGTCTCGGCCTCGGCTTCCTCGGGGTGCTCACGGTGCTCGGTGCCTGGCAGGGCTTCCACGGCCTGGACGTCACGGGCACCGCGATGGCGCTGCTCGCCTCACTCTGCTACCCGATCGGCTGGATCTACGTCCGGCGCACGCTCGCGGGCAGCGGCCACTCCAACCTGTCCCTGATCGGCTCACAGCTCGGCGTCGCCACCCTCCAACTGGCCCTGGTCACCCCGCTGTTCGCCGGTTTCCCGAGCTCCTTCCCGCTCGTCCCGCTGCTCGCCGTCGCGGCGCTCGGCGCACTCGGCACGGGTCTCGCGGTGCTCGTCCAGTACGGGCTCGTCAACGAGGTGGGGCCGACCACGGCGCAGATGGTCACCTACTTCATCCCGGTGATCGCCACGGCGGCCGGTGTCGCGGTCCTCGGCGAGAGCCTCAGCTGGAACACGCCGGTCGGCGCGGCCATCGTGCTCGCGGGCGCGGCCCTCACCCAGAGCCGCGCCCGCGCGAAGCCGAAGGCTCAGTAGGCGTAGCGCGTCCCGGGGCCCGGGCCGATCGCGGCGGCGATCGCGTCCGCGAGCGGCCCGATGTCGTCCTGGGTCAGGCTCGACACGGTGAGGCGCACGCCGGGCGCCGAAGCCATCCGGAAGCGGGCGCCGGGCGCCACCGCCCAGCCCGCGTGCAGCAGCCGGGACACCGCGCCCGTCTCGTCGGGCACCGGCACCCAGACCACGAAGCCGCTGCGCCCGCGCGCCTCGACGCCCCGCTCGCGCAGCGCCCGCAACAGGCCCGCGCGCCGTTCGCGGTACGAGCGCGCGACCTTCGCCGGGTCGACGGCGCCCGACGTCCACAGCTCGACGACGGCCCGCTGGAGCAGTCGGCTGACCCAGCCGGGGCCGAGCCGCTGGCGTCCGCGCACCCGGTCGAGAGTGACGGCGTCCCCGGTCAGCACGGCGAGCCGCAGATCCGGCCCGTACGCCTTGGCCACGGACCGCACGAAGGCCCAGTGCTCGGTGACCGGGGCGACCGGATGCAGCGGCAGGTCGACCATGCCGTGGCCGTGGTCGTCCTCGATGAGCAGCACCCCTGGGTGCGCGGCCAGCAGTTCGCGCAGGGCCCGGGCGCGGGCCGCGCTCACGGCGGCGCCCGTCGGGTTCTGCGCCCGGCAGGTGATCACGACGGCCTTGGCGCCCGCGGCCAGTGCGCGTTCGAGCCCGTCGGGCAGCGGGCCCTCGTCGTCGAGCGCCATGGGTTCGGGCCGCAGCCCCAGCGCCGGTACGAGGTCGAGCAGCGCGCCCCAGCCGGGATCCTCGATCGCCACGGCGTCGCCGGGGCGCAGGTGCGCGGTGAGCACCCGCTCGATGGCGTCGAGCGAACCCGAGAGCACGCCGACCGGCCCGTCCGGCACGCCTCCTTCGTCGAAGTCGGCGCGGGCCAGGCGCGCGAGTTCCTCGTCCACGGGCTCCTGCCCGTACATGTAACGCCCGGGCCGTTCGGCGTTGCTGCGGGCGGCGGCGGCCAGCGCCTCGTCGAGCGGCGGGAGCAGCGCCGCGTCCGGGTTGCCGTCGGCGATGTTGCGCACGCCGTCGGGCACGTCCACGCGGATGAGGTCGCGGGCGGTGCTCGCGGGCCTCGGGCGCACGCGGCTGCCGCGCCGGCCCGCCGTCTCGATCACCCCGCGGTCGCGCAGCAGCCGGTAGGCGGCCGCGACCGTATTGGGATTGACGCCGAGCTCGGTCGCCAACTCCCTGAGCGGAGGCAGCAGTTGGCCCGGTTCGAGCCCTCCGGCACCCACCGCGCGCTCCACGCTCTCGGCAATCTCCGATGCGCGACGCCCCTCGATCCGATATTCTCCTAGCACAAACCAGATTATGCACTAGTGCAATGGAGAACGCAATGTCGGACACCGCGACCGCGGCCCCCTATCAGGCGACCGACCGCACCGTACCGACCCGCTCGCGCGAGCGGGCCTCGTACGACCGCGAGCTGGTGCACGGCATCCTCGACGAGGCGTACGTCTGCCACCTGGGCTTCGTCCGCGACGGCGCGCCCGTCGTGCTGCCGACGCTCTTCGGCCGGGTCGGCGAGCGGCTCTACATACACGGCTCGACCGGTTCCCGCCCGCTGCGCGCGGCGGGCCAGGCCGATCCCGGCCTTCCGGTGTGCCTGACCGTGACCCATGTCGACGGCCTGGTCCTGGCCAAGTCCGCCTTCCACCACTCGATCAACTACCGCTCGGTGGTGGTGCACGGCATCGCCCACGAGGTCACCGATCCCGAGGAGAAGCGCGCCGCGCTCGACGCGCTGGTGGACCACGTCGTCCCGGGCCGCGCCCTCGACTCGCGCCCGGCCAACGCGAAGGAGCTGGCCGCGACCGCGGTGATCAGCCTCGACCTGAACGAGGTCTCGGCGAAGCTCCGCACCGGCGGCCCGAACGACGACCCCGAGGACCTCGCGCTCCCCCACTGGTCCGGCGTCCTGCCGCTCGCCCCGGGCTACGGCGCCCCCGTCCCGGCGGACGGTCTGGACCCGGCGCTGCCCGTGCCCGGCTACCTGTCGGCGCTCTGAGGCGGCCGCCGGTCACGAAGGGGTGGTGGGCCCCCGTCCGACGGGGGCCCACCGCTCGCTACGGCGCCACCGGCTCGCGGCGCGACCTCGCCGCCTGCCGCGTCTCGGCCGCCGCGAGCCCGATCACCGCGAGGAGCAGCAGCGTGGTGCCGGCCGCGGTCGCCGCGGTGATCCGTTCGCCGAGCACCGACACCGCGATCACGGCCGCGCTGACCGGTTCGAGCAGCATGATCACGGACACGGTCGCGGCGCGGACGACCGCGGCCCCGGCGAAGTAGAGCGCGTACGCGAGCGCCGTGGGCACGGCCGCCACGTAGAGGAGCAGGAAGACCACCCGCAGCGGCTCCACGGTGTGCGGAAGCAGGCCCTCCGCGCCCGCGAAGGGGAGCAGGCACAGGGCCGCGACGCCGAAGGCCCAGGCCGTGGTGGCCGACGCGTCGGCGGTCCCTCCGTCGCGGCCGAGCCACCTGGTCAGCAGGGTGATGGCCGCGTACCCGGCGGCCGACACCAGGGCGAGGACGACTCCGGCGGGCCGGACGGTGCCGCCGCCGTTGCCGATCCAGAGGACCGCGAGCCCGGCCAGCGCCCCGGCGACGGCCGCGGTGCCGGCCCAGCCGATCCGCTCGCCCAGGGCGACGCGGGCGCCGAGCGCGATGAGGACCGGGCCAGCGCCCAGGGTCACCACGGTCGCGACCGCGAGCCCGGTGGCCTCGACCGCGGCGAAGTAAGCGCTCTGGAAGATCATCAGGCCGATGCCGCTGCCGAGGATGCGCAGCAGCCGGCGGCCGCGCGGTTCAGCCGCCTTGGTGGCGGGGCGGCGGCGCAGCGCCCGCGCGCCGAGCAGGAGGACGAGTCCGCCGGCGCAGCGCCAGAAGGACAGGGCGAGCGGCCCGAGGTCGCTGGCTCCGAAGACCAGGGCCGCGGCGCCGCCCGCGGTGCCCCAGGCGACTCCGGCGAAGGCGAGATAGAGCAGACCGCGCCCGACGGGCAGGGTGGCGGAGGGGCCCGTGGCAAGGCCCGTTGAAGAGTTCGACACGTACGTACTCCGAGGAGGAAGACAGCTGGCTGGACGCTGGCGTGGAGTACGCGGGCAGCGACGAGCCGCTCGGGGACTGCCCGAGCCGGGTCTTCGTCAGGAGCGGCCGCCCGCGTTACGCGGCGGGAGGCGGCAGTACGGTCGAATGCATGATCGTCACCTTAGGCGGCGGACCGCCCGGCCGACAACTCCCCTTCGGCTGGCGCGGGACCGCCCGAGGCGACCGGCCCCGAGGCCGCTCCGGGGGCGGCGGACTGGGCGATGAACGCGCCGGTCAGGACCACCGCACCGCCGATGATCTGCGGCGTCGAGAGGTGCTCGCCGAGCAGGACCCAGGCGAAGACGGTCGCGAGCACCGCCTCCAGGCAGGCGACCACGCCGGCCACCGGCGGGGAGAGCTTGCGCACCGAGATGACGCCGGTGACGTACGCGACGACGGTCGCGATCAGCACGATCCAGCAGAGCAGTAGCACAGCCGGAACCCGGGAGCCGTTCATGTCGGCGCTGCCGCCGAGCACCGACCACTTCATGTCCCAGGGCCGGGCCACGACGGTCAGGACGAGCGCGCCGATGAGCAGGCCGTGGGCGATGACGCCGAGCGGGTCGGCCGCGTCCTCGCCCTCGCCGTTCTGGTCGGACAGGACGAAGTAACCGACCTGGCAGCAGGCCGCGCCGAGTGCGAGGAGCAGTCCGACCGCGTCGAAGCTCAGCCCGGACCAGACCTCGACGACACAGGCGAGGCCGCCGACGGCGAGCACCACACCGAGCGCGGCGGCGCGGCTCACCGGCCTGCGCTGCACGAACCGGACCCAGCCGAGGACGAGCGCGGGCGCCAGATATTCGACGAGGAGGGCGACGCCGACGGGTATGCGCGATATGGAGGCGAAGTAGCAGGCCTGGACGCCGGCGACGGCAAGGAGTCCGAACCCGGCGAGCAGCGCGGGTCTGCGCAGCACCAGGCGGCGGTGGCGCCAGGCCACCGGGAGCATGACGAGCGCGGCCCCGGTCACCCGCAGCCACACCACGTGCAGCGGGTCGAGCCCCGCCTCGATGAGCGGCTTGGCCGCCACACCTGAACCACCGAACGCGAAGGCCGACACCAGGGCGAGTCCCAGGCCGACGCTTCTTCCCTGAGACGCGTGCATCGGCACATCATGGCAGCCCGGGTCAGGACCGTCATCCGCGTGACACCTGTCGAGACGGAGGGGCGGAATTCGGCCGTGCGCAAGGCCTCGGAGCGGCCCCGTTCAGCGGCTTTCAGACCTGAGGCTTTCAGACCTGAGGGGAGGGCTCTGCGGGGCGGCCGGTCAGCTCCCTGCCGGACGGCTCTCCCAGGCGGCCGGTCAGCGCGGTCGCGTCCACTCCCGCGTGCTGGAACACCTGGACGGCCCGGCACTCCGGGTCGGCGGCGAGCGCGGCCAGGAGGTCCCGGCCGGTGACCTGTTCACCGCGGCGCGCGGTGGCCCGGCGCAGCGCGTACTCCATCGCCGTCAGGGCGCTGGGCGACCAGCCGGGCTGGGTCATCAGGGGCACCGCCCCCGAGTCCTCGACGGATCCCTGCCAGCGCAGGCCGTACCCGATGCTGCGCTGCACCAGGTACCCCAGCACGCGCGCCACCTGCGGCCCGTCCTCGAACGCGGCCCGCACCTCGGGGTCGCTCTCCATCAGCGAGTGCAGCAGGTGCGCGGTGTCCAGCTGCCGGTCCCCGTCGCGCAGCGCACGCCTGCGGGCGCCCGCGACCACCGAGGCCAGCTCCGCGGTGAGTCGGGCTTCGATGTCTGCGGGGGACGGGACCTGGTGAGGGGCCCCTGGGCTAGGACTGTGCACCCCTCAACCTCATCAGCCGATGACTCGAAGAACATCCCCGTGGGGGAGCATTCGCCCTCCCGCAAAAGTTGGGCACGGATGACCGGGTTCTCCTCCTTACGGATGAGATCTCGGAAATCTCCCCCTTGAGGGCAACCCAACGGCGCGTGTCGCCTTGCCCCGCTCCCCCGGCGCAACCGCGACGCCGTCCGGACTCGTCCTTCCCGCATGACACAGCCGTCCCCACCGCCCGCCGAGGGAGCGCCGATGTGCTGGATGGTCGCCCTCCTGGCCCAGGACGGACTGCAGTACGTGTACCGGGTGTACGCGCCGCGCGAGGCGCTGCCGGGCGATCTGTTCTGGGCCGCGTTCCACTGCCACGACGAGTCCGCGCGCCCGCGCGCCTCGGACCTGTTCGACTCCGCGCTGATCTGGGCGCTGGAGACCCAGAAGATCTGAGCGGCGGACACACGGGGTGCTGTACGGGGCAGCCCGGGGCGGAGCCTGCGGACCTCGCGAATCCCGGGAATCTGACGGTTCATCAGTATTGAATGTTCATCCGGCTCCCGCTACGTTCCGCGCACGTCCCCGTCACAGTCCCACGAAGGAGTGGTCGCATGGCCGAGGTCAGCGCGGAGGCACGCATCGAGGCTCCGGCCGAGAAGGTCTGGGCACAGCTCACCGACTTCGCCTCGTACGGCGAGTGGAACGCCACGCACACCAGCTTCCCCGCCGGCGGCCCCGAGAAGCTGGAGTTGGGCGCGACCTACGCGGAGAACATGAAGCTCATGGGCTTCCCCGCCGAAGTGGCATGGACGGTGGACGAGTTCGAGGCCGGCCGGGTGTTCGGCATCCGCGGCAAGGGGCCGATGGGCGTGAACGTCGCCAACCGGTACACGGTCATCGCGGACGGCGCGGCCACCAGGGTCCGCATCGACGGCGAGTTCACGGGCGCCGCGGTCTCGCTCATGGCGGGCAAGCTCAAGGACTCGGCGACGGCCGCCCTGAACGAGTCGCTGCGCAAGCTCGGGGGCCTGTGCGCCTGAGCGCGCGAATGCCCGCGGCCGAATCGTCGGGATCAACCCTCCGACCAAGCAAAGCGCTCGGCTGGGAAAGCCCAGCCGAGCGCCTGCTCATGCCGATTCGTGATCCGATCAGACACTGCTTACCGCGACGGCCCCTCGGATCAGCTCGCCACCGGCGTCACTGGGTCCGGCCCAGCGAACACCCCTGATCTCCCGGGGTGTTGGGGCGGTCGGGCGAGGTCACGGCGACGTAGGCCATCTCCCGGCCCAATTCCGCCGCCTCCTCCTTCGTCAGATACAGCGGTCCCTCGACGCAGCGGCCGTTGGAGTCCCAGACGCCCCCGACCCGGGCGACTCTGCTGTATTCGGGGCCGGGGTCGGCCTGCGCGGAGGCGGCGGACACGGCCAGCAGGGCGGCTGCGGCAAGGGCACCGAGGGCAGGAACAGAGTGTCGAATGTTCATGCCTGCCTTAACGGCCGGACAGAGGAACCGTCACCCATGGCTGCCGAGGGCGGGGGTCCAAGGCAATGCTGTCAGCTGGATGGCCCAGCCGACAGCATTGCCTGAACCGCTCGCGGCCTCATCTGCCGACCACGGATTGCGACGCCCCCTCGAATTCGCCGAGGGGGCGTCGGGCTTTGCTCCGCGCGAGGTTCAGTCCTCGTCGGCAAGGATCAGATAGAGCTTCTTGCGGGCGTCGTTGATGACTCCGAGTGCCTTCTGCCGCTGGTCGGCGGAGCCGGTCTTCCAGACCTGGCCGAACGCCTCCATCAGACCGAAGCCGGCCTGCCGGATCTCGTGCATGGCCTCCCAGTCGACTCCGCGCCCGGCGTCCTCCCAAGGAGCCTCGGCTCCCGATTCGGCCTCCGTGCGCCCGGCGTCGGTGAGCGTGAACAGCTTCTTGCCGCCCTCGCTCTCGCTGGTGATCAAGCCCTCGTCCTCCAGGAGCTGGAGGGTGGGGTAGACCGAGCCCGGGCTGGGCTTCCAGGCCCCACCGCTGCGCTCGCCGATCTCCTGGATCATCTCGTAGCCGTGCATCGGCCGGTCCTTCAGGAGGGCCAGGATCGACGCGCGGACATCTCCGCGCCGCGCCCTGCCCCGCGGACCGCCACGGCCACCGGGACCGAACGGTCCGCCCCACGGTCCCCCGCCGAAGCCGGGACCGAAGGGCCCGAAGGCGGCACGCCGCCCCTCGGAGTCGCCCCGACCGCGATGGCCGGGTCCTTGCTGTCCGTGCTGCCCATATCCATGTGAACGCATGGTTCGCTTCCTTCCATCGTTGATCTGTCGCGATGCGTCAACGATATATCGGTGGCAGTCGCTTGGCAACCCTCTTCCGAACAGGCGCCGCCCCGGAAGCGGTCCAGCCACCGCGAATTGGCCTTGGCCTGCGGGTTTTCCCGTCCCGTACGGTGCCGCCATGCGCATTCGAATCGTCGACGCCTTCACCGACCGCCCCTTCGCCGGCAACCCCGCCGGCGTCCTGCTGCTCGACGCCTTCCCGGCCGACGAGTGGCTCCAGGACGTGGCCCGCGAGGTCAACCACGCCGAGACCGCCTTCGCGCACCCGCTGCCGCCCGGCGGGGACGCGGACTGGGCACTGCGCTGGTTCACCCCGGCCACCGAGGTCGACATGTGCGGCCACGCCACCCTGGCCACCGCGCACGTCCTGCGCTCCACGGGGGCGGCGACCGGAACGGTGCGGTTCGCCGCCCGCTGCGGCATCCTCAAGGCGACCGCCTCGCAGGACGGCACGATCACCCTGGACTTCCCGACCTCCGCTCTTGAGGAGGAGGCCGTCGCGGACGGCCTCGCCGAGGCCCTCGGCGCCCCGATCGTCTCGGTGCACGACACCTCGGCCCACGTCGGCGACCTGCTGGTGGAGCTGCCCGACGAGGCGGCCGTACGCGCCCTCGCGCCCGACTTCCGCGCGCTGGGGCGGCACTCCAGGCGCGGCGTCATCGCGACGGCCGCCGCTTCGGATCCCGGCGCCGGGTACGACTACATCTCGCGCTGCTTCTTCCCCAACGTCGGCATCGACGAGGACCCGGTGACGGGCAGCGCCCACACCGCGCTCGCACCGTTCTGGTCGGCGCGCCTGGGCCGGGCCGAGCTGACCGGCCTCCAGGCCTCGGCCCGCTCCGGGCTCGTCCGCACGGAGGTGTGCGGCGAGCGCACCCTGCTCACCGGCCGCGCGGTGACCGTCATTGACGGCGAACTGCTGACCGCGCCCTAGGCGCACGCCTCAAGAGGCGCTCTATGGACCCGCCTCAACGGCGTGCCCCAGGGGCACGCCCCAAACGACGTAAGGGGCGTACGCAATAGACGTACGCCCCTTACCTCTCACGCTCCCGGACCGCTCACATCGTCGGCAGCCAGCTCACCTTCCCCGCGAGCAGCGCGTACCCGACGAAGGCCCCGATGTCGAGCAGCGAATGCGCCACCACGAGCGGCCCGACGCGCTGCCAGCGCCGGTAGAGCAGGACGAAGACCACGCCCATCACCATGTTGCCGATGAAGCCGCCGATGCCCTGGTAGAGGTGGTAGGAGCCGCGCAGCACGGAACTCGCGACCAGGGCGGCCATCGGCGTCCACCCCAACTGGCCGAGCCTGCGCAGCAGATACCCGACGACGATCACTTCTTCGAGCACGGAGTTCTGCAGCGCCGAGAGAACGAGCACCGGGTACTTCCACCACACGCCGGGCAGCGACTCGGGGACGACGGTCAGATTGCCGCCCGCCGCCCGCGCCACCAGATAGAACGCGAGTCCCGCGCTGCCGATCCCGGCGGCGATCAGCACGCCCCGGCCGAGGTCCGACCAGGGGCGCGTCCGGTCGAAGCCGATCACCCGCAGGCCACCGGTCCGCTCGCGAAGCAGCAGGTGCGCGACGAGCGCGACCGGCACGAGCGCCGTCGCGATGCCGAAGAGCTGCCAGGCGAGATCGAGCCACGGCCGCCCGGGAGCGTACGAGGTGTTGAGATTGGCCGCCTGGTGCTTGAGGCCGCCCGGCTTGGTGAGCGAGCCGATGAAGCTGATCAGCGCCGACACGCCGCTCGCGCCCAGCGAGAGCGCGAGTACGAGCACGGTCTCGGACCGCAAGATCCGCGGTGAAGTCCCCTCTTCGGGAAGAGAATCAGCCATGCGCTCGGCCTCCACCTGCACACCTGCCTCCAGTTGACGAATCGCGTTCCATCCCCACCGTCGCCCCGCTAGGGTCTCGAAAGAACTTACGAAGATCGCGCGCGACAGGCCGGGGGACGGGCGCCATTGCGACGGTGCGGTCTCCCTTTTTCCTTGTTCGGGATTCAAGGAGGGGCACCACCGCCATGGGACGTCACAGCTTGCCCGACGACGCCGCGACCGGCAGCACCGGGGAGGGCAGGGGCTCCGCGCGGCGGCGCACGGTCGCCCTCGCCACCGCTCTCGTCCTGGCCGTGGCCGGGGGCACGGCCATCGCCGTCCAGCGCGGGCTGCCCACGTTCAGCCACTCCTGCGCAGCCTCCGCCGTGCGGCTGGATCTGGTCGCCTCGCCCGATGTGGCGCCCGCGGTGAAGGCCGTCGCGGACCGGGCCCGCAAGGAGAAGATCACCTCGGACGGCTCCTGCATGGACGTCCGGGTGACCGCCCGGGACTCCTACAAGGTCGCGGCTTCCTTCACTTCGGGTGCCAAACCCGACTTCTCGGTGTGGATTCCCGACTCCTCGCTGTGGGTGGACCGGGCGAAGGACACCAGCGGCTCGGCCACCGTCGTCACCGCGGGCCAGGTCGCCGCCTCCCCCATCGCTCTCGCCGCGGTACCGGCCACCGCCAAAACGCTCGGCTGGCCTCAAAAGACGTACACCTGGGCCGAATTGGCCGAAGCCACAGCCCAGGACGGCAAGGGGCGCCTCGGCTCGGCCGATCCGGCGCACAGCGCCGCCGGGCTGCTCGCGCTGAGCTGCATCGGCAGATCGGCGGCGAGCCGGGGACCGGAGGGCAGCACCAGGACCGCGGCCCTCGCCAAACTCCTCTCGCAGCGGGTCTCCGACAGCGACGGACAGGTGGCGGGCACCCTCGCCCGCGACAACTCGGCGGCCGAGACCCGCGATCCGCGCCGCAATCAGGCAGTGGTCCTGTCCGAGCAGGCGGCCTTCGCGCACAATGCCGCGCGCGGCGCGGGTCAGGGGGTGCGGCTCTTCTACCCCAAGGACGGCGCGGCGCAGCTCGACTTTCCGTACACGATGGTCCGCGAGGCGGGCATGAGCACCAATGAGAGCCGGGCGGCGATGCGCTTCCTGACGCTGCTCGGCGACCCCGAGTCCGTCCGGGTGCTCGCCGGGCAGGGCTTTCGCACGCCGGGCCTGCCCGCCGTCGGCCCGGTCGCCTCGGCCGCCGGGGGCAGTTCGCCGCAGCCGTACGCGAGCGCCACTGCCGACCCGCCGTCGGCCCAGGAGTTGCAGGACGCGCTCGGCATGTGGACGATCACCGTGCAGAGCGCACGGCTGACGACAGTGGTGGACGCGTCGGGGTCGATGGCGGCCACCGTGCCGGGCTCGGGCGGGCGCTCGCGCATGGAGGTCACCAAGGCCTCGCTGCTCCAGGCGCTTTCGCAGTTCACTCCCGAGGACGAGATCGGACTGTGGGACTTCTCCACCCACCTCGACGGCTCACGCGACTACCGCCGCCTGGTGCCGACCGCCCGGCTCGGCGACCCGGCGGCCGGCGGCCGCACCCAGCGCGACCGGCTGTCGGCCGCGTTCGCCGCACTCCAGCCGGTGCCGGGCGGTGCGACCGGGCTCTTCGACACGACGCTGGCCGCGTACAAGGAGGCGACTTCCACGTACGCGCGCGGCAAGTTCAACGCGGTCGTGCTGCTCACCGACGGCGCCAACGAGGACCCCGGCAGCATCTCGCGGGCCGACCTCGTCGCCCAGTTGCAGAAGCTCACCGATCCCTCGAAGCCGGTGCCGCTGATCGCCATCGCGGTCGGCCCGGACGCCGACAAGGACGAGGTGCAGCAGATCGCGAAGGCGGCCGGCGGCGCCGGGTACCAGGTGAACGACCCGGCCGACATCCAGGCCGTGATCCTCCAGGCGATCATGGCCCTGGGACAGGCCCAGCACCACGGCTAACCCTGCCGGTCCCATTGGCCGGGAAAGCCTGTCGGCCAGGTGTGCACGGGCTCACCCCCGAGCATCAGCTCCCGATAGCGCCGGGTGGTGGCCGCGAGGGCCGCTTCCCGGCCGAGCCCGGCCGCCCGCGCCCGGTGGTAGGTCTCGACCTGCCAGGACGCCCCGTTCACCCGGCGCCGGCACCGCTCCTCGATGATGCCGAGGTAGTGGTCCCGGTCGGCCGGCTCGACCCCCCAGGCGTCGAGCCCGGCCGCCGCCAGCGGCAGCAGCTCATCGCGTACGAGCTTGACCGCGGGCACCCGGGCGAGGCCGCCGCCGCGCCGGGGCACCGGCCAGAGCAGCTCGGCGTCGATGCCGTACCGGCACGCGGTGTCGAAGTTGGCGGCCGCCGACTCGAAGGGCAGCCGCGTCCACACCGGCCGGGCCTCCTCCGCGAGCGCCCGCACCAGGCCGTAGTAGAAGGCCGCGTTGGCCAGGACGTCGGTGACGGTTGGCCCGGCCGGGAGCACCCGGTTCTCCACCCTGAGGTGCGGCACGCCGTCGGCGATCCCGTACACCGGCCGGTTCCAGCGGTAGATCGTGCCGTTGTGCAGCACCAGCTCCTTCAGGCGCGGCACCCCGCCGTCCGCGATGACGCGCAGCGGCTCCTCCTCGTCGCAGATGGGCAGCAGCGGCGGGAAGAAGCGCAGGTTCTCCTCGAAGAGTTCGTAGGCGGACGTCACCCAGCGCTCGCCGAACCAGGTGCGCGGACGCACCCCTTGGGCGCGCAGCTCGGCCGGTCTGGTGTCGGTGGCCTGCTCGAACACCGGCGGCCGCGACTCGCGCCACAGCTCCCGCCCGAACAGGAAGGGCGCGTTGGCGCCCAGCACGATCTGCACGGCCGTGGCCACCTGCGCCGCGTTCCACACCGCGGCGAACCGCGCGGGCGTCACCTGGAGATGCAACTGCACGGAGGTGCAGGCAGCTTCGGGGGTGATCGACGCGGAGGTGCAGACGAGCCGTTCCACCCCCTGGATGTCGAGCGTGAAATCCTCCCCGCGGGCCGCCACTATTTGATCGTTGAGCAGGGCGTAGCGGTCGACGTCGGAAAGATTCCCGGGTACGAGATCATTCTGGGTCAGGGTCGGCAGAATTCCGATCATGATGATGCCCGCGTCGACCTCGGAGGCTTTGCGATCGGCATACCCGAGCCCGGTCCGCAACTCCTCGGCGAGCTGATCGAATACCCGGCCGCCGAGCCGGTGCGGGGCTATGTTCACTTCCAGGTTGAACATTCCGAGTTCGGTCTGGAAATCCCTGCTCGCGATGCGTTCGAGCACCTCGGCATTCATCATGCGCGGCATACCGTCGCGACCCGCGAGATTCAGTTCGATCTCAAGGCCCATCATGTTCCTCGGGCGGTCGAACCGCTTCTGGGCCAGGAGCCTCCCGAGCCCCTCCAGGCACTGCTGTAGCTTGTCCCGGTAGCGGTGCCGATCGGACAGGTCGAATCCGCCTGCCACGACCTTCTCCCCCATCGAAGGGTCCCTCCTCGAATGGGCAGCCAGCGACACCGGCCGCTCGCGTCACGGTCGATAATGCCCAGCCTCACTGATCCATAACGCCTGCGCGGGCAGCGCCGGAAGAGTAGTCTCAGAGGCTACGGCCTCCGGCACATTCAGCGGGCATACCGCAACGGGCAGTTACCGCAGTCGTGGCAATGGTGAAAAACACCGACGAGATTCGGCCGACCCCCGGCGGGGCACCTTTCCAGGTGGGGGCGTCGCACAGGACATTTCCTCGGGTAAATCGCCCGCACAGAAGGACCTGATACCGACTTGCGGGCAATATCGACGACAGCTAGCCGAAACACTGCGTGAACACGTGTCGTATAAACTCCGCAAACGAGGCAGAGAGTTGGCGCCCCGGCCATCGATCGTCGGCCCCCCTCTGACCCCGCACCGCAGACAGCGCCGTCCGCACCGCCCACGCATCACCGTGTCTCCGAAGTGAGAGGCGACCCACCATGCCGCTGCATGTCCCCCCGGCCCCCGCGCCCGCCCTGCGCAGCGTCCTCGCGGCACTCGGTTCCCCCACCGCCGTCCGCGAGGCCCGCACTCCGGCCCTCCGCTCCGCCCCAGGTCCGCTCACCCCCGAGCTTCCGCTCCCGCTCCACGTCCTGGACGGAATCACCCCGGGCGGCCGGACCCCGCGCACCCGCCTGGCCGGCTGGCGTTTCCTCATCAGCGACACCGACCATCCGGTCGCCGCCGCGGACACCCGGCTCACGCCGGACGGCTGGGCCTTCTCGCACTTCTTCGAGGGCCCCTACATCGCCTCGACCGCGCGCGCCCTGCGCCAGGCGGAACTGCTCACCACGCACTACCAGCCCCGGCTGCTCTCGGTCCCCGAGCTGTACATGCTCACGCTGTGGCTGCACGGCGCCACCACCGCCGACGGGGCCTCGGGCACGCCCGCACCGAACGATCTGCTGGTGCCGCTGGCGCCCGCCCCGCCCGGCATCTGCGCCCACCGCCCGCTGCGGGTCAGCGAACTGCTGCCGGTCCTCACCCTGCGCCTGGCCCCCGCCCCGCTGCTCGGCCAGCCCGTCTGACCTCACCTTCGGCGACGCGCGAAAAAGTGCCCCGCGACCGGTGTGGCCGCGGGGCACCGGTGTGTCTATGCTGCGTACGCGCCGCCTCCGCCATACGGGCTAGCCCTGCCGGGCCACTGCGAACCACCCGAAAAGACAAGCCAGTTGAGGTGAACCGTCCGTGCGGGTGATACGTCATTAAGCAGTAGGAAGCGCTGCCGCGAAATCCCTGCGGATTGACGCCCGTGGGGCAACACTGGGATCGGACCGACCGACTTACTACGGGGGGCGGCCATGAACAACAACGTATCAAGCCGCAGCACACTCACCACGACGCAGCGAAAGAACGCATCCATGTGCCAGCACCAGCCAGCCTGCCCCACTGCCTTCTCCGCCGACCGGGAAGCCGCGAAGCCCGTGGCACACCACCCGGAGCAGGGCTGGAGCCTGCTGTGCAACGGTGTCCTGCTCTTCGAGGACACCGGTGAGCTGCTGCCGGACGGGCAGATCATCGCCCCGCACCGGTCGCTCACGGCCGAGCAGGTGGCGACGGCCGCCTAGCGCGGCCTCGCACGGACAGCTCTCGTACGGACGCATCCCCAGCGGACTCGTCCCGTACGGAAACACAAGGGCCGGCCCGGGGAACACACCCCGAACCGGCCCTTACGCATGTGCGGGATCAGTGGTCGTACTCGTCCAGCGGCGGGCAGGAGCAGACCAGGTTGCGGTCGCCGAAGGCGCCGTCGATGCGGCGGACCGGCGGCCAGTACTTGTCGGCGGCCGACACACCGGCCGGGAAGACGGCGTCCTCGCGGCTGTAGGCGTGGTTCCACTCGCCGCCGAGCGCGGCCGCGGTGTGCGGGGCGTTGGCGAGCGGGTTGTCGTCGGCGGGCCAGGCGCCGGAGGCGACCTTCTCGATCTCGCCGCGGATCGCGATCATCGTGTCGCAGAACCGGTCGATCTCGGCCAGGTCCTCGGACTCGGTGGGCTCGATCATCAGCGTGCCGGCCACCGGGAACGACATGGTCGGCGCGTGGAAGCCGTAGTCGATCAGGCGCTTGGCGATGTCGTCGACGCTGACGCCGGTCGCCTTGGACAGCGGCCGCAGGTCCACGATGCACTCGTGCGCGACGAGTCCGTTCGGGCCCGTGTAGAGCACCGGGTAGTGCGGCTCCAGGCGCTTGGCGATGTAGTTCGCGGCGAGCACGGCGACCTGGGTCGCGCGCTTGAGGCCCTCGCCGCCCATGAGTCGCACGTACGCCCACGAGATCGGCAGGATGCCGGCCGAGCCCCACGGGGCGGCCGAGATCGGGCCCACGCCCGTCTCCGGACCGGCGGTCGGCTGGAGCGGGTGGTTGGGCAGGTACGGCGCGAGGTGCGCGCGGACACCGACCGGGCCGACGCCGGGGCCGCCGCCGCCGTGCGGGATGCAGAACGTCTTGTGCAGGTTGAGGTGCGAGACGTCGCCGCCGAACTTGCCCGGCTTGGCGAGCCCGACCAGGGCGTTGAGGTTGGCGCCGTCGACGTACACCTGGCCGCCGGCCTCGTGGACCAGGCCGCAGATCTCGGCGACGTGCTCCTCGAACACGCCGTGCGTGGACGGGTAGGTGATCATCAGCACCGAGAGCTCGTCGCGGTACTGCTCGATCTTGGCGCGCAGGTCGGCGGCGTCGACCTCGCCGTCGTCGGCGGTCTTGACGACGACGACCTTCATGCCGGCCATCACGGCGCTCGCGGCGTTGGTGCCGTGCGCGGAGGACGGGATGAGGCAGATGGTGCGCTGGGTGTCGCCGTTGGCGCGGTGGTAGGCGCGGACGGCGAGGAGGCCCGCGAGCTCGCCCTGCGAACCGGCGTTGGGCTGGATGGACACCGCATCGTAGCCGGTGACCTCGGCGAGCCGCTCCTCCAGCTCACGGATGAGCGTGAGGTAGCCGGCGGCCTGCTCGACCGGCGCGAAGGGGTGCATCTGACCGAACTCGGGCCAGGTCACCGGCTCCATCTCGGTGGTCGCGTTCAGCTTCATGGTGCAGGAGCCGAGCGGGATCATGCCGCGGTCGAGCGCGTAGTCGCGGTCGGCGAGCTTGCGCAGGTAGCGCAGCATCGCGGTCTCGGAGCGGTGCTGGTGGAAGACCGGGTGGGTCAGGAAGTCGTCGCCGCGCAGCAGGGCGGCGGGCAGAGTGTCGGCGGCCGCGGCATCCAGCGCCTCCACATCGGCGTCGGCCCCGAACGCGGCCCAGACGGCGGCCAGTTGGGCCCGGGTGGTGGTCTCGTCACAGGCGATGGTGACGGTGTCCGCGTCGACCAGGTGCAGGTTGACCCCGCCCTCGCGGGCGGCGGCGACGGCGTCGGCGGCCTTGCCCGGGACCCGCACGGTGAGGGTGTCGAAGTAGGCGCCGTGGGCGACGTCGACACCGGCGGCCTTCAGCCCCTCTGCGAGCACGACGGCGTAGCGGTGGGTGCGCTGGGCGATCTGCTTCAGGCCGTCCGGGCCGTGGTAGACGGCGTACATCCCGGCCATGACGGCGAGCAGCACCTGGGCGGTGCAGATGTTGCTGGTGGCCTTCTCGCGGCGGATGTGCTGCTCGCGGGTCTGCAGGGCCAGGCGGTACGCCTTGTTGCCGTCCGCGTCGACGGAGACGCCGACGAGGCGGCCGGGCAGGGAGCGGGCGAACTTCTCCTGGACGGCCATGAACCCGGCGTGCGGGCCGCCGAAGCCCATCGGGACGCCGAAGCGCTGGGTCGTGCCGACGGCGATGTCCGCGCCGAGCGAGCCGGGCGAGGCGAGCAGCGTGAGGGCGAGCAGGTCGGCGGCGACGGTGACGATCGCGCCGAGCTCGTGGGCCGCGTCGATGACCGGCTTGAGGTCACGTACCCGGCCGGAGGCACCCGGGTACTGGAGCAGCACGCCGAAGACACCGTGCTCGGCGATCTCTGCCGGGATGCCCTCGCTCAGGTCGGCGACGACGACCTCGACACCGGTCGGCTCGGCGCGCGTCTCGATGACCGCGACGGTCTGCGGCAGGGTGTCGGCGTCGACGAGGAAGACCCCGCCCTTGACCTTGCCCACACGCCGCGAAAGGGCGAGCGCCTCGGCCGCGGCGGTGCCCTCGTCGAGCAGCGAGGCGCCGGAGGTCGGCAGGCCGGTCAGCTCGGCGACCATGGTCTGGAAGTTGAGCAGCGCCTCCAGGCGGCCCTGCGAGATCTCCGGCTGGTAGGGCGTGTACGCCGTGTACCAGGCCGGGTTCTCCATGACGTTGCGCAGGATCACCGGCGGGGTGAAGGTGCCGTAGTAGCCGAGGCCGATCATCGGGGCGAGCACCTGGTTGCGGTCCGCGAGCCGGCGCAGCTCGGCGAGCACCTCGGCCTCGGTCCGCGCCTCGGGCAGCCCCAGCGCTCCGGCGCTCTTGATGACGTCGGGAACGGCGGCGGCGGTCAGCTCGTCGAGCGAGCCGTAGCCGACCTGCGCGAGCATCTTCGCCTGCGCCTCGGCATCGGGGCCGATGTGGCGCTGCTCGAAGGGGATGCCACGCTCCAGCTGGCTGAGCGGAATGCGGTTGGCGGTCATTACGGAGGCCTCCTGGTCGCACGACCTGCGAGGGGCACCACGACGCGGGTACCCGGACGGCCTCCCCCTCTGTCATCTCAACCTGAGAGCTTCACCGGGGCGCGTGGGCGCGACCCGGTTTTCACCGTCGGTGAGGAAAGGTTCCGCCCGGGCCGAAGTGCCCGTGCGTCCCCCGTCCTGCTTTCCAGAGTGACCTCGTCCGTGCGGTCCGTGGGCCTGAGAGATTCCGGGGAGGAGTTGCTCCTTCGGCGCCCGCCGAGAGCTCAGTGAGCACTTCGGAGGACTCTCCCGCACGGGGTCAGCAGCCATCGCCAGCCTACCAGCGAGGTCCGAGACCGAATCTTTGTTCAACCGCTCAAGTGGCCAACACCCACGATGTGCACTTTCGTAGTGTTTGTGGAGCAGTTGTGAACGGTTGCGACCAGTTGGAGGGACCGTGCAGACCGATGTCGATCCGCGCAGCCTGATCGGCCGCAAGGCGTACGACCGCAGTGGACGCAAGATCGGAACAGTGGACGAGGTCTACCTCGACGACGCGACCGGCGCGCCGGAGTGGGCGGCGGTGCGCACCGGCCTGTTCAGCAGAGACGCCTTCGTCCCTCTCGAACCCAGCACCCTGGTCGACGAGGCGCTGCACGTCCCGTACGAGCGCGCCCTCATCAAGGACGCCCCCGACTTCGGCGTGGGCCGCCATCTCTCCCCGGAACAGGAGCTCCAGCTCTACCACCACTACGGTCTGGACATCGCGGCCCCCGACCCCGGCCCGCCGCCCTCCGACCGTGACTTCGGCCGCCTTGCCAACGGCGACTCCTGACCCACCGGGGCCTCGCCCTCGGCCGCTGTCGCCAGCTTCTCCACCAGGGGCAGCGGCTCCGACGGCGCCAGGCCCGGATCGTCCACCCTGAAGGTCCTCACCCGGCCCGGCACCAGCGACGTCGGCGTCTCGAACCGCACGGTGACCCGCCCGACGCCGCTGCCCTGCACCCATCCCGGCCCGTACTCGGCGTGCGTCACGTCGTGCCCGGCGAGCCACCGGCGCTGAGCCGGGTCCTCCACGGGCTCGGCCTGCGCGGCGGCCGTCGGCGTCTCCTCGCCCTCGGGCTGCTCCTCGGCCCGCCCTTCCCCGGCCCGCTCCTCCGCGGCCAGCTCCTCCGCGGCCTGCGCGAACAGGTCCTCCTGCGTGTAGTCGGCGAGCCCGCTGACGCCCACGCCGAGCAGCCGCACGCCGCCCGTGGTGTCCACGGAGTCGAGCAGGCGCCCGGCGGCCTCCCGCACCACCCCCGGGTCGTCCGTGGGCCCGCGCAGCGTCTCGGACCGGGTCAGCGTCGAGAAGTCGTAGCGGCGGACCTTGAGCACAATGGTGCGGCCCGAGTGCCCGGACGCCCGCAGCCGCTGCACACACCGGTCCGCGAGCCGCCCGACCTCGGTCATGATCCGCACCCGGTCGTGCAGGTCCACGTCGAAGGTGTCCTCCACCGACACCGACTTGGTGTCCCGCTCGGCCACCACGGGCCGGTCGTCGTGCCCGGCCGCCATCCGGTACAGCGACGCCCCGTGCGACTTTCCCAGGAGCCGTACGAGCTCGTCCTCGCCCGCCTCCGCGAGGTCGGCCACCGTGGTCATCCCGGCCCGCCGCAGATGCTCCCCGGTGGCCGGGCCCACGCCCGGCAGGGTGCGCACCGGCATCGGGGCGAGGAGCCCCCGCTCCGTGCCGGGTTCTATGAGCACGAGCCCGTCCGGCTTCGCCTGCTCGGAGGCGATCTTGGCCAGCATCTTGGATCCGGCGAGCCCGACCGACCCGCTCAGCCCCGTGACCGCCCTGATGTCCCTGCGCAGCCGCTCCCCGGCCTCCCGCGCGGCGGCCGACCCGAAGGCCACCCCGCCGGCCTCCAGGTCCACGAAGGCCTCGTCCAGGCTCAGCGGCTCGACCAGCGGCGACAGCCGGCCGAGGAGCTCCATCACCTGCTCGCTGACCGTGCGGTACAGCTGGAAGCGCGGCACCAGATAGGCCGCGTTCGGACAGAGCCGCCGGGCCTGCGCCATCGGCATCGCCGAGCGCACCCCGAACCGCCTGGCCTCGTACGACGCCGTCGAGACCACCCCACGCGGGCCGAGGCCGCCCACGATCACCGGTTTTCCGCGCAGGCTGGGCTTCGACGCCTGCTCTGCGGCGGCGAAGAAGGCATCCATGTCCAGATGCAGGATGGTCGGCGCGGCTCTCACATCACCGATGCTGCCGTACGCCACTGACAATCGGCCCCGGCACGGCCGCCGGGCGGCTCAGACCGCGCGGTTGCGGCGCCTGGCCAGTTCGTCGGCCGGGTTGTGCCCGACCAGGGTCTCGCCGGTGTCGACGCGCTCGCCGTGCAGTTGCGACAGCGCCGCCTCGACGTCCCGCCACACCACGCCCACGGCGATCCCGAAGATCCCCTGGCCGCCCTGGAGCAGGTTCACGACCTCGTCCGGGGACGAGCACTCGTACACCGTGGCCCCATCGCTCATCAGCGTCATCCGCTCCAGGTCGCACAAGCCGCGCTCGCGCAGGTGCTGCACGGCGGCGCGGATGTTCTGGAGCGCGACACCGGTGTCGAGGAAGCGCTTGACGATCTTCAGGACGACGACGTCCCGGAAACTGTAGAGACGCTGGGTGCCCGAGCCGTAGGCCGGACGAACACTGGGCTCGACCAGGCCGGTACGGGCCCAGTAGTCGAGCTGTCGGTAGGTGATCCCCGCCGCCGCGCACGCGGTCGGCCCCCGGTATCCGATCGTTTCGGTACTCGGGTCGGCCGCACTGCCGTGAAGCGGGTACGGCCCGCTCTCCCCCGGACTGCGTCCGGGAGCGCCCCCTGCCGTACCGTCGCCGCTCATTCTCACGCCGACCCTCCGTCCTTGACCTGCCCACTCGACGGTAGGCAGTCACTCGGGGTGCGTCAACGATCGCCACACTCGGCACGCCGAGTGATAATCACCCTGAGAGTGGTTTCCCGTGTCTCTCCAGCGGGAAAGGCTACTCGAATGCGCCGAAACTCCCCCGGCGTACGCGCCGCACACGGCACCTCTGGGACGGCCCCCGGATCACTCGTATCCGGTGCTCACTGGCTGTTGGTCCCGAAGTCCTCGGGCGAGATCTGGTCGAGGAACTCGCGGAACTTCTCGACCTCGTCCTCCTGCTCGTCCGGGATGGCGATCCCCGCGTCGTCGAGGACCCCGTCACTGCCGTAGATCGGCGTTCCGGTGCGCAGCGCCAGCGCTATGGCGTCGGACGGCCGGGCGCTCACCTCCACGCCACTGGCAAAGACCAGCTCCGCGTAGAAGACGCCTTCACGCAGGTCCGTGATGCGGACTTCGGTCAGCTCCTGGCCCACGGCCTCCAGCACGTCCTTGAAAAGGTCGTGCGTCAGCGGCCGCGCCGGAGCCATCCCCTGCTGGGCGAAGGCGATCGCGGTCGCCTCCCCTGGACCGATCCAGATGGGGAGGTACCGATCGCCTCCCACTTCACGCAGGAGCACGATCGGTTGGTTGGAGGGCATTTCCACCCGGACACCCACGACGTCGAGCTCGTTCACACAGCAACCCTAGGACGTGCTCGGCAGGTTTGGGTAGTCGGGCACCTACAAGATCAGTGAAGCCGGACACCCAGGGCGGTCTGCACCAGTGCCGCGTGGAGCCGCACGGACAGCGCCGCGAGCTCCTTCGTGGTGGCCTCCGCATGGGCCCTGGTCTGCGGATTGCGATGCAGCCGCAGCGGCGCCACCACCTGCTCGACCAGCCCGGCCTCCCGGTCCGCAGCAGCCTTCATGGCGCGCAGATGACGCGGTTCCAGGCCGAATCGCCCCAGATCCGCCACAAGTCGCGCCACATTCACCGACTCCGCGTCGAAGCCGCCCTCGGGCCCGGGCGTGAGCAGGCCGTACGACTCCCATTCGGCCAGTTCCGCCTCGGTGACCTCGGCGGCCGCCATCAGCTCCGCCCGGCCCACCCGGGCGGCCGTAGGCCGGTCCGCACCCGGCTCGCCGAGACCGTCGAGCAGCTCCCGGGGGCCGCCCTGAGCCGGCACGGAGGGCTGCTCACCCCGGCTGAGCGCGTCCAGGTGCTCACGGATGACCTTGAGCGGCAGATAGTGGTCCCGCTGCATCCGCAGCACTTGGGCGAGGCGCTCGACGTCCTCGGCACTGAACTTGCGGTACCCCGACGGCGTACGCCGGGGCTCCACCAGGCCCTCGGACTCCAGAAACCGGATCTTCGAGATCGTCACTTCGGGAAATTCTTCGCGCAGCTGGTTGAGCACCCCGCCGATACTCATCAGCCGGCCGCCCGCGGCGGCGGTGCCGGATCCGGCACCGCCCGTCGGTGTCTGCAGCATGAACCTTCCCCGACCGGGTCTCAGAGCGCGCGCTGGCTCGCGTAGAAGACCAGCCGGTACTTCCCGATCTGGACCTCGTCGCCATTGGCCAGGTCGACGGAGTCGATCCGCTCGCGGTTCACATACGTGCCGTTGAGGCTGCCGACGTCGGAGACGGTGAATCGCCCGTCGGGACCGCGCCGGAACTCCACGTGGCGGCGCGAAACCGTCACGTCGTCCAGGAAGATGTCGCTCTGCGGGTGACGGCCGGCCGTGGTCAGCTCGCCGTCCAGGAGGAAGCGGCTTCCCGAGTTCGGTCCGCGGCGCACCACCAGGAGCGCCGAACCCTGCGGCAGGGCGTCGACCGCGGCCTGCGCCTCCGGGGAGAGCGACGGCAGCTGCGTCTGGCCGGTCACCTCGGCGTCGTACGCCTCAAGGCCGGAGATCGAGATGGTCGAGGTGGTCTCGGATGCGCGCTCCGGAACGACACCCGGCCGCAGCGGGGCACCGCAGTTGGAGCAGAAGCGGCTGGCGGCGGCATTGCTGTGCCCGCACCTCGTACAAACAGGCATGCCCGACATCGACGGATCCTCCTGCCGCGGCGGCACCGCGTGGGCACTGGTGGCATACGGGTCGGAGCCAAACCCTCCACCCGTACTTGAGGTTGACGGTTCCCCGAAACCTATGCGCCCTGCACCCGCAGGGTCAACAGACGACGCGCCCGGAATGTCACCACCGGAACCAGCCACCTCATCGCGGAACAGCGGGCGCTCGCCGCCCTGCTCTTCCGCCCCTCCGGGGCGCTGAGCACGGTGCCTGGCGGCGCTGCCGCCGTCCTGGCGTGCGCTCTTGCCGAACAACTTCCCAAACAACTTCACGGGCGATTCCCCTTGACCGAAATAGACCCGCCCGTGGGGCAGGACGAACCCAGATTCAACACACCGGCCGACCCGGACATCCTCACAACGTCCGTATCCGCCAAACAGTTTCCACCACGCACCACTGTTACGGAGCGGCGACCCCCCGCAACCTCCTGCCCTTGTGCGGCAGGTCTCACGCCCACTCTCATCAGTGCGAGGACGACTGAGCGTAGTCAGGCCGCTTCGCAGCTCGCAAGGCGTTCACAACGATCTTCTCCGAGCGGGCCACCGTGGCGGTGGCCTGCTCCTTCTCCAAAGTCTGCACGACCCCGCCGGGGATGTTCAGCGCCGGCTCCAGATCCTGCGGCCTTCCGATCACCTTGAAGACGTACGGCGCGGCGACCTTCTTTCCGTCGACACCGATGCCGCCGGTCTCGTCCGAGAAGTACGTATTGGCCACCACACGGACGTCGTTGATCTGAATCGCCTCCGCCCCTGCCGCGCGCAGCTCCTGCACCGTGTCAAGTACCTTGTCGGACTCGACGGCGCCCTTGGGGTCGCTGATCGTCAACGTGATGCCGGGACCCTGCGCCGCGACCGTGCCTGCCAGGATGCCGAGCTGCTGCTCCTTCTCCACGGTCTGCTTCCGCGCCTCCTCCGCCTGGTTCGAGCTGGTCTCCAGCTCGGTGCGCTGGCCCTCCAGACGCTGCTTCTCATCCTCAAGACGCTTCGTACGCGAGTCGAGTTCATCCAGGATGCGCACCAGATCCTCCTGGCGGGCACCGCGCAGCGCGCTGTTGTCGCTGTTGGAGCGGACCTGGATGGCGAGACCAAGACCGAGGACGAACAGCAGCAGCGCCACGATGAGCTGCGCCCGGCTGACCCGTGGCGGCCAGAGGCCGGCGGCGAGCCGTTGGCGCCCCGTCAGCTGGGCCTTCTCCTCGCCCGGTTCATCCGGCGCGTCGACGGGCCGCTCCTCGTCGCCGTCACCCTGATCGGTGTTTTCCATGTCGCTCATCGGCCTCAGGCCCTGAAGACGTGCCGGCGGATGGCGGCCGCGTTGGAGAAGATCCGGATGCCGAGCACCACGACCACGCCGGTCGACAGCTGCGCGCCCACGCCCAGCTTGTCGCCGAGGAACACGATCAGCGCGGCGACCACCACGTTCGACAGGAAGGACACGACGAAGACCTTGTCGACAAAGATGCCGTCGAGCATGGCGCGGAGCCCGCCGAAGACCGCGTCGAGTGCCGCCACCACGGCGATCGGCAGATACGGCTCGACCACCGCAGGCACCTCGGGCCGGACGAAAAGTCCGACCACGACTCCCACGACGAGGCCAAGTACGGCGATCACGATGTGCCCTTCCCTGTGTCGGCCGCGCCCTTGCCGGCGCCCGTGGCCATTGGCTTTGCTGTACGTACGGTCAGGCTCGGCGCCGCCGGGAGACGCACGTCGCCCTCGGCCGAAATGCTGGACCTGATCCCGTAGTTCTGCTCCAGCACGTGCAGGTACTGGCCGTCCGCGCTGTCCTGGAAGTCCGTACTCAGCTTCTTGCCGTCCCCCACCGCGAGCACCGTGTACGGCGGCACCAGTGGCCTGTTGTCGACCAGTATGGCGTCGCCCGCGGCCCGGATCGCCGAAAACGATGTCAGGCGCTGCCCGTTGATGGCGATGGCCTCCGCGCCCGACTGCCACAGCCCGTTGACCACGCGCTGCATGTCGCGGTCCCGCACCCGGCCGGTGTCGGCGAACGTCGTGCTCTCACGCGGCTGGCTGCCGTCGCCCTGGGCGGTGTCCTTGGCGTCGTCCACGACCAGTTTCACGCCCGGCCCGTGCACTTCGGTGGCACCGGACAGCAGCGCCACGAGCTCGCCCTGGTCGCCGCCGTGCTTCTCAAGTGCCTTGCGCTGCTGGTCGCCGACCTCGGTCCGCAGACCGTCCACATCGCTCTGCAGCTTGTCCGCGGCCTTGGTCTCCGACTCGACCCGGTTGATCAGCTCCTGGCGCTCCTTGGCGACCACAGGAGCGGTGATGCGGGCCTGCGCGGCCCCGACCGTCACCACGAGGGCAGCGAGTACCAGACCGGCCGCGAGACCGAGCTTGGCCTTCAGCGTCCGCGGCATCCCGGCGTCGCCCTCGGCCTTGCGGCGAGCGGTCGCCTCCGCATAGCCGTCGTCCAGCGCGTGGTCCATGACATTGGTCAGCAGCGACATCGACGCGTCGGGACGCGGAGGCGGAGACGGCGTGCTCCGAACGGGGGGCTGCTGCGGCATGCCGCACATCGTCGCACGTCGGCACCGCTACCACCGAATGGCCCCACCGGTGTGCCGGGCCGCGCCTCCAAGCCCGGCCCGGCACACCCCTACGACGTCAGTGACCTGCGCTGTCGACCACTGCGGCCCATTCGTCGAGCAACGCCTGCGCCGACACGTCGTCGGGCCCCTCGGCCCACAGATGGGTGACCGCCTCGGCCGGATCGGGCAGCACCATCACCCAGCGGCCGTCGGCCTCGACGACCCGTACGCCGTCGGTCGTGTCGACGAACCGGCCCCCGGCCGCCTCCACGACCCGGCGCATCACCATGCCCTTGACCGCCCACGGCGTCGGAATGTCCCGCCTCAGCACATGCGCCTGCGGTATCCGGGCATCGATCTGGCTCAGGGTGAGCTGCGTGCGCGCGACCAGCCCGATGAGCCGCACGAACGCGGCAGCGCCGTCGAAGACGCTGCTGAACTCGGGCACGATGAACCCGCCGCGCCCGTCACCACCGAAGATCGTGGACTCCTCGCGGCCCACCCTCGTCAGATCGTCCGGCGAGGTGGTCGTCCACTCCACCTGAGTGCCGTGGTACGCCGCCACCTGCTCGGCGATTCTGGTGGTCGTGACCGGCAGGGCCACCCGCCCGCTGCGCCGCTCGGCGGCGACCAGGTCCAGCATCACGAGGAGCGCCCGGTCGTCCTCGACGATCCGGCCCCGCTCGTCGACCAGCGAGAGCCGCTCGCCGACGGGGTCGAACCGCACCCCGAACGCGGCTCGCGCCGAGGCGACGATCTCCCCGAGCCGCACGAGCCCGGCCCGCCTGCTCTCCGCGGACTCGGTTGGCCTGGATTCGTCCAGACCCGGATTGATCGTCAGCGAGTCCACCTTGAGCCGGCCGAGCAGGCTCGGCAGCACCAGACCGGCACTTCCGTTGGACGCGTCGACGACGACCTTCAGCCCGGCCTCCGCGATACCGGTGGTGTCGGCCTTGCGCAGCAGCGATCCGGTGTACGAGTCGAAGACGCTGGAGGGGAACTGCAGATCGCCGATCTCCCCCGGGAACGCCCGCCGGTACTCCTGGCGCGCGTAGACCCGGTCGAGCTTGCGTTGCCCGGCCTGCGAGAGGTCGGCGCCCCGCTCGTCGAAGAACATGATGTCGACGGAGTCCGGCACACCCGGCGACGTACGGATCATGATCCCGCCGGCGCTGCCCCGCGCGGTCTGCTGCCGCGCGACCGGCAGCGGCACGTTCTCCAGATCCCGTACGTCTATGGCACTGGCCTGCAGCGCCGAGATGACGGCCCGCTTCAGCGCCCGCGCACCACGGGAGTGGTCACGCGCCGTGGTGACGGTCGACCCCTTCTTGAGCGTCGTCGCATACGCACCCGCGAGGCGTACGGCCAGCTCCGGCGTGATCTCGACGTTGAGGATCCCGGAGACGCCCCGGGCCCCGAAGAGGTGGGCCTGGCCCCGCGACTCCCAGATCACCGAGGTGTTGACGAAGGCGCCGGCCTCGATGGTCTTGAAGGGGTAGACCCTGACATTCCCCTGGACAATCGATTCCTCGCCGACGAGGCATTCGTCCCCGATGACGGCGCCGTCCTCGATCCGAGCGGCCCGCATGATGTCCGTGTTCTTGCCGATCACACAGCCACGCAGATTGCTGTGCTGGCCGATGTAGACGTTGTCGTGGACGACGGCCTTGTGCAGGAATGCGCCGCTCTTGACGACCACGTTCGATCCGACGACGGTGTGCTCGCGGATCTCCACATCCGCTTCGACCTTCGCATAGTCCCCGATGTAAAGAGGCCCGCGAAGCACGGCGTCGGGATGCACTTCCGCGCCTTCCGCGACCCACACCCCTGGGGAGATCTCGAAGCCGTCGATCTCCACGTCGACCTTGCCTTCGAGCACGTCGGCCTGCGCCTTGACGTAGCTCTCGTGGGTGCCGACGTCCTCCCAGTAGCCCTCGGCGACATAGCCGTAGATCGGCTTGCCTTCCTTCATGAGCTGCGGGAAGACGTCACCGGACCAGTCGACGGACTTGTCCGCCTCGACGTAGTCGAATACCTCGGGCTCCATCACATAGATGCCCGTATTCACGGTGTCGGAGAAAACCTGCCCCCACGTCGGCTTCTCCAGGAACCGCTCGACCTTTCCCTCTTCATCGACAATGGTGATGCCGAATTCGAGGGGATTGGGCACGCGAGTCAGGCACACCGTGACGAGTGCGCCCTTCTCCTTGTGGAAATTGATGAGGTCGGTCAGATCGAAGTCGGTGAGGGCATCACCCGAGATGACCAGGAAGGCATCGTCCTTGAGAGCTTCCTCGGCATTCTTGACGCTGCCCGCGGTACCGAGGGGCTTCTCTTCATTGGCATAGGTGAGCTCCATTCCGAGCTCTTCTCCGTCACCGAAATAGTTCCTGACGAGCGACGCCAGGAACTGCACGGTCACGACAGTCTCATTGAGCCCATGCCGCTTGAGCAGCCGCAGCACATGCTCCATGATCGGCCGGTTGACCACCGGCAGGAGCGGCTTGGGCATGCTCGAGGTCATGGGGCGAAGGCGTGTGCCCTCGCCACCAGCCATCACGACGGCCTTCATGTCGGAAACGTCCTCCTTGAAGAGACGACGGTTTGGCCGACCGCACCCGAACGGGCAGGCCTCTGGCGTCACACGCGGCTGCCGACTCGCCGCCGGGGCCCGCTGGTCGCCGAGCTCAATCGGCCGCTACGTCCGCCTTCACCAACCGGCGGACCTGAACCACATACAGGATGCCTGCCCACCAATAGAGAGTTGTACCCCATCCTGCGAACGCCCATCCGAAAATCGCCGCAAGGGAGGCAAGCCATCCGCTTCCGTCACTGAGCAGCAGCAGCGGGAAGGCGTACATCAGGTTGAACGTCGCGGCCTTACCCAAGAAGTTCACCTGAGGGGGCGGATAGCCGTACCGACGAAGGATTCCCACCATCACCAGAAGCATCAGCTCACGGGCCACAAGGGCAGCCGTCAACCAAATCGGCAGGATCTCCCGCCAGGTGAGACCGACCAGCGTGGAAAGGATGTACAACCGGTCGGCCGCCGGGTCTAGCAGCCGCCCCAGATTGCTGATCTGGTTCCATCGCCGGGCCAGCTTCCCGTCCAAGTAGTCGCTGACACCGCTCAGCGCCAACACCAGCAGGGCCCAGCCATCGCTGTTCGGCCCGCCAAAGACAGGGCGGAGAATCAGCCACAGGAAGAGCGGTACGCCGACCAGGCGCGCCATGCTGAGGATGTTGGGGATGGTGAGCACCCGGTCCGTCTGAACGCGAGTCTCCTGGACCTCCACCCGGGGGCCTCCTGTGGGAAATGTGCCAACGATGCCCCCTGACCCTACCGCCAGGAAGGGCCACCGGAGGCACTGGGGTACGAGTACTCGGTCCGAGAGCCGTAAACGCAGCCCCTGAAACACGAAAAAGCCCCGCACCGTGACCGTATTCCTACGGTCTGGTGCGGGGCTTTCTCCACAATTTGTTCGGCGGCGTCCTACTCTCCCACAGGGTCCCCCCT
>NZ_LGDD01000325.1 GCF_001279695.1 Streptomyces sp. WM6378
TACGACCCCGCCATCCACCGAACCAACGGGAAGATCAATACGCCCGCCGACCCGCCCCAAGCGCCATAGAGGTTGACTCAGGGAACTCATGAGCCGCCGTCTCGCTCGTCGGGACCATCGGCCCGCACTGGGGCAGGAACGATCCCGGTGGGCTGTGAGCGATCTTGAAATTCGGCTCTGTCGATGATCTTGTGACGTGATCTCGGTCAAGGGCTGAGGAGGATGCGGCGGAGGAGGTCGAGGTTGGCCCGGCCGTATCCGTCTCTCTTGATCCGTTTGACTCTCGTGACGTGTCCTTCGACCTGGCCCGAGCTCCACGGGCTGGTCAGGGCCGCAGTGACCGCGCCGAGGTCGCGCTGCATCCCGTTCACCAGGCTGTGCAGGGCGGGCAGGTCGTCGGTGAGGACGTGGTCCATCCAGTCGGGTAGCTGGTCACCGCGCAGGTCGCGCATCATGGCGGCGAAGTCGCGGTCATGCCGTGTGGCGGCGTCGAGTTCGGGGCAGGCGGTCCGGAGTTCCTTGAGCTCGGAGGCATCCGCTTCGGCGAGGTGCCCCGGGGTTCGTCATGATCCAGCGGACGACCCGGCAGGGTTTCGGGGTGAGCCGGGGCGGCGGCGAAGACCTCGGAGGCGGTATTGGCCTGGGGCTTCGGGGGCGCTTGAAGGGACGGAAGTAGCGTCGGACGCTCTGGACGTCGCCGGTGAAGGCGCGTTCGCGCAGTTCGCGGTGGAGCCGGGGAATGTCGTGGCAGCCCTCGGCCCATCGCTGGTGCAGATAGGGCTTGAACGGGTCCAGGACGGAGGCCCGGTTGATGGCCTTGACCAGGAGTTCGTCCAGGCTCGTGGCCGGGGCGAAGCGGCGGACGGTGGAGTGGTCCAGTCGCAGTTCGCGACGGATCGCGGCCAGTGTCCTGCCCTCGGCGAGGCGTTGCTGGACCGCGGCGTAGCGTTCGGTGGTGCGGGCCACCAGTCGTCGGGGCCGGCCCAGGACATTGAGTGTGCCGTCCGGCGGGACGAACCCGGCACCGTTGTGGGGCGGCTGCTCGGGCTCCGACGCGACCAGGGGCGTCGTGGCGTCCTGCGCGGCGACGGTGGGGACGGTGAACGCCGCGCGGATGCAACCATGGTGGGTGCCGACAGTCTTCTCCAGGGCCTCGGCGATGTTGCGCCACAGATGCCAGGCGTCCGCGACCTGCTGGGCCTGCGGTGCACCGGTCCGGGCGCCCTCGGCGTAGGCGCCGGCCCTGTCCCGGCAGACCACCTCGACCTCGGCATGCCCAGCCAGCCATTCCGCCAGCGGTTGCGCGTCCCGGCCGGGCAGCACGTCGAGCGGCCGTCGCGCCTCCAGGTCGACCAGGATGGTGGCGTACGAGTCGCCCTTGCGGAGTGCGAAATCGTCGACACCCAGCACCCTGACCTGATGCGCGTCCGGTTCGGGGAGGGCCCGCAGAAGGTTGAGCAGGACGTCCTTGGCGACGCGGATGCCCAGCGCGGCGGCCAGCCGGGCACCCGGGCACCCCGCCAGGCACAACGCGATGGTCGTGAGCGCGGCCCGCAGCAGCGGCGTGTACCGGGCATGGGGCCGGGGCAGCCCGTCGATCTGCTCGACGAACGTCACTGCTGAGCAACGGAAGTTGATGCACTTGAACCGGCGTACGCTCACCTCGATCACCGTCGAGGCGCCGCCTACCGGGGCATCTGCGAGCCGGCGTACGTACCGGCCGTGCACCCGCCCGGACGGCATCCGGCAGTGCGGGCACCTCGCCGACACTTCTCTGGACCGGGTGCGGAACCTGACCGCCCCGGCCCTGCGCTCGATCGACTCGACCACACCGGCCAAATGCGGCAGCAACCGCCCCAAATCCCCCGAACTGCACACCCAGTTGATGCCCAGGTCAGACCGGCACCGTCACAAGATCATCGACAGAGCCGAATTGGCTGACCGTCGACACGGACAGCCACTGCGCCTCGTCACAGACCAGGACGTGCGTCTCCTCCAGGGCGCCGCGCAGCAGCGGTCGAACTCGATCGCGTGGGCGGGCGGACGTCCCTGCAAGCCGAGGGCGTGGAACAGCTCGTGGCGCAGGTCGCGGGTCGAGGGACGGGCCCCGGAACTGGATCCGGCGCGTCAGCTTCGGCGCGAGCTCACGCAGCGAGGTGTTCACCGCCAACGACTTGCCCCGGCCTGCCTGCCCGTAGATACAGATCATCGCCCTGGCCTCGATCGCGGCACGGAGGCTCTGCAGCCGGGCCAGCGCTGTCTGCTTCGACGAGGTCATTCTCGTCCGGGACCGGTCGTGGGTGGTTCAGGCAGCCAGTCGCGGGTCGGGTCGTACTCCAGCCATCGGCTTCGTCCTGCTTCCTCGGCGCAGGCGGCGGCGAGGCCGTTCAGCCCCTGGTGACCGTTGCCGGAGCGCCACAGCAGCGACCAGGCGTACAGCGGCGTGGGATCGACCAGGGGAACGGAGCGCAACCCGGGGACCTGCGGCAGGGGCACATCGGCAGGCACCAGCGAGAAGCGTCGCGACTCTTCCGTCACCTCGGCGAGGAAGTGGGTGAGCCCCAGGTTGACGCTCGTGGCCGTTTTCTGGATGCCGAATCGGTCGGCGAACCGGTGGAGGAAGTCGAGCCGATCCAGCGCGCCGGGCGCCCACAGCACGCTGTCGCGCAATTGGTCAGGCCGCAGAGCCGGTTCGGCTGCGAGCGGATGGTCCGCGCTCAGTACAGCGTCCACCGGTTCGAGGCGGACGAGGCGGTGTGCCAGCCCGGCGGGCAGCGGGGGGTGGACCCGGCCGAAAGCCGTGTCGATGTCTCCGTTCAGCAGTGCCGTCGCCACCGACGGCAGATCGCGCCCGTGCCCCAAGGCCAGCTCCCCGGCCCGTCCGGCGACTTGGGCCAGCGTGCGCATCGGTGCGTAGAGGTGCCCCCAGACGTCTACGCGCAGCGGACATTCCTTCCCGACCGCCGCCGCGACTGCGGTGTCGGCGGCGGCCACAGTCTGCCGGGCCGGTGGGAGGAAACGCTGTCCGGCTTCGGTGAGGTGTACGCCGTTGCCGCCGCGCTGGAACAGCTCGGTGCCGAGCAGAGATTCCAGCCGCGCGATCCTCTTGGACAGCGCCTGCTGGGAGATCGCGAGCGTCCTGGCCGCCCGGCCGAAGTGCAGTTCCTCGGCGGTGCGCACAAAGGCACGTACCTGCGCCACGTCGAGATCCATGGCTCCCACCATAGGTGACAACCGAAAGTTGTCGGCTTTGCTTGGTAGTTGTTGGATCGCGGGGCGGCTGCGGGGGTTGCATCCTCTCCATGCAAAGACTGATTCCCACGGGAGAGGCACCGCGCCCCGTCGCCTTCGCCGAGGTCCCCCAGCCCGTGCCGGGGCCGGATGAGGCACTGATCAAAATCGAGGCGTTCGCCCCGAACCGGGGCGAGACGTTCCTTCTCGAACACCCCCGGCCGGAGCTGTTGCCCGGCAAGGACATCGCAGGGCTCGTCGTACAGGCGGCAGCCGACGGCTCCGGTCCCGGCATCGGCACCCGCGTGGTCGGGCACCCGGCGCAGGGCGGCTGGGCCGAGTACGCTGCCGTGCCCACGCACTCGCTCGTGGTGCTCCCTGACAGCATCGACAGCGTACGGGCGGCGGCTCTGCCCCTGGCCGGGATCACTGCCCTGAGGCTGCTGCGTACGGCCGGTTCCCTCGCCGGCCGACGGGTACTGCTGACCGGCGCATCAGGCGGCGTCGGCCACTACGTCACTGAACTCGCCGTTGGGGCCGGAGCCGAGCTAACGGCGGTGACGGCCACGCCGGTGCGCGGCGAGCGGCTCGCGGAACTGGGAGCGAAGGTGGTGCACGAGGTCGCGACGGCTCAAGGACCGTTCGATGTCGTACTGGAGTCCACGGGTGGGCCGGACCTGGCACTCGCCCTGTCGAAGGTGCGCCCGGGCGGCCTGCTTGTCTGGTTCGGCCAGGCGAGCCGCACCCCGGTGTCCCTCGACTTCTTCCAACTCCTTGACGGGCCCGAGCGCGTCACGATCCAGCACTTCCACTACGCCGGCGCCCCGTACGGCTCCGATCTCGCAGCCCTGGTGAGCCTCGTGGAACAGGGCCGGTTGCACCCGGAGATCAGCCGCATCGCCGACTGGGCTCAGACCGCCGAAACCCTGGTCGACCTGCGCGAGCGCCGGATACGTGGCAAGGCCGTCCTGCTGACTGGAGGAGCACGATGAGCCCCACCGAGTTCGCCGCCGCCCAGTGGACCCGTGCCACCGGTGCAGGCGTGGACCCTCACGAGTACCGGCGCGTCACCGATGGCCTTGCCTCCGTCGCCGACTGGGGGCCAGCCTTCCTTCACACCGGACGCGGCTACCTCCAGCGTGCGGAGGGCGCGGAATCATCCCGCTCTGCGGGTGAGTACCTGCTGATGGCGGCCCGGTGGTTCCACCTGGCCACCCTGGCGCCGTACCCGGAGGCACCTCGCGCTGCCGTCGAGGCTGATCACGCCCTGAGCAGAGCTCTCACCGTGCTGGAGCCCGGTGCGCGGCGGGTGAGCGGCGAGGGTTTCACCGGCTGGCTGCGTGGCCCCTCCGACGCACCGGGGACCGTCGTCGTGGTCCCCGGCCTGGACTCGGCCAAGGAGGAGTTCCTCGATCTCGTGTCCGCACTGCTGGCCAGAGGACTGGCTGTGTTCGCGATGGACGGCCCCGGACAGGGCGTTCTCGCGGCCACCACGACCTTCGTGCCGGACTACGAACGGGTCGTGGGACGGGTCATCGACGCCCTCGGCGCCGCATGCATTGGGCTCGTCGGTCTGAGCCTGGGCGGCTATTTCGCGGCCCGGGCCGCGGCGCTGGAACCGCGCGTGACAGCCGTCGCGACCGTCAGCGGTCCCTTCCGCCTCGACTGGGAGGAACTGCCCCCGCCGGTACACGAGATCATGGCCCGACGCGCTGGAGGAATTGACGCCGCCCACGAGTTCGCACGCCACGTGGACCTCACCGCCCTGGCACCCCGCATCGCGGCCCCACTGCTGGTCGTGGACGGTGATCAGGACGTCATCCCCGGCGTGACGAACGGCGAGTCCCTGGCCCGCCTGGCACCACACGGCACCTACCTGTCCGTCCCACACGGCGACCACCTCCTTGGCAACGCGCGGCCCAACTGGCTGCCCCACCTCAGCGACCACATCACGCACACCCTGACGGGAACATCAGCATGAACCACACCGGGAAGACCATCCCCATCACCGGCGGCACCAGCGGCATGGGGCCTCGCGACCGCACACCGCCTCCTCGCCGAAGGCGCCCACGTGGGCGTGTCAGTGACTGACACGCCCTCTACGCTGAAGGGGTGACAGAGTGCATCGACAACCCGGCTGAGAGGCTTCACGGCCTTCTCTTGAGTTTTGCCGGGTAGGCAAAGAGTTGGGCCCCACTGTGAGCAACTGGACCGCGTGGGCCAAGACGATGGACTACGGGGGAACCTCTCTGCGGGAAAACAGCGCTGAATTTCTCCATCGCCTCGCCGAAGCGATGGAGCTGCCGAGGAAGGTGCGCGAGGCAGTAGAGATTGCAGTGCCCGACCCTGAGCAACGTGAGTATCTGCTGGGGCCGCTTGCCAGTGTTGAGGCTGCTCTGCAGTCGTCCGTAAGCCCCAGCGCTCCGATCACACAGGTGTGGCAGCACTTCTGCAGTGGCGGTGACACGGCCAGCAGCGCTGCTATCTACAGTCTGCTCGGCGCCGCCCGCGACCTTCGCCGGGCCCAAGTGGAAGTCGGTCTGACTGAGGCCGACGGCCAGAGCCTTACAGTCTTGATCAACGAGCTTATTGAGGCAGTCATCGCGTCAGAGCTCGACGAGGCAGACACCCACTTCCTGCTTTCGCGGCGCAACGAGATGCTCGTAGCTGTGCAGCAGGCCCGGCTACGAGGCCGTTATTTATCCGGTGGAGTCAGCCGTCGACGCGGCCGTGGGCGCCCTCCTGCGTCGTCCCAACCTCCTCCAGCGGATGCGTGACGTGCAGTTCCTCGACCGTGTCGCCGCCTTCTCCACCAAGGTCAACGTCGTCCTCGCTCTTGCGGGCCAGGCCGAGCAACTGACGCAAGATACGGTGCGCGCGATCGAACACGGCCTGGGCAGTCAAGGCACAGCGAGGACCAGCTCGTTCTGCATCCCCGGCTGCCGCGTCGCCCAAGCACCAGCGCGTCGATCGCGGTCTGCGCCGGGGCCGTACGTGCGTTCACGGTGTCTGCGGTCATCGCGGGCCGCTGAACTGGGGGCACGCTTCCCAGAGCACCCGCCCCTCGGACAGGGCCGGGGCAGCAGCGCAGGCCGTCGTTCACACCACCCGGGTCACCGGGCCACCCAACACGGTTCAGGTGGTCATCTGGTGGATGGTCTCGTCGAGGGCGGAGACGATGTCGTCGGCGCGTGGAGCGCAGTGTGCGGTGGCCAGTTCGGCGCTGAGCCGTCCGTTGAAGGTGGTGACGATGTAGGTGGAGGTGGGGGCAGGAGGTTCGCCGGGAGTCGCCCCGGAGGTGGGGGCAGGAGGTTCGCCGGGAGTCGCCCCCGCAGGCGGCCTGAGGCGTTGGCTGAGAATGGCGCCGCGGAAGTCCTCAATGGTCAGCCCCGCGGGTGTGCGCAGGTCCGGAATGCGTCCCCAGTTCGTCAGCATGGTGGTGTCCGCCGACAGCGCCACCGGTGTGCCGGCGGGTGCCGATCTGTCCTGGTCCTGGCCGGTCAGGTGGAGCTGTGACTGCTGTACGACACCGTCGGTGATACTCGCGTCCAGTTCGGCGAGCAGGGCCTTGGCGAGCAGCAGTGGGTCAGTGTTCGCGCCGACGGATCGTTTGAATCCGGCCGTCCCGAAAATGTTCGTTCCGGCCAGGGCGTCCACCGGCGGGCTGATACGGGTGCGTACGTCGACGGGATACATGAAGGGAACGACCACGTCGTTTGGCCCGCCGGCGGCGGCCTTGGCGTGGGCGATCATCACGGCCGCCGAGGTCAGGCCGTGCACGGAGATCCCGTTGGCACGCCCGAGCCGGGCAAGCGCCGCGGTCGCATCGGCGGTCAACCGGATCCGGCGATGGACCGGCAGGGCCGGTTCGGCAGTGGGAGAGGCCACGGCCGGTGACACCGCCTCCGGCCACACTGGCCGCCGTGTCACCGGTTCAAAGAGCGCCTCCACACCGTTGCGCGCGAGCCTGGTGACACCCCGGCGGGCCAGAAGCGATTCCAGGGATTGCGGAATCGGGAACACCCCGATCGGCGTGGGAAGCCCGGTCTCGACGAGGTCGGTGTAATGCCCCCACAGCTCGGCCAGCAAAGCCACCGACGCAGTGGCGTCGGCGATGGTGTGGTCCGTCAGCAAGGTGACCGTCGAGCAGTCACCGGCACGGGACACCTCCAGGCCGATGAGTTCCTCCGCATGGTCCAGCCCCCGGCCCGCCGCGGGATCCCCGTCCCCGGCGCGGACCCGGACAGCAGGAACACCACGGCCCTCACCCACGACAAGCTCATGGCCCGCATCCCCGGACCGGATGCATCCCGTGAACACCGGATGCGCCCGGCACACCGCCTCGAACGCCCTCGACAACGCGAGAACATCCAACAGGCCCTCGACCACGACGGCATACGCCACGCTCTCCGCAGGCTCCACATGCAGCGCCTCAGACGGCGCCAGCAACCGGCCCTGAACAGCAGGCGAAGCACCTTCAACCACCGGAAACCGCCACTTCCCACTCAGAACCGGACTCCTGGAAAGAACAGTCTAAAACCCCCGGCCCTCCGCCTGTGCTGGTCGAAAACTCGGCCACATGGCTTGACCTGCGGCTTCGGCATGGCCATGGTCAGTTCCCATGTTTGTCCCGCTGGTCTACCGGCTGCTGGTCACGGTGCTGTCCTGGCTGACGCTCCTCGCCCGGTCCTCGGCGTCCAAGGACGCGGAGATCCTCGCGCTCCGGCATGAGGTCGCGATCCTGCGCCGGGTGAGCCCGATGCCGCGCCCGGCCTGGCCGGATCGGGCTGTACTCGCAGCCCTCGCCCACATCGGGCCGAAGGCGCTGCGCGGGCACCGGATCGTCACCCCCGGAACGCTGCTGCGCTGGCACCGCAAGCTCGTCGGCGAAGTGGCGCCAGCCGAAACCGCCGGGACGCCCGCCGATCCCCGCCGGGCTCGCGGAACTGATCCTCCGACTCGCCCGGGACAATCGCCGGTGGGGCGTGGTGCGCATCCAGGGCGAGCTGCGCCGGCTCGGGCACCGGATCGCGGCCTCCACGATCCGCAAGACCTTGCGCGCCCACCGGATACCGCCACCCGCGGCCCGAGACGATGCGTGGCGCTCCTTCCTGCGCGCCCACGCCCACACCCTCCTGGCCACGGACTTCTTCCACATCGACTGTGCCGTCACGCTCAAGCGCTTGTACGTGTTCTTCGTCATCGAACCAGGCAGTCGGCGCGTGCAGCTGCTGGGGATCACACAGAACCCCAGCGCCGCCTGGGCCACCCAACTCGCCCGCGACTTCGTCGCAGGGCTCGAAGACGCCGGGCACAGGTTCACCCACCTCATCCGTGACCGGGACGCGAAGTTCACCGACGCGTTCGACGCGGTGCTCGCTTCGATGGGGATGGAGATCGTGAAGACCGCGCCGCAGACCCCGCGGATGAACGCGTTCGCCGAGCGCTTCGTACGCACCGTACGGGCCGAGTGCACCGACTGGATGCTGATCGTTGGCGAGCGCCACCTGCGCGCCGTCTTGTCCGCCTATCTCGATCACTGCAACACCGGCCGCAGCCATCAAGGCGAAGGCATGGACCTGCGCGCCCCAAACGACGACACGACAGTGATCCCGTTCCCCACGCCACCCGATCAGATCCGACGCCGACCCGTCCTCGCAGGCCTGATCAACGAGTACCGCCAAGCTGTATGAAAGCCCAGCTCAGCGCCAGTGGCCGAGTTTACGACCAGTACAGTCGGCTGAGTGCAATCAACGCTGCCCGTGCGGTAGTTCGGAGTGCGGGCACGGACCGGCCGCTCTCTGCGGGAAGGCGCGGGTGACCGCAGCCATGCGGTTGGAGACCTGCAGCCGTCGGTAGGCATTCTCCAAGTGCTTGCGCACGGTTCCTTCGGACACGCCCAGCCGGCGGGCGATCTGGATGTTGGTGTGTCCCGCGGCGAGCAGGTGCAGCAGTTGCCACTGCCGGGGCGTGAGCTGGGGAGTGGGGTGCCGGCGCCGTTCGGCGTCCAGGTATGCCTCGTGCAGGTGGGGCCGCAGCAATGTGAGCAGCGCGCGGTCGCGTTCGGAGAAGTCCGGGCCGGGCCCTCGGAACAGGAATATCCGCAAGGTCCGGCCGAAGCCGCTGGTCCCCGGTGTTCCGGCGGGCATGCTGAGCATGAGTTCGTGCTCGATTCCCAGAGGCCGGTAATAGTCGGTGTACATGCCGGTGCTGTGCCATTGCCTGGCTGAGTAGAAGTCTGCGATCGTCACGACACTGCGCAGGTCGCCGCTGCGGTCGGGGTAACTGCAGGGCCGGCAGTCCCAGTAGTGTTCCCAGTGCGTCAAGTCGGCGGCCTCATCGGGCGTCTCGTCGCCGCCGGGGCCGACCTGCGTCAGCCACCACGCCTGCCGGTGACTGTCGAAGCCCGCGACGGTCAGTTCGTCACAGTGGATCTGGCCCATCAGGTCACTGAGCAACGACGGCGGCAGTCCCTGCGCCGCCCCGTCGGTGCGGTTCTCGGCGACGATCCCCGCCAAGGTGCGCAGGTCCAGGTCGGAGACCGATAACGAGCTCCCCATCAGGTCCCCCTTCATCCGCAGGCCGGTCTGAGATTACTCGGCCGCCCTGATCCGGGGCATACGCAGAACCTCGTATGGAGGCCGGGCTGCGAGCCCGGCCATGCTGACCGTGACGCGGGAGAAAAGTCAGGGCCTGTACCCGCTCACATCTGGACCGGGCCCAAGGGGGAAAGCAGTCATGCGAGTCCGCAACAAGATCTTCGGAGGGCTGCTGACGGCGGCCCTGGCCACCGTCCTGAACGCGGCAGGAGCAGGAGCAGGCAACGCTGCGCAGCTCACATCCGCGCCCGCCACACCCGTCGGAGCGAGCGCGCACACGGCGTCCGGGCCGACGCACGCCGCCGTGGCCGCTGCCACACCGCTGGTGTTCGACGTCAACGGCACGTTCACCGACGGGGGGTCCGCGCGGCCGGTGATGTCGGACGTCAACGACGTCCTGACGGTGGACATGTCCTCCCAGCACCGTCCGACCGCCACCGGTGTCGTGATCAACAGCGACACCATCCTGGTCACCTTCCCCGACGACGCCACCTACACCGCGAAGCTGCAGGCGCCGAACATCATCAGGTGGTCCAACGGTTCGGCCTGGCAGAAGCTCACCCTGGTGGTGCCGGACGTGAGCGATGACACCCGGGCCGTAGCCACGTCGATCCTGAACTCCGCGGGCTTCGCCGTCGGCAGGGTGACCACAGTCGTCGACCGGACATGCAATCACAACAACACCGTCTCCCAGCAGACCCCGCACGCCGGCACGCCGGCCCTCCCGGGAACCGCTGTGAACCTCACGATCGGAGTACTGCCGCCGAAGGGGCAGTGCCGGTGAGATGCCGACCAGGGACCGGCGGTCCGCACGGACCGCCGGTCCCCCGAACGTCGGCGGCTCCCGCCGGTCCGCGGGTGCCGACGTACGACATTCACACGTACGCCGACAAGCGGGCGGTACGGCCGGGTGCCTTCGCCGAGATCACCGCCCAGGTCCACTTCGGCCACGCCGAGAGCGACCTGACGCCCGAGGCGCTGGGCGAGCAACCTGGCCCTGGACGCCGCGAAGGTCGACTACAACCTCCGACAGCCCCGGCACCGTCCACGGCTTCACCGTGTCCGACACCGACACCTTCGCCCCCGCCGGACTACAGCGCCACTGGGACCGCTTGGTCCCCCCCTCCTCGACCGCACACTGGCCAACAGCCGATGCTCCGGATCGTAACCAGACCAGCAGACAGCGCGGCGCGCCACACCGATGTCTGGATGGCCGTGGCCCATCTGGCCACCGAACGCTGGATGGCCGACGAGCATGCCGACTTCGTCCGGGAGCTTCTTTCGGCTGGCGCGGCGGAATTCCCCGCTGTCGCCGCCGGGGCGTTCGCGGCGGGGCATCCCAGGCCGTGACGGCTGTCTCAGCCAATCCAGTCCGCCCAAGACAGCGGCGTCCGCGGCGACTAAGCCGAAGCGGTCGCGGCAAAGCTGCCCAAGACGGCCGCCGAGCTGTATGTCACCGAAGCGTCCGACGAAGCCGTGGCGAAAGCGAAGAGCCTGCCGAAGTCGTCGATCGACACCGAGCTGTACGAGCTGGAGGCCAGCCGCCACGTACCCCCGGACCGTGTCTGGTCCGCCTGGCTGTGCGACGACCACCTCGTCTCCGAACGACTCGAGGCACTGCGGCAGTTCGCACGCGGCATCGACACCAACAACCGGCGCGTACACCGCGCGTTCCTCACCTCCGTACGCATCCTCGGAGAAGGCGTCGACATCACCGGCGAGCGGGGCGTGGAAGCCATCTGCTTCGCCGACACCCGCGGCCCCAGGTCGAGATCGTCCAGAACATCGGCCGCGCGCTCCGGCTCAACGAGGACGGCTCCACGAAGATCGCGCGGATCGTCGCGGCCGGCGGCGAAGGCGAGGGCGTCGGCGGTGTTCTGTTCGTCGGCGTGCTGCTCGCGACACTGGCGCCGGATGCGGCGCACACGGGCGGGAACCGAGGCGGTGCAGAACGGTGTGACCGTGAACTGCCCCGAGTGTGGGTCGAGTTGGTCGGCTGGTAGCGAACGTTCTGTCGCGGCGGTGTAATGCGCTCCCCGCTGCCGCAAACGGGCCTGGCACGGGCGGCGCACGTCGACCGGGACGGTGTGAGACCGCGCGCGTGGCACGGATGGTGCCGTTCCCGGGCCACCAGACCATTCACGAAAGGGCACTCGGAGCGGGGCAGATAACGCCGGCCGAGCCTGAGTGTGAGGGTGTCCGGGCTGCAATGGTCACGGATCTCGGCGGTGATGCGTCCCCCCTCCCCCCTCCCCCGAGCGACGGGGAACGGCCGCGCGTGAAGGAGTCCCCCATCCTCGGCGGGAGAGGGACACCTTCACAGCTGTGCCCGCGAAGTCCGCGGTGCGAGCCGGCCCTGGCTGGTCAGTGCAGGATGTCGAGGGTGTTGGTCGCATCGTCGACGAAGTAGACGGCGCGCGCTCCCGGACACACAGCGAGACCGAACAGCGCGCCCGCACCGGGAGGTGTCCCACTGCTGTCAAGGGCACGGACCGCGATCTGGCTGCCGGAGGAGGTGGTCTCCACCAGATTGCCGTCGCCTGCGTTGACCGTGAGCACGTCTCCACCGGGGGCGACAACAAGGCCGAGCGGAGTGTTCAAATTGCCTCCTGCGGTGACGACTTGACCAGTGCCTGCACTGTCCGCGCGGGTCAGTGCGTACGGAATCGCGGTGATGCGGTTGTCGACGCTGTCGGCGACATAGAGCGTACCGTCGCGGCCGAGTCCGACGCCGGTCGGGCCGACAACCAGGGCTGCGGGGTCCGTGCGTTCGGCGAAACCGGACCCGATGCGGGTGACGGACCGGAGCTGGAAGGTGTCGTCGCCGACTGCCACCCTGAGCCGCAGGACGGTGCCCTTACGCACGGTGGCCGGGCTGCCGGCGACCGTTCCGTTCAGCACGTTGGTGACGAACAGGTCGACGCTGTCTCCGCCATCGCGTGCGGTCATGTCCCAGGGTCCATTGATGCCGTACCCGGCCATCGTCTGGCGGGCCCTGCCGTGGCTGTCGAGGACGATCAGGCATCCGGCCCGGGCTGTGGCGGAAGTGCCGTCTGTGGTGGGCAGGCTGCCCACCACAACCCAGCCACTGCGCAGGACCACCAACGCCGTGGTCAGCCCGACCCCGCCGGGACAGGCCCCGGGCAGGTGGGCCGGATCGATCCGGGCGAATGTCGAAACGGCCCCGGAAGGGCTGATCTGCACGATGGTCGTCCCGGTGCCCTGAAGATTCGATGAGGCATTGAAATTGCTGACCAGGACATCGCCCTGGCGAAGGCTGCCCCGATCCTGCGGCACTACCGCCACACCGTAGGGGTTGACGTCCCCGTTCGCAGGGACCGTTGAGGCAATCGTGTCCACCATGTGCAGGGGGTCGACGAACGAGCCGGGTGCCGACTGGCCAGTCGAGATACCCGTGAGCGTCAAGAGGCCGGCAACTGCGGTGCCGACGAGCGTTCTCCACTGCATGGTGCCGCTCCTCGGAGTGCGTCGGATGCGAGCTCGCTGAGCAGATGTCCACCCACCGACTCCGCCGTGCACGAGGCCGGGCGATCACAGGGCAGGCAGACCGAGATACCGAAAGGAGGCTAGGCAGACCCGCAGCAACCCGCTAGAGAAAAACAGGTCATCGGACGCCGAGCAATCAAACCCGGACAGCCCCTGCGACGCACCTGCCCAGGCACGACAGCGGAGGCTTCCCAACAATCCGAAAGACACCGAATGCCGCGCGGTTCAGCGAGCTTGAGGAGATTGGACTCGGCGCCGGCCGTGAGAACCTGGGCTTCGGCCGTGCGATGGTCGTCGATGAGGGCGGCGAGTTCAGCGTCGTTCATGACGGGGTCGGTCCAGGCGGCGATCTTGTTCATGAAGGGCAGTGCCGAGCGGGCCCTGGTCGAGGCGGTGCGGATCCGCACCGACCGAGAGACAGCGGGCTGTGGCGCATCCTGATGGGCCCCCTCGCGCTGAAGAAGGCCGCCGACGCCGCCCGCGACATCGACACCGAACACATCGACGACCACCTCAAGGCCGGGGAACTGTCGGCGCTGCGGACCGCAGTCACCGACGGGATCACCGCCATCGCCGCACGCTCCTCGAAAACCGAGGCCAAGCACCACGCTCTGTTCCAGCGCCTTCACCGCCGCTGGAACGACTACCTGCGCTGGGTCCACGACCCAGCCCTGCCGTTCGACAACAACCCAGCCGAGCAGACGATGAGAATGGCGAAACTCCGCATCAAGATCTCCGGATGCCTCCGGACCCTGGCCAACGCCGAAGACTTCGCGGTGATTCGCAGCTACCTCGCCACCGCCGACCGCCACGGCCAGACCATGCTCGATGTTCTCACCGCTGCCCTGCGCGGCAGACCCTGGACACCCGCCAGCACCTGAGACCCCGGGCCACCCCGCGATGCCGCATGCCCACCAGCCCCACACACCTATCCAGTTGCCAAAGACCTTGCCACACTGCTGCGCCCCGCCGGCGCACTCGTCAACAGCGACGGACTGCGCCCAGTCAACGGCAGGACCGCGGAGATCGTCCGGCACGTGGGCCTGCGCCGGAGCGAACGGCAACGGGTGTCCGCTCACGAGGACTGGGAGTCCTGGTGGACAGCGGCCGGATGTGAACGACGGCGATTTTGTTCGGGCCGCACTTCACAACCCAAGCGGTGGGTGGTCCTGCCCTCTTCCCGGCGGCCAGCCATGGCATCCGCGTGAAACGTTCACGAGGGAGTCGTCACCCTCCGCGGACACATCCGCGACTCCTCGCTCATCGCGGTGGCCGTGCGCCTGGTCCGTGCAGTGGAAGGCGTCGTGGACGTCAAGCCGCATCTCACCGGCGGGTCCGCCACTGCGGCGGAGTGAGCTGTTCGGGCAACTCCCGTCAGGGCTGGATGTCGAGGATCTCCGGCACCGGGCGGCGTGGTGTGCTGGGGCCTTTGGGACCGTAGCCGAGGCGTAGCACCGTCTGTACGTGGCCGGTGCCGGATATCGGTTCCCGCAACGGCCAGCGCAGGTCTGGCCACTCCAGGGCCTGGGTGGCGAACGAGCTGGCCAGGCCTTCGAGCGTGGCCAGCAGCAGGACACGCTCCATGGCCTGGCCCGCGTGCACCCAGTCCTCGGGCCGGTCGTGGGCAGTGCTGAGCAGGGCCAGGTGAGGGGAGCGTTCGAACCCGCTCGCACGGCGGCCCTCCACCTGCCTGGGGCCGGCGAAGTCGCGCATCGGGGCCCTGCCGTCGAGCTTGCGCGGCCCGAAGGCGTACTCGGGGACCCCGTCCTGGGCCGTGTTCACCGCTGCGGTACCGATACGGGTCCACGCGGCGAGGTCCTCGTCGCTGCCCTGGTCGGTCAGATTGCGTGCCTCGGCCTCCTCGACCAGTTCCAGGACCGTCTGCAGATGCCAGGCGGTGGCGAAGGACAGCGATGCGCCCTCGCGGTCGGCGACATCACAGAGGGCCGTCCGCACGGCCTTCGGTATCTCCGTCTCCTCGAACGGGAATCAGCTGCTGTGCCGCTCATGGATCGCCGGATACAGCGAGGCGAGGTCGCTGTCGCCACTGCCGAGGCCGGTCAGCTGTACGGTCGCGAGCAGGGCCGGGTCGGCAGGGTCGGGCAGCAGCCGGGTGGCCGGGTACCAGCCCCCGTGGGCCACGGCGACCCGAAGGTTGAGCAGGGCGGCGCCGCAGCCGAGGTGCAGTGCGCGGGTGTCGGGGTCGGCGTGCGGCATGACGCGGTCGAAATCGGCGCGTACGTGGAAGGTGTTGCTGCTCTGGAAGTAGCAAAAGCGCCACGGCTGTGCGTTGTGCATCGACGGTGCGGCGGCAGCGTCGTGGACCAGGGCGGGTGCGCGTTCTTGAGGATGTGCTGGTTGGCTCACCGGAGTCTCCCTTCGCGCTTCGGCGAGCCCTTGGGTCTTGGGCGGGGCCCGCTCTTGCGGTCCCGGAACCCCGGCCACGTAACGCGCGCCGGGTGACGGTAGTCCGTGGCCGCTCATTGACCGGCCGGGCTGATGCGGCGCCCCGTGATGCGGGTGGGCCGGATCGACACCCACATCTCGCGTCCGCTGCCCGCCCAGGGCGTGGTGTGGGCGCGATCGGCCAGCCGTCGCACCTCGTCGGGCTCCGTGACAACCCGCGCGGGGCCGACGACGAGCACGCTCCAGCCCTGGCTCATGGCCTCGTCCACATGGTCGACCTCGAAGGCGACCTCCGATCCCACGGCTGCCGCAGGAGCCGAGCCCGGTGCGGTCCGGAAGGCGATCGCGTCGTCGACGACCTCATAATTGACCGGGATGACCGCCGGGCCGTCGGGCGTCGACACCGCGACGCGCCCGACACCGTGCGTGGAGAGCCGGGCGCGGCATTCGTCGGGGCCGAGGTCCCGCAGTCGAGGGTGCAGGAGTGCCCGGCCCTGGCCTGGGGGAAGATCGATGCCGCCCCCGCGCAGGGCTGCGACGCTCGTGCCGAGCGCGTCGGCCAGCTTGATGAGAGCGGCCACGCTCGGGTCGGCCGGCCGTTCTTCCAGGTACGTCAGGTAGTCCGGCGCCATTCCGGCGCGGCGGGCTGTCTCTGCCCGGGTCAGTCCCTGCCGCTCGCGCTCGGCGGCAATGCGTCGGCCGACGTCACCGGGATTGGGCACCCTGCGCGGCGGGGTTGTGCCGGACACGGCACCTGCCTGCTCACCTGCTGCGCGCTGGTGCTCGATGTGATGAACATGTGCGTCAGGCCCGGGGAAGACGAGTGTCACCTCGTCCGTGTCCGACCAGCGCACGTCATAGGGAGGGGTTCCGTCCGAGTGGTGGAGTCCGACAATCTCGCCGTCGCGCCGGGTGGCGCCGGTGGCCGGGCTTTCGACAACGAGTTGATCGCCGAGTTGAGCTCGCATGATCGCCACCGCTTCCTCAAAATGGTGCTGTACCCAACGTGCCACGCGCGACGCTCCACCGCATGGGCTGACAGACCCCGATCCGGGACCGGCTCCTGAGAGGGTCCCTCCGACACCCTCGGCACGTGACCGCCCCTGGGTGTCACCACCCGGAACGGAGAGGCGAGATGCACCACCGTACGGTCGATGAGCTCATGACCCGCAACGTCGTCCGGGCCCGGCGCGACACACCGTTCAAGGAGATCGTCAAGCTGCTGGCGGACAACGACGTCACCGCTGTACCTGTGGTCGACGAGCTGGACCGCCCCATGGGCGTGGTGTCCGAGGCCGACCTGCTGCGCAAGTCCTCCACCCAGGCCGACTCGACCGGCCGGACACCGATTCCGCATCTGGAGGCATGGGAGCGGGCCAAGGCCGAGGGCGCGACGGCCGAGGAGCTGATGTCGGCTCCCGCGGTGTGTGCCCGCCCGGAGTGGACGGTGGCCGAGGCGGCCCGCCTCATGGCGGTCCAGAACGTCAAACGGCTGCCGGTGGTGGACGAGGCGGACCGGCTCCAGGGCATCGTCAGCCGCGGTGACCTGCTACGGATCTTTCTGCGCCGGGACGACGCCATCCGTGACGAGCTCACCGGGGACGTGCTGCAACGTACGCTGCGGCTTCTCCCCTCGGAGGTGACGGTCGAGGTGCGCGAGGGGCGGGTGACCCTCGGTGGATCCGTCGAGGCCAAGAGCCTCATCCCCGTCATCGAGCGGCTGTGCCGCAGCGTCGACGGCGTCGTCTCGGTCGCCGAGCACATCGCGTACCGGACCGACGACTCACAGAGTTCCCCCACGGGCACGTGAGACATCACGGGGACCGGGGCGGAGCAAGGGCCGATGGCACCGCCCCCGGCCCTTCGGGGGATACACCGGGCAGATGGGCCCTCGCGGAAGGCTAACCGCACCGCCGAACCACTGCCCTCCCCATCCTCGACGCCGCCCGACGTGCCCGAACCGGGCGCCCCCGGCACTCCGCCCCGCCGCGCACCACGACCACCAGGCAGTCGGCGCGGGCGGCCACAGCCACACCGACCGAGCCCCGAACGAGCGCGTCGAAATCTCCGAGTCCCCTGGACCGGAGGACCGGCGCGAAGGCGTTGCGCCCTCTGCCGCTCAGGGCGGACACTGCGTTCTCATGCGACACCTCGCTCGACGGCCGAACCGCGGGTGCGCTCTGCCAAGTCCGTTCCGAGCTCATGCCGTACCCAGGGACGACATGCGCCACAGACAGATGTGGGGTAGTCCTCGAATGAGAAGCGCCATGCCCAGCGCACCGGCACGGACACGCTCACCTCATTCCAGCCTCGTACGAGACGGAGACAGGCGTCATGGAGCCAGTCATCACCGTGGGCCTCGACGGCTCACCCGAGAGCCTTGCCGCCGCTCACTGGGCCGCCGACGAGGCCGAGCGGCGCAAGGTCACGCTGCGCCTGCTGCACGCGTGGCCCCAGCTGGTGCCGGAACCCACCCGTGTCCCGGCGGAGCTCGATCACAACTACTGGGCGAAGCGGATCGTGCAGAAGGCACGGGAAGAGCTCCAAGCGCGCCACCCGGGCCTCACCATCCTCACCAACCTGGTCGCCGAGGATGCCGAGACCGCACTGCTTCAGGCGGCGTCAGAGTCCCAGATGCTCGTGGTCGGCTCACGAGGGCTGGCACTCGCCGAGAGCTATTTCCTGGGCGACATCAGCATGTCCGTCGTGGCACGGGCCGAGCAGCCGGTGGTCCTGGTGCGGGCCGGAGCGCGCGAACAGGAGCCGTCGTCGGCTTCGGGTGGGGCGGACGGAGTAGTGGTGGCACTGAAGCTGCACGGTCCGAGCGACGAGCTGCTCGGGTTCGCGTTTCGTGCCGCAGCGGAGCGGGGGGTTCCCCTTGAGGTCGTCCATGGCGTAAACGTGCCGCTCTTCGCGTACGTCCCCTGGGGCTTGGACCACAACGTCATCGACGCGATCACGAAGGACACACAGAAACACCTCGGCCCTGCCCTCCGCTCCTGGCGCGAGAAGTTCCCAGGCGTGGAGGTGACGGACAGCCTCGGCTTCGAGGGCGCCTCCAGGGCCGTCGTACAGGCCGCTCAGGGAGCCGGGCTGCTGGTGGTTGGCCGCCGCAGGCACCGTCCCCCGCTGCCGCGCCTGGGCCCCGTGACCCAGGCCGCCATCCACCACGCGCGCTGCCCCGTCGCCGTCGTCCCCCACGACTGAGCCGAATCACCACAGGGAGCCCCGGCCTCCGGATGCACGCGGGTCTCACCTTGAACGCCACACCCCACAGCGCCGTGCCCAGCCCGAGCCCGGTTGCGGCAAAGGACCAGTGGTCTGTGTCACGGCCGTGCGCCTCGACACCGAAGTCCGTGCACAGGGGGCACGGCGCGGCGTACGATCCGAGAACTCACGCCCAGCTCGGAATGAGCGGGAAAGCCGCTCTGGACGACGTCCTGAAGCCCTTACGTGACAAGTGCCCGGCTTGTCGGTGTCACGTCCTGAGCGAGTATCGGCCACGCCAAGGCGACACACCGCGGCCTACCGCTGTGCACAGATCGTCTCGACGAAGTGGCCCACCTGCTCCTCGGACGGGTGCCGGGCAAGGTCAGCCTCGCTGATCATCCCGACGAGGCGGTGATCGGCTTGCCCTGTGCGAGCTGCCCGGCTGTCATGTGGTGCGGGTCCTTGCCGATGGCCAGGCACTTCAGCACGATGTCGCGGTCGGTGATGATGCCGTGCAGACGGTCGTCGGGCCCGCAGATCGGCAGTGCGCCGACGTCCAGTTCGCTCATTCTCCGGGCCGCGTCCATGAGCGTCTCGGTCTCCTGTACGCATGTGGCCCCGCTGTGCATGATGTCGTGTGCGGTGGTCATGACTGCCTCCTGGCGCCTGCCTGTACCCCGTTTCCAGTTTGGGGTTCGGCGAGGTGACCCGCTCGTCGGCGCGGAGATCCACGGGCACTTCCCAGCCATGAGGGGCATGCCCAGCGGGTCACGAAATGGCGTCGGTGGTGCCCTCGGTGGGCGGGGGGCTGTCGGGGCCAGGGTCCGGCCCATGGGCCGGGGTCGGCCGGCCGAGCACCTCTTGCAGTGTGCGAGCGGGATGGAAGACATCGGCAAGGTGGACGGTATGCAGGATCCGCAGCGTTAAGGGGTGAGGGCAGACCAGGAGCAGGTGCCCGTCTCGTTCCTCGGCCTGGCGGCGGGTGCGGCAGAGCAGATGGAGCCCGGAGCCGTCGAAGAACTCGGTCGGGGTCAGGTCGATGATGATCCGCGGTCGGGGTTCCGCGGTCGCGGCGTCCAGGTGCGGAATCATCTGGACCGCGGCGGCGATATCGATTTCGCCGTGGAACTCCAGGACGGTGTAGGCGCGGGTCCAGTGCGTACGCAGGTGAGGGGTCGGGGGTGGGACGCGGTGCCTCATGGCATCACCTCGGTGGCAGCGGCCGGCCCCGGCAGGGACAGGGGCATGAGTACGGCTGGGGGCCACCGGGGTCCGGGGTGGTGATGACTCCCGGCAACCCTATGAAGCCACTGATGGCAGCGGAGCAGAGAACCGATTCTCTTGTGCGAAGAACCCACTGGTCAGGTGAATACCGGCGGTAGGGCTTGACATGCACGCCGACAGATCGCTCCAGCACCGCCGGGACGGCCAGCCGGCGCGGTCGCGCATGGCGCCGAAGGGTATGGCCTCAGCCTCACGATGAGCGTAGCGTCCCTGGTAGGTCCCAGACCCCGGCCGCTCGGCGAACGCGTGAAACCGCAAAGAGACCAGCCAGAGCCGGCCCCTTCCCACGGCTGACCGCATTTCGCGCTCACACCTCGGGAGGCAGACATGGGACGCGCCAGCCACCTGACGCTAGTACCAGACTCCGCAAGCGCGCAGCGGAACGCCCCCGCCGCCGCGCTGTCGGCTGCCCCACAGTCCTGGGCGGGGCAGCGGATGACGATCGCATTGACGGCGCGGTGCGTCCACGACAGCAACACGATGGTGGCCCAGACCGTCGGCGCGGTCCTTGCCGCGACCGGAGCACCCGCCTGGCTGACCTGGCGCGTGGAGGAGACCGCCCGCGTCGCAGCCCAGTACGTGGCCGGCCACAGCGAAGCGTCCTGCTACCGGCTCCTGGTTCACGCGGACACAGACGGCGTCACGGTGTCGGTCACCGACAGCGACGAACCCGCGATGGACGACTCACCTGCCTGGCTACCCATTCTGCACACCAGCAGGTACGAACCACCAGGAGCGCGACACGACGCCCAGCCGCCCGCCAACCGGTACGCCACCAGCGCCATGCTCCTGGAACGCACCCCGGACGGACATATACGACTGGGCTCCCGCACCCCCTGGATCCGCCCGGACACCACCGCGTGAGCTGCGCTGCACCCCGCCAGCGGATTCGGCTGCCGTCGCTGCCGCTCCACGGAGTCGTGGACCGATCCATCGAATGACTGCTGTGGCTGTGGCCGACGCGTTCGGGGTCACATCAGCCAGTGGCGAAGAAGACTGCTCCGCACAGGGGGCACGGCCGCCACCGGGCCGGACCACTTCCCGCGCGCCGTCCCGTGGTCGTGCATGGGCGGACGCGGCAGTAGCCGACGCCATCCCGCTGCGGCGGCTACTGCCCGGCAGCTGCGAACTGCGCCGCCTGAGAGGCCGTCAGCGAGCCCGGCAGTTCCTCCGGGGGGGGAGCCTCTGAGGACTGCGGTCGGCGACGGCATCCTCTACTGCAAGCGTGCCCCGTTCGTCGTGGCGACGGGGTTGCCGAACGGCTCTGTCCAGGGCCGACCGGCTCTGGAACAGGACCGGCCTGCGCGGGCGCCGCCCGGCCTTGGCTCCCCCCAACTGCCTGGCGGGCCCGCTCCTCAACAGGCAGCCACCAGGAGCGCGGGATTATCCCAGGTCCAAGCCACCTGGAGATTCAGCGAACCGGGCCCCCTCTGTCGACACTACGTACCGTGAACTTCAGGCCACTGGTTCGAGGCCTGGATGGCGCGGGACACCAGTCCCGTCACGGAACTCGCACCCCGATCGGTGCACAGCGTTGACAGTCTCCCCGTCGCCGCGCCCGCTCCCTCGGTCACGGCGGATATCCGACGCTCCTGCCACACTCGCCCCAGAGCCTGCGCTGCCCCATTCGCAGTGAAACTCCCGGTCAACCCGGTCAGAGTCGGTTCCACAAGTGTAGAATTAAAGTACCGGGTTCCCGGCGACCACGAAGAACCGGGCCAGCCGACAGGCAGCCCGAGGTGGGGTCCGCCATGACCACAGCCCTGGACCTGACCGTGCCCCGCGACCTGGGTGCAGGGCTAGCGGCACGCTTGTCGCTTACTCCGAAGACCCCCCTTGCCGGCCAGCTCGACGGCGTTTGGTGGCCCTACTCGCGCGGTCTGGAAGCCGAGCTTCCCCCGCTCGCAGCCGCTCTCGACGAGCCCTGGGGGCGGATCCCCCACGTCACCGTGAACCCGACCCACTGGCCCGTCATCCCGCACAAGGTGCCGGTCGCCGGACACACCGTCCACGTGGGCTGGTTCACCGAACAGCACCCCGACAAACTGATCCTGCTCTGCTGCACGGTCGGCCGCTGGGACCTTCTGGTGATCCCGCCCGAGACCGAACCCGCCGCCGCAGCCCGCCTGATAAACGCCGCAGCGATCCCCGGCAGCATCTTGACCGCAGGCGTCCCTGATGGCGCAACGAAGCCGCCATCGCACGCGGCATCCGCAACACCCCGAAACGCGAAACAGCCTGGGAAACCGAAGGCGGCACCTGCATGTCCCCCTCCGGGACCCCGATGAGCCGACCCTCCTCGCCACCCCCTGCAAACACCTGAGCCCCATGGGATGCGTGGGGGAAGACGCCAGGCACGGAGGCATGCCCGGGCGCTACCACGCCTCCTGCGGATACGCCGGCCCATAATCGTGGCGTACGGATGTACTGGATTCGCGGCTCTTTCCCGACGCCTGAGGCATGCGGCCAGCGGATGGCGGGTACGCGTCTGCCCCCTGCCCCGGGGGCAGCGTAGTGTCTGAGAGCCCCCAGCCCCCGGGCGTCTTGATATATGCGCGTGACTGTTGGGGCGTCAAACCGGCCCCGCCCTTGCAGCCCCCGCCGTGGTCATGACCGTGGATTAGAGGGGAGTCATCAATGGGACGCGCCGTCAGCATGAGGGGCCTGCCCCGTATTGAGGACCACACGACTACATCCGGCACCCACCTCCCCGTACGGCATCTCGCGCTCTCCTACGAAACGCCGCGGCTGCCGGGAAGCCAGGCAGCACTGGCCGAAGTGGCCACCGCTGCCCTGCATTCCGCGGCAATACCGACCTGGCTGGCACGCAGGCTGAGCGAAGCGGCACGCGTCTCGGCCCAGTTCATCTACGGGCACACCAACGCCGCCCGTTACCGGCTTCTGATCACCGCGGATGACATCGGCATCACCGTGGCGGTCACCGACTACGACGATCTGCCAGTCGCCGGACGGCCCGCCTGGCTGGACGTCACCCGCACCAACATCCTTCAGCAGGACGGCATCCGACCCGGAACCGACCCCCTCACCCGCCACACTCCCGACGACGGCCTGCGCCTGCATCGCACCCCCGACGGACACATCCGCCTCGGCTGCCACGCACCCTGGTACACCACCGCAGGCACCTGACCTTCCCACACCTGCCCGGCCGCACGCCCCGCGTGTCAAGCGGTCAGGGCCCCAAGGCACGTGGCCGACGATGGGGATCGGGAAAACCGGCCACGCGCCCCGGAGTGTGCCGTGCGGCGCGAGCCCGCCGCACGGCACACTCCTCGAACGAACACCTTCCGGGCTGGTGTAGCCGCAAGGGCAGCACGGGCCCCGTCACAGGGGGCACACCATGGACGCCTCAGCCCAACAACCACCAGCCGCAGATCGCGAGCAGCCTGTCCTGCGCCTACGCTCGCGGCGACTGACAGGCGACGCCGACGGAGAGCTCTCCGCCCTCTGGTGGCGGCTCGAGGGGACCAGAGCGCGCTTGCTGCGAGGAGCCGTCATGCAATAGGCGCTCGCCGTCATCGACATCTAGAACAAGTAGATCATCAACAACCTGCTCCCCACCTCCTGCCCTGGACAAGAGTCAAGCCAACATCGCCGCCGCAATGGACACAGACACAGCCACCCGAGCAGGCATTCCCGTGATCGTGGCCCAGCTTGCCGCCCTCGCGGCGGCTCCGTACTTCGCCCGGCAGTGTCGTGGGCCGACTGGCAGCGGAACCGGTCGTAGCCGTGTCGTCCGAGGAACGGGTTCCTTCGTCTGTCGCCGCCAGGTCCGTGAGTCGAGAACGGCCCCTGGCCCGGATGGGAATGATCCTGCGGGATGGGCCGTCCGGCCCCTGTCGGATGCCAGGGCACAGGGCGATGCTCAAGGCAGAGTCCGCACTTGTGTTCCTTGAGGGCCCTGATCCATTGACCGCCGACAGGGCGCATCAGTCCTTTCCCGGGCAAAGAGCAGCGGTGCCTCCGCATTCATGCGGGCGTAACGCGGTACCCATTCGCGGAGGAGCAGCATCATGGGAGTTCTGATATTCGTTCTGTCTGTCGCCGGCCTTCTGGTCGTCGTGGCTCTGGCCATGGCGGTCAAGGTGGTGACGCAGTACGAAAAGGGGGTGCTGTTCCGGTTCGGCAGGCTGGTCGGGACGCGCAATCCCGGGCTGCGTTTCATCATTCCCTTCGTGGATGTGCTGCGCCGGGTGTCGTTGCGGATCGTGACGATGCCGATCCAGTCGCAGGGCATCATCACCCGGGACAACGTCAGCGTCGACGTGTCGGCGGTGGCCTACTTCCGCGTGGTCGACGCGGTGAAGTCGGTCATCGCCATCGAGAACGTGCATGCGGCAATCGACCAGATCGCCCAGACCACCCTCCGCAAAGTCGTCGGCCAGCACACCCTCGACGAGACACTGTCCGAGACCGACCGCATCAACCTCGACATCCGCGAAATCCTCGATGTCACCACGACCGAATGGGGTGTTGAAGTCACCCTGGTCGAGCTGAAGGACATCCAGCTGCCCGACAGCATGAAGCGGGCCATGGCCAAACAGGCCGAAGCCGAGCGCGAGAAGAGGGCAAAGATCATCAACGCCGAGGGCGAATCGCTGGCCGCCGCGGCACTCGGCGACGCCTCGGACACGATGATGGCTCACCCGCTCGCGCTCCAACTCCGCAACCTGCAGAGCCTGGTGGAGATCGGCGTCGACAAGAACACCACCGTCGTCTTCCCCGCCCCCCTCATGAGCACCATCGGCGAACTCGGCGCCTTCCTCGCCCGCGAGGCAACCGCCGCCACGGTCCCGGTCAAGGCCGTCGACGTGCTGAAGAACGGCCCCCAGCCGGTAGTTACCCAACGCAGCTGATCACCGTGTCGTCGACACCCGCGGCGCATGGGAGGTATGCCGCGCAGACAGCCGCCGGAAGAGGGGCCGTTCGGCTCCTGCCGGGTGTCGGCTCGTGGAGGGATCCTCAAGCGACTGCTGAGGAAACTCCGAGAGGGACGATCACCATGACATGCAAGGTGCTCGTCGCCTACGCGACGAAGAATTGGTCCACGGCTGAGATCGCTCGCACGATCACGCAGGTCCTGCACGAAGAGGGCCGCAATCCCGAGATGCTGCTGGTGACCGATGTCGTCGATGTCCAGGCGTACGACGCCGTCGTCATCGGAAGTCCGCTCTACGAGGGGCGGTGGCTCAAGGACGCTCAACGGTTCCTCAAGGACCAAGGTGAAGCACTGCGCAAACAACCGGTGTGGCTGTTCAGCAGCGGTCCCCTCGACGATTCGGCGAACGGCGGGGGCGTCCCGCCCGTCCCGGACGTGCACCATGCCCTCATCCGGATCAACGCGCGGGGGCACGTCACCTTCGGTGGCTGCCTGCGGGACGATACGAAAGGCTGGGTCGCCCAGGAGCTTGTCAGCTCGAGGAAGCGCGGGGACTTCCGCGACTTCAAACAGATCTCCACGTGGGCCCAGGACATCGCCACGGCATTGACCGAAAGACCACGGACCCGCCCGAGAGTTACCGCACAGGCAGGCTGACACCGCCCCACAGGCCGCCCGGGGTGAGGCGACGGTGGCGCAACCTGCTGCACCGCCGGTCAGACGCTGTCGGCTGACCGTCGTGATGTGAGCCCTACGGTCTCAACCCGCCGCGGGGCAACCGCGCGCGTCGCCGCTTTCCCTGCGGTCCTTTCAGACCTTTCTCGCTGCTTCTGACGGTCAACTTCCCGGGCCGGGAGCGGTAGGCACTGGGAGCTGTCGCACGAGCGGAGACCGAGGCGATGACGGCAGTGGTCGCGGGCCAGTCCTCTGAAGGGGCCGTCGTCGAACCGCCCGGGACGGCTGATCCCCGGCCTGCAGGCGCTGACCGGTTCCCCTCTGTAGCCCGTTCGGCACTGCTGCCGGCCGGTGTCCGTGTGCTGCGATGGCCAGAGTCCGGCGTCCGCGTCAGCCGGTCCGGCCCAAGAGCCGGACCATAGGTCGGGCGTCGGTGGTGTCGACGACCACCAGGGAGTGCCATGAACGTTCCGGGCGCCGACCGCCGGCCCGTGCCGTCTGTCCAAGAGGCCGGACCCGGTCGGCTGAATGCCCTGCTCTTGATCGCCGTCACCGGGCTGCTGGTGGCAGGAGGCATCGCGTGGGCAGTGGGGGCGAGCCGGGTCGCGGATCTCTGCTGGGGGGCCGGTACGGTCGCCGCCGTGGTGCCTGCGGTGGTGTGGGTGCTCAGCGCGCTCCGGCACGGCCGCTCGGGCGTGGACCTGATCGCGGTGCTGGCCCTGGCCGGCACCCTGGTGGTGCACGAGTACCTGGCCGGAGCGCTGATCGCGCTCATGCTGGCCACCGGCCGGTCGCTGGAGTCCGCGGCCGCACGGCGTGCCACTCGGGACCTGCGGGCCCTGTTGGAACACGCGCCCCGCTCGGCCCGGCGCCGCGTGGGTGAAGGCGTGCAGGTGGTACCGCTGGGCGATGTCGCGGTGGGCGACGTGCTGGTGGTGGCACCCGGTGAAGTCGTGCCCGTGGACGGGGAGTTGGCAAGCATCTCGGCAACGCTGGACGAGTCGGTGCTCACTGGCGAGTCGCGTCACGCCGAGCGCCTTCGGGGTGACCCGGTGCGCAGTGGCGTGGTCAACGCGGGCGGAGCCCTGGAGGTGCGGGCGACCGCCACGGCAGAGAAGAGTACGTATGCGGAGATCGTCCGGCTGGCCCGCGACGCCCGCGCCGAGTCCGCTCCTGTGGTGCGCCTCGCCGACCGCTACGCCGCTTGGTTCCTGCCGTTGACCACGTCCATGGCGGGGCTGGCGTGGTGGATCGGGGGCTCCGCCCAGCGGGCGGTCGCGGTCCTGGTGGTGGCCACCCCGTGCCCGCTGCTCCTCGCGGCCCCCGTGGCGATCGTCTCGGGTCTCTCCCGGGCAGCCCGCCGGGGTGTGGTCATCCGGGGCGGCGGCACCCTGGAGACACTCGGCCGGGCCCGCACTCTGGTGCTGGACAAGACCGGCACGCTCACCACCGGCCGGCCCCGCGTCGTCGACATCGCCGCGGCACCGGGCCGACAGCCCTCCGAAGTACTGCGGCTGGCCGCCTCGCTGGACCAGATGTCCGCGCACGTACTGGCCCGCGCCATCGTGGTCGAGGCTGACCGGCGCGGCCTCGAACTGTCGCTGCCCGAACAGGCCACGGAGGAGCCCGGGCGCGGGATCGACGGCACAGCGGACGGACGTCGGATCACCCTGGGCCGCCGGCCGGCCGGCGCCGACCGCCCCGGCTGGGCGCGGACCGCGGACAACCGAGCCACGCTGGACGGCGCGGCCGTCGCCTGGCTCACCGTCGACGGCGCCCTGGCCGGCGGGGTACTGCTGCGCGACCCGATGCGGCGGGACGCCGCCCGAACCGTACGCAGACTGCGCGCGGCGGGGATCGAGCGGCTCCTCATGCTGACAGGCGACCGGGCGGAGGCCGCCCGTGAAGTCGCACAGGTCCTCGGCGTCGACGACGTACGGACCGAGCAGACCCCCGCCGACAAGGCTGCTGTGGTACGCGCCGAACGGGCCGGGGCCGTGACGGTGATGGTCGGCGACGGCGTCAACGACGCCCCGGCGCTCGCCGCGGCCGACGTGGGCGTGGCCATGGGGCAACACGGCTCCAGTGCCTCGTCGGAGGTGTCCGACGTGGTGCTCACCACCGACCGGCTCGACCGCCTCGCCGACGCCGTGGTGATCGCGGTACGGGCCCGGCGCATCGCCGTGCAGAGCGCGTCGGCCGGCATGGCGATGTCCCTCGCGGCCATGGTGGTGGCGGCCTTCGGTCTGCTGGCGCCGGCCGCGGGCGCCCTGCTCCAGGAGGGCATCGATGTTCTGGTCATCCTGAACGCGCTGCGCGCGCTCGGTGGCGGCCGGGTGGCGGGACCTGTGCTGGAACCCGGAGCCGAGCACCTCATCGAGCGGTTCGCCGCCGAACACGATGACCTGAGGGAGGTCCTCGAACTGATCCGGAACGCCGCCGACCTGCTCTCGGACGACGCGGGGCCCAAGGCGCTGGCCGTGGTGCGCGAGGTGGAACGGGCGCTCACGGAGCGGCTGCTGCCGCACGAGGACGCGGAGGAGCACCAGCTGTATCCAGCACTCGCGGTGGTGCTCGGCGGCCCGGAGGCGACGGCGACCATGAGCCGCGCCCACGCCGAGATCGAGCGCCTGGCCCGGCGCATCCGCACCCACCTCCTGATCGCGGGACCGGACGCCGTGCTGCAGACCGGTCAACTGGCCGACCTGAGGGCCTGTTTGTACGGCCTCTACACCGTGCTGCGGCTGCACTTCGTCCAGGAAGAGGAAAGCTACTTCTCGCTCACCTCGTGAACAGCCGGGTGGAAACACGGCAGTCGGCGATCTCTGCAGCACGCCCGCCAGAATCCCGGAAGGCCGACCTAACCTGGCCCGGTCAGGCTTGATCACCCGCCTGCCAGGTAAGCCGCGTTGCCGTGGCTGCGCTCATGGATGCTTCAGGAACTTCAAACCGAACGCGGCAAATACCAGGACGATTCCGATGTTCACCATCAGCCGCTCCCAGAACTGGTGCCTGAAGAACAGAACGTCCACGCCAACCACGACAGCTACGAGCGCGAGCACGTAGAGCACGACGACAGCCTGTCTTCCCATCCTTCCTTTCTACTACGTGCGGTCGTGGTGGGAGTGAAGCCGGAGCAGCACAATCTCTGAACACAGGCGAGGCGATGGACCGTTGTATAGCGGCAGTAGCCGTGCCGTATTCCGTTGTTGCGTCGGTCAATTGAGGGTCTGTCAGATCCGTTCGCCAACTCATGCTGCCTTCTCCGGCAGGATCGAGAGCACGTCGGTCGTCGGTCTGCGTGCGGTAGAACGAGCTGGGACCCGGTATCCGAGGCGCAGGATCATCTGTGGATACCGGCCGAGGGTGATGGTCCGGCGGATCTCGGCCCGGTGCGACGGCAGCTCCAGCGGTTGGGTGTGGAAGGCCGCCGCGGCCTTGTGGGCGGCCGCGTACAGCAGTACGCGTTGAAGTGCCTGTCCAGCGCGCAGCCAGTCCTGGCGGTCGTCGTGCCGGGTGGCCAGAACAGCGATCAGCCCGGCCGAACGATCCCATGCCCGTATTGGTGCTGAACCGGGCAGAACGGGAGCAGATGCCTGTCCAGTGTAGTCACGCCCGGCGAAGGCCGTGCTGTCCGGGTGGAACGGCTTGGCGTCCGGGGGTACGCCGTCCCGTCGGTGGGTGCATGGCCTGGTCGCCCAGCGGGCCAACTCCGCCGCACGACAGGGGTCGGCGCGCTGCGTGGTCTCGGCCGCCCGTAGCAGACCGGCGAGGCGCTCGTAGTCCGCGGCACCGTGCAGCGTCAGGAGTTCGGCGCCTTCGGCCCGGGCGTGGAAACGCAGTTCGTCGATCAGCGGGAGCGACAGCGGGTCGCGCTGGAAGGGGCCCCGGTGGGTGTGCCGATGGCCCATGGCCTGATGCATCAGCTCCTCGTCCGCACTCGGTGGGGCGTACGGGCCCCAGCGGATGTGGGCAAGCAGAGAGGCGACTCCGGCGACCGGATACGGGCGCACATCGGGCAAGAAGCCGAGGCGGCGCATGGCGAGGCGCAGGTTGAACAGGGCCGCGCCGCAGCTCATCACCATCTCGCGGCCGTCCGGATCGGCGAGGGGCAACTGGCGCGTGGCGTCGGTGAAGAGCCAGATCTCCTCGCCGCGGCTGACGAAGCGCCACGGCTGGGTGTTGTGGAGTGAGGGTGCGGTGACGGCGGCGCGGACGAGGTGATTGGCCGCGTGGCCGGGCCGCGCACAGGTTCCGGTCATTGCGCACCTTCCTTCGTGGCGAACCCATCTGTTCGCAGGGTCCGTCCGGCGGCAGTCGGCGGACAGGGGCCTGATGACCCGTTGAGGGGCCATACGGCCCGTGTCGCCGCATCGCCCCGCAGCGCAGCATGGAGCTGAGGACGATGTGAGCTTCCCACGGCAGCCGCCGTGTGGATCGGGGAAGGATCAAGACAGGAGGGGAGCAACTCATGTACGCGTTCGGCATTCTCGCCTTGTTGGGGCTGGCCGTGCTCGTGGTGGCGCAGGTCGCCCACCGGTACCTCTCAGCAGCCCATGAGTTCTGGGCCTTCACCCTGGTGGCGCTCGGTGTGGGCGTGGCATGGCTGGCGAACTTCGACCTCTTCGGCACCTGGGGGATCGACGTACGCAACGCCACGATCGGGACTACGCTCACCGGACTCGTCATCGGCGGAGCGGGATACTTCTGGCGCGAGGTGCTGCACTTCTTCGCCGGTCTTTCCCGCAAGCTGACCGATGAGGCGAAGACCCTGGAGAAGGCGCAGCAATTGCGCAGGGCCGCCTGAACCGGCGGCCTCACCAGGGCGCGGGACAGGTATCGCGAGCAGCGGATCCTGCCCCGCGCCCGCCGCAACCGGAAAGGGCGAACTGGCGGAGGCCGCCATGACAGAGGCAACGGACTCGATGGAACACGGCCTGGTCGTCGGGGTCGACGGATCGCCCGGTTCGATTGCGGCCCTGTCCTGGGCGGCGGCCGAGGCACGATTGCTCAATGTGCCGGTGGTCGCTGTGCATGCCTGGCAGCCCACCGCGGCTCTGCGAGCCCCTTATGCGCCCCACTCCGGCGTGCCCACGGCAGGTGAGGACCGTGACCGTGCGGCCTCGGTCCTCGAAGGAGCGGTGGCACGGCTCCGTGAGACCGACCCTTTGGCGCCGGTGCGCGCCCTGCTGGACCAGGGCGCGCCGGTCGCCGTGCTGTTGCGGCGTGCGAGCGGCGCCCGGCTGCTCGCGCTGGGCCGCGGGTCGCGTGACGATGTCGGGCTGCCCGCGCTGGGCCCGGTGGCACGCGAGTGCGTACGTCGCGCGTCGTGCCCCGTGGTGACCGTGCCTGGGCCCGGGGTCACGCGGCCCGCTCAGCCGCTCGTTGCGCACCCGGCCGCGGCCGTCCTCGTATAGCCGTCGATGGCCTGCCGCAGACCATGCGGGGGGATTCCGGTTCGTGCAAAGGGTCGTTCGGCCCCTTGACACGCCGGGCAGGGCCCAGCGTGACAGCGCCCCAGCCAACAGGGCTGCGAGGCAGTGACCAGCGGTGCATCCATCATGCCTGAGACATCAACGTGTTCTCCGCCCGTTCATGCAGCACGGCCAGACACCTGCGGCACTCGCCGTCGCCCGGGTGCGGGACGCAGGCACAACGGTGACGATGGGAGTACGAGGCCCGTACGCAGGAGGGGACATCGATGACCGAACTGGTACGTATCCCGCTGGACAACGGGGAGTTCATGGTGGCCGAGGTGGACCAGGGCGACATCCCCGAGGAGGCCGTGGTCCTTGCGTCGCCCGAGCCGGGGCGGTCGATGGCTCAGGCGACGCACACCTTACAAGCGAGCCTCCGCAGTCTTCGACCTGCCCTGGCAGGGCTGGCGCAGGCACTCGACGCGCTCGCGCCGGAGACGGTATCGATCGAGTTCGGCGTCAAGCTGGGAGGCGAGACGGGGGTGATCCTCGCCAAAGGGACCGCTGAGGTCCACTTCACCGTGAACGCCCAATGGACTCCTCACCCTTCGAGCACGGCGTCGCCCGGTGCATGATGGAGACTTCCGGTACGGCAGTGGTCCGGTTCCGCGCTCCCGACGGTGCAGTGGTGGGGCACGGCGTCCTCGTTGACGAAGAACACGTCGTCACGTGTGCCCATGTCGTCAATGCCGCCCTCGGCCGCCCGCTCCGCAGCGTCGACGATGCGAGGGGGCAGATCGTACGGCTGGAATTCCCACTGCTCGCCCAACTAACGGCCCTGGCACCGGAACGCCGCGCCAGGGTCGACGCGTGGGAGGGACCCGGAACCTCTTTCGACGGGCTGGACGTGTCCGGGCTGACCCTCGTGGGCGAGCCCAGGCCGATCGGCGCGACCCCCATTCCCTTGGCCCACGGGGACCGCACAGAAGGCGACGTCCTGCTGTTCGGGCCGGTCGAGGGCCGGCCTGGGGGTTGGGTGTCGGCCCAACTACGCCCCCTCGTCAAGCAGTTCCGGCAGCAGATCGACCAGCGGGCCCAGGGGGTCCACGTGGCCCAGCCACGCTACAGCGGCACTCCGGTCCTCGACCCGAAGGCGGGGCGGGTCCTGGGCATCCTGGTGGCCGTCGCGACCGCCCGTGACGACGCAGCCGTCTACGCGATACCCGTGACCGCTCTGACAGCTGCGTGGCCTACCGCCTTCGCGCCGCTCCCCGCGTCTCCGTACAAAGGTCTGGAAGCATTCGGCGAGGACGACTCACACCTCTTCTTCGGGCGCGACGCGATGACCGACGAGCTGGTCTCAGCCGTGAACGCCGGCAGCCTCGTACCGGTCGTTGGCGCGTCAGGGACCGGCAAATCCTCGCTGGTCCAGGCCGGTCTCGTACCGCGTCTTGCCGCAGGGCGGACCGACTGGCGATGCGTCACGATCAGGCCCCGACCTCAGCTGGGGACCGCGCTGGCCGCGGGCTTTGCCCGCGCGTCAGGCTCTCCTGACCTGGTGCCCCTGCCCGATCTGGAGGCATGGCAGACCCGCATCGATGCGCTCGGGCTCGCCTCCGCCGGTGACCTGGTGCTGTCCGCCACCGGCGCGCAAAAGCTGCTGATGGTCGTCGACCAGTTCGAAGAGGCCGACGAATCACCGGCCACGCGGGCAGCGTTCGATCTGCTCACCGATCTCTCCGCGTGCGAACAGTCCGCCACGGTGGCAGTACTGACGCTCAGGGAAGACGCCTTCGGGCGACTCTTCGTGCGTCCGGGACAGTTCGGCGAGGCGCTGCGGCGGACCGCCGTGGCTCTGCGAGGCATGTCGGTCGACGAACTAAAGGAGGCAATCTTCAGACCCGCCCAGCTCCGCGGCCTGACCGTCCACGAGCGGCTGGTACACCGGCTGGCCTCCCTCGTCGAAGGGCGCCCGGGAGCCCTCCCCCTCCTGGAGTTCACCCTTGACCGCATGTGGGCGACCCTGGAACGCGGGCAGGCCATCCTGTCGTTCGAGGCGTATGCGGACATTGGTGAACTCGATGGAGCTCTGGCCGAATACGCCGACGGTGTACTGACGGCGCTCACCGCTGAGGAGCGCTCGCTCGTACGACGGCTCTTCCTCAATCATCTGACCGCGCCGGACCAGCCGAACGTCCGCCGGGTAGCCGGCCGCTCGGAGCTCCGACCCGCCGAATGGGGCATCGCAGTCCGGCTGGCCAACGAGCGGCTATTGACGACGACCCACGGGGAGGAAGGCGAGGAGACGGTGGAGGTGGTGCACGAAGCACTTCTCGACGCCTGGGGCACGCTCGCCTCCTGGCTCAAGGAGGAGGAACCGTTCCGTAACTGGCGCCGCATGCTCACCTACGCCATGCGGCGCCGCGACGCTGGCGACGAGTCCGCCGTGCTGACGGGGCCGTTACTCGCCGACTCCGAACGCTGGCTGGAGGAGCGCCCCTCCGACGTCACTGTCGACGAACGCCACTTCATCAGTGCGAACCGCGACCATCAGGACCGCGAAGAGCGCAAGTACCGCATGCTGTTCGAGGAGTCCCTGGTCCGCACCCTCACGCTGGCGGCGCAGCGCGCCGACGACGCGCGAGTCGCCCTGCTGCTCGCCGTAGAGGCGCTGGAGCGTTCGGCCGAACCGGATGTCGACTTGTTGGTCCGCTCACGCTTGCGTGAGCTGGGCGTGAGCGAGCGAGAAACCGTACAAGGCACGGAGTACGAGGGCGATCTGCGTCGCACGGCCAACCGGATGCGACTCCGCGCATGGGCGGAGGGGCCGCCCGGAAGGTGGTCGGGTCCGGTTGAGTCCGAGCGCCACTGGGTGCTGGGGGCCGGGGGAACCAGCGTGCTCATCGACGAACGGGGCCGGGTGCGGGTCCGCTGGAGCGCCTCGGACGGTGCGGTCGACGTACCTCTCGCAGCGCCGGCGGTGATCGCGGCTTGCACGGAGGCCGCGACGGCGCTGTGCCTGGGCACGGAGTTGGGTGAACTGCACCTGTATCAGATCACCGGCTCCGTGGAGGAGATGTGGCAAATCCTTCTGCCGAGCGCGGCGACCTGCGTAGCAATCGACGGCCAAGGCAGCAAGGTGGCAGTGAGCTGCGATGACGGGATCACAAGGGTATTGTCCGCGCAGGCGGGGGGCCACGTGATCCTCGGGCTACCGTCGCCCGGGTTCGTGGAGGATCTCGACTTCGCGCCGGACGGACTCGCCCTCGCGGTCCAGAGCTCGGCAGGTCGCATCACCGTCTGGGACCTCGCCTCGGGCGAGCGCCGCTGTGCCGCCGATGCCCCCATGGGCCATGTCGTCTTCAGCGCCGACGGCGAGTACCTGGTGGCCGAGGGGCCCAGGCCGGACGGTACGGCCACGGTGGTGCGGCTGCCGCTCCACGCGGCGCGACTCGCCGCCAGGGCTCGCCAGGTGGCGGGCCGGGACCTCACGGATGACGAGTGGCGGCGCCATGTCGGAGTCCGGCCCGTCACGCCGTAGGACGCTGGAGGATGAGGAGACTGTGGTCGATCAGCGTCAGCCGCTCTCCACCCTCGGCCTTCGGCCCCCGTGCCGACAGTCCGCCTTCCGCACGGGCCGTGTCGACCACCACCTGCCACCGTCGGCCGTGGTTGACGGGCAGCACGAACTGCACTGGTTCCGACGAGGCGTTGAACATCAAGAGGAAGGAGTCATCGATGATGCGTTCTCCGCGGGCGCCCGGCTCTGAGATCGCGTTGCCGTTGAGGAAGACCGTCAGCGCCTGGACCTGTACCGAGTCCCATTCATGGTGTTTCATCTCCTCGCCCGTCGGCCTGAACCACATGATGTCGGACAGCTCGTCGTGTGCCCCCTGCACAGGCCGCCCGTGGAAGAATCGGCGTCGACGAAAGACGGGATGATCACGCCGGAGCCTCACCATCAGCCGGGTGAAATCCAGCAGAGGGTGCCCGTCCTCGGGCCACTGGACCCAGGACAGTTCACTGTCCTGGCAGTGGGCGTTGTTGTTCCCGTGTTGGGTGCGGCCGAACTCGTCTCCGTGGCTGAGCAACGGTACGCCCTGCGAGAGCATCAGAGTGGCGATGAAGTTCCGCATCTGGCGCGCCCTCAGTGCGAGCACGTCCGGGTCGTCGGTGTCGCCCTCGTCCCCGCAATTCCAGGATCGATTGCGGCTCTCCCCGTCCTGATTGCCATCGCCATTGGCCGCGTTGTGCCGCTCGTCGTAAGACACCAAGTCGTGGAGCGTAAATCCGTCGTGGCAGGTCACAAAGTTGATCGAGGCCAGCGGGCGCCGCCCATCCGCCTGGTAGATGTCCGCAGACCCCGTCAGCCGATCGATCAGTGCGGCGGGCGTCACGCCCTTCCCCTGCCACAGATCGCGCACCGTGTCACGGTATTCCCGGTTCCACTCGGCCCACAGCGGCGGGAAGTTGCCTACCTGGTAGCCACCTTCGCCGACATCCCACGGTTCCGCGATCAGTTTCACTCGTGAGACCACGGGGTCCTGCTGTACCAGGTCGAAGAACGACGACAGCCGGTCGACCTCGTGGAACTGTCGTGCCAGGGTCGCCGCAAGATTGAACCGGAACCCGTCGACGTGCATCTCGGTGGCCCAGTACCGCAGCGAGTCCATGATCATCTGGAGGACGTGCGGAGAGCGCATCAGCAGGGCGTTGCCCGCACCCGTGGTGTCGACGTAGTAGCGGGGGTCGTCGGCGAGCCGGTAGTAGGAGGCGTTGTCGATGCCCCGGAAGCACAGCGTCGGGCCCAGGTGGCCGCCCTCGGCCGTGTGGTTGTAGACCACGTCCAGGATGACCTCGATCCCGGCCTGGTGCAGCGCCCGCACCGCGGACTTGAACTCCAGGACCTGCTGACCGCGGTCGCCCCACGAGGCGTACGCGTTGTGCGGTGCGAAGAACCCGATCGTGTTGTAGCCCCAATAGTCCTTGAGCCCCATCCCCACTAGACGGACGTCACTGAAGGACTGGTGCACGGGCATCAACTCAAGGGCAGTGACGCCCAGTTCGGCGAGGTGGCCGATGACTGCCGGGTGTGCGAGCGCCGCGTAGCTGCCGCGCAGCTCCTTTGAGACCTCCGGATGCCGCATCGTCAGGCCCTTCACGTGCGCCTCGTAGAACACCGTACGGTGGTACTGGGTGCGCGGCAGCCGGTCGTCTCCCCAGTCGAAGTACGGATTGACGACGACAGACGCCATCATGTGCGGCGCCGAGTCCGTGTCGTCTCGCCGGTAACGTGACAGCCCCACTTGGTGCCCGAACAGGGACGGGTGCCAGTCCGGAGTCCCGGAGACGGCCTTGGCGTACGGGTCGAGCAAGAGCTTGGCAGGGTTGCAGTACACGCCTCGGAATGGATCCCATGGCCCGTGCACCCGAAAGCCGTACCGCTGCCCCGGTGAGACGCCCGGCACGTAACAGTGACGAACGAACGCATCAGCTTCCCGGATCTCCACTGCCGTCTCCGAACCGTCATCGTGCAGCAGACACAACTCGACGCGGTAGGCGGCCTCCGAAAAGATCGCGAAATTGGTGCCGGTGCCGTCGTACGTGGCACCGAGCGGATACGCCTCTCCGGGCCAAACCTGCACGCCCCGCGCCCCCTTCCGGCAGGCCTTGCGTAACGCGGTCAAAACAACGAGAGCACAACCAAGAGAGCTGCGCGCCAGAGAACGACAAAACAAGTCCCCTACGGTCACCGAGCAGGTGGCAAACGTGAGCCTCCCGGGCGCCGGAGCTACGACAAGAGCGCTCCGTCCGGCTCGCCCCAGAACGGCAGGAGCACCGAGGGCGGATCAACTACGCCGGCCGATGCACTGTTGCCGTAAGCCCCAAGAACACACCGTCCCGGGCACGACAGCCGCCCGCCCTCACGGCTTCATTGACGGGGGTCGTGTCCCGCTTCGTAGCGTAGGGGATCAAGCTTTCCGCGTTCCGGTACGCGGCCCCTGCCGATCTCCGCAGAGGCGGCCTTCCACGAGGCGCCCTGCTGAGGCGAGTTGGACGCCCCGTCCGGCGGAGCCGTCACGCCCGACCTGCGGATTCCGGCGCCTTGATCGGCTACACCACGAAGAGGCAACGCCAGTGCGTTTAGCCAGGTGGTGCCTTGTCAAGGACGCCGTCCGTGATGATCGTGGTGTGGAGCGTGTAGCTCATGCACCTGCGGGGATGACGGTGGCGGGTGAAGGGATACTTGCTGTGCCGTTTGCGCATCCGTGCCTTCAGTCGGTGGCGGGGCCGTGGCGGGTGGAGGTCGGTTAGGGCAGCCTCGCCGATGAAGCCCACCAGCGTGGCCGGGACCGTGATCGGTAGGAGCTCACCCGCGACGATGGTGTCGGCGGCGGCCCGTAGCAGGACCGTGAAGCTGATGCGGTGTGCGGGTAGTTCCTCGTGGACGAAGACGAGGTCGTCCGCGGTGCGGATCAGGGCCTGGTAGACCGTGAGGAGGGCGTGCAGCTCCTGCTCGATGCCGGGCACGGTCCTCGATCGCAGGATCCGGCCGTCCAGGATGGTCGACTTCAGCGAGAAGTAGCAGGTCTCGGCTTCCCAGCGGCGATGGTAGAGCTCGATCAGCTCGTGGGCGGGATAGCGGTCGGCGTCGAGCAGGCTGGTGATCAGGCGCCACAACTCGGTGTGCTGGCTTCCGTCTTCGAGACGGACGGTGATCCAGGCTTCGATGATCCGGACCTGCAGGCGTCGGCCCTATCCTCGGCCGGCGCGGTAGTGCTGGGAGCAGATGAAGGTCAGGTAGGAGCCGTCCGGGAGTACGTGCCGGGTGGTCGGGCGACGTTTGCGGGTGGAGCGCAGCAAGAACGCGGCACCGGTCTCGGACACCGCGTTGAGGAAGTCCACCGCGTCGTAGTAGGCGTCGGCCAGCAGCAGCATGGAGGCGTCGAGACTGGCCAGGAGGCGGTGAGCGTAGGACAGTTCGTCGATGCGGTCGGAGCCGAAAGCAGCGTCGAGCAGGGCGCGGGTGCCGCACTCCACCAGGGCCACCAGGCGGAGCATCGGATAGCCGAACTCCTTCACCTCACCGATGTGCTTGGGGAAGTGCCAGGTCACGGCGGGATCGTCGGGGACGCACTGGGTGGTGCCGTCCAGGGCGACCAGGCGTCGCCCGCGGTAGAACGAATCCCGTCGAGCCGGAGGCGCGACGGGACCTGCCAGGACCTCGAAGAGCCGGTGCAGCGGTGCACTGCCCAGCCGGCGTCGCGCACGCGAGAGCGACGACGTACACGGGCGTGCCGTCGCGACCTTGCCGAGCCCCGCGGTCAGCTTCGCCCACACCCCGGTATGCGAGACATGTTCGAACACGGCGAGCGTGAGCACGAAGTACACCACCACCCGCGCGGGCAGCAGCCGTAACCGCCGTTCCTGAGTTTCGGTCTCGTTGACCACGGCATCGACCAAGCACGGGTCAATGATCTGGGTCAACTCGCCCAGATGACCGGGTGCGTACAGGTCCAGGGCTGTTCCGCCGAACCTGATGCTGACAGAATTCTGCGACAACGGGACCTCCAGGACGCTCGCGATGGCTTCGACGCCAACGCGAACTACCAGAGGTCCCGTCCCCTTGACAGGGCGCACACGTCCTTAACGCACTGGCGTGACTCCGTTGGTGATGTTGGTGGGGTGCTGACGTCCAGTGCTGTGGAGTAGTTGACTGGTTGGAGCGGGGCGGCTCGGTGGGGGTGGTCGCGATGTCGTTGCGTCCGGAGAGTTTTCAGCGAATTCCGGTGCGGACAGTGCGGACGGCGTGGGCGGCATGTCCGAAGGGGACGCCGGCGATGTTGGTCCGGGACCGGCTGGATGTGCTGTTCGAGGATGAGGAGTTCGCGGCCCTGTATCCCTCCGATGGCCGACCGGGGTTCTCGCCGGGGCAGTTGGCGCTGGTGTCGGTGTTGCAGTTCGCGGAGAACCTGTCGGACCGTGCGGCCGCGGATGCGGTCCGCACGAGGATCGACGTCAAGTACGCGCTGGGGCTGGAGCTGGAGGATCCAGGGTTCGACTATTCGGTACTGTCCGAGTTCCGGGCCCGGCTGGCCGAAGGGGATGCCGCCGACCGGCTGCAGCGCCTGGCGGAGGCCGGGCTGCTGAAGGCCGGCGGCCGTCAGCGCACCGACGCCACCCATGTACTCGCGGCGGTGCGCACGCTCAGCCGGCTGGAGTTGGTCGGGGAGAGTCTGCGGGCTGCGTTGGAGGAGCTCGCCGAGGCCGACGGGGACTGGCTGCTTACGCTGATCGAGCCGGAGTGGGACAAGCGTTACGGACGCAAGGTGGAGATCGGCAAGGTCCCCGGCGGGAAAGCCGGGGTCACCGCCCTGGCGGAGACTTTCGGCCGGGACGGGCAGAAGGTCCTGGCCGCCGCCTGGGCACCGGACGCCCCGCCCCGGCTGCGGGTGTTGCCGCAGGTCGAGATCCTGCGCCGGGTCTGGGTCCACCACTACTACTGGGACCCGCGCGGCCATCTGCGCTGGCGCGACGGCCACGCGCTGCCCCCGGCCAGCTTGCGGTTCGACTCCCCGTACGACACCGATGCCCACTACTGCGTCAAACGGGACACCGTCTGGTCCGGCTACCGGGCTCATTTCACCGAAACGTGCACTGCAGGGCTGCCCGAGGTGGTGGTGCACGTGGCCACCACGATCGCCCCGGTCCAGGACGGCGAGCTCACCCAGAAGATCCACGACGACCTCGCCGAAGGTGGCCTGGCCCCGGCCGAGCACGTGGTCGACGCCGCCTACATCAGCCCCGCGCAGATCGAACGCGCCCGCCGGGTGCACGGCATCACCCTGCTGGGCCCGGTCGTGCCCGACCACAGCCACCAGGCCAAGGCCGGCAGCGGCTTCGACAAGTCCGCCTTCACCATCAACTGGGAGCGGCGGCAGGCCACCTGCCGCCAAGGGGCCGTCAGCCGGGAGTGGGGGCCGCTGCGAATCAGCGGCCACGACTACATCCAGGTCAAGTTCGGCAAATCCACCTGCCTGGCCTGCCCGGTCCGGCCCCAGTGCATCGCTTCCGCGACCCGCCCGCGGGCGCTGTCCCTGCTGCCCACCCGCGAACTCCACGAGATCCAGACCAGCAACCGCCTGGACCAGTACACCAAGGACTGGCAGCGGCGTTACGCGATCCGGGCCGGCATCGAGGCCACCCTCTCCCAGAACGTCCGCAACTGCGGCCTGCGCAGGGCCCGTTACCGAGGGCTCGCCCGCACCCACGTCCAGCATGACCTGACCGCCCTGGCCTGCAACCTCACCCAGATCGCCGACTGGATAGCCGAGCCGACGGCCGTCCACCGCCGGGCAACCCGCTTCCATGCCCTCTGCACCGCCGCCACATGCCCCCAGAAGATCACCAACGGAGTCGCGGTATTGGGTCTAGGGCCTGTCCGATAGGTGGCTTCGACACCCTGACGTCCGCGACCAGCAGATGCCGCCGTCAGAAGCGATCTGCTGGCTCACCGGCAGCGTCGCCGGGCGGGTCCCGCGGCTTGAGAGAATGGCCAGATGCAAGACATCTACGGCCTTTCCGACATGGACGAAGTGCCTCCGGCACTGCGGAGCCTCCTCGGGGCGGACAAGGCCGAGAGGGCTGCGCGGGTCCTGACGCCCGAGGAGGCTGCGTCATTCGCCAACTGGGCACGCGTTCCCGCCGAGACCGAAACGCCCTGGCTGGCCGCACTGTCCGGTGACGACGGCCTCCTTGGCTTCGAGCCACCGGCTCGCCCTGACAGCGCCTGGATCCTGCACGCCATGTACGAGGACCCGCGGCGCGCGGGCGCCCCATCCGGCGCAGACACTGCGATCGACACGGAAGGCGCCAACGACTGCGACGATGAAACGGACTGGGCCGCGCATCCCGGACCTGACTGGCAGCGCCTGCGCTGGTCCGAGCTGGCCGAACGCATCGGCGACGCGATCGTCGAGGAAGGCTCCTATCCCGACCGATACCAACTGCGCTCGTGGCACTCCAAGAACCACGGCTGGCCGGACAATATCCTGTGGTCGAACGAAGGCAGCCTCGACTGGGAAACCTGGCACCGACTGATCGACCTGCTCATCGGGCACAGCCCGGACGGCCCCGACACTCGCTACCTGGTCCACTTCTGCCGAAACGGCCCGGTTCTCGTATAGCTGCCGCCAAGTGGCGAGTAGCACTGAGTAACCCTTTGGCAGCGGATTGGATCTAACCGCTTCGCTTCTACCGGCAGGTCGCCACGCTGTGGTGATCATCTGATTCGGAGCGAGGAGTGCGCGGGTGCGGCAGGACTGGGAGCCGGAGGACCTCATCGAGGTCTGGACGCTGCTCGAAGACGACATGAAGCGGCTGCGGAACAAGTCCGGGGCGAACCAGCTGGGCTTCGCGATGCTGTTGAAGTTCTTCGAGGTGGAGGCTCGCTTCCCGGAGACCGACAGGGAAGTCCCGGTCGCTGCGGTGGGTTACGTGGCCCAGCAGGTGAAAGTGCCGGCGGAGGCGTGGGCGGCGTACGACTGGCAGGGCGACCGGATCAAGCGGCACCGCAAGGAGATCCGCAAGGCCTTCGGGTTCCGGGCGGGCACGGAGGAGGACCAGGAGCGGCTGGCGGAGTGGCTGACGGCCGAGCTGTGCGGGGTGGAACTGTCGCGTGACCGGCTGGCGGAGGCGGTGGTGGCCCGCTGCCGCAACGACTTCGTCGAGCCGCCGTCCCCGGCCAAGGTCCGGCGCCTGGTGGGCAAGGCGGTCAGGGACTTCGATACGCGGTTCTGCCGTACCACCGTGGACCGGCTGTCCCATGCGACCCGCTCGCGGCTGGAGGGCCTGGTCGCGGGCCGGGAAGACGGCGACGAGCCGGTTGAGGACCAGGCGGTGGCCGAGGGCGGCCGGTCGTTCTTCACCGAGCTCAAGGCCGACCCGGGCGCTCCGGGGCTGGAGAGCTTGTTCGCGGAGGTGGACAAGCTCCAGCGGGTGCGGAAGCGGAGCTTCCGGCCGATCTGTTCGCGGACGTGTCGGAGAAGCAGGTGGACGCCTGGCGGGCGCGGGCGGCGAAGGAGTACCCGGCGAACCTGGAGCGGATGAAGCCGCCGATGCGTCTGACGCTGCTGGCCGCACTGTGCCATGTGCGGCACACCGAGATCACCGACTCGCTGGTGGAGCTGTTCATCCAGCTGGTGCTGAAGATCAACACTCGGGCGGAGAAGAAGGTCGACAAGGAGATGACCGGCGAGCTGAAGAAGGTGCGGGGCAAGGAGGCGATGATGCTGCGGGTCGCCGAGGCCGCCTTGTCCGAGCCCTCCGGCTCGGTCCGCAAGGTGATCTACCCCGTCGTCGGCGGGGAGAAGACGTTGAAGGCACTTGCCGCGGAGGCCGCGGCGAACGAGGCCAAGTACAGGCGCGTATCCGCACCGTGCTGCGATCGGCGTACTCGGCGCACTAGCGGCGGATGCTCACCCCGCTGTTGAAGGCGTTGACGCTCAAGTGCAACAACACCGCCTACCGGCCAGTGATGGACGCCATCGACCTGCTCCAGCGCTACCTGGAGCAACCGCTGAAGGAGGGCGCGTTCTTCGACGCGGCGGAGTCCGTGCCGTTGGAGGGTGTGGTGCCCGATCAGTGGCGGGCCGCGGTGGTAGACGACAAGGGCCGTGTCGAGCGCATCCCCTACGAGCTGTGCGTGCTGGTCAGCCTGCGCGAGGCGTTGCGGCGCCGGGAGATATGGGTGGTGGGGGCGAACCGGTAGCGTAACCCAGAGGGCGACCTGCCGCAGGATTTCGAGGACAACCGGGACGTGCACTACGACGCGATCCAAAAGCCCCAGGACCCGGCGAAGTTCGTCGCGGAGTTGCAGAGGACGCACTGCGAGGCCCTGGACCGGTTCGAGGCCGCGCTGGCCAACGACACCACGGGCGGGGTGGCGATCGTCAAGAAGAACGGCGAGGGATGGATCAAGGTCTCGCCGCGGCCCAAGCAGGAGGAACCGGAGAACCTGGTCGCGGTGAAGGGGGAGATCGAACGGCGCTGGGGCACCATCGATCTGCTGGACATCTTGAAGTACGCGGAGTTCGACACCGACTTCATCGCCGAGTTCACCACGGTGGCCACCCACGAGAACCTGTCCCGGAAAGTGCTCCGGAGAAGGCTGCTCTTGGTCCTGTTCGGACTGGGCACGAACATGGGGATCAAGCGTGTCGCGGTGACGGGCAAGCATGGTGAGTCGGAGGCGACGCTTCGCCGGGTGCGGCACCTGTTCGTGAACCGGGCCAACATGCGCGCGGCCCTGGTGAAGCTGGTCAACGCCACCTTCGCGGCCCGCGACGAGATGTGGTGGGGCACCGGGACGGCGTGCGCCTCCGACAGCCGCAAGTTCGGCGCGTGGTCGTCCAACTTCATGACGGAGTGGCACCAGCGCTATCGGGGCCCCGGGGTCATGATCTCTTGGCACGTGGAACGAAAGTCGGTGTGCATCTACAGCCAGCTGAAGTCCTGTTCGGCCTCCGAGGTCGCCTCGATGATCGAGGGCGTGCTGCGGCACTGAACCGACATGGAGGTCGACCGGCAGTACACCGACACCCACGGTGCCTCCATCGTCGGATTCGCGTTCGCGCACATGCTCGACTTCAAGCTGATGCCGAGACTGAAGAACATCGGGCGGGCGAGGCTGTACCGGCCGGCCGCGGGCGAGGACAAGAACTGGCCGCACCTGGCCCCGGTACTCTCCACCCGCACCATCGACTGGGACCTCATCGCCCAGCAGTACGACCAGATCGTGAAGTACACCACCGCGCTCAGGCTGGGCACCGCCGAGGCCGAGCAGGTCCTGCGCCGTTTCACCAAGGGCGGCCCCAAGCACCCGACCTACCAGGCGATCGAGGAGCCGGGGCGCGTGGTGCGTACGGCGTTCATCTGCGACTACCTGTCGGATGCGGAGATGCGCAGGGAGATCGGCGAGGGCTTGCAGGTGGTGGAGAACTGGAACTCGGCGAACTCCGACCTGTTCTACGGCAAGGACGGCGACCTGACGGGCGCGGACAAGGAGAGCCAGGAGGTCTCCATGCTCGCCTTGCACCTTTTGCAAAGCAGTCTCGTGCATGTCAATACCTTGCTGGTCCAGCAGGTTCTGGCCGACCCGAAGTGGGCGGACACGCTCACCGAGGCGGACCGGCGGGGGCTGTCGCCGCTGTTCTGGACCCACGTGAACCCGTACGGCCGGTTCGAACTGGATATGAACAGCCATCTCGACCTGGACCTTGCGGCCACCGGGACCACAGTGCCCGGCCCGCGCAGTCCACAAGGCGAGTCAGCCGGCGCTCCGAGCTGAGCTGACGCCCGACGGGGCGTGCGGGTGGCGGCCGAGCTCGACGAGCGGGCCGCGTCTTCCTCGCTCACCACCGCTGACACCCTCCATCGGAGGCGGTGGGAGACTCCTGCGGTGACCACCCTGGATGACACCGCCCGCACGTCCCTGCTCCGCCGGGGCTTGGCCCTGGAGTACGTCACGCTCGGCTGGAACGTGATCGGCATCGTGGTGCTGGCCATCGCCGCCGTCTCCGCACGCTCCGTGGCGCTCGCCGGGTTCGGCCTGGACTCCCTCATCGAGATCGGTGCCTCCACCGTGGTCATCTGGGAGCTGTCCGGGACCGGCGAGGACCGGCAGCGCAAGGCCATGCGGCTGATCGGCTTCGCGTTCGCCGTCCTGGCCGTGTACCTGCTGGTGCAGTCCACCTTCGTGCTGGTCGCGGGCTACCACCCGCACCATTCCGCCCTCGGCATCGCCTGGACGGCGATCACCGCCGCGGTGATGTTCGCCCTCGCCTACGGCAAGGCCCGCACCGGCGCCGCCTTGAACAATCCGGTCCTCAAGACCGAGGGACGTGTCACCCTGATCGACGGCATCCTCGCCGCGGCCGTCCTGCTCGGCCTCACCCTCAACGCCGCACTGGGCTGGTGGTGGGCCGACCCGCTGGCCGGATACGTCCTGGTCTACTACGCCGTGCGCGAGTGCCGCGAGATCTTCTCCGGCGATCATTGACCGGCGCGGCGGCCATCGTTCAGTCAGCCGCCGAACTGATCTCCGGGGCGGGAGGCAAACGCCGTGACGGCCTGCCCCGGTTCAACTCCTGGAGCCGGTGCGGAGCGCCTGCCGCAGCTCTTCGAGGGCGGGCAGGCCCGCCAGGCCGTCCGGCGTCTGGTACACCCGGCAGGCCAGACCGGGAGCATGGCCGGGCTCGGCAAACGGGTCGCGCCCGTCGATGAGGATGGTCGGCGAGCCGGTGAAGCCGGACCGCTCGGCCTCGGCCTGGTCGGTAATGACGCGCGTGGTGAACACCGTCTCACGCAGCCCGGTGTCGTCGAGCGCCTGCCGCAGCTGCTCGACCGCGGGCTGCTCGTTCGGGCAGTCCGGCACCACCAGGACCTCGATCTCCATGTCTCCAGCATCGCCCATCGGCAGGCCGGACGCGCCAAGCAGCGCCACCCTTCGTCCGGTGGTAGCCGGGGATCATCGCGCCAGCCGCGATGGTCACCGGTCCTGACCCACGCGGGTCAGGCGCCGTGGTGGGCCAGGGCCCGGTGCGGGTCGGTGCCGTGCGGCAGGTGGTCGGTGTGGACGGTGGCGGCGGTCAGCCGTGGCACAGCGTGGATGAGGGCGTGTTCGGCGGCGACGGCCAGGCTGTGGGCCTGGACGACGGTCAGGTGGGGGTCGACGACGATGTCGGCCTCGGCGCGCAGGGCGTGGCCGATCCACCGCATGCGGACCTGCCCGACGTCCAGCACGCCCTCGACGTCGCGCAGGGCGGTCTCGGCCGCATCGACCAGGTCGGGGTCGACGGAGTCCATCAGCCGGCGGTAGACCTCGCGTGCGGCGTCCCCCAGGACCATCAGGATGGCGGCGGTGATCAGCAGGCCGACGACCGGGTCTGCCCAGCGCCAGCCGATGGCGACGCCGCCTGCGCCCAGGAGCACTGCCAGGGAGGTGAAGCCGTCGGTGCGGGCGTGCAGGCCGTCGGCGACCAGGGCTGCCGAGCCGATCTTGCGTCCGGTGCGGATGCGGTAGCAGGCCACCCACTCGTTGCCGATGAACCCGACCACCGCGGCGATGGCCACTGCCCACAGGTGGGTGATGTCGCGCGGATTGAGCAGCCGGTCGATGGCTTCGTAGGCGGCCAGCGCGGAGGAGGCGGCGATGGTGAGCACGATGGCGATGCCTGCCAGGTCCTCGGCGCGGCCGTAGCCGTAGGTGTAGCGGCGGTTCGCCGCGCGGCGGCCGAGGACGAACGCGATGCCCAGCGGCACCGCGGTCAGCGCGTCGGCGGCGTTGTGAATGGTGTCGCCGAGCAGGGCCACCGACCCGGACAACGCGACGACCCCGGCCTGGATGACGGTGGTCAGGCCGAGGATGCCCAGCGACAGCCACAGGGTCCGCATGCCCTCGCGGGAGGTCTCCAGTGCCGAGTCGACCTTGTCCATGGCCTCATGGCTGTGCGGGGTGACCAGGTGCGCGAGCTGGTGGCGTATCCGGGCCCACCGGCCGCTCCCGTGGTCATGACCGTGGTCTCCGTGGTTGTGATCGTCATGGCCGTGCCGGTGCCCGTCCGGGCCGTATCCGTGGTGCCCGCTGTCCGCGTGCGGGTGGTGGTGGCCCTCGCCGGGGTCGTGACGGTGGCCAGGCCCGTCGTGGCCGTGTGGCTCGTGGGTGTGGGTCTGCTCGCTCACGGTGCGTCGCACCTCTCGGACTCGGCCGGCTGGGCCGGACTGGACTTCACGTCTCTGCCCCACCATTATGTGCGCATGAACGCACGCATGCACCTATCAGGTGCGCACGGTTCGCAAGAGCCAGACGAGGGCGAGCGCCTCGCGGTGGCCGTGGAGGTCCTGGGGCTGCTGGCCGACCGTACCCGCCTGGCCCTGCTGCGGCGCCTGGGCGAAGGTGAGGCGGACGTGACGACACTCACCGAGTCCTGCGGTGCGACGCGGACCTCGGTCAGCCAGCACCTGGCCCGGCTGCGGCTGGCCGGACTGGTGACCACCCGCAAGGAGGGGCGCCGGGTGGTCTACGGCCTGCGCCACGGGCACCTGCGGCGCCTGGTCGACGAGGCGCTGAACGTGGCCGACCATCAGATCGGCCACCTGCCGCCCCACGACTGACGACTCGCCGGCCGGAGGTGACTGAAGCTTTGGGTTTCCGAAACCCGGTTCTCACAAACGGTTCCTCTGCCCGAGCAAGATCAAATAGAGCCGCCCGGAGATCGCTGAGAGCCGGATTGGTTCGCAGAAGCTGTTCTCACTCAAGAGTGACCGGAGGGCAGTTCTGCGACTTGAGTTGTGCGAAAATCCGGGCTCATGACGGACCCTCAAGAGCCCTCCCCGACCGCCGCGTCGGAAGCCGATCTCGTCGAACGCCATCCGTGCCCGAAGTGCAAGGCGGCCCCGGCTCGCCGTGCCGCTCACGCTCCGGCGCGGTCGCTTCCGCCTACCACACCGGCCGCTTCACCAAGGTGCCGAGGCTCGCGAAGGAGCTGCGGGTGCAGACGCCGGCCGACCGCGGTCCCGGGCAGCCGTGGCGGCCCGGCAAGCCGGTCCCCGCGGCGATCGACCCCAGCCTGCCGAGCGCGGACATCCGCGTCGGCTACGCCCGCTGCTCGACACTCGGTCAGGAGCTCGACTCGCAGCTGGACGCGCTCGCCAAGCACGGCATCCCCCGGGAGAAGATCTTCAGCGAGAAGATCAGCACCCGGATCAAGGTCCGCCCCCAGTTCGAGCAGGCACTCAAGACCGCCCGGGAGATCAAGGCCCACGCGCCGCACTGCCGGGTCCTGTTCACGGTGTACGAGATGAAACGGCTGGGGCGCGATGCCGCCGAGCTCACCGCCCTCGCCGACCACCTGACCGAGCACGGCCTGGTGCTGGAGATGCTCGCCGGACCGCTGCCCGGCATCTACGACCCCACCGGGCCTGGCAAGCTGCTGTTCGGCTTCTTCGCTGCGATGGCGGAGACCGAGCCGGAGAACATCCGCGAGTCGACGCTGGAGGGGCTCGACACCGCGGCCCGCAAGGGCAAGCACGGCGGCCGGCCCCCGGTCATCACCGACGACATACTGCACACCGTGCTCCGCCGGAAGGCGCTCGGCGAGTCCGTCGTGCAGATCCAGCCCGACCTGATCATCCCCACCGGCAAGCGCAAGAGCCTGGCTCCCAGCGTCGCCAGCATCTACCGGGCCCTCGTCGAACACGAGAAGCGCGAGGCTTACCCCGAAGCCATCGAGGCGGCCCGCGACGACTTCGCCGCTCTTCAGCAGCGCGACCGAAGCCCTGTGTAGTTACTCAGTGTTACTCGCCACTTGGCGGCAGCTATACGAGAACCGGGCCGAAACATGTTCTACTACCACGTCCCCACGGTGCTCACCGGCCGCCTGGGCGACGCCCACAGCCTCTACCACCACCCCGACCTGATGGCATACAGCCCCTCCAATATCTGGCCCGCTGACCAGACTTGGGTCACCTTCACTCACTTCGACCTCCACGGCACCAAGGTCGCAGGCCCGGCCTCGTTGATCGAAGCCCTCCTCCATGACCCCGGCCTCGAAGCTCTCCGCCTCCCTTGGAAACCCTGACCTCCCCCGATCGCCGACCTCTCCATGGTTCCCGGGAGCTTCCAGACCGCGAAGAGCTGCCCGGCGGGGCATCGCCGGAGCCACAGCTGGATTGCGGCGAGGGTGACCGTCCCGTGAAAGACATAGGCCCTCTTGCCGAAGCGCATCGCCACGGCCCGGTTGATCTTCAACTTGTTGATCAGGCGTTCGACTTCGTTCCTGCGGGCGTACCGCACCGCGTCGAAGCCTGTGGGCCGGCCGCCCGCACGTCCACGACGCCACCGGTTGGCACGTTGGTTATCCGGTTCGGGAATGGTGTGACTGATCTGGCGTCGGCGCAGATAGCGGCGGTTGCGGCGTGAGGAATACGCTTTGTCGCCGCTCAGGTGGCCGGGCCGGGCGGGCAACGTGCACCCGTTCCAAGACCGGGATGAACTGTGGGGCATCGCCCCACTGGCCGGGAGTGATCAGCAGAGACAGGGGCCGCAGGCCGCCTTCACCGGCCAGATGGATCTTTGTGCTCAGCCCGCCGCGCGAACGGCCAAGTGCTTCATCGGCACGGTGCTGAACAGGGTGGGCGCGCTTGCCGGGCCTGCGTGGCGCCTGCCTGCGGGCACCAGCGGCGTGCTGGTGAGCACGGCACACAGTGGAGTCACACCCACCATGGACCAGTCGAGACGGCCTTCCGCGTCAGCTTCGGCCTGGACGGCCCGGAGGGTCCTCTCCCAGGTGCCGTCCGCTGACCAGCTTCGATGCCTGTCATGTGCCGTCTTCCACTTCCCGAATCTCGTCGGGAGGTCCCGCCACAGGATACCTGTCCGCTGGCGGAACAAGATCCCGTGATCACCTGACGGTGATCCTTCCACCGCCCGCCCCGTCCAACGTTCCTCGGTAAATGCGGCCTCAGCCGGGCCCATTCCTCATTCGATAAGTCACCCCGCCCCACTCCGACAGGAACGACCAGCATCCAGGAGGGTCACGCGACCCGTCGGACACGCCCTAGACACAGGCTCCGAGCCGCCGCGCGGCCAGCGGGAGCACGTCGTCGGGACCGGTGAACCACCCCGCACGACCACACCGGGCAGTACCCGGCGCCCACCCGGTGCGAGAGCCGGGTCATCAGCCTGCCGCGGCCCCGAAAAGACCCCACCCCACAAAAACAGAGCCCCCGTCAGCGAACCAACGGGGACTCACGAACGATCGAGGTCAGCCCGCCGTGCTAGCCCAGGCCGACGGAGTTGTGCGCGCTGACGGGCGCGTACCGGTCATCGCCGTCGAAGGTGGCGTCGTAGCCCTTGAGCAGGAGCTGTTCGAGGGTGAGAGGGGCCGGGAGCGGGGAGTTCTTGCACTCGGCGTAGCCGTCGGTGTCGGTCGTGGCCTCGCAGAGGAACGCCTTCTCGCCCGTGACGGTGAACTTCACCGGCAGCCCGGCTACGGGGCTGCCGTCGACGCGGGTGAACTTCGCCTTCAGGTCGTGCGTCTGGCGGGCCAGGACGTTGAGGCTGCCGTAGTAGGCCGTGGCGTTGAGCCGTTGCGCCCCGTGGTCCGCGGCTGCTGCGCTGCCGACGACGCCTGCACACAGCGCCAGGGCCATCGCGAGGCCGGTGATGGACCGGCGCGGGGTGGCGAGCTTCATCCAGATGCCCTTCTTTAAAGAGTTCTCCCGGCCGGCAACAGCGCGGCCAAGGCACTGCCACCCGACCGGGCGGCTGATCAGACATGCGGATCAACTGCCTCAGCCGCGCCTGGACACGGCAGACGGACTCCTGTACTCCAAATGGGCGGCGCCCCGGAACGGTTCAGAGGTCGTAGTTGAGTCGGGCGAAGATTCCCTCATCGCGCCAGGCCGCGTGGTACGCGTGGACGGTGCCGTGGTTGGGAAGCCGTGCGGAGGTATTTCCAGGGGATCCCCGTTGTCCGGCTCCACCGCGGTACCCGTGGCGGAGCCGGAGGCCGGCACGGTGAACCGGCTCAACAGGCTCGGTCCGGGACCCCGGTCCAGGACGATGCGTGTTCCTGTGCCCTGCGGTACACCGAATACACCACGAGGGCCCGGCGCAGCCGGAACAGCGCCCTGTGCAGGTAGGCGACCCGGTCCTCGGAGCGCTGGCTCGCCACCAGGAAGAGGGCGGCGAAGGCACCGAGGCTCAGGGACAGCGAGACGAGTTCACGGGTGAGAACGAGATCGGTGCCGGGGACCCGCCAGTAGAGGTGTGCGGTACTCCCGGTCAGTTCCACCGTTTCGGACGCACCGATCAGGATCACACCCACGATGATCAGGCTCAGCGACACGACGACGGCGCTGCCCAGCAGGGAGCTGACGAGGAGGATGAGGTATCCGGCCCGCACCGCGCGCCGCCCGCCGGCGGTGTCCGGCTGGGCGATGGGGAACGGCGCGGCCCCGCGCCGCACGAGGTCGTGCACCGCGTCGCTGTCGATGCCCCGCAGAAGTGCCTCCTGGTCCGCCTGGGTGGATGCCTCGATGTCGCGCCAGTAGTCGAGACGGGCCAGGAAGGCCAGTCCGATACCGAGGAAGAGCGCCTCGAAGAGGGCGAATCGCAGACCGAAGCCTCGCGCCAGAAGCCGCCACCCGTCGCCGGTGACGAAGACCACGACCACGGCGGCCACCAGAGGCGGAGCGCTCCGGACGCCTCCCCCGACGACGTTCCACAGGCTCTTGGCGATCGAGACCGTGAAGCGCGACACGAACGCCGCGGCCAGCGGCAGGACCGTCAGGGCCTTGTAGGCACGGGTGGAGTCGCGAACGTACGCGCTCTCCAGCAGACGGGACAGCCACCGCTCGACACGGCCGGTGCCACCCGCCGGCATCGAGCGGCGCAGCATCGCCAGCGTCTCCCCCGGCACCTCGGCCGCCGTACCGCGCCAGGCCCTGTCGTACCGCCTCAACCACCGGTAGTGCGCCGCGACGAAGAACGGCATGCCCTTGCCGAAGACGTACTGCGCCGCCTCGTTCATCTCCCG
>NZ_LGDD01000326.1 GCF_001279695.1 Streptomyces sp. WM6378
GTGGACTTCGGCAACTACCAGCCCATCCATCTCGGTGAGCCGGTCGAGCACCAACCCGGGCACCTTCGGAAAGAGCGCCTGCTCCAGCCTGGACAATTCCCGCATGACCAGGGCATTCCCGTTCTGATCCGTGATCGCTACGGGCGGCGATCGTGACCGTCCCGAGATTTCGACCAGACCCGTTTCCAGGAATCGTCATCACCAGCTGATCGTCCGCTCAACTCGCCACCTCCTTGGCAGCACCTTGAACCCCTTCTGTCCCTTCGGCTTGGAGACGACCTTCACGGTGAGGTGCAGGAAGGACTTCGCCCAGTCGATAAGTGTGCCTCCGTAGGCCGAGTCGCCCCAGATCATGGTGAGTTGGGGGTGCATGAGGCGGAGGAGGAAGTCGCGGGCCGGAACACTGTCGTGCGGGCTGGCAGGAGTGACCATGACGGTCAGCAGAAGCCCCCGGCTGCCGACCGCGAGGCGGCGCTTGCGCCCGTTGATCAGTTTCCCGCCGTCGAAGCCGCGGCTGGCTTTGGCGACGGTCTCAGCGGCCTTGACCGATTGGGAATCGAGGATCGCGGTCACCGCGCGCGGGCTGCGGCCCGCGCGGACGCGGACACGGTGCCTGAGCTGGTCCCGGATCCGGGCGACCGCCCCGGAGGCGGCCCACCACTGGTGGAAGCCGTAGATCGTGCGCCAGGGCGGGAAGTCGGCCGGCATCGCCCGCCACTTGATCCCGTTGTCAACCAGATAGCGGATCCCGTCGACGACCTCCCGCCTCGGGTGTTTCTCCGGCCGGCCGCGCCCGGTGTCGTGGGCGGCCGGCGGCAGCAGCGGTTCCAGGAGAGACCATTCGGCGTCGGTGGTGTCGGAGGGGTAGTGGCGTCGGCGCATGGCAAGAGTGCCGGGCCCGGCCAGGCAGAGTGTGGGCGGCCGCCGCGCCGGGCCCGGTGGCTCCTTCATCGCCTTCCAGCACGGCGGCCGCCTCGGGGTAGGGCTACTCGTACTGGTCGCGCAGGTCGAGGTTGGACTCGATCGCGTTGAGCTGGGTGAGCGTGTACTGGGCCCAGCGGCTCTTGGGGAACATCGTCAGGTGCCCGGCGCGCTGTCGCCAGAACCTCACGGCTGAAGACGTCCGTGCCGAAGTCGGCTGCCCACAGCGCCTGGCGGCCCAACCGGCGCAACCCCATCGCCAAGGTGAACGCCCCGCCGGGCACCATGTCCAGTCCGCTGGCCCACACCTCGGTCCCCGCACGCACTGGACCGCGCAGATCCGTGAGGACCAGGTCGACCGAGTAGGCCCCGTCGACGAGCACCGCGTCCTTCGCGCGCTGATACGACACGGGCGTCACCCGTTCAGTCGGTAGGCCACGTATTCCACCAGTCGGCCGTCGCGCTCGCGCTCCAGCCGGTCCACCACCGTGCGCCGCAATCCGCTGCGGTCCATCAGCATCCGAGCGAAGTCCAGATCACCGCTGCTGCCGAAGAAGAAGAGAAACCGGCCCTGGCCCCCTTCCACAAGATCCGCGCCCTCGCGACCCTGCTTGACCGACAACCAGAACTGCGCGGACGACTGCGCTTTCGGCTCGTGTGTCCGCCACCCGAGCCCGGAATCCGCTCCTACGAGACAACCCGCGTCGAACTCGAACAAGCCATCACCACACTTAACGCCCGCTGGAGCGCCGGTGAATGGCAGCCAGTGGAATACATCCCGCGATCGCTCCCCTTCACCGAGGTCATGGACCACTACCTGGCAGCCGATGTCTTCTGGGTGACGTCCCTGGCCGACGGGATGAACCTCACCGTCCAGGAATACCTCACCGCTCAAGCCGCCTCCGGACACGCTGGCATCCTCGTCCTCTCTCGGCATACTGGTGTCGCCCAGCGGCTCGGGAACGCGGCAGTGCTCACCGACCCCTGTCACCCGCAAGACCTCGTAGATGCCTTGCACACCGCGCTGACCATGCCCCCATCTCACCGCAGGGCAAACACGGCCAACCTGATCCGCCTGCTCGACGCGGCACCACCCTCCGACTGGGCCCGCGCCGTCATCGCGGCCATAGCCGACCAGGCCGGACATCCGCCAAGCCCGCGCTCCCGGCAGTGAACCGGGCTTCGAGGTCTCGGATCTGGGTGGCGGGGAGCTTTGGAGGAGGAGGTGAAGCCGAACTCCTCCAGGGGGCCTGCTGCGCGGATGACAGCGCCGTAGACGGCTCGCACGTACGTACTCTCCGGAGGGGGGAATCATGTCGGCCCTTCGCCTGTCGACCGGGCCCGTCCCGGCTCCAAGCACCACTTGATCGTCGACCGTCACGGGACACCGCTCACCGGCGGCAACCGGCACGACGTCACCCAGCTCCTGCCCTTGCTGGATGCGGTCCCGCCGATCCGGGGCCTGCGGGGCCGCCCTCGCCGCAGACCCCGGCGGCTGTACGCCGACCGGGGCTACGACTTCGACAAGTACCGCCGCCTGCTGTGGAAACGCGGCATCAAGCCCGTGATCGCCCGCTGCGGCGTCGCTCGCGGCTCCGGACTGGGCAAGGTGCGCTGGGTGGTTGAGCGCGTCTTCGCTCACCTGCACTGGTTCCGCCGCCTACGGATCCGCTGGGAGATCCGCGACGACATCCACGAAGCCTAATTCCTCACCCTGGGAGGTGCGTTCATCTGCTGGCGCCGCCTGTCACAACAGGCCCGCACTCGCGCTCTCCCGCAGTAGCCACAACGTTCCCTGGGCTGGCCCGGCCAGGCATTCCGAGCCGCGTTTCCGTGCGGGCGCCGTCGCTCTGGCGTCGGGCTCGGCCTGCTGGTCAGTGGTCGAGGAGGGCGATGCGGATGGCTCGTTCGACGTGGGCGGCGGTGTTGGCGTGGCCTTGGGCGTTGGGGTGGACCAGGGTGACGCGCTTGCGGATGAGACCGCAGTTCAGCGGGGTGCCGGGGAGTTTGGCGGGCCAGTAGTCCGCGGCGTCGCCGCAGATTCCCTCGACCCACTTGGTGCCGGCGGGCTGGCAGGCGTCGTGGCCCACGCTGGAGGAGTAGACGTCGACGTAGCGGTCGCCGAAGAACGACGTAACCCGCTGGATCGTGCTGTTCAGCGGCTTGAGGACGTTGTCACGGAGCCAGTCGACGTCGGCGTGCTTGATCGAGCTCAACTCGGTGAGGGCGAGGCGGTTGCAGGCACTGCCTTCCTGCGGCAGGACGGCCGGGTAGCCGACGGTGATCACCTTGGCGTTGGGTGCGGCCTCGTGCACCTTGGCCAGCATGGCGATGTACTCGTCCTGGACCCGGGCGAGCTTGTCCTGGACGCTCTCCTCCCCTGCGGGCGGGTTGGTGTAGTGCTCGCGGCAGGACTTGCCGGGCGTCGCGCCCAGTTCGAGGCACTTGAGGAGCATGCCGCCGAAGGGCAGGCTGTTGCCGCCGACGCCGATGGTGACGACGTCGGTCTTGTCGTTGAGCTTGGCCCGCTTGATCTGCGGGTCGACTGCGGTCCAGCCTCCGGCCGGGGGCTGGACCGGGCTGATCGGCGTCTGCTTGGCGTCGGCGATGTCGGCGATGGTGGCGTTGCCGCAGCTGACGTTGGTCAGGTGGACGGGCTTGCCCGGCGGGAACTCGTCGAGTTCCCGCTCGACCACGCCGGGGTAGGCGTCGGTGGTGCGGTCACAGCCGTCCCGCGACGCATCACCCAGCGCGGGCTGCGGGGTCCCGACGAACCCGCCGGCGGTGTACGAGTCACCCAGTGCGGCCCACTGATACTGATCAGCCGCACCGGCGGAGCCCGAAGGCACAAGCGCGGACATCGCCAGCGTGAGTCCCACGGTCAGTGCGCCCGTTCGCAGGTGGGAGCCGGGCCGCCGCACGGCTCTCCCAGGACGGACCCGCAGAGCCGTCGAGGCGAGGGCTGCCAGTCGGCCCATAGACGTCGAACGCATCCACAGTCTCCATTCACTCTTCGCAGTCATGTGACTACGGAATGAAGCTAGGTGAGGGCATGTGACCGTCGGACGGGTGCGCCGGGTAAACCACCCGAGCGTGTTGTGCTGAGGTTCTGGGCCACGGTGAGTGCGCCGGGTGGCCGCCCCCCTGACAGCGAAGAGACGTGCCGCAGACAGCTGACGGCGTCGGACCGCACCTGGAGGACACGGGTGCCAGAGGGCAGCCTCATTCTGAAACGATCAGTGACTGAGGACGAGGAGCGCCTCTCGTGCGGAACCGCCGCCGACGACTGGCGGACACACCTGCCTGGCGGCAGCACGAAGCCCCAGGCGATGCCGCCTGAGGCTTCGTGTACTTCACCTGACCGCCAGGTTCAACGACCGGCCGTACGCCGTGTCACGCCCATTCAATTCCCAGCCTCCGCAGCGCATCCAATTGCTCGTGGTGAGCTTGTCCCGCCTCGTGTTGGTGTTGGAGATCCATGCGCCCAGCTTCACGGCCACCGGGTCCGTCCTGTCGTCGACAGTGATGGTCTCGCTGTGGCCGCGTGGTATCGGCCGGTGGGCGCCTTCCCGCTCCACCCATTGGGCGAGGGCCGCCAGGCCCCGCTGGAACGCCTGTTGTGACCTTGCTCGGGCCCCTTCGCCGCACGGCCGGCCGCCGGGGCGGGAGACGGCGTCTCAACTGGCTTGATGCCCAGCAGGGTTAGCCGTTCCTGTTACTCGGTGGAGAGTTGCGCCCAGGTGGCTGGCTGTTTCTGCTGTGCCAGCCATGTGCCGAGGTCGTCGCCGTCCATGAGGACGCCGGGTGCGATGTCGGGCAGGTGGCCGTCGGTGTTGACCAGGTCGGCGAGGACGCGGTGGTGGCGCTGTCAGTCCAGGGCCACGGGCAGTCCCAGTCCGGGTCGATCGCCGTCAGTCGCGCCGCGCGCTCCGCTGCCCGCTCCGGGTCCTTGCCCAGGCCGTTCTTCTCGCCCTTGCTCCGGAGGTTGGCCAGGTGTTGCCCGATGGGCACCATCGCTTCGCCTTCGCCCCAGACGGCGTCCTGTCGGGGTGCGAGGTGGCCGGTGGCGCGCCGGTAGGAGCGGAGCGTGGCGAGCTTGCTCTGCCACGCCTCTTCGCCCGGTTCCCAGACCATTCCGGCTTCCGGGGCGTCGAGCAGGGTCTTGCGTCGTTCTTCGAGTTCCCCGGTTCGTAGGGCTTTGCGTTGCTGGTGCACCCACCGCCCGAGGGGCAAGTCCTTGGTGACGCCGACCTCGGTCTCGGTGTCGTACGGGACGGCGTAGAGGCCGGTGATCTCGTTCTGCTTCCGCCAGAGGATGAAGGCTCGGTAGCCCTCCAGCCACACCAGTGATTCGGGCCGGTAGCCGCGGGTGCGCAGGAATGCCGCGATGGTCGCGGCGTCGCGCGGGCTGGAGAAGTGCAGCAGCGTCGACTCGGCTGCCGTGTCGGCGCCGTCCTCCTGGTCCTCGCCGTCGCCCTCGCCTTCGGCGCCGACGATCCGCCCGTCCTCGTCGCGCCGGATGTGGACTTTGCGTTGTCCGTGGGTGAGGGCGCGGGAGGCGAGCTGTTCGACCAGGCGCTCGTCGTGGGAGCGCAGGCTGGAGTACGGCTACGAGGGGTTTGAAGCTGGCGGAGGCGACTCATGTCGGTTGGGTCCTCGCTGGCCTCCAGGAAGACGGGCACGATGATCCTGGCGACCTTGGTGGAGCCGTCCTTGTTGGGCCGGAGGGCACGGCCGATGCTCTGGACGATTTCGACTTGGAAGCCGCGGGTGTCGGCGAAGCAGATCGCGTCCACCCCCCGCTCGCCCGTGATGTCCACGCCCTCCCCGAGCACGCGTACGGAGGCGAGGAATGCCCGGTGTACACGCCGGTTGTTGGCGTCGATGCCGCCTGCGAACTGCCGTAGAACTTCGCGTCGATCGAGGACTTCGGCAGGCTCTCCGCTTTCGTCAGGGCTTCGTCGGATGCTTCGGTGCTGTACAGCTCGGCGGCCGTCTTGGGCAGCTTTGCCGCGAACGCTTCGGCTTCCTCGACCCGTTGGTGGAACGTCATCACGGTCTTGAGGTTGTGGCGGGCGGCGTGTTCCAGGAGGGCGGTCTGCAGGAGCGCGAGGCGCCGGCCCCGCAGCGCCTCCTCGGACAGGCCGAGGACGGGGGAGGGGGCGCGGATCTCCAGGCCGTCGATCTCGAATCCGGCGAGGATCTCGCGCTCGATCGCCTCGCTCAGCCCGATGCTCGAAGCCGTTCCGCCGGTGCGAGGCAAGCGCGGCCGGCCCCGGCGCCGCCCGGACCTCGTGCTTGGTGACCGCGGCTACGACCACGACAAGTACCGCCGACTCGCTTGGGGACTTGGGGTGAAGCCGGTGATCGCCCGCCGGGGGACCGAGCATGGCTCTGGACTGGGAGCTCAACGTTGGGTCGTGGAGCGTGCCTTCGCCCATCTGCACTGGTTCCGCCGCCTGCGGATCCGCTGGGAGATCCGCGACGACATTCACGAAGCTTCCCTCACCCTGGGACGCCATCCTCGTCTGCTGGCGCCGGCTGTCCGTTCAATCCCAGTAGCTACGGGAACGCGGCCTGGTCACTGCCTCGTTCGGCCAGGCCAGACGGACTTGCCGGAGCTGTTCGTGCAGTGCGTCGATCCAACCGTGTCCGGCATCCAGCCAGAGGCGAATCGAGGAGATGGACTCGTTGCTATCCGTCACGGTGACGATGGGTACGGGTACGGAGAAACTCCGGTCCAGCTCGATCTGGAACTCGCAGCCGCTGGATGCCTTCCACTTGATGTCGCGATAGGCAGCAAGTTCGTTCAGAGCCGTGGACCAGTCGTCCAGGTCCTCGGGCGACAGGTACAGCTCAATACGCCCGTTGGCGAAGCTGCTGGTGACAGTGAACTCGGCATCGAGGTAGTCGTTGTACGGCGTCGCCCCGGGACGCTGACGCCCCAACACCCGCAGCCGGACACTACTGCCCAGCTCAGGGCTACCACCCGCCACCAGATGCAACAGATCCACTGCGCCACCGCCAACCATGAGTCCTCCCAGCCCCCGTCTGCCCCGCTATCATGCACGAGCCACCAAGGCCCCCACCTGGCATTTCGCTAGGGGTTGTAAGAAGCCCGTCGAGCCGCCCCCCCCCGCCCAGATGGCGCGACGCCCGGCGATGGATGGAGTGGGGCGGTGTCCGGTCCGCGGTGGCGGTCTTGCGGCCTGCTGTCCGCCGACAGCGTCGATGGTGGCTGTCAGCGGCTGCCGGGGGCCGGCTGCTGCCAGGGCCTCCGCGGTCACCTGCCGCAGTGCACGGCCGGTAATCCAGCGGTTCTTCCCGCCGGCCAGGTATGCCGCGGCGCGGCCCACCCATTCCGGGTCGCCGAGGAGATGTAGCTTTCCTTCAGTGGTGAGCTGCCGGAGCAGGGACTCCAGCCGGAGGGCGTCCACCGCCCGGTACGGGCGCGCGTGCTGGTCGAAGCGCAGCTGGTGGTCCTCGTACGGGTGGCGCAGTGTCGTGTGCATCCAGCCGCCGTTTCGCGTGGCGACCCTTCCCCTCAGCGTGTACATGCCTCTGCTGTTCGTGTTCCAGGAGTGCTTGCCCCAGGAGATCCCGATGCCATTCATGATCCTGGACCACGGGATCAACTGTCCCTCGGAGTCCGGCTCGTGCTGGTAGAGCCCGTCCGGGCGGAACTCCACCCAGTGGGTGTTTGGGCGTGTGGCGTCTCCGACTCCCCAATGGCCGCCGGTCAGTTCCAGCGGTCCCAGAAATGTACGGTCCTCCACCATGCGGTCATTGAATCACGCGTTCTGTGAAGGGTTGCTCTGCCTTTGGCCGTAACTCCCGTCCCGCCGCCGTGCTGGGGCCAGGGTGGCGTCCCGTGGTTTGGTATTGCGGCAACTACTACATAGCCCCTGGCCGTGAGGCGGCCATCACGCAACTCTCTGAGTAGTGAAGCCCGTTGTGTGAGAGGTGTGCGATGCCTTGTTCGGTGTGGCTCATTCCGTGTTGAGTTTGTCGGAGGTTATGCGGGCGAGTAGTTCGCGGGTTTGCTGGGTTCGGCGGTGTCCTGGGGGCAGGAACTGCTCGCAGTCCGCGAGTACCTGGCGGGCTTCTGCTTCGGCTTCCGTGCGGCGGCCCAGGCCGTGCAGGGCGGTGGCGGCGCCGAGGCCGACGGCCCCGGCGCCGCCCCGGCCGTGCTCGGGGGCAGGCTTGCGGGCCTCGGCGAGGGCTTCTTCGTGGCGGCCCTGGCCGTTGAGGCTGCGAACCAGGCCGCAGCTCAGAGCCATGGCGGCCTCTCCCTCGGCACGGGACAGCGTGCCGCGGGCAATGGTCTCGGCCGCTTCGTGGCGGCCCTGGTCATTGAGGGCGTGCACCAGACAGAGGAGTGCAGCCAGTTCCACTTTCACGGAGGGCTGGGTGATGCGGGCCAGGGCGTTCAGGACGTCCCGGCACTCGGTCTCGGCCTCGCTGGGCCGCTCCAGGTGACACAGCGCCAGTGCACGGTTCACCCGGACCGCAAGCGACGTGGCGTAGTGGCGCATGCTCGGCGGTTCGGCCAGCTCGGCCAGCAGACCATCCAGCTCGCACAGGGCCTGCGCAGGGCGCCCCTGGGCAAGGACAGCGCGCCCGGCGAGCATCGCGGCTGTCACGTTCGTCAGGTCGCCCCGCCCCGAGGCGCGCCCCGCAGCACCTTGGAAGGTGCGCGCTTGTGCCTCGGCTTCCTCGGCGCGGCCGGCACGCAGGAGCTCGCTGATTCCTCGCAGCACCAGCGCCGTGGCCTGGTCGGCTCCGCCCGTGGTCGGCGCAGGTCTACCGCGGGTCAGGAGAGTTCGTAGGGACTTCACAGACCGGGAGGCTACGGGGAGCGGCTCATCGTTGATCGTCGGGGTGCTGCCGTGTCCCAATCATCCGTATCTGCCGGGCAGCCGCAGTTCTGCCTATGACGGGCGCCGAGATGCTGGCTGCCCGCGAGTATCCGCCCGCGTGGCTCGTACAGCCCTGGGGGGCCAGGGCCTGTCAACGGGAGGCCAGGGCCGCGCCAGGAGCAGCGGGACCATGCCGCGCCCGAGCAGAAGGCCGGCCGCTGGTTCTCGCGCCGCTTCTGACGCGGGCAAGCCTCCCGCCGACGGCGGAGCGATGGGTACATGGAACACCGGCTTGACGGGGTGTGGGGCAGCGCTGCCCCCTGGCTGACCTGCCACTAGGACGGATCTAGGACGACCAAAGGACCCGTGGACATAGCGTTTCCTCGGGGGTGGTTGGCCGTGCCGGCGACGTAGCGCAGAGGACAGGGACGAAGCGTTCGGTCAATGCAGCAGCGGTAGCGACGGCGGTGGCGGCCGAGGAGAGCACATACCGCCGCCCATCTTGAACGACTGAGGAGTTTTCGTGAGCGCAGCGCTCTCGCCCTTTCGGCACGGGGCGCCCAGCTCATACCCCCGGATCCCACGGATTGGCCTCGCCAAGCCTTATCGAGCGGCTGAACCCAAGCGTCTGGTGAACGTCGGGTCGGCGTCATGGCGAAGCACTTACCTGCCAGCCGAACCTGGCTCGCGGAGGGCAACGAAAGCACGTGCTCGGAGTCGTCCTCAAGGGGTGTTGTCTTCGCCTCTACGAGAGTGCGGGCGGCCGATTCCACGGATGCGGCGCAAGCGCATGAAGCACATGGCATTGCATCAGAGAACCACGAAGAGGAGCTGGACATGAGCGTACGGATGAGGACTGCAAAGCGCGCGGCCCGGGCCTTGACCGTGTCCGGGATGCTGATGGCGAGCCTCACACTCGGGAGCGTCGCTACCGCGGTGGCGCAGCCCACGTCTGAGAACCTCGGGGCAGAGAAGGCAGTGCTGGGCAAGGTTGTTTCCGCCAAGGACCACAAGGCTGCCCCGGAGGTAAAGCAAGGAAACCGCATGTCGTCGGCGGAGGTCTCGGCCGCCGTCGCCAGTGGCAGGCTGGCGGCGAAGCCCGCGTTCGCGGCCATGAGAAGTGAGGGCGGCGGCTGCTGGACCGCCTTCGCCTACGACACGTGGAGCGACTTCACCATTGCTGAGGGCAACACCTGGTTCAACCTCAACTGGTGCAGCGACGGCTCGAGGATCACGACCTACGACTACCGCAATGTGGGTGCGCAGGGTCTCCTCGGCTTCCAGTACACGGGTATCGCAGGCAACTTTGAGTACAACGCAGGTTGGGAGGCGCGCGAGGCGATCGAGTACCGGTTCAGCTTCGAAGGTAAGCGCTTCTACGTCTGCGAGCAGCTTCGCGGCGGTGTCACCGGTCTGTACTCACACCGGCAGGACTGCAACCTGAGCTGACCCAGGCCGGGCGGATCGACATGCACGGGCCATCTCGGCAGCTTGCTGGTGCGCCTGTCGCGTAGGCCTGTCTGGTCAAGCTCGCCGCCACTGGATCCCTCTCGCCGAATTGAAGGCAGAGAGAGGTACCTCCCCACCTACAGGTGGGGAGGTGCAAGTGTTCGAATCATTGGCCGCAGCGCATCCCCGCCCTGGGGACTGGTACCCGATCATCGATCGCCATCCTGGCGTCCAACGTCCTGAAGAGGAGACCCTCCATGCGCAAGATCCGGCGCACCATCGCCATGACCGCCGCCACCATCGCCCTCGCCGGCGGAACCACCCTCACCGTAGGAGGCGCCGCCCACGCCGCACCCGCGAGCTGCCCCGGCACTGCGGCGCAGATTCTCTCTCAGAACGGAAACACGAGCTTTTCCTGCAAGGGGTACTACTTCGGTTCCTGGTACGGAACCAAGTGGGTGCTGGCAAAGAGCCACAACCTCACGGTCCTGTGCAACGACAACGGGACCTGGTACAACCTCGTACTCACGCAGGGCCAGGAGAAGCAGCCGCGGCAAACGAACGACGAATGTACCGAGGTCGCTGTAGACGAAGGCTGACACGCTCATCCGCTCGCCGGTCCAGCCCGTCGGGCGGGCCGCCGGAGGAGTTTTCCAAGACCAACTGGCAGGGAGCGTCATTCCGGTTATGCGGTATTCCCCTCGGCGAAGGTCGTACGGCCGCTCATCGTCCAGCTTGTGAACGCCCTTGAGCGCGCCCCGTTGCGCTGACCCGCGACCGGACAACGAGGTGGCGTGTGGTGAACCTGGTGCATACGATCCCGGGATGGCTGGAATGTCGATCACCGTATGCCTGCCCGGTTCGGCTGCGAAAAGGGTGGACGAGGCGGTCGCGGAAGCGATGGCGCCGTTTGCCAGTGACGGTGTGGGCGCCGTGGAGCGGGATGTGTGGGACAGCTATCGGATCTGCGGTTCCGTGGGTCTGCCGGTGCTGGCGGGTCATGAGGGTGATCTGCGGTTGGTCGCTGATCGCCCCCGCTGGGACGGTTCGTTGGAACCCGCGGTGCCCGGGGAGTGCGCGGGAGGGCCGCGGGGGCTGATCGACTTCCGCGACGTCCTGCGGGCGGAAGCCGCTGGTCACGCGGGTCGGGTGTGGGATCGCTGGCAGGAGGTGGTTTCCCACCACCTGGCCCCGGACGACGAATCAGTGTTTTTCTACTGTCACCTGGCCGCCGGAGGGGCCAGGGACTCGTACGAGACATCGCGGGAAGCCGCCGATTACCGGGCGCAGCCGGCCGTCCGTGCCTGGGTGGATGTAGCGCCGGGGCTGGCCCGGCCCGACATCGCGGACCACTTTTCTTTCGGTTGGGATCCGGTCGGAATCGGACAGCGCAGCCGCGAGGAGTACGTCGCGACCTACGAGTTCAGCCTTCTGCCACTGCGCAACGTGCTGACGCTCAGTGGATGGTGGTACGAACTTGGCGATGCTCCCCTGCACAGCGCATGCCACGGTCCCCTCGAGTGCGTCCACCAGCCGAACTTCGGCATGGAACACCCGGGGGTGCAGTCCTATCTCATCGCGCTGCCCGCCGACACTCTGCTCGTCAACGTGCACTGCCACGTCTGATCTGCCCACCCACATAGCCGGTCGACGCCACCTCGCAATGGTGATCACGGGACCACCTCTACCGACAGCCGTGCGGTGAGGGGTTGTTGGTCACCCAGTCGATTGCGTGCCCCGCCCGGAGTTGGCGCAGGAACGACCGGAGGGCTCAGGTCGTCCGGCTACTGGACCGGCGGGCTGCGTAAGCTTGACTCTGTCGGGGATCTTGGAGGTACCGAGGTCAGGTGCCCAGGGTTCGCCAGGACTTCGGCCGGGGGATCTCGCGCTGGTCGAGGTAGTCCTGGAATGCGGTAGGCCGACGGGACTTGGGGGCCTCCTCGGTTGGTGGCAGTCCACTGAGGCGCTCGATGTTGACGGCGATGGCCGTCAGAACGTGCTGGAGGTGGGCCTTTGACTGACTTCGGTAGCGGCACCGGCGCATGCCGTGTCCGTGGGCGAACTCGTTGACGGTGCCCTCAACTCCGGAGCGGACCGCATAGCGGGCCTTCCACTCGGGCGTCTGCTGTTCAGTACGGACGCGAAGTTGCAGCTCGCGGAGCTCTCGCGGGGGAAATCCCACGGTGCGGACGTTGTCGGCCGTGCTGGTGCACTGAGTGCGAACCGGGCAGGGGCGGCACTGGCCCTTGGTGAACCGTGCCACGATCAGTGGGGCCGCGGTGGGCGAAGAGGTCGGGTAGGGGCCGTGCCAGCCCGCGCTGACCTGGCCTTGAGGACAGGTGACCTGCTGGTTGTCGTAGTCGATGTGGAAATCGTCCCGGGCGAAGCCCTCGTTTTGGCGGTGCTGGCGGGTGGGGTTGCTCTTCAGCGGCCCGGAGACGGTGACCTTGTGTTCGCGGGCGGCTTGTTCCAGGTGGGGCAGGGAGGTGTAGCCGGCGTCGACCAGGTGCTCGGCGGGCAGCAGCCCGCGGCGGGCCAGACGGGTGTGGATGCCGGGCAGGACCTGACTGTCGTGGGTGGTGGCCGCGGTGGTGACCACGTCTGTGATCACGTTGGGGCCGTCGGGAGCACAGGTCTCGGTCAGATGTGCGGAGAACCCCTTCCAGCTGATGATGTGTCCGTGCCGTGCGTAGCGGGCCGACGTGTCGTAGGGAGAGACGATGGCCCGGGACGAGGGCGGCAGCCCGGGCCCGCCTTCCTTCTCGGCCGCGCGCCAGCGCAGGCGGCCCGCGGTGTCACGGTCGTAGTTCTGCACCATGATCTGGCGCAGAGCCTGGATACGGGGACCGGACGTGCGGTCCGCTCCGTGCCGGTAGAGGTGTTCCAGGAGTCGGAGGGCGTCGTTCCCGGTGGCGAAGATCCGGGTCTTGGGCTTGGTGGGGTTCTTGCCCAGGCGGACCGGCCGGCCGTAGCGGAGCCCCCAGCCCTCATCAACCAGCTCGTCCAGCAGGTGAGGGGAGACGCTGGCGACTTCTTCCAGGGCGGCGCGGACCGCCTCGGTGATCAGCTCCAGGCGGGTCAGGTCACGCACTGCGGCCAGGACATGAGTGGAATCGGTGCGCTGAGTGGTGCGCTCGTGCACTAGGCCGGCCTCCTTGAGGCGGGCCAGCGCGAGGTCGAGGAGGCAGTCAGCACGGTCCCCTTCGGCAAGACGATCGCGGAAATCGGCCAGCACGCTGTGATGGAACCCGGGGTCGTCCAGCCCCATGGCCATCGCGTACTTGAAGTCGATGCGGCAACGGACCGCCTCGGCAGCCTGCCGGTCCGAGAGACCGAGCAGGAACTGCAGCACACTGACAGTGGCCAGCTGAGCAGGCGAGAGACCCGGACGTCCGTCCCGCGGGTACCAGTCGGCGAAGTCCTCATCGCGCCACAGCCCATCCAGCCGGTCTCTCACCCACATCGCCGTGGTGCCACCTGGGTTGCTCGCCCGCGCGATCTGTGCGGTCAGAGAGGGGACTTGCTCACCGGAACGGGGGCGAAGGGACAACGGGCACCTCGACGACTGCATCGGTCACTGGAACAGCCCGAGCATGACCGTTGATCACGCAACCGCACCGGAAAACTCCAAGATCCCCGACAGAGTCAAGCTCAGGCCACACCCAACTGAGATTATGGCCGGTGGGGGCGGGTGGCGCGGGCATCGTAGCGGGCAGTGGTCGCTCCCCATCCGTAGTTGCCTCCCAGCCAGAGCAGGAGGAGGTCGGCCCATGTCAGGGCTTGTGTGATGTTCTGGGGACCGTGCCCGGTATCGGTCAGCAGGCCGGGCAGGGTGTCGCGGAGGCGGTCCACTAGTTGGAAGCGCGCCGTCCACAGGGCCACCAGCACATCCTGGGCCTGCTGCGGCGTGCTGGCGAGCGCGTTCTCCAGGACGGTCAGCATGTTGGCGTCATCCGCACCGGCCGTGGGGTCGAAGGACACCACGTCGGCAGCCAGGTCCGCGACGTCCCCGGCGGCTGCGGACATCACACGCAGTACATGACTGTCCATGAGGGAGTCGGGGGCCGGCTGCGGGAGCAGTAGCTCCAGGAATGTCCTGGCGACCGTGCTGAACGACGAGTGTCCCTTGATCAAGGGATAGCTGAGAGGGTCGGGCATGAGGCCGTGCCGCCGGTTGTGCAGCTCCCATTGCTGGCACTCCTGATACAGGCGCATGGCGGCCAGGAACCGCCGTCGCCATCCGATGCTCGACCATTGACGAAGCGACAGGTCCCACAGTGAGCAGAATGCCTGAGCGTGGGGTGATCTTTTGGCGAGGGTGCGAGCTTGATGTCTGTCAGGGCCCAGGAGACGATCCAGTTCATCCAGAAGCTGGCGGCTCTCTGCGGGCAGGGCGCTCACCGGCTGGTTGTCCAGGTGGTCGTCCCACAGGAAGAACAGCAGCGTCCATTGCGAGATCAGTAGCAGATCGTCTGGGTCAGCGGTCGGGTAGGTATGCCCGCCGTAGGTCGCGTAGTCGAGGATCGCGCGTGTGGTGTAGCCCTCGGCAATTCCCACCTCACGCGCCCAGCCATGGGCACTGGATGCGATGGCGTCCACGTGCGGGCTGATTTGTACGGTCAGATCCGGCACGTCGGCGGCGAGCAAACGGGCGAACAGTTCTTCGTTCACGGGCTGATGTCCTCCTGTAGCGACAGGGCGCGGTTGGCAGCGGTCAGTCGTGGTTACCGGGGTCTGCTGCGGGACCAGATGGGCCGGCGTGCCGGCTCGGCCCCGGCGGGCAGCATCATCAAGCGCCTCCCATCGGATCTGGTCGGCGGTCACGCGATCGCCCGGCCGCCCCGCCCTCGTCGGTGGGAAGGCCCTGACCGGGGTCATGCCGTCCGGATCGCCAGGGCATCGGCGAACGCGGCCAGTGCCCTTGTGCGCGCAGGAGGGAAAGGCGCGGACGCCAGAGCGTGGACGGCGGCTTGCTGCCGGTCAGCGATCATCTGGCGGACGGGGACCGAATTCTGGGCCACGTTCGAGGCCGTCAGCGCCGGCGGTCGGCTGCTGACGCGGCCAGTTCGGCGAGCCGTGCAGAGCCCGGCAGGCCGGCGATTTCGGCGCGTGCCTGTTCGGCGCAGGAGGAGGCCATACGCGCCCTTGGTGAGAGCGCCGGTGCGTGTCAGGACGGCGAGGGCGTCTCGGTGTGCGGTGACGGGATCGGTGTCGCCGCGGAATGCGGTGGCCAGGCGGTTGCGGTCGGCTTCGTCGGCGGCTTCGTGGGCGAGCAGGACGGGCAGGGTGGGTTGGAGGTTGGCGATGTCGCTGGTGGCTGTCTTGCCGGTGACCTGGTCCTCGGCGGTGTAGGGGAGCAGGTCGTCACGGATCTGGAAGGCCATGCCGAGCTGTTCTCCGTACTGGCGCAGGGGCTGGTGCTGCTGTGGGGTTGCTCCGGCCAGGATCGCCCTGGCCTGGCAGGCGGCGCCGGTCAGCGCGGTGGTTTTGTCTTGCATGATGTTCAGGACGGTCGGCACTCCGCAGGTCAGGTCGCCGCGGATTTCCGTTTCACGCATGGTGCCCTGGCACATGTGGCGCAGGGCCTCGATGGTCACCCGCGCTGCGTGCAGCACGCGCTCGGCGGGGCCGCCGCTGAGCAGGGCCGCGATTCCGGCCATCGACAGTCCGTCGCCTGCTGCCAGGGCTTCGGCGAGGCCGAACTGCTCGGCGGTGGAAGCCCGCCCGCGGCGTACCGGGTCCTGGTCGATGATGTCGTCGTGGACGAGGCTGGCGACGTGCAGGCATTCGATCCCGGCCGCGAAGGTCAGCACCTGGTCGGCGGTGCCGCCGACGGCTTTGGCCGACTCCATGCACAGGACGGGGCGCAGGAGTTTGCCCGGGGGGAACAGCGCGTCCAGGCAGGCCAGTTCCAGCAGGCTGTCGCCGCTGCCCACCCAGCGCAGCAGCTCGGCCTCCAGGAGTGGAATGTATGTGGCGCCGGCGGGGGTGTCGGCAAGAGACATGGCGCGTCCTTTCACAGGTCAGGGGGATCGCGGCGCGCATGAGGGGCGCCACACGTTGAGCAGCGTGCCCAGGGGCGGCTGTACCCGTCGGTGGAGCACGTCCTGGCCCGCGGCCAGCACCGCGGCGACGATCAGGGACATGTACTCGCGGTGGGCGTGCCAGAGGGCGCTCAGGGGGCCGTGGTCCACTTCAGCGGTCTGGTGCAGTTGCCGGGTGACACGCTCGGCCTCGAAGGCGATGAGGTCGGCCACAGCCGGTGTCCAGCGTCTGGCCTTGATGTCCTCGGCGCGCACGTTGAACCGGTCGAGGTCCTCCAACGGCAGGTAGAGGCGCCCGTCGTCGAGGTCTTCCGACAGGTCGCACAGCACATCCGTCAGCTGGGAGGTCACGGAGAACTCGCGCACCAGCGGCTCGTCCGCGGGTCCGGACGCGGCACCCATCACCCGGTAGACCATGGCCATCAATCCAGCGGCCAGCTGCGCGCACCACTGGCTCAGTTCCTCGAAGGTGGCGAAGTCACGAAAGTCGAGGTCGCGCTGCATCGCGCTGAACATGTCCTCGACCAACGACAGCGGGAAGCCGAAAGCCTGGTAGGTGTGGACCGTGGCGTGCAGGACGGGGTCGTGGGAGCCGCCGGCGGCGAACGCTGCCCAGGTGGCCTCGACAAACTGGGTGAAGCGGCTCTGGCGGTCTTCGACCGGGCCGCGGTCCGCGCGGAGATCGGCACAGTACCCGTGTGCGAGCAGTGCCGCCGTATGAGGCCGAACCGCTGAGGGAGCGCTGCGCAGGCCCTGCCAGCGAGCGCTCCCTCCGTCGGCGTCGGCCAACTCCCGCACGCACACCGTGTAGCAGTGCCGAAGGACGGGATCGGTGATACCCGCCGCGTCCAGCCATCGCCTCACCAACATCCGTGAACCCTTTCTGCTCAACCGGCTCCCACCGGAGCCGGGCCCCCGCTCCGCGGTGAGGGCGCGAGATGTCTCTCGTAGGGCGCCTTGGTGACCCGTCGCACCGGGGCGTCGCTCAAAGAGGCGTTGACGTGGTCCGGGCAGGACGCGCAGGTTGTCGCGGCCAAGGCATACGCCAGAGTGGTCGTGTGGTCAGGGCGTCTTTGGTGCGGCGGTGAAAGGCGAGCAGGGAGCGCGGCGCCGGTGAACCACAGGATCTGGATGGCCAGGTCGCCGGGCAGGGATTTGTGGGTGAAGCCCGCGGCGGTAGCGGCCTGCATGGTGCCGTAGGTGGGCAGGAACTGCACGGCCGCGCTTTTGGTGCCGCTGCTGGCCAGGGGGCTTTGCAGGCCGACATCGACGATGCTGGTCATGACCAGGGCGAACATGCCCTCCACCTCCCGGCGCAGCAGGGAGCCGAAGACGACACCGAGCGCCCCGTAGGTCATCGCTCCGCAGAACAGGGCCGCAGCGAGCTGCGCGGGCTGGCGCGGGCTCCAAGCAGTGCAGATCACCACGGTGGCATAGCCGGCGATGGCACCGGAGGCCAGAGTCAGAGAGGTGGTCTTGGCCAGGACGAGATGGATGCGGGGGTAGCCGGCCATGGCCAGACGGCGGTCGAAGCGCCCGCCGTTGAACGTGACGGCGAACATCATGAACCCGGTGATTAGGGTGACGGCGTTGATGGCACCGGTGATCTGCGTGATCTGGTTGCCGGCGGGTGTCAGGAGCCGTCCCGTCGCACGCAGCCTGAAGGCCAGGGCGCTGCTGGGGATGACGACGTAGGCCAGGCTGATCCAGGAGGGGATGAACAGGGCGATCAGGACCATCGCCAGCCTGTTGCGGGCGTGCTCCACCAGGTCGAAGCGGGCCGCTGTGACGAACAGACGCGGGTGTCGCCTCACGCCGCTACCGCCGTTGCCGGGTGCAGGGCGCCGCCCTGAAGCCGCCACAGCTCGTCAAGGCGCGCGGCATCGTAGGTCAGGTGGGAGACAACAAGAATCGAACGGCCCGCATCACGCAGCTGTGCAGCGAAGTCCCAAAAGCGCTGGTAGGTCTCCCAGTCGAAACCCTGGTACGGCTCGTCAAGGAGCAGCACCTGCGGGTCGCGCATCAGCGCCAGGGTCAGGTTCAGCTTCTGGCGGGTCCCGCCACTGAGCAGGCCGGCCCGCTCAGTGGCGTATGCCGACAACCGCAGCGCCTCCATGACCTCCCCGGCATGCCGCAGATCGGGCAGCGCCCGCGCGACGCGAAAGAACTCCAGATGCTGACGCATCGTCAGAGCGTCGTTGAGCACCACGTCCTGCGGGCAGTAGCCGAAATTGCCTCCATGACGGACCGTGCCATGCTGCGGGCGCAGCTCGCCGGACAGAATCTTCAGCAGCGTGGACTTGCCCGCACCGTTCTCCCCGACGATCCCGGCCAGCACACCAGGCCGCAGATCAAGGTCCAGGCCCCGCAGGACCTGACGGCGACCGTACGCGTGACGCACGTCCCTGACCTCCACCGCACCCCCGGGCTCGTAGACCGTGCCACGCACTCGCTGCTGACCACTGCCGTCACGGGCAAGGCTAGGCATCACGCCAGGTCAAAAACACAGCAAACGGTTGCTGGTTAGCCCGCACGAGTGAGGAGCCAGTTGTCCATGGCCGGACACATTCCAGGCGCTGCCGTCGAGTTACGGACACGCGAGCGGGAGTTCCGAGGGGCCATGGACAACAGGGAGAATGAACAGCAGGGAGAACAGAACGGAGGGGCAGTGAGCGATCTGCACGAGGCGTTCGTGGCACGTCTGCTGGAATGGGCCATGGATCGTACGGACATCGAGGCTGTGGTGCGCACCGGGTCCCGTGCTCGCCGCGACGGCAAGGTCGATGCCCTGTCCGACCACGACATCGAGCTGTACACCACCGAGCCCGACCGCTACCGGGAAGGCACCGACTGGCTGGGCGAGTTGGGCGAAATCTCTGTCGCCGTCGGTCTGGAGGGCCCGTGGGACAACCCGGCACACCTGGTGTTCTTCGCCGACGGCCTCAAGGCCGACTTCCAGGTGGTGTCCGTGGAGCAGTTGCACGACCTCGCCGAGAACGGCCTGGACGAGCTGCACGAGCGCGGCTACGAACTGCTCCTGGACCGCGGGGACTGGGGCAGGAAGCTGCCTGCGGCCAAGGGGTCGGCGCCGGAGCCGGACATGCCCAGCGAGGACGAATTCCAGGAGCTGTGCGCGGAGTTCTGGCATGAGATCGCCCATCTGCCACGGTACCTGGCCCGCGGGGAGCTGTGGGTGGTCAAGGCACGTGACTGGACCACGAAGGAACTGCTCCAGACGATGATCGAGTGGCACGCCCAGGGCCGCTTCGGCCCCGGGCACGATGTATGGCACCTGGGCACCGGCATGCGCGCATGGGCGGCCCCTGGGGTGTGGGAGCGCCTGCACGACGTCTTCGCCGCGTTCGGCCCCGAGGACTCGCTGCGGGCCGCACGGGCGACCGCGGACCTCTTCGCCGAACTGGCCAGGGAAGTCGCAGACGGCCAGGGATTCACCTACCCGGAAGCAGCCGAGCGGGCGATCCGGCCCACCCTCGACCGACTCCCCTCCCTGGAGCCCCAACGCCATCCCCTCGGGCCGCGGAGTTCTTGCGGGCGGCCAACTCCCCGGTGGGGTGGCTGAACTCGGTCCTCTCGCCCTACTTCGACGACGGGACCTGGGAGGTGTACGGGCTGAACAACGACCTTCCCCGGTCGGGACTTCTCGGTCGGCCGAGGAGGCCGAGGATGCGGGTGCGCAGCGGGTCGGCATCGGGCAGGCCCAGCTCGTGGGTGATCTCCAGCGCCCGCGTCCAGGGCTCGCGGGCGGCGTCGGCGTGGGTGGCGGCGCGGTGGGTCTCGGCGAGGCAGGCCAGTCCGGCGGCCTCGCTGTGGCGGTCGCCGGTCTGGTGGAACAGACGTTGACGATTTCCCGCATCGCGTACCGGCCCTCGTGACCGCTGACCGAGGGATGCTTCGCCTTCCACACAGTGATGACCGGCCGGAGCAGCTCCCAGGCTTCACCCGACAGGTCACTCGGGTACGGCTCCCACACGTCACCCGTCTGAACCAACCGGCCAACATCAGGGAGCACAAGGCTCTTCAAGTCCCGTCCGGGACTCCCTAACGGATGCATGGACGGAAGCTAGCAGATACCCCAACTGACCAGCAGAAACTTCTAAGTTAGTTCAGTCAACAGCTCCTCAACGCTGTACCAGTCGCCCACGATCGTGTACTTCACGGATCTTCCTCTCTCTGAACTGTCTTCCGGGGACCCGGGCCCCGCACACGAGGCCCGGCGGGCAGGCACCGGCAGTGGTCAGCAGCCGAACTGGCGGGGGATCAGACCCGTGGCCACATGGTCGAGATAGGTCTCCACCAGCGCGCTTGCCTGATCGGTGGTCAGGCCCAGGAGTTCGCCGCTGGCGGTGGTGGAGCCGGTGAACACCACATCGCCCCAGTAGTGCAGGGCGCCGGGGACGTAGAGGCTGGTCAGGGTGTAGGCCGCGCGGTTGGCCCGGCGACCGATGACCCCCGTGTTGCCCGACGCTCATGGTGAGCATGTTGGCGAAGTTCACTGTGGGGGCGTAGAGGCGGCTTTCGTTCACTCGCCGGGGTGACGTGTCGTCATCACGGTGTCGGCTTCGTGTGCTTGCTGTCGCGGGTGGTTTACGCGGGTGTGAGGAGCCGGCGACCGGTGACCAGGGTGACAACGCCCTACGGGTCGGTAGCCGCCCAGTCGGCGTTCTGCTCCTGGGCGGCGCGGCCAGCTTTGCCCAGGACGTCGAGAGCCTCGGCCAGCTCGGTGGCCCGGGGCTGCAACGGCCCCGCGTCCGGGGTGAGGTGGTAGGCGTAGATCATGCCGTGGCGGCGCCAGAACGCGGCGCGTGCGGTCGCTCGGCGGAGCCAGCCGCGGACCGTCGCGGCGGGCCGGTGCAGCCGCTCGGCGATGCGGCGGTGGCTGTGCCCGGCGACGTGGTCCAGGAGAGCGGCGGTGATGGTGTGGACGCTGTCCGCCCGCCGGAGCAGGCAGTACGGCGGCAGCAGCACGTGCGTGGTGCGGCAGGAGGGGCAGCGAACCCGCCTCGGACGCAGCCGCCGTAGGCCGCCTTCGGGCAGCCCGATCGCGCGCTCGCGGGCGTAGCCCCACGCCCGCAGCGGCGCGTCGCAGGCCGGGCACGACGGCATCACACTCGTCTCGTACTCCGCCACAACGATCACGGACAGGTTCCTCCCGGAGCCCACCAGCGTCACCACGGCCACGCCGCCCGCACCAGGGGCAACTCGTGTTGCGGGCTCCCTGGCTTCGTTCACGTTCAGCAGCAGCGTTTGTCGGTGGGTTTCGACAGCAGTTGGCGATCAACGCGCTCGGAGATGTTCACGGGAAATGACGGCACTGTCGTCAGTGAGGGCGTTCGCGCGGACCACTGAGGCGACCAGCGACTCCGGAAGATCAGGCACGGTAGCCTCTGGCCATGCCTGAGACATCGGTGGCGCACTTTTACGATGAACTGGCCGACGACTACCACCTGATCTACTCAGACTGGGACGCCAGCATTCGCCGGCAGGGGGACGCCCTCGACGCCCTTATCGGTCAGGATCGCGTCGAGGTGCTCGACTGTTCCTGCGGCATCGGCACGCAGGCCATCGGCTTGGCGCTGCGCGGGCACCGCGTCATTGGCACCGATCTCAGCCCTCGCGCCGCCGCCCGCGCTGGCCGTGAGGCCGCCCGCCGGAGCCTCAGCCTGCGCACGGCAGCCGCCGACATGCGACGCCTTCCGTTTCCCGATGGCCGGTTCGACGTCGTCGTCTGCGCTGACAACTCGCTGCCCCACCTGCTGACAGAGCAGGATGTGCACGCCGCCCTGGCCGCGATGCGCCGCGTGCTGCGCCCCGACGGCCTGCTGCTGGTCAGCACACGCCACTACGACGACCTGCTGCGCGACCACCCCGTTTCGATGCCTCCACAAGTCCACCGGACCGCCGACTGCGCCGACGTCGGAGAACGGACCGTCACCTTCCAGCTCTGGCACTGGCACGACGACGGTGAGCACTACGACTTGGAGCACTTCCAACTCCTTCCGGCAGGCGGAGAATGGCGCGTCAAGGTCCGCCGGACCACCTACTGGGCCCTCAGCCAGGACCGGTTGGCCGGCTTGGCAGCCGAGGCCGGCTTTGTCGACGCCCGTTGGCGGATGCCGCAGGACACAGGCTTCTTCCAGCCGCTGCTTGTGGCCCGAGCCGACGAGTAGGTGATTTCACCGTCCGGCTCGACCGTCGGCCGTGAGGGCAGCGGTCGAGCCAGAACCGGCAGGTGTCAGCCGACCTTGGAGGGTTGCTCGGCTCGTGCCCGGGTGCTGGCGAGGCGGTAGGAGTCGGTGCCGGTCTCGATGATGGTGCCGTTGAAGGTCAGGCGGTCGACGATGGCCGCGCAGAGGCGGGGGTCGGTGAAGGTCTTGGTCCAGCCGCCGAAGGACTCGTTGGAGGCGATGGCGACGCTGTTCTTCTCCTCACGTTCGGTCACCACCTTCTGCATCCCCGGCTGCCGCTTCGCCCAAGCACCAGCGCGTCGATCGCGGTCTGCGCCGGGGCCGTAGGTGCGTTCACGGTGTCTGCGGTCATCGCGGGCCGCTGAACTGGGGGCACGCTTCCCAGAGCACCCGCCCCTCGGACAGGGCCGGGGCAGGAGCGCGGGCCGCCGTTCACACCACCGGGTCACCGGGTCCCGGGACGCGTTCAGGTGGTCATCTGGTGGATGGTCTCGTCGAGGGCGGAGACGATGTCGTCGGCGCGTGCAGCGCAGTGTGCGGTGGCCAGTTCGGCGCTGAGCCGTCCGTCGAAGGTGGTGACGATGTAGGTGGAGGTGGGGGCAGGAGGTTCGCCGGGAGTCGCCCCCGCAGGCGGCCTGAGGCGTTGGCTGAGAATGGCGCCGCGGAAAGGCGTTGGCTGAGAATGGCGCCGCGGAAGTCCTCAATGGTCAGCCTCGCGGGTGTGCGCAGGTCCGGAATGCGTCCCCAGTTCGTCAGCATGGTGGTGTCCGCCGAGGCGGTGGGCGGCTTCCTGGACGGTCTCGACGGCCTGGTCGGTGGGCAGGATCATCTCTCGTTCGACGTTGCGCAGGCCGGCGATGGGGCCGGGGCGGCGGCAAGGATTGCGTTGGTCAGCCCCGGGCGACAGGCTGCGCTGAAGCCGGAGCGAGCCGATCATCCGGCCAGATGCGGATCAAGGCAGAGTCCGCGGGAGGCGCTGCACGACTATCCCGAGCAAGTCATCGGCTTTGCTGAAACTCATCGACATTTCCGGGACCGAACCTGCCCGACCGCTCCCGGAGCTCACCGACAAGCGCTGGAGCCCATCATCGACATACTCACCCCGATCCGGCGAACGTACGCGGTCACGGCGCTAATGACAGCCGTCCGCAGGCGTTAGGGATGCGTTGGCGCGATCTGGAAGGTTCGTGCCCTCGCCCGCGGGAGTGGCCACTGGCCTGCGCCCATCCGCTCAGATTCCGGGCGCGCAGCCCGTGAGAGGATCCGATGCACGCCAACGAACAAGCCCACATGGCAGACCGCTCGCCGGCCAAGGCTTCGTCCCCGGCCAGAGGGGGCGCGGCTAGCCTCTTGGCCCTGCAGGCCAGTGCGGGTAACGCGGCCGTAGTGCAGATGCTCCGCCAGGCCGGACACCCCTGGGCCCAGCCCCAATTCGAACAGCACCAGCACAACGCCGGATGCGGACATCAAGGCGAGAAGCCCGCCGTGCAGCGATCCGCCGTCCACGACGTCCTGCGCACCAGCGGCCGTCCGTTGGACGACGCGACGCGCGGGGATATGGAGGCTCGGCTCGGTGCGGACTTCTCCGACGTCCGTATCCATGACGACGGTGCGGCCAAAGCCTCCGCCGCTGAGGTCGGTGCCCGCGCGTACACCTCAGGCAGCCACATCGTGGTCGGAGAAGGAGGCGCTGACAACCACACGCTGGCGCACGAGCTCACCCACGTGATCCAGCAGCGTCAGGGGCCCGTCGCCGGCACGGACAATGGTGCCGGACTTCGCGTCTCCGATCCCTCCGACCGATTCGAACGCGAGGCGGAGGCCACTGCACAACAAGCGATGGCCCTGCCCACTGCCGTGCAGCGCCATGCCGCCCGGACCGCACCTGGGCCCCTCCCGGCCCCGGCGTCGCCGGCGCAGCCCGTGGTGCAGCGAGCATGGACGCAGGGGACCATGCAAGGTGACGATCCCGTCTTCCAGCCGGACGGCGGGCGGGCCGGCACCGTGAGAGTCACGAACCTGCGCGGCATCCCCCTGGGCGACGGCGCGAACCACCCGACCAATGCCGGGGATCCGATCGGCTGGGCCGCTCTCCTCAGCCAGGGTCTACAGCTGGGGGGCCAGATGCCTCAGGGAAATCACTACAATGCCGTTCGTATGCATCTGTGGAACGGGCGCCTGGGCGGACCTGGAAACAATCGCTTCAATCTGGCTCCGGGGCCCGCGCTGGTGAATTCGCAGATGTCGGCCCAAGCCGAGAACCCGGTGAAGGATCTGGTGGCGTACGGGTACACCGTCGACCTCATGACGCAGGTCACCTACCAGAACGGCCCCGGCAACCCGCTGGATCTGTCGACTGTCGTACCGAACCACATCTCCATGACGTGGCAAGGGCGAAAAGCCCAACATGCAACGGTGAACGAGACCTGGTCGTCCCACATCACGCTGCCAGTCGCCGCGATCGCTGCCGCGGCCATACAGCACTACCAGAACCTTCCAGCCACGCTGCCGGCCGCCCAGATGCTGCTCACCGACCTCGCGACCCGCAGCGACCAGTTCCGCGGAGAGGTGCTGACTCTGGTCCAGCCCTTCCTGAAACGGCACATCATGGAGGCATACCCCCACCTCTACCGAGCTCAGACGGCGGGGGACAAGGGAGCGTTTCTCATGCTCCTGCCTGCCGCGGACAGGCATGCTTTCCTGAACCTGGTGCTGGCGGGCGATGAGAATGCATGGCTTGAGCACTGCTTCGGGCCGTTGATAGCGGTCGGTCACAACGCGGCCGTCCAGGACGCCTTCGCGACCAGAGCACTTCCCCAGCAACGGGAGTGGATCGTCCGATGTGTCACCGATCGCCACGTGTTCCTGGCTGCTCTCGGCTTCCGGGCGGATGCGATCGCTTCCCAGGACAAACTTGTGTACGACTACTACCCGCCCGCCGAACGGGCCCGTCTCGCCGAAGCGATGCATGGACAAGGGCTGATCAACGGGTTCTTGCAGAATGTCTGCCGCACTGATCCGGAAAAAATGCAGGTGCTCACCGATTGGGCCCAGAGCGGCTCAGCACAGGACCCTGTCGGGTTCCTCGACGCCCGGGCGCACCTGGACCAGGTTTACAAGGATGGGTTCAGACAGCGCATGAACACGCTTGCGGCAGCGGAAGCCGCAAGGACGGCCAGGCCGACCAGGTCCCAGAGCAGGTTGGGCGGATTCTAGACGTCACGAAAGGAGAGTCAGCGATGAACGGTACATACAGGGACCGCATAGAAGCACGCATCGGCGAACTGGAGGCTGTTCCGGGCTTCTCGGTGAAACGGTGTGACGTGGCTGCCCCCGCCTCGCAGGGCCTCGTCGACAGGGTCCGGTCGGAGGCCGGCGGACACCTCCCGGCGGGAGCCGAGGAATTTTACCTGCAGGTGAACGGTTTCAGGCTGGAGTGGACCTATCTGGCGTCGGGAAGCGACGGCGAGGCGACCGACGAGGGATCCGTGAACATTCTCCCCGTGGAGAAGGTGTTCTCCGAATGGAAGGACGCCGTCTGGTTCGACAGCTTTGAGGGGGGCGACCGGTTCAGGGCGGTGAAGCCATTCGATCTATACATCCCGGAGGCGTGCGGTGCCTTCTTCCAGCCCCTGGGGGAGCGGCCGAAGAACACCGTCTACTTCCACTACCTCGGGGAGTCTCTGACCGAACTGCCCCTTTCCTTTACGGACTATGTGGACCAAGCACTGAACACCTGCGGATACCTCGGATGGCACACAGCGCTGACTTCGCTCGACCCTGAGAGCGATCCCGTGCTGACCCGCATGCGCGACATCGTCCCCAGCTTCTCCGACCGCCTCTTCATCGCACGCCCGTGAACGCGGCGTCGAACAGCCATCGTTGATGCCGCCGCATGCCCGCTCCCAACGCGCCGCATACCGCATGGCCCTGGACGTGACTCGGGTGCGCCTTGCGGCACGCGAACGGCAGTCGAACGCCACCTGGTCCCAGCGCCGCCGCGCCCGTCTGCCACCTGAGCAGCGGCCGGGCGCCGTCTGCCCTGTCCTCAACGGCGGTCAGCCCCAGCGCCCACGCGAGCATTGCTCCAACACGCCGCCAGCCGATCTGCTGCCCAGGTCAGCGTCCTGAGCCGGACCTCACTGTCTCAGGCTGATGCCACAGCCGTGAGGTCTTACAAGCGTGGCTTCTTCTTTCGCCTTCGCGGATGAGGGCAGTCACATCAGTCGAGCACGGCCATGCTGGCGGAGTCGGCCACTGGCGAGTTCTGCTCCCACCCGGAGCCGTCAGCGTCGAAGAAGCGCAGTCTGGGAGTCTCCGGTTGCTTGTCCGGGGTGGTTCTCGGTTGGGTGTCCGGTGAGTTGTTGGCGCATGTGGGGCTAACTCATTTGTGTGTGTGAGGGGAGTTGGCTGGGTGGTTGCTGTGGTCTGGTCGTGGACAGGTGATGAGCATCGGCTGGTCACTGGGTGAGAATTGCCTGGTCGGTGGGGTGGGGGTTCTGGCCTGGCCGTCGACGGTGATGCGTTCGGTGTGCTGGCACGGGATGACGGTGCGCTGTTCCCGCTCGACGTGCTGCGTGAGCGCCGCCAGGCCCCGTGTGAACGCCTCCTCGCCGCGCCCCCTTTCTTCGCCTCGCCGGGCGCCGGTGCCTTACGGGCCTGCATGGCCGGTTGCACACCGCACGTGGCGAGTCGCTTCTGCTGCTCGGCGTTGAGCCGGCCGAAGTCGCGTTGCTGGCGGGTGAGCCACCGGCCGATGTCGTCGCCGCGGTAGGTGACCCCGGGCACGACGCTTGTCAGCAGCGCCCCGTCGTCGAGGAGCGCGGCCAGGCCGACGTAGTGCCGCTGCCAGTCCACCGACCACGCCAGCACCGCCGGGTTCCGGTCCGGATCGACCGCGGCGAGCTGGGCAGCGCGCCGTTCGGCGCGTACCGGGTCCTTGCCCGGGCGTCGGGTTCGGCTCCGGCTGCTGCGGCGGTCCGGTCGACGGCGGGCTGCCGGGCTTCGGTACGAGTGGTGGCTGCTCACCGGGTGCCGGCTGTCCTGCGGGTTGGGCGGGCGTCGGTGGGTGGCCGGTGGAGCTGCGCCCGCTCAGGCGGACATCCCGCCAGTAAGAAAGGCGCGAGAGCACAACGACGGAGCATTGACGCGGTGCACTTCCAGTGGCACGGGAGACTGAGGCTGGTGGACTTCTTCCGATCACTCGGTGTGTCAGCGAGCCCACCGGTACCAGGGGTGGACACGGAGAACTGCTCCGCGCGGGAGACACCGAGTGCAGGGTCGGGCGGTGGTCCTCCCGGAGTCGCATCCGGCCGGGGAGAGGCCAGTCACGCCACCGCCTGCGATTTATCCTCGGTAAGACCGAGCCGGGCGTGCGCGTTGCGTAGGGGTACCGGGCACCACCAGTTCGCCCTACCCGCCATCTTCATGATCGCGGGAACCAGAAGCACCCTCACCAACGTGGCGTCGACGACAACCGCGAGGGTCAGCCCCACACCCAGGAGCTTCAGCGGGGTGAGGTGAGAGGTGGCCATTGACGCCATGGCGATGGCGATGACGAGGGCCGCGGCCGTGAACAGGCGACCGGTTCGTTCCAGCCCGACGGCCACGGCGGCGGCAGTGTCGCCCGTACGGCGGTGCTCCTCCACGATCCTGGACAGCAGGAACATCTCGTAGTCCATCGACACCCCGAAGGTAAGGCAGAACATCAGCACGGGAAGGAGAGTGTCCGTGGTGCCCGTGACTAGGAAGCCGCCGACCAGCCATTGCAGATGGCCATCCTGGAACACGTAGACGATCGCCCCGAACGTGGCAGTGAGGCTGAGCAGGTTGACCAGCAGGGCCTTGATCGGGATGAGGACACTGCCGGTGAACAGGAACAGCAGGACGAAGGTGACCAGCCCGATGATGGCGACGGCTTCGCCGAGCCGGTCGCCGACGGCCGCTTTGGTGTCCACGAGCGCGGCAGCGTCGCCGCCCACGAGCGCGGGCACCGGAGAGGGCACCGCCCGTAGTGCGCCGACGAGCTCGCGGCCTTCGGCGGAGTAGGGCTCGGCATCGGTGGCAACCGAGAGCCAGTCGCCGCCCGGGCCGGAGAAGCGGGCGGACAGCGGTGTGGGCGGGGTCCGCAGGATTCCTCCGATGTAGGAGCCCGTTGCGGTGTCCACCCTGAGCACGTGCGGCGCCAGGGACACCTGGCGGGCGTAGTCGGCCAGCTCGGGCGACGACGGCGAACCCGTGAGGCCGGGCAGCACGATGCTCGCCATGGCTGTCGCCTGGACGTCGAAGTCGTTGCGCATCACCTCGGTGGCCTGGTGCACAGGCGAGGAGGCCGACAGCACACGGTCGTCCGACAGGCCGAATTCGACACGCTGGAACGGACTGGCCATGGACAACAGCGCAAGGGGCACCAGGGAGACAGCGACGAGGGGACGACGCATGACGATCCGTGCGGTGCGGTAGAAGAAGCCGTGCCCGCGCTCAACGGCAGCGCTGTCCCGGCGTTTCCCGGCGGGTGACAGCTCGCCGCGCCGCCGGTTGACCCGATGTCCGGCGGCCAGCAGGCACACCGGCAGGACGAGTACGGCGGTCAGCCCGGCCAGGGCCGCCACGCTCATGCCCGCGTATGCCAGCGAGCGCAGGAAGTACATCGGGAAGACGAGCAGCGCCGCCATCGAGAGCATGACGGTCAGGGCGGAGAAGAACACGGCCCGGCCGGCCGTGCGCAGGCTCTCCAGGACGGCCTCCTCGACATCGCGTCCCGCGGCCAGTTCCTCCCGATGGCGAGTGATGATGAACAGGCCGTAGTCGATGGCCAGTGCGAAGCCCAACGCCGTGGTGAGGTTGACCGCGAAGATCGACACCTGGGTGAACTCGGTGAGCGCGCGCAGGATCGTCAGTGTGCCCACCACCGCGATGCCGCCGACGGAGAGCGTGAGCAGAGCGCTGACGACGTTACCGAAGATCCGGACGAGGACGAACAGGATGAGCGGGGCGGCAACGAGTTCGGCACGTACGAGGTCCAGCTGGCTCTGGTCCTCAAGCGCACGGTTGGCCATCGCACGGCCGGCGACGGTCGTCGTCAGCGGCGCCGTACCGGAGGCGACTTCCCTGCCAATGCTTTCAGCTGCGTTCGTCACTTCGTGTTCGTTGCCGAGCAGTCGCAGGCTGATGAGCGCGTTGCGACGGTCGCGGGAGCGCAGTGCCGGTTCGTGCTGCGGCCAGTACGAGTCGAGGTGCTGCACCCGGGAATCGGTGCCAAGCCGTTGAGTCAGGCGCACACCGGCGGCCGCTGCCTGCGGCTCGTCGACGGACCGGGGTGCGGTGACGAGCAACACGAGGTCGGGGTTGCCCGACCGGAAGTGCTCTCGCAACATCGCGTCCGCGCGGGCCGAGTCCGAGGTCGCGGGAGTCCAACCGCCACCGCAGAGCCGGCCGAACACGCCCAGGCCGAAGATTCCCAGAGCGATCGTCACCAGCACCATCAGAGCCAGGAACGCGTTCCGCCTTCTGGACAGCATGCGCACCAACCGCTCCGAGCGGGGAGCCCGGAGCGGGCCGACGACCTTGTTGAGTGTGCTGGTCATCGCGCACCACCGGAGCACACGGTGACCTTTTCCCCAGTGCTGTCGACCGCCACCAGGTGACACTCTCCGGACGCGGTGCGGGCGGAGCGGAGGTCATGGCTCACCTCCACGGTGGACGGGTGTACGCCGGCCAGTCGGCTGACATGGCCCTTGACCGCGATGACAGCCAAATGGTCCCTGCCCCGGGACCCGGGCGGCAGGCCCAAGGCGTGCGCGACGGTGCCACGTAGCCAGTCCACCGCGTCGATGTCCCCGGCGACGACTTCCGTCGCTCCGTCGGCGGCCAGGGACAGCCCCACCCCTTCGACCGGACGACGGTGGGCGAGGAAGTCCCGCCGCTCGACGAGCGAGGCGGGGGACAGTGGCCCGACGGGCAGCAGGACGCTGATCAGCCGGAGCGCGGCAGCGACCCTCCCGTCCACGCAGAGCTGGAGGTCGATCGCCACTGTGGGACCGAGGCTCGCGTCTGCGGAGTCGAAGCCTGCGAAGCGGGCCTCGGCTTCGACCTCACCGGTCTGAGGCAGGGCTTCGAACAGCTCCAGAGAGGCCACCCGGAGGGGATAGGCGACCTTGGCGTATCCGACCTGCGGTGCCCATCGCCACAGGCTTGCCAACGGAATCACCTGGACCAGCGCGTCCAGTACCCCTTGGTTCAGGCATCCCTTCGGCACTGTTCCGCGTGCGGTGTCGAGGACGCCGGAGGACCCGGTCGCCCCGATGGCCAACGACGTCAGGTACTGGAACGCCGGCCCGTGGAACAACTCCGCCGCCGCGTACGGGTCGGGCTGGTCCACGGCGTCCGGCAGCGGGGCGAACCGCCCGGGGCGGTGCCCCGGACGGGCGCCCACCAGTACGGTCCCGGTTGCCACTTCCTCGAATCGGGACAGCGTGGGTGTCGCCGCCTCCCGCCACATCAGCAGCTTCACTTCCAGCCCCGCTTGTGAGGGTGCCACCTCGGTCCGGAGCCGGACGGCTTCGGTGAGCGGAATCCAGCGCCGGAGCCGAACGTCATGCGCGGCGAGCACGCTCTGGCCGGTGTGGTCTGCCGCTGCCTGCGCCAGCCGGTCGACGACGGACATCAACGGCAGCGTGGGGAGCGTCCAGGTCGGACAGTGGTCGTTGACCCAGATGTCGACGGCGGGGTCGAGCGTCTCCTCCGCCACGGGCGCCTACCTCTCTCCGAGTACGACGCGGACGCCGAGTCCGCGGGCGTGGTAGATGCAGGCGTCGTCCGCCCAGAGTCGGGCCTCGGCGATCGCATAGGGTCCGCGTGCGTCGTCGCCGACCTCCAGGATCTCCAGGTCCACCCTGATCAGGCGGTTGGCCGGTGTGATCTGCCCGCGGTACTTCCAGATCACGTCGGGGTCGAGCGAGACGGGCTCGAACCGGGGATGCGGCACCCCGTCGGTGAGGCCGCGCTCGATCAGGTAGAACTGGAGCAGCTGGCACATGGCCTCGATGCCAAGTGAGCCCGGCTGGACGGGGTCCTGGAAGAAGTGGGCCTTGAAGAACCACTCGCCCGCGTCGACGTCCTTCTCCGACCGCAGTCGGCCCAGCCCCGCGCTGCCGCCTTCGGGCCAGTATCCGGTGATCCGGTCGAGCATCAGCAGCATGGGGCCGGGCAGCCGGGCCGCACCGGCGAAGTAGCGGACGGGGCTGGTGGTGAGGTCGACCGTGCGCTCGCAAGGTGCCTCCAGTGCGGCACGGTCACCTTCTGAGACCGGTAGGCCGACCTGGTGGCCGAAGGCAGATGACGGGAAGAATCCGAACACCGTCGAGAGCGCGAACACCTCTTCGTCGTCGGCGAAGCACCGCACCGCGAACGACACAATGATCATCTCTCCGCTCTGCGAGATCGTGGTCAGCTCCGCCTCGGTGCGCACGGTCCGGGTCGTCGGAGTGATCTGGCCGGTGACCGTTCCGGTTCCGTCGAGGTTGCGGAACAGCAGATCGGTCTCCGTGGTCAGCGGGCCACCGGCGTAGCAGGCCAACCACCCGCACGGTTGCAGCGCGATCTCCATCAGCACGGCGAACGGCATGACCTGGTCGCCGTTCTGCTCGAAGTACCACACCTGGTCGGGCACGTCGTACTCGGCGATCACGCTGCTGCCCTGCCGCATCCCGCACGGCGGCCCGGTCACGGAGACGATGCGGGTCATGAAGTGGTAGGGCGGCCCGGGCAGTCGCGCGATCCTGCGGGTGCCGTCGAAGTCCTGGGCCCCGGCACCGAACGCCTCGCTCGGCCTTCCCCACGCGCACGCCAACAACGACGGGTAGCCGAAGGCAAGCCCCTCATCGGACACCGCAACCGCCTTGGACTCTCGATGGCCGACCAGTCCGCCGAGGGAAGCGAGCGGCACCGGGGCTCCGCCGATCTGCTCCCTGTGCCCGCCGAGCTGCCGCCACTGCGAGAGCGGCCAGTCCGGCACCAGCTGGAGCGCGATGTTCTGGCCATGGAACGCCTTCACGCCATCGACGGTGCCTAGAATGTCGGCGTAGAGCGTCGGCTCCGGGCCGGCCGAGACCCCGTGCACAAACACCTCGTACACCACCTTCTTGCTGGCCCGTGTGGCTTGCCCACGGCATTGGGCGGTGTAGGGCCGCCCGCCTGCCGCCTCGAAGCGCCAGCCGTCCCTGGCGACGGTGAAGCCCATGGCCGCCAAGTAGAACGCCATTGCCTGCAGCCCGCCTTGAAGCATCAGGGTGCCCGGCATGCACGGGTCGTTCTTGAAGTGCCCCTCGAAGAACCAGTCGTCCGGCGAGACGGGAGTCTCGGCGCGGAGATAGCCGCGTCCCCAGGGCCCGCCGGCCGGGTCGAACTCGGTGACCTCGTGCAGGAGCAACAGGCGGCCGTCGTCGAGGCGGGGTGGGCGCACGTGTGACCTGGTGATGTCCCAACCCGGGCCGAAGCAGTCCGCCGGCCGACCGTCGGCGAAGGCCCGCACCTGCTCGGCGGTGAAGGACGATCGTGTGCAGTGCACTGCCGGGGCATCGAGCGGGACGTCCTCGGCCGGTGCGACGGTTGCCGGATCCCAGCGCACTCCATCGGTGTTGTCGAGCTCTGCCTTCGTAAAGAAGCCGGCCTGTCCATTCCGGACGCTCAACCGGAGTTCGTCGCCGACGAAGCAGTCGTAGTGGAAGAAGAACAGGCGGACACCATTGTGCTCGGCGTGTCGGTCGATATGGATCTCGTACCGCAGTGTCTCCCCGGCCTGGGGCCGGCCGCCGTGGTAGGTCAGTTCGCAGCCGAGCAGCCGATAAGCCCGTTCGCCGCGGTTGAGCAGGTCGATCCCGAGCCAGCTGATCAGCAGCAGATCTGCCTGTCCCGCCTCGATCATCAGGCCCGCCGGGATGCGTCCGGTGGCGTCGAGGTACCAGCTGTCGAGGCGGACGTCGGTCTCGGTGCAGATCGTGCCGGTGGCGTGCTCCGGGCCGAGTTCGGCCAAGGAAGCGGGTACCGCATCGATGTCGGTGACCCGGTCGACGAGGAGCATCGGCGGCTCGGGCATCCTGGTCTGCACCTCGTACGCGTCCTGCCCGGCGAACTTCGGCCCGAACAGGGTGGAGACGGCTTCCGAGGCCAGGTGTTCCAGCTGGGACCGGTCGAACACGGGCCCCGGCAAGCGGTTCGGCCGGCCCGCGTCGGTGGGTGCGGGCGGGGCGGGCTCGGCCGGATGCAGGGCTGGCGGCGGCAGCGATGGCGCCCCTGTTCCCGCCGCCTGGATGAGCGCGGCGGTGAGGCGGGCCCTGGTCTGCAGGAAACGCTGGTGCGACCGCAGTTGTTGGGCGAGGGCATCCTGATGTACGGCGATCACCCTGTGGGTCTGTCGGGCGACGAGCGTGCGCAGGTCCGTCGCCGGTGGCTCGGTTGCGGCGACGGAGGGAGGGAGCAGGTTGCCGGCGACGGGCTCTGCGGCTCGGCGTGCCGTGGTCGGTTCCAGCCGGGGGGCCCTGGGCATGATCATCGCGGGTTGGTCGAGGGACGGCAGCGTGATCTCCCTGTGGGCGGGCACCGTGATGGTGGGGACGTCCTCGGTCTGTACCGGTGTGGCCTCCCGCAGTTGCTCGAAGAGGGCCTCGGCGTGGACGGGCACGCCTGCGGCGACAAGTTCGGCGACGGCGAGGTACAGCTGCCGCAACCCCCTGTCCTGGGCGTCGAGTGCCACGGCCACGTGCTCGCGGTCGCCCAGGGTGCGCTCGATCCACCCCGTGCACAGGCCGCGCGGCCCGTGCTCGACGAAGACACGGACTCCGTCGGACCACGCCCGCTCGATCGTCCCGGCGAAGTCGATCATGCCCACGCCCTGCGCGGTGACGGCATCGGCGGCACGGACCGCCGTCGGGGTGTACCAGTGTGTGGAGGCCCCACTGTAGAACCGCACCCCTGGCACCGCGCTGGTGGGACGGTGGTGGAGGTTCCACCAGCGGTCGCGGACCTCGGCCAGTTCCGGAGAGTGGGCGGCCAGGTCGTAGTCGACCGGAATGACATGGGCGGCACCGATGCGCGCCATGACGGCGGCACACGCCCGTGCTTCACCGCCGACCACGCATGCGTCGGGGGCGTTGACCGCCATCAAGTGGACTGCACGTTCGTCCGCGAGTTCCGCACGGACCCGGTCGATGGATGCGGTGACCAGGTAGCTCGACCATCGCTCGCCATCGACACCGACCTGTGCCCAGGCCCGGCGAACGCCCCGGAGCTCTCCGGTGAGCTCGTGGGTGAACAGGCCGCTCTCCCGGGTGTCGTGGTGCAGGGCCGCGACATCCTTCCACGCCCCCAGGGCGACCAGGGCGGCCGACTCGCCGGAGGAGTAGCCGATGGCGGCGTCCGGTCGCAGTCCGAGCAGGCCCCGGGTCAATTCGGTGTGGACGGCGGCCAGCTGGGCCGCACCCCAGATCTGGTCGAGCACCGTCGCCTCGGAGCCGGCTTGGAGCCTCATGAGCGCAGAACGGTGCCTGGCCGCGACCGCGTCGCCCAGGGCGGGCAGGGCCAGCATCAGCTCGCGGCCCATGCCCGGGTGTGCGGCTGATCCGTTGGTGAAAACGAAGGCGACCTCGCCCGTCACCGGCGCGTCGCGGTAGGCCACGCCGGGTGGTCTGACGCCGCCCTCGGCGAGCCAGCGGTGCACGGCGTTCCGCTGCTCCCGGGGATCGCCGTCCGACACGACGGCCAACCGGGCCGGGCCCGCTCCGGACTCGGTGCCTGTTTCCAGCGCGGCCAGGACCTCCCGCCGGTCCCGGCCGGAGTACACACGCAGTCGTGGCGTCGGCCCAGGGGCCCAGGGGCCGGTGTCAGCGGCCCTCAGCCGTACCCCCGTCGGGGGTGCTTCCATCGGCGACACCACGACGCGCGCGGTACGCAGGCCAGGATCGGCGTCGGCGGGACCTCCCGCGCGCGGGAGTGCGCGGTGCCGCAGGGCGGTCGCCGCGACCGCGACCGCGAGCAGGCCCGAAGCGGCGTGGGGACGGCCGAAGAGTTCGGCCGGGTCGAACGCGGTGTCCACGCCGTCGCCGAGAACGAGGTCCGGCTCATGGGCGGCTGCGTCGTCGAGCAGGGCGAGTACGGTGTCGCCGTCCTTGCGGGCGTCGGTGAGGCGTTTGAGAACGACCGCCACGGCGCCGTCCCCGGTGATGTCATCACGTCGGAGCTCGCGCAGGGCCGCCTGGTGGACCGGTTCGCAGGACAGGTCGACGGCACCGACGAGCGCGGCGTCGGCCTCGCCGGCTCTGAGCGCGCGTGATGCGAGCTCCAGTGCAACGAGGCCGGAGGCTTCCTCGGCCGAAACCACGTACCCGGGACCGGCGAGGTCGAGTTGGGTGTTGATCCGGTTGGCCACGAGGTTGGGCAGGGTGCCCACCACATGCTCCGACACCGTGGGCTCGTCGAAGGCGTCTCGGAAACGCGCGACCAGTCCAGAGTCGGCGGACTTCCCGGCCTTCTGCAGCCAGGACGGCGCCCGCCAGCGTGCGGTGGCACGGCAGAGCACCGGATCCACTCCCGCCCCGATGACGACCATGGTCCGCTCCCGCGGCGTGGTGACGTCCCGCACCGCTTCCCGTGCCACTTCGAGCATCAAGATCTGCTGGGGCAGCGTCTGTTCGACCGCTCGCGGGGGAAAACACAGACCCGCCAGGGCCACGTCGATCTTCGTTGCCGGGCTGCTCCGATGACCGTCGAGCACCGCACGGCGGAAGTCGTGGGTGCCCGCCCCGTCCCCGACCCGGGCGGCGATGGCCACGATCGCTACCGGCTCGATCGGTGGGCGCGGGGGTGCTGTCGCCGCGACGGCGCCGGTACCGTCCCAGGCGTCCACGATGAGGTGGGCGTTGGTGCCTCCGAAGCCGAAGGCACTCACCGCTGCCCGGCGAAGCCCGGGCCACTGTTCGGAATCGCTCAGTACCCGGAGCGGTGTGCCGTGCAGCTCGGCCAGGGGCTCCTCAGCGGCGAGCGTGGCCGGTCGGACGCCCGCCTGGAGTGCACCGAGCACCTTGAGCAGCCCGCCGGCGCCGGCCGAGGCCAGCAGGTGCCCGACGTTGGATTTCACCGAACCGATGGGTACATCGGTGCTGCCTGCGAAGACGCTTGCCATGCTGCGGACTTCCACCGCGTCCCCGACCGGAGTGCCCGTAGCGTGGCATTCGACGAGCGAGACGCTTCGCGGTTCGACGCCCGCCATAGCGTAGGCCAGGCTCATCGCCCGCTCCTGGCCCTCCTGCGCCGGGCTGAGCAGCCCTTTGCCGCGCCCATCGTTGGACAACCCGATTCCCCGGATCACCCCGAGCACCGGCGTCTTCTGCGCGAGTGCGTCGCGCAGGCGCATCAGGGAGACGAATCCGGCGCCCTCGCCGTGCAGCAGCCCATCGGCGTCCCGGTGGAAAGGGCGGCTGCGACTGGTGCGGCTCATCGCGGACAGGCCGCAGAACCCCACATGCAGGAACAGGTTGTCGACCCGGTTGACCGCGCCGGCCACCATGACGTCCGCCGTGCCGTCGTGCAGACGGTCGCAGGCCAGCTTGATCGCGTACAGCGACGAGGCACAGGCGGCGTCGAGCGCGAAGGCACCCGCGCCGAGCCCGAGTGCCTTGGCCGCGAAGTGCGCGGGAAGCCCGGAGGAGAAGCGGTTGCGCGGGTCGGGCCTGGTCCGCCCCAGCCCGGACAACAGGGACGGTGCCCCCTCGGAAAGCCACACGTGCTCGGCGAAAGCCGTGCCGGCGCTGGTGGGATAGGACAGGTTCCCCAGCACCAGTCCCGCACGGGCCGACGGTCCTTCGTGTCCGGCCTCCCGCAGCGCCTGCCGAGCGCCGTACAGCACCCAGTGGAACAGCGGGTCCAGGCCGAGAATCTGATCAGGAGCGACGAGGAAGCCGCTCGGGTCGAACGCCGAATCGAAGTCCCGGACGTAGCCGCCGACATCGGTCCATGTGCGGTCTACGTGGTCGTCGACGGTACCCATGGCCCAGTGGTGCGGCAATCGCCACCGGCCGTCCGGGACCTGCGACAGGCTGCAGCGGCGTGCGGCGATGTTGTCCCAGAAAGTGTCGGGGTCGAGCGCGTCGGGGAATACGCAGCCCCGGCCGACGATGGCGATCGGTTCGAATCCCATACCAGTCTTCTCATTTCACGAACACGGACGGATCCGAGTGAGGAGGGCTCAGGAGGGGCGTCGCACGAGTTCGATGCCGAGCAGCTCCACCCTCGGAACTCCGTCCGGGTCGATGAGCGCCGCATCGCAACGCGCGCCCATGTCGTGTACCTTCGTGGCCCTCACCACGCACCGCACGGTGCCCTCGACCGGGCCGCGCCTGTGCATCCGGCATTCCGCGACCGCCATCGGCAGGGTGGCGTCGCCGAGCACGCTCTCGGCCCAGAGCAAAGCGAGTTGCAGACCGCCGTCAACGGCGGCCACGTCGAGCTGCCAGTGGTCATCACCCCAGCCCAGTTCTGTCAGGCCGGTCACTGTCGCCTCGGCCCCGTCCGTGCCGATCCCGTGGACAGAGCGGATGGCCTGGAAACGCGGCCCGTGGAAGAGCACACGGCCGTCGTAGATCTCTGTGTGCCGCGCCGCGGCGAGCCCCTGCGGGGTGCCCCAGCTCGCCGGGCTCGGAGGGCTCGCCTCGAAGTCCAAGTGGGTCCGGAAGTGCGGCGTACCCTCCTCGCCCAGCAGTTCTGCCTCCAGCGCCGAGGGCGATCCGATCATGGCGCCACGCCCACGCAGAGTGAGCCGATGTCCTGCGCCACCCAAGTGCGGCAAGGCGATCTTGCTGTAGACGCGGAGGTCACGCAGCACCAAATGACCGGCGTTCGGCCGCCAGACCGCAGCGGCACGAACGAACCAGTCCAGCGCCGTCGCCACCGGCAGGACCGGCACGCCGGCGATGTCGTGGTCGGCAAGGTACGAGTGCGTGCGCGCGCCGATCAGCAACTGCGCGGCGACCGGTTCGGCCCCTGCCGCCATCGAGCCCGGGCCGGGACCGGCCGCGATGACCACGCGAGCGTCGACGCCCGCAGCGCTCAGCTCAGCGGTGAAGGCCGCGGCCCCCTGACCGGTGGGGATGAGGGGGACACCGGACCGGCCGAAGTGCGCGGCCAGCGCGGAGGTGACCATGCCTCCGTGCCAGGGGCCCCAGGCGATGGACCGCACCAAGCAGTTGGGGCGCCGGGCGTGCTCGGCGCTGGCCACGTGGTTGAGCACCTCATTGGCCATGGCGTAGTCGCTCTGCCCGGCATTTCCGAAGACGGCGGCCACCGAGGAGAACAAGACGATCATGGTGAGCGGGTCGCCCTCGGTAGCCGCGAGCAGTGCGCGCATGCCGCCGGCCTTGGTGGCCAGCACCCGGTCGAACTGCTCATCGGTCTTTTCGGCGATCAGCTTGTCCGCCAGCACGCCGGCGCCATGGACGATCCCGGTGATAGGCCCCCAGTCCCGGCGCACCTCCTGCAGTACGTCGTGCAGCCTCCCGCTGTCCCGGACGTCCGCGGGCACGTACCGAACCTTGGAACCGGCGCTCTCCAGGGCTGCCAGTGTGGACCGGACCTCGCGGGCCGCCAGGATTGCGCGGGCCTCGGCGCCGATCGTGGCTGGAGAGGAGGTGCCGGAGCGCTCGGCGAGGATACGGGTGAGCGCGGCCTCGTCGGTGGCCGTCGCCAGCCCTGGTGGTTCCTGGGCTGGCTCGGTGCGGCCGAGCAGAACGATGCGGGGTCGGTGGGTCCTGGCGAGGTCCAGCAGGGCGGCCGCGGTCACTCCGCGGGCTCCACCGGTGGCCACGATCACCGAGTCCGGTCCGATGTCCGCCTTCGGGCCGGTCTCGGCGGACGCAGGGGCCAAGCCGACGGTGGTGCGGGTGCCGTCCGCACGCAGGCCGACCTCCGCAGCTGGTCCGCCGCTGAGCAGTTCCCCGACGATCGCTTCGGCGACGGCGTCTGCGTCGCGCCCGCCGCGCTCGCAGTCGATCGCCTTGACCGAGGCGGTGGGCCACTCCTTGGTCGCCGTCCTGGTCAGGGCAGCGATACCTCCCAGCCAGGCTCGGTCGGGGTGCCGGCTGGCGAGCCCGAAGTCTCCACCGGTGTCCTGCACGGTTACGAACACGCCGCCCTGGGTGGTGAAGTGCGGGGCTACTGAGCGCGCCGCTCGGAACACCTCCCGCTGGACCTCCAGCGCTTCCTCGGGCGAGCCGATCCGTGCGAGGCCGCCGAGGTGCACGACCGCGCGAGCGTCTGGGGGGACAGTGGTCACGACGGTGGCGTGGATGCCGTGGTGGGTCAGTTTGGCTGTCACCAGTTCGGCGGTTCCGCAGCCGTCATCGGTCACCGCTACCGGCTGGTCTCCGAGGCCGGCCATCGTCAGGCCGGGTGTGGGAGTCTCCAGCATGCGGATGGCGAGCCTGCCGAGTTCCACGTGCTCAGCCGGCTCGTGTCGTGGGACGGGAATCCCGTGGTCCTGGTCCTGCTCCGCGACGGGACTGGCAGACGCAGTGTCAGTGTCAGTGGCAGTGAAGGCTTCGACGATCTGCCGCAGGGTACGGAGCTTCAGGAGCTCTCCCACGTTTCCGTCAGCGTTGCCGTTCGGTTGGTCACCGACCCGCTTCCGCAGAGCGGACAGGATCTCCACTCGCTTGATCGAATCCACCCCCAGATCCGCCTCTAGGCCCATGTCCACGTTGAGCATCGAGACCGGGTACCCCGTCCGCTCCGCCACCACCGCCAGCAACAGTTCCTCGAACCCCGTTGCGGAGAGGTCCTGGGGCACATTCGGAGCGGGTGGAGCAGGTGGCGCAACGACCGCTGGTGGTTCCGGAAGTACGAAGGGTGCGTCGGCCGGTGTCGGCACCGCCGAGGGCGTCACGACCGCGGGAGCCACGGCTGCCGTAGAGAGCGGGGCGACCGCAGGAGACTCGGATCGCGCTACCGGCAGGTTCGGCGGCGCGAGCACCGGGGGAGGGGCTGCACCTTCGCCACTTCGTGCTCCCAGCATGGCGGCGAAGGTCGTCTCCGTCATCTGCAAAAAGGCTAGGTGGCTGTCGACCAGCATTTGCTGGCAGGCCGTGTGTGCCTCCGCCGTATGCCGTTGCGCGTTGTCGATCAGGGCGAACCAGTCGGTGTCCGGGCTGGACATTTCGGGAGCCGCAGGCGCGGCAGGCGCGGGCATGACGTGAGCCGGGACAGCGGCAGTCATCGGTGCCGGCTCCTGCGCGGCTGGTGCGGAGGTCTCAAGCGGGCGAGCGGGATTCGGCGCGGGCAGTGCATCGGCCCCGCCGGCGGGCGGGTAGAGCCGACCGTGGTTCTTGCCGTTGATCTGTACGGTCATCCTGGGCTTGCCCTCCTTGGCAGGTGCTGCGGGCGGCGCGTACGGCGCCCACAGCTCGTCGTGTTCGAGTCGGACGCCGTGCGCGGCGAGCCGCCCGAGTGCGTCCTGCAAGGCGGTGATTCCGTTGCGTCCCTTGCGGTCCAGGCTGATTGCTAGGTGCTCGCGGTCGCCGAGGGTCTGCCCCACGAGGCCCGTCAGGGTGTCGCCGGCACCTACCTCGACGAACGTCCGCACTCCTGCGGCGTACATCGCCTCGATCTCGTCGCGGAACAGCACCGGCGAGGTGAGGTGGTCAGCGATCCTTCGACGGATCTCTTCGGGTGCTGCCGGATATGTGGCGGCGTCGGCGTTCCCGTAGACGTCGAACCGGGGCTCGTTGACCTCGACATCACGCAGGTACGCGAACAGCGGTTCGCTCGCCTCGGCGACGAACGGGCTGTGGAAGGCCGTCGCGGCCTCCAGCCGTCGGGTGACGATGCCTTCGGCGGCGAGCTTCCCCTGAACGACCTCGATGCTCTTGATCGCGCCGGACACAACGCTCTGTGCCGGAGCGTTGTGGTTGGCCAGCCAGACGTCCGCCGCGCCGCAGTCGGTGATGGCCGCCTCGACCCGGGCGCGTCCAGCCGCTGCCGCCAGCATCGCGCCCGGGGCGGCTGCGGCTTCGCGCATCAACTCACCGCGCTTGCGGGCGAGGCCCATCAAGGACTCCGCATCGAGCGCCCCTGCGGCGTGCAGGGCCACCAGCTCGCCGAAACTGTGCCCTGCCACGCAGTCCGGCCGCAGGCCAAGACCGCGCAGCACTTCAAGCAGGGCGAGACTATGCGCTGCCAGCGCGGGCTGCGCCCACTCGGTGCAGGTCAGCAGCGCCTGCTGAGCGGCCCGCTCCTCATCGTTGAAGGCCGCTGGCGGAAAGACCACACGGTGCAACGCGCGATCGCCGAACTCCACGCTGCCCATACGGTCCCAGACCGTCTGGGCAACCGGGGACAGCATGGCCACGTCCGCACCCATGCCGACGTACTGGGCTCCCTGCCCTGGAAAGAGGAACCCGATCCGGCCGACGCTGGCTCCGCCGGTGGCGTAGTGGATGCCGCTCGGTGTGGAGAACGCTGTGTTCGGCTGCCGGCCGATCAGCGCTTTGGCCTGCGCAAGCTTTTCTGACAGGTCGTCGGAGTGGGAGGCGACGATCGCCAGGCGTACGGGATCGCTCGCCCGGAAGTCGCGCTGGCTCTCCCGTGCGATGTCGGCCAGGGCGCGGCCGGTGTCGATTTTCCGGTCCAGCAGGGCGGCTGCGGTCGGGCTACTGAACAGCACCAGCTCCGTGGGCGCGCTACGGGTGCGCCAGGCCGTACGGCCGCCGGATCCGGCGGCGGGTGCGTACTCCTCCAGCGTGACGTGGAAGTTGCTGCCTCCGAAGCCGAAGCTGGACGCCGAGGCCCGGCGCGGGTGGTCCGCGGAGCGCACCCACGGACGCAGCTGGGTGTTCACGTAGAACGGGCTGTCGTCGATGCCCATCGCGGGGTTGGGTCGCGCAACCTTGATCGTCGGCGGGAGGACCTTGTGGTTCAGGGCCAGGACGGCCTTGAGGAGCCCGGCGGCGCCGGCGGTGCACTTGGTGTGTCCGATCTGCGACTTGACCGAGCCGATCGCACACCACTGTTTGTCCGCCCGGCCAGGATCCTCGTACACCTGGCGTAGTGCGGCGAACTCCGCGGCGTCCCCCGCGCTGGTCCCGGTGCCGTGCGCCTCCACCAGTTCCACGGTCCCCGGGCCGTAGCCGGCCTGCTCGTAGGCACGCCGCAGAGCCCGGGACTGCCCCTCGGGCAACGGCGCGTAGATCGCGGTGCCTTTGCCGTCCGACGAGGTACCGATGCCGCGGATGACGGCGTAGATCCGGTCTCCGGCACGCTCCGCGTCGTCCAGCCGCTTCAGCGCGTACAGGGCGATGCCCTCGCCGAGCATCGTGCCGTCGGCCGCATCGGAGAACGGCCGGCAGTCGCCGCTGGGTGACAGGGCGGGCGTCTTGGAGAAGGCCATGAACATGCCGACGTCGTTCGAGGCGTCGACGCCCCCGCTGATCACCAGGTCGGACCGGCCGAGGGAGAGCTCTGCCACCGCGGTCGAAAGCGCCGCGAAGGAGCTCGCACACGCGGCGTCGGTGGTGTGATTGGTGCCGTGCAGATCGAACTTGTTGGCGATCCGACCGGCGATGACGTTTGTGAGCATCCCCGGAAAGGTCGACTCCTGCCAGGGCGTGTGGTGGTCGGTGATGGTGTTGCAGACGGCCTGCGCCTCGTCCTCGGGGATGCCGTTCTGCCGCAGGGCCTTGAGCCACACAGGGCGCTGGTTCCGCGCGCACATGTGGGTGAGCAGTTCCGTCGAGCTGGCTCCCAGGATGACGCCCACGCGGTCACGGTCCACTCCCGGGAGTCCGCCGGCGTCGGTGAGGACCTGCTCGGCCACCATGAGCGCCAGCAGCTGTGTGACGTCCGTCGAGGCAAGGATGTTCGGCGGGATGCCGAAGGCCAGCGGATCGAAGCCGACCTTCGGCAGGAAGGCTCCCCGGCGGGCATAGGTCTTGTCCGGTGCGGCGGGATCGGGGTCGTAGTAGTCCTCGACGAGCCATCGATCGGCGGGGACGTCCGTGATCAGATCGCGACCGGCCACAACCGTACGCCAGAAGCCGTCAGCGCCCGGCGAGCCGGGCAGCAGCGCGCCGATACCGACCACGGCGATCGGAACCTGTGTGGGGCGGGTGACGGACATTCTCTCAACTTCCTTGGCAACTAAGGCAGTCAGCGTGGACAGCGGCTCAGGCGAGGTGACGGGGGGCGAAGGCGAACGCCGAGGAGGGCACCGGCAAGCCGTACGTACGGAGTTGGTGCGCACGGGTGGTCACGGCCGCACCTTCGAGCAGATTGAGCGCGATCTGCACCACGGAACGGTGGGTTGGATCCGCGAGGAAGCTACCGGCGGTCCACCGGTTGAAAGCGCCCATCGCCGGTCCGCACCAGATCTGGTAATCGCCGCGCCGAGTCGTATCTCCGGTGATCGCCCAACGGCTGGAGCTGCCCAAGTACCAGCGGAAGACCAGCGCCATGCGGTGCTTGGGGTCGTTCTCCGCGCGAGTGATCTCCCCCGGGTCGCGCTGCTGCCAGAACTGGCGGGTCTGCGCCCAGACTTCGTCGATCGAGGCTCTCAGCACATCCCGTTCGATCTTGACCCGCAACTGCTGGGGCAGCTCCTCCAAGGACTGATGGGTCTGGTACGCCTCGTAGAGGCGCCCGGCCCTCGACGCAAACATGGTTCCCCGGCGCAGGACTTGGAGTTTGACGCCCAGCTCGAACATATCGGCGGACGGGGCCATGATCACGTCAGCGACGTCGGCGTCGGCCAGCATCGCCTTCGCGTCGTCGGAGATACCGGCCTCCACAGCCACCTGGTTCACCGACCCCGTCACCACGTAGGCCGCCCCCAGCGCGAACGCGGAAGCGACTCCCTCGGGCGTCCCCAGCCCTCCGGCAGCGCCGATCCTGACCTCCCGCGCGTAGCCGAAACGCCGCGTCAGTTCGTCCCGCAGGTTCAGAATCCGTGGCAGCAAGGCGCCCAGCGGCCGGTTGTCGGTGTGTCCACCACTGTCGGACTCGACCGTGATGTCCTCGGCCACCGGCACCAGCGCGGCCAGTGCGGCTTCCTCCGCAGTGAGCTCGCCCCGCTCCACCAGCAGACGCAACAGCTCCGGCGGTGCCGGTGAGAGGAATCGCTCGGCGACCTCCGGTCGCGACACCTTCGCGAAGAGCCGGGTGCGTCGCACGATCTGCCCGTCCGCGCCGCGATTCAGCCCGGCGGCTGAGCACAGCACCACAGCCGGGGTGAGTGCCATGTACGCCGACGCCGAGACGCAGGGGACAGCGTGACGCAGAAGCAGCTTGGCTACGCGGTACTCCAGCTCGGGCTCGTTCGGCGAGTGGATCAGGTTCACACCCCAGTTCGGCACACCGGAAAGCTCCCCGGCCAACTCGTGTACGGCTCGCTCGACCTCGGGAAGGCCGAGGCCACCGGCCCCGAAGAAACCGAGCATCTCGGCCCGGGCCATCGCCGTCACCATGCGCGTCGTCGCGATGCCGTTCGCCATCTCCCCGGCCACATAGGGGAAGCGGACGCCATGTGCCTCGCAGAAGGTCCGCCCGCCCAACCACTCTGGATACAGAGGCGGCAGCGTGCCGACCACATCGCCCGCCGGCCTCGCCCCCATCGCCAGGCCCAACCCGCGCCCTGTGGGTCCGGCGACGATGTGCGCATGCTGCCGGACTTCCCGAACGCAGGCCGCGATCTCCTCGGGTACGAAGACCGGCAGGGCAGTAACGCCTTCATCAGGACATGCCAGTAGGGACAAGGGTCGGCTCCCCATCAGGTGCGAGTGGCGGAACGTGATGTCGTGAGGCGCAAGAACCCCTGCCGCATCATCGGCATCGAGAAGTACGGGTCAGCGGACTCCGGCACTGGAAGCGGTCGCATGGTTCGTGCTGACGCCGGCGGTCAAGTAGTCCAGATCGACACGGATCTCGGAGGAAGCCGGGCCCAGCTGAGTCCGTACCCGGGTGTCGTCAAAACGGCGGCGGTGGCTGAGGTACGGCGTGAATCCGGGGTAAAGGTCCGCAGCTGCCTCCAGCGGGGTCGGATCGACGCGTCTCGCCTCGACGAACTCCACGCGCACCGGCATAAGACGCTCCGCCAGTGCGGCAAGCACCGGGACCGCGACATCGTGGTCATGGACGACGTGGTAGGTGTCGACCCGCCCCGAGGGCGGCTTGCTCGCCAACTTGGCCATGATCGCGGCGGCGTGCTCCACCGGCATCAGGTTCAGGTGCCCCTCGGGGTCACCCGGCAGCCGCACCACCGGCCGGCCCTCTTTGGCGATGTCCACGCCGGCGCTGAGATGCCGAACTGCGTTCTGCGCGATCTGATCGATGAACTGCATCGGATGGGCGGGTAGATCGGGGTGTGGTGGCAGGTCGGTGACCAGGATGCTCGGCCGCATGACCACGACAGGCCGGCCATGGGCCCGCGACCATTCGCGCACCAGCACTTCGGCCTCGTACTTGGACCGCTCGTAACCGTTCTCAAAGCCGTGCGTGTCATCCAACTCGTCTTCGTAGACGACGCCGTGGCGTCGAGCCCCGCCGACGAAGGCAGTGCCGATGTGATGGACCATCGGCTTACGGACTCCGGCGGTGGCCAGCTCCAGCACGTTCCTGGTGCCCCCGACATTGGCCTGGCGCAGCTTCGCCAGGTCGTCGTCCAGCTTGATGTTGCCCGCACTGTGCCAGATCACGTCCAGTTCGTCGGCCAGTTGCCGAAAGGCGACGCCTGACAGTCCCATCCGCGGCTGCCCCAGATCGATCTCCACCACGCGAAGCCTGCGCGGGAGCTCCGCGATCAACTCGCGGGGTCCATCCGTCAGCTCCAGAAATCGTGTGATCCGACCGAGCGCCCCCTCAGACCCGGCGTGCGCGAGAACCGTCAGTGAGTCGTGGCGCTCAAGCAGCTCGCGTACAAGGCGCAGTCCAAGGAATCCGGTAGCGCCGGTGAGCGCGACGTGCACCTTCAGTGGCTCCCAAGCTGAGAGGAATGAGGATGTGACTGGCTTTGCGGTGGAGCATGAACCTGCTGTGACCCTCCACGCGAGTCACATAAATTCGACCTGCTCAAGGAGACAACGGGCAGGCTTTCGGCATGGAAACGGCGTGGCTGGCGGAATCGTAGAATTCACCCGGATGGATCCCAAAAATCGATGCGTTTAACAGTTCGCATGGGTTTGAGCGGCCCTCTGGACCAGCTGGCCCTGGGAACCTTGGTGTCGTCAACGTCGTCCGATTCGTTGCCCGAACTGCCCTGCCCAGCATCGTTGCCGCCGCGTCCCTCCAGGCGGAGCTGGACTGGTCGCAGGTAGGCGGTCCTCATGCGCGCATATGCGTTTGGTGGTGAAGCGGGACCGGATGTACGTGGCGACTGGTCTCAGTGCCGAGCGGTCAGCTCCGCTGCCGCGGGGCAAGGCCGCCGACCAAGGGGTGGTCAGCCAGCGCCCTTGGGCGGTCTGGAGCAACCCGGGCGCAGGCGGGCTGGGCTCGGGCGGCTTGGTGGGCGCTGTGCTTGCGGCTGCCTGGCGGGCGGGCTGCTTCGGTCTGGCGCAGGCCATGTTGGTCCGGGACGGGATCTACACAGAACAGCACACCGCATTAACAAGACGCCCGTTCCGACCAGAGCCCAACGACCAGGACTGGGTATCCATGCTCATCGTCACCCGTGAGGACCGATCCTGATCACGTCCTGCTCGACGGGACCCTCGCCGAGTGCGACCGCGTCGGCGACAGCCGGACGGACTTTTCCCAGAAGCACCGCCGTCGTGCAGCTCGACGACATCATCTGGCCAGTGAGCGACTCTGTCGGGAATCTTGAAGTGGCGGGTCATTTTCCTTGCTGCCACCATGGCGGGCGGCGGAAGCCGTGGGAGTCGAGGTACTGCTGGAACGCTGTCGGTCGGCGAGGGCGGTGGGTGGTGTCCTGGGGGTCTTGCTCGGTGAGACGTTCGATGTTCACGGCGATGGCGGTCAGGACGTGCTGGACGTGGGTCTTGGGCCAATGCCGGGAGTTTGAGTCCGGGGCCTGTTGTCAACCTGTTCGGTGAAGTCAGCCTGGTGGGGCGGGGCTCCGCGTAGGACGGAAGTCGACCAAGACACCGTTCTTCGAGGAGCCCCTATGGTTCAGTCTGGCACGCTGGTGCGTGCACGTATGGGTGGTGAAGTGTCTTTCGCTGCCGGGCACTTGGGCGAGCTGACGCGGGTCACCGTCGCCGGTGGACGCGGTGCTCGCGAAGACCGGACGGGTGCAGTTGCGTGTCCGCAAGCTCCCCTCGCGGGTGGTGGTGTACTTCGTGCTCGCGATGGCACTGTTCACCGAGCACGGATACCGGGGCGTGTGGGCCTGCCTGGTCGCCGGGGCAGGGCTGCCGGATGTTGATCCGTCGGCGGCTGCCTTGCGGCAGGCCCGGCGGCGGATCGGCTCAGCACCACTGGCCGCACTGTTCGACGAGGTGAAAGGGGCCGCCGCGGCCGCGGACACACCGGGCTCGTGGTGGCAGGGGCTGCGGGTAGTGGCCTGGGACGGCACCGGCCTCCAGGTTCCCGACAGCCCCGAGAACCTCGCGGTCTGCGGCCGGGCAGCCGGGAAGTTCGGACTGGGCGGCTTCCCTCTGATGTGGCTGACCGTGCTGGTCGAATGCGGGACCCGAACCCTGATCGACGCGATCATCGGCCCCTGGAAGCAGTCCGAGAAGGACCAGGCCCTCCTGCTGTGCCGGGCGCTGCGCCCGGGCATGCTGGTGCTGGCCGACCGCGGCAGCAAGGGAGTTCCACTGGCCTGCGCGGCCGCCGCGACGGGTGCGCACCTGCTGTGGCGGACCAGCACCGACCGTCTGCCGCCGGTACTCCATCTGCTGCCCGACGGCACCTACCTGTCCATGGCCACCAGCCAGAACGAACGCGCCCGCCTGGCCCGTTGGACCCGTCACCGCCAGGGCGTCCCGCCGCAGGCACAGGGCCTGGCCCTGCGGGTGATCGAAGCCACCGTCACCGTCCGCACCGCCGGCGGGAACCGCCACACCACCCACCTTCGGCTGGTCACCACCCTGCTCGACCATGAGCAGTACCCCGCCACCGAACTCGCCGAGCTCTACCACGAGCGGTGGCAGGTGGAGACCGCGTACCTCGGTTTGAAGGTCACCCTCCGAGGTCCCGGGCGCGTCCTGCGGTCGCAGACCTTCGACGGAGCACGGCAGGAACTCTTCGGCCTGCTCATCGTCTACCAGGCTGCCCGGCTCATCGCCGCCGACGCGGCCGGCCAGGCCGGCATCGATCCCGATCGCATCTCGCTGACCGTGACGCTGCGAGCAGCCCGCCTTACCGTCCTCAGCGCGACCGGGTCCACAGCCACCTCCGTCACCTCACCAACTCCCCGGATCCGACGGGCCATCCTCCACCCCCGAGAACTGGGGCCGGCACACCGCGGACCCCGCATCCTGCCCCGCCGCGTCAAACGCCCGATCTCCACCTTCGCCTACAACACAACGAGAAAAGACCCGCCCTTCCTCGACCCCCGAGATCGTCATCACGATCGGCGTACCAGCCGATCTGCCACGTCGACCTGTCTAACTTCCCGGCATTGGGACTTACCACGCCCCCGGCGCACCGAAGGTGTGCTGAGTCGCTGAACTGCCGTGACGGCTGGAATCGCCTGATGACGGAATTGAGTTGGGCCCGCCCCTCGATCCTGCCGCGACGTCTGCGAACGTCTCCTCCAGGGCTCACAACGGGTGCCGTCGTGCGGCCGCCTGGTCGACCCGAATGCCGGCCCGTCGGCGACCGGAGCGCCACGGTGAGCGTGAACGCCCATGCGGAGTCCTCGAGAGCGCGGACGATGGCAGCCCGCGGCAGAGGACGAGGGCGGCACACCCCATGACGGGAAGGGGCTGGGGCGAGAGGGCCGTGAGGCGATCCAGGTCCGGCAGAGCACGACGCCGATGCCGTTGACCGCAATCGCCTTCCCCTGGGTGTGTCCAACGGATCGCGTGACTGGGCCGCGCTGATGTCGTCCCGGCCGACATGGGTGGCAGAGCGATCTGTCGGATCGGGAGTGGGCCGGGACTGAACCGCACCTGCCGAAGAACATGGGACACGGCGGGCGCTGGGCGTGCCACCGCAAGGTGATCGACGGGATCTTGTTCCGGCAGCGCACTCGTATCCCGTGGCGCCACCTGCCGACGCGGTCGGTAAAGGGAAGACCTGCCATGACCGGCATCGGAGGCGATCGGCCACTCGCGGGGCAGCGGCTGTGTCGCCACCCCCGCCGTGCTCCGGCGCTTCGTCGGTGCCGTCGAGGGCGGCGTGTACCTCGTGCAGTTTGGCCCTCTAATGCGCGTTATGCCCGAACCCAATAATTAATGAGTACGCAAAAACGCGCCCTTCCTCTTGACTTGTGATCTTGCTCGATGTGTATGGTGAATTCTCTTGATCCAACAAAGATTGGAGTCCCCATGGAGACCATTCGCGAGGCTTTCACCGCCAACAGCGACGAGGCTCTGCTCGACGCTGCCGGCCTCGACGAGCACTTCGAGGTCGAGACGCTCAGCCCGATGGTGATCGAGAACATCGACTTCGCCTGATAGCGCGCGGTTGAGTCGGGTCCGTCAGGATGTTTCTGGCGGACCCGAGTGGTCTGCTGGAATATTTTAGTAAGCGGGGAGTGACAGTTCATGTCCGCCATTGATTCGCTGAGTAAAATCCTTGACGGACCGGATGGGCTGCGGTCACGTTTCGGTGGCGCAGAGATAGCGATCATCCGGAACTGCATTGCTCCCGGGGATTTCATTACCCGGAACGCGATCGACTCCCTACTGCATCGCAGTTTGCTCAGATGGCCTTATTTCTCTGTTTTCAAGGAGGGTGTCAAGCCCGCCCTCGGCGAATTGACAGAATCCCGTAGCGTCAACGGCCGCATATCTTCCGGGTATGCTTCCGTCGGGGTTTCCAGGCACCTTGACAATGGTGCGACATTGAAGCTCAATCAGGTCGAGGACTGGCACCGAGGTACGCGGGACCTGCTGAGGGGGATCGAAGCCGCCCTCCCTGTCGAGGCAAAGGCATTCGTTTTTCTGACGCCACAGGACAATACGGGGATGCTGCCGCACCGGGACGGTTCCCATGTGCTGGTCATCCAACTGGAGGGCCGGAAGGAATGGCATCTCTACGATCCCGGAGTGGTTCCCAGGAGTGACTCGGGACTGGACGTGGACATCACGACTCCGCCCCGGATCGAGGTACTGGAGCCGGGGGACGTCATGTACCTGCCGCATGGTTACCCGCACGCTGCGACGGCAGTCGGCGGCTGGTCGCTCCACCTCACCTACACGCTCACGGAACCCACGCCCCAGGCGTTGGTCCGCGCCGTCGTGGACTCGTGGTTGTCCTCGCCCGCCGGGGAGGACCTTGCGGCCCGGAGTGCCGGGCTGACGCCCGAGCGGCGAGTCGGCGAAGTCTCGGAATCGGTTGCGGCCCTTCTGGACACTCTGGACGACGCCACGGTTGTCCAGAACGCTCTGGCGACCATGCGCGGCAGGCGGGTCACCTGACAGTCGGCGCGCGGTGCCGATGAACTGAATGATCTACCTGGCGGGAGCTACCGTGCCTTTCTGTCTGGACAATCTGGTCGAAGACCGGTCGTCCTTTTTCGCTGCTCATTGGAACAGCGCACCTGCGGTTTTCGAGGCAAGTGATCTACCTACGGAAATGCTGACGGAGTGCGAGATCGCCGATATGATCGACTGCGGTCTCCTGAGCCACCCGTACTTCTCCGTCATCAAGGACGGGAAGCTGGTGAACCCGGCGGCCACAGTAAGGTCGCGGGTCGTCGTCGGAAACCGATTGAATGACCTTGTCGACCCGGATGCCGTCCGTCGGGCATTTTCTGATGGTGCGACACTTCAACTGAACCAGCCGGACCACTGGCAAGAATCCGTGCATCGACTGCTGGAAGTATTCGCAGAGGAATTCAACGCGACCGTCGAATCGTACGCCTTCCTCGCACAGGCAGGCAGTCAGGAGCAACGGAAGCGGTCGGCCGGTACCCACACTTTCGTCATCCAATTGGATGGCGCGAGCGAGTGGACGATCGGCGGACGAGCAACGCCGGAGGCCCGTAGGTACGGTTTGGCCGCCGACACCGTACTGTACATTCCCCAAGGAATGTTCTGCGCAGTGGAAGTTGCCGGAAAGAGTTCACTTCACCTCGAATACACGGTGATCGAACCGAATGCAGAGGAAACCGTGCGGGCGATCTCCGAGGCAATCATCGAACTGATCGGAAAGGACCCGCGAAGCACCTCGCATCACCTTCTGCCAACAGCCGAGAAGGCGGAGTGGATTCGCACCGCAATGGGCCGATTCCTTGGCGAACCCGATCTGCAGGACCTGATAGCGCGTGCCGCCGCGCTGCAGGCACGCCGCCGATGACGGGCGACGGCCGCCGTTTCGAGCTCCCGGGTACGGTACGCGCGCGTATGCCGGAAGAGACCTGGCGTGTGCTGGCACCGCGCCTCGCGGACTACGGCATAACCCGCGTCGCGGATGTCACGGGCCTCGACTACTTCGGCATCCCGGTCTACGTGGCTGTGCGTCCGGCGGCCACCACGCTGACGACCAGCCAGGGCAAGGGAATGACACCGCTGCTGGCCAAGCTCTCCGCGGTCATGGAAGGAATCGAGGTCGCCGTCGCCGAGACGTACGAGCCCGCCAACTCCGTGACCGCATCCGCTGCGGAGTTGGAACTGCCCTACCAGGTCACCGACCTTTCGTTGGCCCGGCCCAGCATCGTGACACCGTATTCGGCCGTCACCTGGTGCCAGGCCGAGACCGCCCTCGGCGGGAAGCCGAGCTGGCTCCCCGTCGACCTGGTGGCACTGGACGGCCGCGCCGGACTGGGCTGGGCCCCGAAGTCCTTTGTCAGCTCCAGCAATGGCCTGGCCGGCGGGAACACCCTTGCCGAGGCTCAGGTGCACGCACTGCTGGAGTTGATCGAGCGCCACTGTGTGGCCGAGCTGCCCCGCCTCGATGTCACTCAGCGGCGGTACGTCGACCCCGACACGGTCGACGACACGCTGTGTGCCTCGCTCATCGACCGGTTCCGTGCAGCGGGGTGCTGGGTCGAGATCGTGGAGCTCGCCCGGTTCACCGGCATTCCGGTCTTCGCGGTCTACCTCTGGGAACCAGGCATGCCGGACCTGTACGGCGGTTCGGGTTGTCACCGGGTGCCCGGGCTCGCGCTCTCCCGCGCGCTGACCGAGGCCGCCCAGAGCCGACTGTCCGTCATCTCCGGTACCCGTGACGACATCGAACTCGGCGCGTACCGCGATCGGCGGCGGCACGAGACCGCGCCCAGGACGCCTGCCGCCGGCGCGCGCACCTGGCAGGACGTCACAAACGGCAGCCGACCGGAGCGTCACGTCTCCTTCGAAGAGGAATTCTCTTCGCTGGCACGATCGGTGACGGCCCTGACGGACCGACCGGTGCTCTCCGTCGACCTGACCCCTGCAGGCGAGGACTTCGCCGTCTGCCGGGTAGCCGCACCCGGCCTGGACTTCGAGGCCCGCCACAAGTTCCAGCGCCCCGACGGGCTCCGCACGGATGCGGAGGCGCGCGGATGAAGCCGCTGCACGTGTTCGTGGGCCCCTCGCTCGCGAAGTCCGATCTGTCGGCCACGCTGACCGAAGTCCACTGGCACCCTCCGATCCAGCACGGCGATCTCTTCCGCCTCGCACCCGGGCCCGGGGACCGCATCCTGATCATCGACGGCGTGTATCAGCACCGCGCGCCGATTCGGCACAAGGAGATCATCGGTGCGATCCGAGCCGGCGCCGACATGTCGGGCGCCGCGAGCATGGGCGCACTGCGCGCCGCGGAACTCGGTGAATTCGGCATGCGCGGGCTCGGCACTGTCCACGAGTGGTATGCGTCAGGCCGCCTGGAATCGGACGCCGACGTGGCAGTGGCCCACTCCTTCGAGGACAGCCGCTTCCACCCCGTCTCCGTGGCCCTCGTCAGCCTCATTCACAGCACGGACTGGCTATGTGCCCAGGGAGAACTCACCCTGACGCAGGCCGATTCCCTGCTGCGGCTGGCTGACGAGCTGCACTTCGCCGAACGGACCGAGCAGGCCCTTCGGCGAGTGGCCGCCGAGCGGGGCATCGCCGATGAGATGGACCGTGTGCTGCGTGCCGTCGCGGCCGACGATCCCGGCGACGTGAAAGCGCGCGACGCAGAAGCTGCGGTGCGAGCGCTGCTTGCCGACGACACTGCCGGCGCTCACCGGCCCACGAGACGCGTGGACACGGTCGCGACCAGCAGCTACGAATGTCAGTGGCGCCTCGACTACTCGCCTGGTGATTCTGCCGGGACGGCCACGCTCGGCGAACTGCTCACCTTCGCCCGACTGTTCCTGCACGACTATCCCGAGCGACACCGCCGCTACGTGCTGGACACAATCCGGCAGACGGCGGCCGGGGCGGACGAGGACCACAGCGAGGCCGGTCCGTGCGCCCTGGCAGTCGCCGTGGGGCTGTGGCCCGCGAGATTGAGCGAGCGCGCTGAGCTGTTGACGCGTTTCTGCTCCGACCGGGAGCGCGTCACCGCGTCGGAGCCCGAACTCGCCGGACTCTTGCTCGTCCGGTCGTTTCGTCTGCGTCCCGGCAACCTCGTGTACCAGGACTTCCCGCACCGGCTCTTCGAGGACAGTGAACGGGACCGGCTGGCGGCGGATTGCGAGAAGGCGCTGCGCCTGGACCGCTTGGCACACCAGCGTGTGGCCCAGTACTCGGCCGCGCAGATCGTGGGTAGTGCCGTCGACGCGGTGTTCCTTCGGCTGTGGGGGGTCGAGGACATCGAGCCCGCCGTCCTGGACCGCGGATTCCGCGACGTCCAGGAATTCCGCCGCCGTGCTCGACCGTTCATGGTCGCGGCCCGGGCCATGGCGGCTGCCCACCGCACCGCGGAGCAAAGCTGATGGAGAAGCACATGACCACAACGGCCGACCCTCTGCTGGCCGCCGGCTATCGAGCCCGCTCCCTCGCGGAGACGGGCGAGCTGGCTATCGCGTGCCTCGAACGGTGCGGTATCTCCCGCATCGCCGACGTCACGGAACTCGATGTCCTCGGCATCCCTGTCTTCCACAGCGTCAGGCCGGGAGCCGCGGCCGGTCTCAACACGGTGACCAGCGGCAAAGGCGTCACGGCTGCTGCCGCATGGGTCTCCGCGGCGCTGGAGGCCATCGAGCGGACCTTCTGTGAGGTCCGCGGCCGTACCGTACTGCGCACCTCGTACGAGGAGGCCGACGGCCGAGGGCTGGCACTCGACCCGCGCCGGCTGGTGCCACGCCGCGGGCACGGATGGCGTCCGGACAGCGTGATCGGCTGGTGGCCGATGCGGGAAGTGCTGCGCGATGTCGAAGTACTCGTCCCGGCCCTGGCGGTGTTCACCCCGTACCCGTACGAGTGTGAGATGTTCCGGTCCAACACGATCGGCCTGGCCTCGGGCAACACCCATGACGAAGCATTGCTGCACGCGCTCTACGAATTGGTCGAGCACGACTGTACGGCGTTCGCGGAAAAGCTCAGACTCGGATTCCGGATCACCGAGGCCAGTCTGCCTGGGCAGGCCCGGGCCCTCATCGAGCGCTTCAGCAGGGCCGGAATCGAGGTGTCGGTCTTCGCCTGTGACAGCGGGCTCGGAATGTACTCCTTCTACGTGACCGCCGAGGACACCCACGCCCAGGACGCCATGCTGATCAACGGCGGGGCTGGATGCAGCCTGGACCCGACGGTGGCGCTGTACCGGGCACTGACCGAGACCGCCCAGTCCCGGCTCGCCGTCATCGGTGGCGCACGCGAAGACCTCGACACACAGGCCTACCGTCGGCACGCCTCGTACGACTCCATGAAGGACATCCTGCACGCCTGGAGCGCGGAACGGCCGACGCGTTCCTTCGACGACATCCCCGACCTCAGTACCGGTTCGGTCGACGGCGATCTGACCACTGTGCTCGAACGGCTGCGTGGTGGGGGTCTGGATGTCGTCCTCAGCACCGAACTGAGCCCACCGGACCTGCCGTTCTCTGTGGTGAAGGCAGTGGTACCGGGGATCGAGTTCACTCACGTCGACCATCGAAGGGTCGGCACCCGTATCACCCGGGCGCTCGCGAAGATCCGTGCCCGCGAGACTTCCGGCGGTGACCTGTAAATGCTCGTTGTATATGCTGGCCCTTCACTGCGGGCCACCGATGTCGAGCGGCTCACCTCGGACGCCCTGGAGCGCGGCCTCGACCTTGAACTGCGGCCGCCCATCATCCGTGGCGATCTGGAGAAGCTGACCAGGGAGCTGCCGACGTCTGCTGAAGTCCTTCTGCTGGACGGCGAGTTCGGGCAGAACATGTCCGTGTCGGTGACCGAGGTACGGGCCTTTCTGCAGACCGGTCGTCGTATGTCGGGAGCCTCGTCGATGGGCGCGCTGCGTGCGACCGAATGCCGTGTCCTGGGCATGGCCGGGTACGGCTGGGTAACGCAGCAGTACCTCGATGGCGTCACCGACTCCGACGCGGACGTCGCTCTGCTTTTCGAGCCGGAGACCTACCAGCCGGTGACTATCCCGCTGGTGAACGTACGCTGGCTGCTGGACCAGTCGCTCCGCGCAGGGCTTCTGACGCCTGCTCATGCGCTGCTTGCGCTGGAAGTCGCCCGGAATGTGCACTACCGCCTGAGATTTCCCTCCGCCCTGGAACGCGCCTGGTCGCGGGAGCTTCCCGGGGTTGCCGCCATGGTCCTGCTGCCCTTCCTGGACGAGGACCGGCTGGACGAGTGGGACCGCAAGCGCACCGATGCGCTGGAGGCGCTCGACCACTGTCTGGGGCTGCGAGAGCTGAGCCCCGCGACCCCGACGGCAGGCCGCTTCCCCGCCCGCTTCCCGGTCAACGCACAGCTACCACCCCACGAGGCAGGCCGATGAGCTCTGCCCGGAATACCGACGTGCCATCGGACCGCGTCCCGCGATGGTCGATGTCGAAGATCATGCTGCCTCCCGGGCAACAGCGCTCGCTGGCCTGGATGACGCTGATCGACGCGCTGGGCACAGGCATCTTCCTGGCTGGCAACGTCGTGTATTTCACCCGGTTCGCCGGACTATCGGCGGGACAGGTCAGCCTGGGGATCTCGGCGGCCGGGTTTGCCGGTGTGGTCGCCCTCGCAGTCATGGGGAGAGTCGCCGACCGGTTCGGCTCCCGTCGGGTGTTCATCGCGCTGAGCATCGTCCAGACGATCGGTTACGCGGCCTATCTACTGGTTCATACCTTTGCGGCCTTCTTCGTACTGGTCAGTGTTCTCGGCTTCGTCGACTTCGGGAAGAGCCCGGCCAAGCAGGCCCTCGTTTCACTGATCGCGGAGGCGCACTCACGAGTACGCGTGCGCGCCATGATGCGGTCGCTCTTCAACGGTGGTTGCTCCGTCGGCTCCGGACTGGCCGCGTTGCTGCTTTCCTTCAACAGCCATCTCGCCGAATACGCCTTCGTCCTTGGCAACGCGTTGTCGTTCCTGGCCTGCGCCCTGTTCGCGATGCGTTTCCCCGCACCTGAGCCTGCCGCGCACCACGCAAAGCCGAAGCGGCTCGCGGCGCTCAGAAACCGGCCGTTCCTGGCGATTACGGCAGTGACGGGGGTGATGACACTGCACGCTTCGGTGCTCCTCGTCGTCTTCCCGCTCTGGATCGTCGAGCGAACGGTCGTTCCGACGTCGCTGATCGGCGTGCTCATGGTGGTCAACACCGTGATGTGCGTATTCCTCCAGGTCCGTCTGGCGCGCGATCTGGAGAGCCTGGCCGATGGTTCCCGGGCCGCGCGCAAAGCCGCCGTACTGCTCGCGGTGAGCAGCCTGCTCATGGGCCTCGCCGGCAGCCGTCACCCATGGCTCGCGATCGCCATGGCCTGCTCGGGAGTGGTCGTGCTCACGTGGGGCGAGATCGTGCAGGCGGCGAGCCGTTCGGCACTGTCCTATGCTCTTGCACCCGAGCACGCGCAGGCCGAGTATCTCGGTGCCTTCAGCATGGGCATGGCCGGGCAGTCCTCGGTCGGGCCGTATCTGTGCACCAGCCTGGTCATCGGCCTGGATAGGATCGGCTGGGCGATCCTGGCAGCTGTCTTCGTTCTCGCGGGACTGGCGACGGGTCCGTTGGCGAATCGGGCCGCACGGAGCCTCGTCCCCAACACCTCCGTCGCGGAAGGCACTGAACCACTATGTCCGCAACCGCAATCCGCCCCCTGAGTATCGAGGACAGCGAGGCACTGGCGGTTCTCCACCGGCAGAACCGTGAGTTTCTTCGGCCGTGGGATCCTCCGCGTTCGGACGAGTTCTTCACGGAAGTCGGCCAGCGCGCCTCCGTAGCAGCAGCTCTGCGGCAGAGGGACAACGGAGCGATGTGGCCCGGTGTGGTCCTGTACGAGGGAGCCGTGGTCGGCCGGGTCGACCTCAACAACATCCTGCTCGGGCGCCTGCGCAGCTGCTTCATCGGCTACTGGATCTCCAGTGGCCACAATGGGCGGGGGATCGCCACGGATGCCGTGGCGCTGGCCCTGAACGTGGCCTTCCACGACTTGCAGCTGCACCGCGTCGACGCGTTCGCGCGGGAAGACAACCCGGCGTCGTGCCGTGTCCTGAAGAAGTGTGGGTTCCGGACTGTGGGCGTGTCACGTGGGCACATCCATATCGACGGCCGTTGGCGGGACGACGTCTTCTTCCAGAAGCTCGCTCCCTGGGACGACCGTGTGCGCCTCATGCCTGACGCAGGAGGGGCACACAGCAACTGAGGCCTTTTCGGCAATATCATGCCCGCCACCCGTGCGGCGACCGTGCGGTGGGACCACGTCGGTTCCGGGTGCGGTCGCGTGCTGGGGGGGGCGGTGACCACCATTACGCGCACCTGGCACCGGTACGTCCTCGGCCGGCCCGACCGCACCGCGTCGTCCATGCCTGCCAGTCCGTGAACGGCGAACGGCCCCCGCCACTTGCGCACCGTGTTCACCGAGATCCCCAGCTCCCGCGCGATGGCACCGTTGGCCAGTCCGCCCGCCGCCGCGAGCGCGATTCTGGCCCGCAGCACCTTGAGTACCTGCCCGGTCACCGACGCCGCCAGCCGCTGCAGTCGTGCCCGCACCGGCACGGTGAGCTCCACCGCAACCGCCCTCGTCCGTGGCAGCCGTCCTGGCATGACCTATCCGGAGCCGCGGGTATTGCGGCGCGCCTGTACTCGTGGGCGTTCAACAAGACCGCGTGGGCCCATGAGCCGTCCGAGGACTGGATGAAGCAGAACTCCCTGCCTGTCAGGCTCTCGCGGAAGCCGATGTGCTGCGGCGGGCACTGGATGCCCTGTGTCGGAAGTTGGATGGCAAGGCAGCCGCGGCGAAGACAGCATGACGTAAGAGGGCTGCCCTCAGCGAAGTGCTCAGTGCCTGACTCTGTCGGGGATCTTGTGAATTGCCAGCATGAAGACGTGATCGCCACTCAGGCGTCCGTCTGCCTGGTGTGACTGTTTCCCCTGCTCAACTCCCGTGAGGTGCAGAGTGGGTGCAAACGGGCCGAGTGGATCACCTCGTCCCCGACGCCTCTGCGAACGCCACCACGGGTGCTGATGAGAGGTGTGGGGCAGGAGATGCCAATGGTCCGGGGCTGGGGGCGTAGCGCCGCCGGGCGCCTGGCGTAGCGCCTTTGCTGGGATTCGCGCGATGGCATCGGTGACGGTGGGACGGTGGGCGGATCCGTCTACTGGAGATGATCGAGATGTGCGTCCACCCTCGTTCCGGCTCGGAGATCCCGGAGCTGACAGCACGGGTTGCCCGTGCCAGCAATCCGCATGGCACCGCCGCTATGTGTATCCGCGACCGTCTGGACGGGTTGTGGAGCGACGAGGACTTCGCCGAGTGGTACCCGCGGGACGGCAGGCCAGGCTTGTCCCCGGCCCAGTTGGCCACAGTCTGCGTTCTGCAGTTCCTGCTGGAGTTGTCCGACCGGCAGGCCGCCGAGGCGGTGCGCTGTCGCATTGACTTCAAATACGCGTTAGCCATGGAACTGGACGATCCCGGCTTCCACCACAGCGTCCTGACGGACTTCCGTGAGCGCCTGGCCGAGGAAGGCCGGGCCGACCAGCTCCTGAGCCTGGCACTGGAGCGGATCAGGGCCGCCGGCCTGGTCAAGGAACGGGGACGTCAGCGCAGCGACTCCACCCACGTCCTGGCCGCGGTACGGGACCTGACTCGGATCGAGCTGGTCACCGAAGCGATGCGTGCGGCCTTGGAGAACTCGCCCGTCAGGCCCCGCGGGAACTCAAGGGGCTGGTCACGGACGACTGGGGCAAGCGCTACGGACGCGCAGCCCGGCTCGGGAACAATCCCACCCGGCCGAAGACCCGTATCAAGAGCGTCGGCGATGACGCCTTCCTGCTGCTGGGCTACATCCACCACTACCTGCCCCGCCTGTGGGAAGGCCCGCAACTCCAGGCGCTACGGCAGATCTTCCTGCAGAACTACTGGATCGACAGCCGGGACAAGGTCCGGTGGCGCACTCCCGAGGAGACTGGCCTGCCGTCCTCCTCCGCAGCCATCGTCTCGCCCTACGACCTGACCGCCCGATACGCCCGACGGGGCAGCACTCGGTGGAAAGGGTTCCTGACGCACGTCACCGAGACCTGCGACGACGACACCGTGAACATCATCACCGACGTGACCACCACCGCAGCCACGATCCGCGATGTCTCCACCCTGCCGGCGACCCATGCCCACCTGGAGGAACGGAACCTGTTGCCCGCCGAGCACCTGGTCGACGGCGGCTACACCTCCGTCGCGATGCGGGACAGTACCGCCCGTGACTACCAGATCGACCTGGTGGGGCCGGTCAAGGAGAAGACCACCCGCAAGTCACGCAAGGGCAACGTGTTCGACCGCGACGCCTTCACCATCGACTGGGACCGGCAGGAAGTCGTCTGTCCGCAGGGCACGGTGACCCGCCAGTGGTCGACTCCGCCCTCCATCACCCCCTACACCAGGGTGTTCTTCAACAAGGTCGACTGCATCCCCTGCCCGGTCAGGACCGACTGCACGCGCAGCCAACAGCGTCCCCCAACTTTGAGCTGCGGGCTTTGGCCATAGGTTGCTGAGGAGCTCGGTCCGCAGGACGCTTAAGGCAGAGCTCAGCGGGGGGAGGGGGCATGGACCCACAGTCCTACGAGAGCCAACCGCACACGGACATCCACGCTCTACGCGGAGCGATAGAAGACGCCTGCCAGCAGGCCGTGTCCGGCCTGTTCACCCTCGCCGGGCAGCTTACGAGGTGAAGATGCTGCTACTGACCCTCAACCAGGCCGAGAGCTTCCTGGAAACCGGTGAGGCAGAAGTGGCCATGCGCTTCCCGGACGAGCCGGATCAGTACCTCTACCGGGCAGTCCTCGCGGAACGGATGCTGCAACGCCTGGTCACGTCGGTGCGGGACGTCATGAACTCAAGCCCCAAGGACTGTGTGGGGCAGTCACAGCCATGACCTGCGATTTTAGCCGGGCCAACTGCAACGCTCGGAGGGGCCAACTCAGCCGCTCATGGGCCATCTCGGACACTCAGTCTCAGCAGCGCCATCAATGTCCGATACCTCTGGGACGACCCCTACACCCAGCTCGCGATCGTCTTCGTGGGCGGAGAAGGCTGCTACCAGGCCCCGTGCGCAACAACCCCCGAGGCGGCGCGGAGGAACGCCGAACGCGGGCCGGACCGGCTGCGCACTGCGCAAGTCGCCCCGTTGCGGGGCTATGAAAAAGGTAGGGGGGCGCACCGCAGCAGTCGTCGGCCAGGGGCCCAGCCGCAGCACAGGGCCCGGGGCTTGTACCGCAGACGCGGTTCAAGCTCCGGGCCGAGGCTCTGTGGACCGGGTGAACGAGCTCACCCGGCCACGTCGCTGACGCTCAGTGCGCGGCGGCGGTCACCGATACAGGGGCAGCGGAGCCGACCCCTGCCACGGTGTTGCCGCCACCCTCCGCGTAAGCGACCAAGCCCGCGAATGCGCTGTTCCACACGACTCCGTAGGACGGGAAGGGGTTGACGCCGCCCTGCTGGAATCCGCCGATGCTGGCATACGCCGTGCCGGTGCTGTCGCTGAGCGGGCCGCCGGAGCCTCCGTCAGCGAAGGTGCAGTTGAGCTCCAGCTGGCTGTTGTCGCCGTTGAACCGGGTCGCCGGCGCGTTGCACGCGCGGGGGTCCTTGTAGTCGTGCGGGTAGCCGATGGTGTAGGTGGGGGTTGAGGCCACGTTCACGCCTTGCGAGGTCTTCCACTTGTGGATCCCGGCCACGTTCCCGATGTGTGCGCCGTCTGAGCGCGGCTTGATCACGTAGACCCCGAAGTCGGCATCGGGGGCGTGATCGTCGTGCCAGTGCTTGGTGACGTAGCCGATGCTCTGAACCGACCAGGCGGCATGAGGTCCGCTGGAGTTGTCGTTCGGCACGAACTTGTCGGGGGTCGGGGCGTTGACCCAGATCCCGGGCGGCCCGCCGAAGGCGTGGTTCGTGCTGTTGTAGATGCAGTGGCCGGCGGTGGCGACGATGTCGGGGCCGATCACCGTGCCGGTGCAGTTCCAGTGCACGGGCCCGAGGTGGTAGTAGAGCTTGCCGACGGTCGGCTCGCCCGAGGTGGTCCGGGTCGTCCCGCCGTCAGACGGGGTAAAGCTCTGCGCCATGATGCTGGGACTGGTACCAGGAGCCATGCCCAGGCCCGTGGAGACACCGCCGGCCGGCTTGTCCTGCGTGATCCACAGGGCGCCGGTGTTGGCCTGGAACGCGATCCCAGGCACCCCCGAACCGCTGACCGCGTAACTCGGGCTGGTGCCGCGCATCATGCCCAGGTGCAGGTCGGTGCCAGCGGTGGTACCCGGCGTGATCCACAAGTTGCCGGTGTTGGCCTGGAACGCGATACCGAAATGGCTCTTGTTGTTGTAGTTCCTGGTAATGCTGGGGCTGGTGCCGCGCATCATGCCCAGGTGCAGGTCGGTGCCGACGGTGGTACCCGGCGTGATCCACAGGTCGCCGGTATTGGCCTGGAACGCGATCTCGACGTCGGGCCCGCCGGTGGAAGAGATGCTGGGGCTGGTGCCGCGCATCATGCCCAAGTGCAAGTCGGTGCCCCGTCCGGTTTCCGAGTTGTAGCGCCACAGGTCGCCGTTGTTGGCCTGGAACGCAACGTCGTACTCGATGTGGCCCGCGCTGTCGTAGTGGGCAACGACGCTGGGGCTGGTCCCGGGCATCATGCCCAGGCCCGTGTTGAGGGTGTGTCCGTTCCCGGTGACCCACAGATTGGTGGTGTTGGCCTGGAACGCGGTCCAGTAGACGCTGGTGTCCCGGCCCTGGCAGACGCTGCTGATGCTGGGGCTGGTGCCGCGCATCATGCCCAGGCCCGTGTTGACGGTGTGTCCGTTCCCGGTGATCATCCACAGGTCGGTGGTGTTGGCCTGGAACGCGGTCTCGCCACCGCTCCCGTTGCACCCTCCGAGTGCGGTGCTGGGGCTGGTGCCGCGCATCATGCCCAGGCCCGTGTTGAGGGAGCCGGGCGCCGTTCCCCCCGACTCCCACAGATTGGTGGTGTTGGCCTGGAACGCGATGGTGAACGTGTCGGTCGGAAATGCTGCGGCAGTGCTGCTGGCGGACGCCGGCGCGGCACTCAGAACCGGAAGCAGCCCGGCTGCCGCAACAGCAGAACCCAACAGGACGGGTACCAGCCGACCCAGCGCCCCGCGGCGCGGCGTTCCCATGGCGCTCTTCGGCGCCCCATGCCTTCTTAACCTCATCATTGTCCCCCGCTGCTCGTGACCGTACTTCGGCTCAGATCGACCGTGCTGAATCGGCTGGGCGTGGCCGCCAGGCGCTGAGATGCTGCGGACCTACCGACCCCTCGGTCAGCCATCGGCCTGGGCCACTCCGGTAGTGGTGCCAGCGGCGACGGCCATCGTCGCGGCCACCACCGCTGCCTTGACCGAACGCTTCATCGCTGTTCCTTTCGTAGCGCGGGAACAGCTGAGCGCCCCACGGCGACGCTATGGGTACGGGCCCTTCGACCGTCCTAGATTCGTCCTAGTGCCAGGTCACCAAGGGGATCGGAGCTGATCGCGGCCAGCATCTCGGCCTGGCACGGTCCGTCGAGCCGGACCCCGCGTCCGGTGACCTGTGCGACACCGCCCCACCTCCGCCACGCTCCGCTGCTCATGCTCTTCGCCCCGCTGACGGTGGGGAAGACACCCGCAGAGCAGGCCCCGCAGGGTGCTCACCTCCTGTGGAGGGCCCCCTCCACGCCGTACGGGCTGGAACGTCACCGGTCGTGACGCCGGGTGGGAGCATCCGGTCGGAGTTCCGGGCGGAGGCCGCGGGTGGACTCTGGACATGGAACATGCGCACCACGCCCTGCCCCACCGGGCGGCCGCGAAGATCAAGCCGGACTGGCAGTTGGGCGGCGGGGTGATTACCGGCGGAGAGATCTACCGCGTCAGTCCTGCCATAATCAGCAGCTACTTCCAGTACATGACGACGGAGTACGCCCAGTACGCCACCAGCCACGGCATGCTCCTGATCCAGCTGGCCGGCCCACGCCGTGGCGAGCCCTGGAGCGCGGATGCGGCCCGCGGGATGCTGCGGCGGGCCGGACGACGGGCGGGGTTGCCCGGACGGATCAAGCCCCAGGCGTTCCGCCACCAGATCACCAACGACGTCCTGGACGCCTCCGGCGGTGACGCGATAGTGGCCAAGGTGGTCGGGAACTGGGCCTCGGCCCGCATGGTCGACGAGGTCTACGGGCATCCGGACCTGCATTCCCCTGAGTTCGTCCGCGCCCTGCACGCGGCCTGGGGGGCGGGGGGGGGGAAGACGCATGAACAGGGTGCAACTGCTGCCGCCGCCCCCGACCGGTGGATCCGCCTCGCGGACCGTCGGCGACCGGCTGGAGGTACTGACCTCCTTGACCGCGGCACCGTCATTCGACCCGCTCTACCGCGGCGACGTCATCGTGATGCCGCGTGATCACCCCGAGTACGGCTGGGGGTGCGGTGTTCCGCTCTGCGCCCGCCCGGAGCTGCCGGCACGCGGCTACTGCCACTTCCACCACGACCAGTGGCACCTGATGCGCGACGTCGAAGGGAAGAACATCGCCGACTTCCTGCGCATGACGGTTCCCCAGGACTCACGAAGCCGACTGGACCAAGTCCCCTGTCTGATCTGCCCCGACCATCCGGCGCCCGCTGTGAACGGGCTGTGCTTCCGCCATAACGGGCGCGGTTCTGGCACAAGATCTTGGGGAGTCGTCGCGGAGCGTCACGTTGGTGTTCGATTGCGAGGAGTCGGGTTCGCGTGAGACCGCGTACGCCTTGTCGTTCATCGTTCAGAATTGACGCTCCCTCAGGCGTCTGCTGGCCGCTGCTGCGGTCGGTTGTGGGCGGTGATGGTGCTGGGTATGCAGGCCGAGGCATCATTCTGGGACTCGCTGGTGTTCGACGAGATCGACGACCTGGTCGTCGAGGCGGTGGCGGCCGCTTTCGGCACGGTCGACGTGGCGGCAAGAGGCCAGGCGGCCGGGGCGGCCTGGCCGCCCCGGGGAGGTGCTGCCAGCTGCCCGGTGCCGTCCCGCACGGAAGGCGCTGCTCGCGGACGTGTCCGGGACTGTTCGGCAGGTGGCCGGAGGGCGAGGGCTGTTGCTGCACTGGGCGTGCAGGCCGGTCCTGGCCGCCGCGGGCCACCTCGTAGCGGTAGACGGCCTTGACCAGGGTCATCGCGGCGACCGGGCAGAACCTCGGCCGCGGGTGGTCCCGCCAGGGGCCGGTGCTCAGAGCCGCGTCTGAACCTGGGCTGGATCAGCGGCACTCCGCGCAGACGTCCCCCGGACCGCCTTGTCGCCGTACCGTCTCCACCGCTGTCTCGGCGAAGGCGCGGATGCGGTGCGTGTCCGCTGCGGCCTGCCACACCAGGCCGTACTCCAGCGGGGGAGCGTCGTCGAAAGGGACGTAGGCGATATTGGGCCGGGCGTAGTACCTGACCTCGTGCGCGGCGGTCGGATGTACTCCTCGCCCGGCTCCGACCAGGGCGAGGAGCTCCTGCCGGGTCGCCGCCCGCTCACCGCGCTCGATGGGACGGCCCTCCGGAGTCGTGGGCGGCAGGAGATGGTCGAGCCAGTAGTCCGGTACGGGCCCCGAGAGACTGAGCACCTTGTCCCCGGCGAGGTCGTCGACCCGGACAGAGGGCCTCTTCGCGAAGGGGTGCCGGGTGGAGACGGCCAGCACGCGGGTATCGGAGATCAGTACGGGGCCGGTGGCCAGATCGGGTTCGACGACGGGGAACTGGGCGAGCAGCAGGTCGAGTTCGCCCGAGCGCAGCAGGCCGAAAGGGTCGCAGAGCGGGGTCTCGTGCAGTAGGACGTCACCGGCCGTCGGGTACCGCTCGCGGTATGCGGAGGCGGCGAACAGCACGAGCTCACCGGCGAGCGGACTGCTGAACCCGACGCGCAGCGGCTCGCCCAGACCGCGTCCCGCGGCAACTGCCCGCTGGACGCCGTCCCTGATCAGCTCGTAGCCGGGGCGTATGTCGTCCGCGAGGCGGCGCCCGATCGACGTCAACTCCACGCGCCTGCTGGTCCGTTCAAAGAGCGCCGCGCCTATACGTCGCTCCAGTTGCTTGATGGTCTGGCTGACCCGGGCCTGCGATACGTGCAGGCGTTGTGCGGTGCGGCCGAAGTGCAGCTCCTCGGTGAGGGCCAGGAAGATCTCGACGTCGCGGCGTTCCATAACTGTCAGGTTATCGACCGTTGCGCGACCGGCTGTTGTTCGGGGTCCACTGGACGATCAAGGATGGGGACATGAACACCGACATGAACGCGACTGTGAACGCCGACTTGAACGCCGCTGCCAAGCCCCTGGTTGTCATCACCGGAGCCAGCTCGGGAATTGGCGCCGCCACCGCCCGGACTCTATCCGCGCTCGGCCATCCCCTTCTCCTGCTGGCCCGCAGGGTCGAGCGGATCGAGGCGCTCGGCCTCCCCGACACCCTCGCCCGCTCTGTCGACGTGACCGACGCCAAGGGGATGGCCGCCGCCTTGGCGGAGGCCGAGGCGCTGTACGGCCCCGCCGACCTGATCGTGAACAATGCGGGCGTGATGCTGCTGGGCGAGGTGGCCAGGCAGTCGGCCGACGAGTGGGAGCGGATGTTCGACGTCAATGTGCGGGGGCTGCTGAACGGGATACGGGTGGTCCTGCCCGGGATGATCGCGCGCGGGCGGGGCACGGTGATCAACGTCAGTTCGGTCGCGGGCCGCAGGACCTATGCCAACCACACGGTGTACAGCGGCAGCAAGTTCGCCGTGCACGGCATCTCCGAGAGCCTCCGCGAAGAGGTCGCCGGCCACGGGGTCCGCGTCGTCACCGTCGCCCCGGGGGCCGTCGAGACCGAACTGCTCTCGCACACCACCGACGAGGCGGTGAAGGCCGACTACCAGGCCTTCAAGGACTCCATCGAGGTGCTCGCCCCCGAAGACGTGGCGACGGCCATCGGCTACGCGTACCAGCAGCCGCAGCGCGTCACCCTGCGCGAGCTGGTCCTCGCGGCCACCGCACAAGTGGCCTGAGATGCCACCGAGCTCACCACGGATACGACTGACTCTGTCTTCACACGCTGAAGTTGGACGCCATCGCGTCGTACGTGCAGTCGGTCTGCCGAATGATGTGACCGTCGAGCAAAGGGGCATTCGGCAATGCCTCCTATGTTCTGGCCTGCATTCAGCAGCCGGCCGGGAGACTCGACGATCTCGCCCCAACGTTTGCCGCCTCACGCCGCGCCATGGACGACATGCCCATGGAAGACACCGACTACGGCACCGTGGCCTGGGACGTGGAACGGGCCCGGGCCACGGCCCAGGCCGTCGAACGACGCGGTGACCAGCTGCACACCGTCGTCGCTGTCGACACCTCCAACAGCTCGATCGCCGGATTCACGGAACTCGTCATTCCCGGCAACGGCACAGGCGATGGCTAGCACTACGGCACCGGCGTGCTGCCCGAGCACCGTGGACACGGCCTCGGCCGGTGGATGAAAGCCGAGTCGATCCGACAGGCCCATGGGCACTATCCGGACCCCGGCGGCCTCCTGACCGACACCGCCGACAGCAACACGCACATGAGACACATCAACGACAGTCTCGGCTACACACCCACGCACACGACACGCCAGCTCGACCTTTAGCGGTCAACGGACAGGCCGGGCTTGGACATCACCCTGTCCGGCTCGTCGGCGCTTTTGATACACGCCCGAGCTGTTGCGGGTCATGACGTTGTTGACGGGTCTGATCGCGGCGCTGTCGGGTCAGCTCGCGGCGAGCCGTGACTTCTTGACCCTGTTGCCGCAGGTATTCATGGAGCACCAACGGCGGTTGGCTCCGCGGCTGGTGTCGAGATAGAGCCCCGCGCATCCGGGGCCTTGGCAGTTCTTGATGCGGCTGCGGTCGGGGCCCCCGAGGATGTGGATGGCGTCCGTGGCCAGGACGCCGAGGGCGTCACCGACAAGGGTCGTGTCCGGCAGGTGCCATTCTGCGCGTTCGTGCCCCAGTGCTGCCTTCGCGTGCCCGGCGGCAGCGACCGTGTTAACGACTCCTACTGACTTTTCCGATGGGTTGTCGGCGTGACGTCGGCGGTGTTCCGCGCTATGCCGGTGGTATGCGGTATGCGCAAGGGGGTGGGCTCAGGGCCTATGAACAGGCC